>CAZEFT010000041.1:0-3908 GCA_964511495.1 uncultured Algimonas sp. | reverse complement strand
CCGGTGATTTGCGATTGCGGCGAGGGCGTTCGGCTTCACAGGGCGAAACCATAACGGCTCAATTGCGGGGCCATATTTTTCAAGCCGATCACATTGTGATTTGCGCCGGGCCACAAAGTGCCGAGATTTTATCAAGCGTGAGAATTGATGTGCCATTGATGAATCGTCGGGGCTTCGCCGTTAATTTTGACGCGCCGGAGGGCGATTTGCCCCAAGCACCGATTATGGATGCCAAGTCCCATTCGGCCCTCAGCGTTTGGGGCGACACCTTGCGTCTGTCGGGGACGCTGAATGAGCGCAGTGCGCATCCGCTCTTGAAACGTTGGTTTCATCTCGCGCCGGATATTATGCGTCGCTTGAGCCCTGCACGTGAAATCTGGTCAGGCTTGCGTCCGATAAGCCCGCTGGGTCGACCCTTTATCAGCTCTACGGCGATTGAGGGCCTATGGGTGAATACGGGACATGGTCATATGGGCTGGACACTCTGCGCGGGTGCGGGGGAGCTGATGGCGCATATGATTCTCAATGATGAAACGGCCCCTGATTTCAAACTGGCTGCTTCCTTATAAATATAGCGAGGTTTGAGGGGCTTTCGGGCTTCGCGGAGGGCCTTTGCGAAAGTAAGACTGGAAAAACAGAGCGCGGCCCGATAACCCAACAGGAAACAAATCGGGACGGACATAATATATGCGAAAATTTCTTCTATTGGGCGTCGCGTCTTTACTCGCGGCTTGCGGGGCGCAAAAGGCCCCTGACTTCGATAAAGCGGCGATGGATACGCTCCTGTCCGAAGCCGTTGAGCAAGGGGATGTGATCGGCGTTTCGGCTCTGGTTTTTGATGAAGGACAGACGGTCTATAAGGGGGCTTTCGGGCTGGGCGACCGCGAGCGGGAAACGCCGCTGACCCAAGATAGTGTTTTTCGCATCTATTCCATGACCAAGCCTGTGACATCGGTTGTCATTATGGATTTGGTGGAAGAAGGCAAAATCTCTCTTGATGATCCCGTGACAAAATTCATCCCTGAATTGGGAAAGATGAAAGTCGCGTCTTTGGCAGAGGACGGGACACCGCAATTCACCACCCCGAAAACGCCCATCACGGTGAAGCATTTGCTCTTGCATAAAGCCGGAATAGGATATGGTATCTTTGGCCCCGTTAACCCGGTCGAGACGGCTTATATGCAAGCGGGCCTGTTTGAGCCGAGCGAGGACTTATCCGTCAAGATGACGAAGCTCTCGCAATTACCGCTATTGGTAGAGCCCGACACGGCATGGTTCTACAGCTATTCCATTGATGTGCTGGGCCGTATTATTGAGGTTGTGGAAGGCGCAAGCTTGGGTGAAGTTTTTCATGCCCGCATTTTTGACCCTCTGGGCATGGAGGAAACAAGCTTTCGGGTCAGAGAAGATCAGAAAGCGCGTTTTGTCTCGAACTACGCCCTGAACGGAGAAGGCGTCTTTACCTTGGCGGAAGATGGCCAAACCAGCCCGTTTCTTGACGATAATGCGTTTCAATCCGGTGGGGGCGGCTTGGTCTCCACATTGGGAGACTATGCCAAATTCGCGCAAATGATGCTCGATGGCGGAGACTATAAAGGTCACCGCGTTTTGGAAGAGGCCACCGTCAAAGAGATGATGAGCGATCAAATGAGCGAGGGGGATGCTTACCTTCTGCCGTGGATCGGTGGCGAGACGGGCGCAGGGTTCGGATATGGCGGATCTGTGCAAGTGAGCGCGACGCAGGCGCAAGCTTTGGAGAAGGGGCGTCATCCCGGCCAATGGGGCTGGAGCGGTGCGGCCCGAACGGTCTTTTACGTCGATCCGCAGAATGATGCCTTCGGAATCATGATGCTGCAATTTTTCAGCGCCGAAGACCCGCAAATTCATTTCGATTTCCAAGCGCTCGCAGTGGCGCAAACAAAGGACGCGGTTCAGGATTAGTCATAATAAAAGCCCCGCTCTAAGAACGGGGCTTTATATAGAGGGCGTATCATCAGGCTTTCTTCTCTTATTTGTCTCCTGCAATAATTGCCGCAATGATTTCACCGATTTCGTTCTGCTCCATCACACCTTTGAAATAATGCGCGCCGGGGCCGTCGGCATAAAGCGCCACGTCCTCACCCGCATGGGTTTCGCTGCCTTTGGGAATTGCGGTTTGTTGACGATAATCCGGAGCCTGCACCATATTATCTGTCAGGACTTCGCTCTCAGCCGTTCTCTGGTTCGGCCCGTTTTGATAGCCGAGCGTTGTGTAAGGCTTGCCATCATCCGCCAATTCATAACTGTCTTTCGGCAGGCCTGTTTCATGATCCAATGATTTGACGAGCCCCAATATGGGATTGCCGCGCATGGGGTACCCCGCCATTGTAAAGACATGGCTGTGATCGGCCGTGACAAGGATCAGCGTGTCATCACCTGTTTTGTCCTTCGCAAGCTGTACCGCTTGGCTTAATTCCTGCGTTTCGCTCAAGGCACGGAAGGCATTGGTGCCGTGATGGGCGTGATCAATCCGACCGGCTTCAATCATCAAGACATATCCGGTTTCATTTTTTGACAGGCGATTAATAGAGAAAGCCGTCATTTCCGCCAGAGAAGGTTCTTCCGTTTCCGCTCTGTCGGCTTCGAATGACATATGTGTGCGGTTAAATAGGCCGAGCAGACGCTCATCAGACGCCGCTGCCATGTCTGCAGCGGTTGTCACAACGGCGCCGGGCCAAGCGGCAAGCTGTTCGTCTGTGAATTCTTTCGCACCGCCGCCGAGCGCCAGATCAACAGAGCTGTCAATCAACTGCTGGCTCAATGAAATACAGCCCAGTTCGGCGATAGGGCCTTTTATGTCTTTATTGGCCTCCCAACTCCGGCTTACCGCATGGCCATACATGGCCGCCGGTGTTGCATGGGTCAGACGCGCGGTGGACACGATGCCGACAGAAAGGCCTTTTTCTTTGGCTTTGTCGGTTAATGTGGGCGGGTCTTCTTTATTCTGGCAGGATTGAACCAGCATCTCGTCCATGTTTTTTGACGGTAAAACATTCAATGTGCCGATATTTGTCTTATATCCGCTCATCATGGCGGTGGCGGTTCCGGCACTATCTGGCACTTGGGCATTGCTGTTATAGGTCTTGATCAGGGCTAAATGCTCAAAGTGCTCAAACGAGAGACGGTGTTCTTCGCCGGTTTTGCCTTGAGATTGGCCGTCAAAAATCCGCGCCGCCGTAATTGTCGAGATGCCCATTCCGTCTCCGACGAACAGAATCACATTCTTTGCAGATTTATTTTCACTTTTTTCGGATTTTTTTTGCGGGTTCTCATCCTTGGATTCGACTGTTTGGCGTGTCGAATTGCTTTTTTCGGATGTTTCTGCTACACAGCCAGACTGAAATAATGTCAGTCCAAGGGTGCATAACACCCCAATCCTCAGTGAAGAGGGTACGGAAAAGGGCATTTGAGGGGTCTCCTGTGGATAAGTGGTCCATAAAAACCACGATTTTATGGGGGTTTTCGTAACACGTGGTCTGCATAAAAAAAAGAAATCAGTTTTTATGCATTTTTATGAAAAAAGGTGTTGCGTAAAAAAAATCACCCCCCTATATAGCGCTCCTCGGCGACAGGGATTGACCTTCACCGAGCGGCGCCCCTCGCAATGGGGCATTTATTTTGGGAAGAGTAGAGATACTTTTTTCGCTGTTTGACATCGTAAATATTGGGAAGAGAGACGCAGGCGGCGTTTAGCTGTGAGCGGACCTGGTAACAGGACGCACATTTCATAAACGACTGTGATGACGTTTCTCTTTTGAAAAGTTATGACATTGCTTGGCTTATCTTTGATAAGTTGAGGATCTCGTAAATTTTCTTTGAAACGCACAAACGCTGAGATGCTTTGCATCTCAACGTCAGTGAATAACGAC
>CAZEFT010000040.1:0-4039 GCA_964511495.1 uncultured Algimonas sp. | reverse complement strand
AATAAAAACACAGAAAACGGATGGATGGTACCGAATGGCTCCGCAAGCAGGACTCGAACCTGCGACAAGCTGATTAACAGTCAGCTGCTCTACCAACTGAGCTATTGCGGAACAGCATTCTCGGTAGGCGCGCTCATTACCGCTAATCCGCGCCTTCGACAAGCCTGTATTTCATAATTTTCAAACAATTTTCACATTTACAGAAAGTACTAAATCCCTCCAATCCACATCCGGCAACGCTAGATGAGAAAAAGAAAAGGGAGCACAAGGCTCCCGAAGGTATTAGGTGAAAATTGGGTGTCTCTGGTGGAGACCTCCTTTGTATTAAGGAATAAGGTAAAGATAAGTTTAAAATTAGAGACAAAATTTAAATTTGATTCACCAAACTGTCCAAACTGCAAAACCTGTGTATAATGTAAGCGCGCGGAGCTGTGGTTCTGCGGGAAGAGGGTTGTGAGAGGATGCATCTGTGAAAACCATTAAATCTTATTCGGAATTCTGGCCTTATTATCTGCGTGAGCATGCTAAACCTGCGACTCGCGGATGGCACTATTTCGGGACGATTATCGGCCTTTGCGTTTTAGGCTTTGCTTTGGCGACACAGCGTTGGTGGCTCATACCCTTTATGTTTGTTTCCGGATATTTTTTCGCTTGGATGAGCCATGGATTGATTGAGAAAAACAAACCCGCGACATTTACCTATCCTTTTTGGTCTCTCATCAGTGATTTCAAAATGCTATTTTGTTTCTTGACGGGGCAGATGCCGAAAGAATTAGCTAAGGCAGGTGTTAATGCGGATGGAAGCCTGACGGCGCAATAAGATCACGCTCATTGTTAACGCTATAAAGCCATAACTTCTTTTCCGGCGGGTTTCCCTTTCTAAAGTGAAAAGACTTCTTCGCCTTTATAGAAGGTTTTCACAGCCCGCCCTGTCAGTCTGCGTCCATCCAGCGGTGTATTTTTTGACCGGCTGCGCAATTTATCGCTTTCGCAAACCCAAGGCTTATTCGGATCAATCAAAACCAAATTTGCGGGGCGACCCACAGCCAGTCGCCCACAGGCCAGACCTAATAGATCAGCGGGATTACAGGTCACCGTGGCGAGAAAAGCCATCAAATCCAAATGGCCTTCGGCTACTTGGCTTAAACCTGCAGATAGTAAAATCTCCAACCCGACAGCGCCTTTCCCGGCTTCGGCAAAAGGCAGGCGTTTTTCCCCAGACGGACGCGGGTCGTGATCAGAGACAACAACATCAATCAGCCCTGTATTGATACCCTCTAATAAAGCCAAACGATCACTTTCCTCGCGCAAAGGTGGGGAGAGTTTGGCGAAGCTCCGATAATCGCCAATATCTAATTCATTCAGGCAGAGGTGATTAATTGAGACAGAGCAATACACATCCAAAGCTTTCGCCTTGGCGCGGGCTATCGGCTCCAAGGCGGCTTCTGACGAGATCAAGTCAATCAGAACCGAACCGCCTGTCAATTCGGCCAAAGCAATATCGCGCTCGACCATAATGCGTTCGGCAATAGAGGGAACAGCGGTTAATCCTAAGCGGGATGACAGATTGCTTTCATGCGCCACCGCCCCTTGCGTAAGGCTCGGCTCAATCGCCCGATTGGCAATCAAAGCATTGAAATTAGAAGCATAAGATAATAGGCGGCGCATCGTGCGGGCATCTTCGATTGGCTCTAACCCGTTCGAAAACATCACCGCGCCAGCTTCTTGCATAAGCCCGATTTCAGTCATGTGGGCGCCGTCGAAATTCTTGGTGAGAGCCCCGCTGACATAAACATCATAGGGCAGGTCTTCACCCTTGCGAATTAAATAATCCACGAGAGAAACATTGTCGATCACAGGGTCAGTAGATGGCGTGAGAACAATCGCCGTTACGCCGCCGGCAATGGCGGCTTGGGCCGCTGTGGCCAGTGTTTCGCGGTTTTCCCGGCCAGGTTCGCCCGTGCGGACGCGCATATCAATCAGGCCGGGACAAAGGATCAGTCCCTTCGCATCAATAATATCGCCTCTGGGAATAATATCGCCGATTTCAACAATTTTGCCGTCTTCGCAGACAAGACCACCTTCTTCATCCCGTTGGGTAGCGGGATCGATCAAGCGGGCATTGACGATGGAGAGCATTCCCATCACGCCGCTCCCACTGTTTGGGCTTCTGCCAAGGCATGAAGAATACCCATGCGCATGGCGACGCCTGTTTCGACCTGATTGGGGATGAGGCTGACCTCGGGGTCGTCCGCGATAGACGCGCTGATTTCAACGCCCCGATTCATCGGGCCCGGATGCATAACCAAAGCGCCCGGCTTGGCATAATCCAATTTAGTGCGATCAAGGCCGTAATAGTGAAAATATTCGCGTTTAGACGGGACGAATGCGCCGCTCATTCGCTCGGTTTGCAGGCGCAGCATCATAACGACGTCACAACCTTTTAGGCCGGTTTTCATGTCGTGAAAAACATCTGCGCCCCATCGATCTGCATCCGTTGGGACGAGGGTAGGCGGGCCGATCAAGCGAACTTCGGCCCCCAACATATTAAACAAAGCCACATCCGAACGGGCCACGCGCGAATGTAATATATCGCCGCATATGGCGATGCGTAATCCATCTAATCCTTCAGGGAAGGCTTGGCGTAAAGTTAATGCGTCTAACAAGGCCTGTGTCGGATGGGCGTGCATCCCGTCTCCGGCGTTGATGACAGAGCATTCCACTTTCTGGGCTAAAAGTGAGGGGGCGCCTGATGAGCCATGGCGTACCACGAGCAAGTCAGGGTTCATGGCATTGAGCGTCGCCGCGGTATCCAAAAGAGTCTCGCCCTTATTCACGGAAGAGGTAGAGACATTCATCGAAATCACATCGGCCCCGAGGCGTTGACCTGCCAGTTCAAAACTTTTTTCTGTTCGGGTGGAGTTTTCAAAGAATAAATTGACGAGGGTTTTGCCCGCTAAGACCGAACGATCCGGGGATTTTTGAACATTCAAATCCAGATAGTGTTCGCCTAATTGTAAAAGGTTTTCAATGTCGATGCGGTGGAAGTCAGAAACGGAAAGGCAGTGCCGTTTTGTAAACGGATAATCACGGGTGGCTGTTTCCAAGATAGACGGTTCAGAACTCACAAACGGAACTACAGACGGGCTGTCCTTCTTATGATTTTCGCGGTGATAAGACTGTGGCGGGGAAGAGTCAAAACTTTCCTGTATTTTGGTACCAAGATACCACCCGACATGGCTCAAGCTCTTAATCTGTCCAACAGACCTTGCAGAATGTAAGCGGCCGCCATTTTATCCACGTTTTTGGCCCGTTTTGCGCGGGACATATCATCACTCAGCATGGCGCGGGTTACGGCCATGGTCGAGAGGCGCTCATCCCATAAAAAGATGGGAATATCTTCCAGACGCAGCAGATTGGTACAAAAATCCCGAACGGATTGTGTGCGCGGGCCGTGACTGCCATCCATATTAATAGGTAGACCGACGACTAACGCCGCCGCTTCGTTTTCATGAAAGGTCTGTAAAAGGCTTTGTGCATCCGGCGTAAATTTCTTCCGATGAATAGTATGCAGCGGCGAGGCAATCAGGCGAGTGCGATCACTGATCGCCAAACCCAATGTCTTTGTTCCCGGGTCAAGCCCAAGCAAAGCCCCTTGGCTTTCGCGCAGCGTTTCTAAATCAATGATGGCCATGACGCCCCATAGCGATATGAACAAAAAACCGCAATGGTATCCCCGCAACCATTCGCGTGACCCGATAGGGTCTGCCGACCGTAGGTCGGAACGCGCGGATGCTGTTCCTGCACCATACCAAGCCTAACGACAGCAGGAGATGGATTGCCGTGTCAAGCACGGCAATGACAGGGTTTTGGGAATTATTTTTATGTCTTTAAATTGATCATCTTTTTATTTTTTTTGATTTCATTGCTCTCTTTATTTTCTTTCTTCGTCTCGTTCGTTTATCTGTTTCGTTTTTCATTTACTCGGAAAAAAGTGGGCGTCTGCGGGGTTGTTTGGATGTTGGCGGTAAACCACGGA
>CAZEFT010000039.1:0-5731 GCA_964511495.1 uncultured Algimonas sp. | reverse complement strand
TGGATCACGATTGAACAGGACCGCATCAACCAATTTGCCGATGTGACCGAAGATCATCAATTCATCCATGTCAATCCTGACATGGCGAAAATGACGCCATTTGGCGGCACGATTGCGCATGGCTTCCTGACTTTGTCTCTTTTGGCGAAAATGGGCGAGCAGGCCTCCGTGGTTTTGGATGGGGTAAAAATGGGCGTGAATTACGGCTTTGATAAAGTCCGCTTCCTCGCCCCTGTGCCGACAGGTTCAAAAGTACGCGGGCGTTTTGTCGTCGCCGCTGTGGATGAAAAACGCCCCGGTCAGGTGCTTATTACTTATGACGTGACGGTTGAAATCGAAGGCCACGACAAACCCGCCCTCATCGCCCAATGGATGGGCATGCAGTTTACGGGTTAGCACCCATCCGCGTGACCCGGTAGGGTCTGCCCGAAGGGAACGCGCGGATGCTTTCTCCGCACCATACCACGCCTCGCGACAGCAGGAGATGGATTGCCGTGTCAAGCATGGCAATGACGGGGTGGTTGTAAGTTTTTCTTATCTCTTCATATTGATTGTCTCGCCTCTTTCATGGCTTACGTTGTTTTGTTTCTTCGTTTCTTATCTTTTTATCTTTCGTTCGTTTATTTCTCTATTTCGTTTAGTTCTACTTGGAAAAAGTGGGCTGTCTGCGGTGTTGTGGAGTTGAAGGTGGGAACCATGTGTCTAGTGTGATTTTTTACAACCCCACTCCTCACCTCGATTGAGGGTCAAAGCGAAGCACCGCAGTAGTGTCTTTTTCCATCAGCGGCCGAACCGGATCTCGCGATCCGACTGATCAGCAACACGCTGAGCCAAAGATTTCACGCGGCATTACTCACGCTTCCTCAATGACAAACACTATCTTTCCACCAAACAAGTCAATGCGCACCTGATTTGCCCTGTGAAAAGAACAAGCTGAATATACCCCACGATCAGCATGTGAGGATACGATTGTTCAAAGTTGTTATATTTCAACTACATCTTGCGGTGTAACAGTGGATTAATCTACCAGCTTGTGATGACCGTGCCCTATTTGGAGAGTATTAGTCTGTGACAAATGTTTATGCAAAAGGCACTATTTTGAAATGAGATAGTTAGTAGGGAAGTATCGCAGTTACTGATGTGAACAACAGATTTGAAGCCTATTTCAGCCTTGCGGCTTACAATCAAAGACTTAAAACTTACTAACGACTCACAATAAACACACTACAGAGAAACCGACCAGCCATATTATGGAAACTGATAAAATAAAAGTTGTCGAATTGTTCGCTGGTGTTGGAGGTTTTCGTCTAGGACTCGCAAAAAACAAGTATGAAGTTGTCTGGAGTAACCAATGGGAGCCTTCAACTAAGAAGCAACACGCTTCATTAGTTTACGAGGCACGTTTTGGAAAAGAAAACCACTCGACTGAAGATTTAAATGAAATTGTAGCGAGAAATGTCGAAGAAATTCCAAATCACGATTTGCTGGTGGGCGGATTCCCCTGTCAAGATTATTCGGTTGCTACGACTTTGCACAATTCCAAAGGGCTAAAGGGTAAAAAGGGCGTTCTCTGGTGGGCAATACATAAAATTTTAGAGGAGAAAAATGAAAAACCCAAATATCTTCTTTTAGAGAATGTGGACAGGCTTTTAAAGTCGCCTGCAAAACAGCGCGGGCGTGATTTTGCTGTAATGCTACAAAGCTTAAACGAACTAGGTTATGCGGTGGAGTGGCGCGTCATAAATGCCGCAGATTATGGAATGCCGCAAAGGCGTCGTCGTATTTTCTTCATAGGCTACCATAAATCTACAAAAATTTACAAAAACATTCTAAATTATGAGAAGCGCTGGTTAATCGAAGATGGCGTTCTTGCTACTGCCTTCCCGATTGACAAATTTTCAGCTTTTCCGAATTTTTTGCTTTCCGGTGACCTCGTTAAAATCACTGATGAATTTAATGTTGGAGGTGGGAAATCACCTTTTCAAAATACGGGTCTGCAAATTTCAGGGAAAATTTTTACGGCAAAGACAACGCCATACTACAAAGGCAATCGAACTGTATTGGGTGATGTTCTCGTAAGTGACGAGATAAAATCAGAATTTTTGGTTGATGAAAAAGACGAAGAAAAATGGAAATATTTAAAAGGTTCCAAAACCATTGAAAGAAAGTCGGCTGATGGGTTTGTCTATAAGTATTCTGAGGGTGGAATGATTTACCCTGATGCTCTTGATAGACCATCTCGCACGATAATTACTGGTGAAGGTGGCAAGACGCCATCACGTTTCAAGCATGTGGTTCAAACGAATGAAGGTTTGCGGCGTCTTGTGCCGGTTGAATTGGAACGGCTCAATATGTTTCCAGATAACCATACTCAGCTTGATGGTATAACCGATGGTAAGAGAGCATTCTTTATGGGGAATGCATTGGTGGTTGGTGTAGTTGAGAAAATAGGCGATGAATTGTTCCATCGGGTTACTCAATGATGAACGACTTTGACCCAAAATCTGCATCCTCCATTATAGAATTCGCTAAAAAATTAACAGGTCAAACTCTGCGAGAAGCCTGCGGTAAGGAGATAGAGGAGCACGGCTATTCGGGAAAGGGTAATGTGGGGCAGATATTAGAAAAGTTCTACTTCGGGTATAAACCAAACTCGAATGCTGAGGCTGACTTTGGAGAAGCAGGGTTGGAATTGAAGTCTAGTTCTTTGAAGGCACTCTCCCAAAAGCGCTTTGGTGCAAAGGAACGAGTTTCCTTGAACATGATTGACTATCTAGAAGTTCATAAAGAGACTTTCGAAGTAAGTTCTTTTTGGAAAAAAAACGCGCACTTACTTTTAGTTTTTTTTCTTCATGATGCGAAAAAAGAACCGATTGATCGATTAATTAAGTTAGTAGGAGAGTGGGATTATCCAGATGGCGACTTAAAAATTATTCGCCAAGACTGGCAGCGTATAAATAAAAAAATTAGGGATGGCATGGCTCATGAACTATCCGAAGGTGAAACCCTGTACCTAGGTGCATGTACTAAGGGTACTAAATCTTACAGGGCTCAACCTTTCAGTGACATACGTGCAAAAAAAAGGGCATATTCACTGAAGAGGAGTTATGTAGATCATATTGTTGCTAAAATTTCTGGGAAAGAAAAGCCAAATTACGGGAAAATACTTTCTCTGCCTGATATGTCAGAGAGCGACTACTCTATTGAAGATTTCGTTGTTTCAAAATTTGAACCGTTTTATGGAAAGTCAGTTGATGAAATTCAAAGAGTT
Organism: uncultured Algimonas sp.; assembly: GCA_964511495.1. GTDB lineage: Bacteria > Pseudomonadota > Alphaproteobacteria > Caulobacterales > Maricaulaceae > Litorimonas. Next base: position 2,460 of record CAZEFT010000039.1, on the reverse strand, counting down.
CTAAGTGTAAAACTCAACAGAAGTGCTAAGGGTTTTACGGCCAATCTCACTAAAGCAATTCTTGGCTTCGAAATGTGTGATAAGATTGAAGAATTTGAAAAAGCTGACATTCGGGTGAAAACCGTTAGATTGAAGGGAGATGGAATTCCGAAGGAACATATATCTTTTCCCAGCTTTAAATACCTTGAAATCGTGAAAGCTGACTGGGAAAGCTGCGATTTTAAAAGTATCTTGGAAAGTAAGTTCTTTTTTGTTTTTTTTCAAATTGATGGAAGAAAACTAATTTTGAAAAGAGCGAAGTTCTGGAACATGCCTTACTCCGATATCCTTGAAGCGAAGAAAGTTTGGGACAGCACTGTATCAACACTCAAAAAGGGTGATGTGGTGCGCGAGGTGAAGAATACTAAATTAGGAAAGCGAAGATACACTTTCTTTTCAAAGCCTAGTGAGAACAAGGTTAGCCATGTGAGGCCGCATGCTAAAAATGCTTTTGACACCTATGACCTCCCGTTCGTCGATAATCTGACTAAAGTAAAACGATATACTAAGCATTGCTTTTGGTTGAATAAGGAATATGTGCGTGATCAAATCTACCTTCAAGATTAGCTGATAACGAAAAATCACCAGCTCTAAAGGATAGCTTTTTATTCCGAAGTTAAATTGGGGAATCAATTTTTTACAGGACTTGATTTCAAAAGTCCTCAGGACTGGTCGGGAATGAGAAAGGACCACCCTTACGGATGGCCCTTTCTTTATTGGTGAGACTGAGAGGTCAGTGCGGGATGCGAGACTTGGACAATTTTGCTTTGGCAAAATTTCCAAGAAGCTCTGGAAGGCGATTAGTAATCGCCTTAATTGAACCCGCAGGGCGGGTTCAATCCTTCGCTTATTTCTGCATCAAGATGCGTGTAGCCGGATAAGGCGTTGTCATGCCGGCTTTGCCGAGAGCTTTCATAATTTGCTCCGGTACGGAATAGCGCACGTCGAAATAATGCGCACCATCGGTGAACGGACGAACCACTAATTCTGCGGAACGCTCGGTCAGTGTGGCCACCTCTACGAAAGGCGCCGGGTCAGCTTTGATATGTGGGTGATCGGAGAGCACTTTATCAATGACTTTGCGCGCCTCATCAATATCGTCATCATAGGCGACATTGAATTTCATCTCGACGCCACGCACGGGGTGATGGCTGTGATTGATGATTTTCTCACCCCAGATTTTCCCGTTTGGAATGATGATTTGTTGATTGTCAAAGGTCTGCATAATGGTTGTGAAGAGAGTGATTTCCTCAACATTACCGAAATGACCGCCAGCATCGACGAAATCGCCGACTTTATAGGGGCGGAAGAGCAGGAGCATAACGCCTGCGGCCATATTGGACATAGCGCCTTGCAATGCGAGACCGACGGCTAAACCACCGGCACCCAGCAAAGCGACGAGTGATGTGGTTTCAATGCCAAATTGTCCTAAGACGGCAATCAGGACAAAGGCCATGATCACCCATCGGGCCAAAGAGGCAAAGAATTTGAATAAGGTGTCGTCTAGATGTGGGCTGTTCTTGGCCAAGGCGTTAATGCCTTTGGCAATCCGCTTTGAAATCCATAACCCTACAATCAAAATAAGAATAGCGATGAGCACTTTCGTGCCCAATGCGATACCTGAGCTCATAAGGCTGTCGAGCCTTTCAGGATTTAGATAAGCTTGTAATTGTTCCATTATATCCCCCTGGTGAATGGTAACACTCCGTTAAACTGTCGAAAGTGAATGACTCTTGAATGGAGGTTGGAGGGAGCGGGAGGTAGGGTGCGCATAAAAAAGGGCCACCCTTTCGGATGGCCCTTTCTTTATTTGTGAGACTGAGAGGTCAGCAAGTGAGGGAACGCTTTGGCAAATCGCTTTGAGCGATTTCCAAAGAAGTTCGGGAGGGCGATTATCAATCGCCCTCATTTAATCCGCGGGGCGGATTAAATCCCTCTCTTACATCATTCCTCCCATGCCGCCCATTCCGCCCATGTCTGGCATGGCCGGACCACTGTCTTTTTGCGGGGCTTCGACGATGGCGGCTTCTGTTGTCAGGATAAGACCGGCGACAGAGGCAGCATCCATCAGAGCTGTGCGCACAACTTTGACAGGGTCGATAATGCCTGATTTGACCATATCGACATATTTGTCATTTTGCGCGTCATAGCCGTAATTGGCTTTGTTTTCCGAAATGATGTTACCCACAACGACGGCGCCTTCGACACCGGCATTATCCGCGATTTGACGCACAGGATATTGCAGAGCGGCTTTGACGATTTCGATACCGGCTTGCTCATCATCATTGAGGCCTTTGACGTCAATGAAGCGAGAGGCGCGTAGAAGCGCTGTACCGCCACCGGGGACAATGCCTTCTTCGACAGCGGCGCGTGTCGCGTTCAGCGCGTCATCGACGCGGTCTTTACGCTCTTTCACTTCGA
>CAZEFT010000038.1:0-7110 GCA_964511495.1 uncultured Algimonas sp. | reverse complement strand
TCCAAATGCTTCGGCAACATGTAAACTTTGTTCTCATATTTACGGACAGACGCTTTGCTGTCTTCCCACAATTCAATCTGAGCCAAAACTTGGTTTGTGAAAGACGCGGACATAACGAATGAAGGGTGACCTGTTGCATTACCCAAGTTCAACAAACGGCCTTGAGACAACAGGATCATCCGGTTTCCGCCTGGGAATGTGACCATGTCCACTTGATCTTTGATATTTGTCCATTGGTGGTTTTTCAACGCAGCAACCTGAATCTCATTATCAAAGTGACCGATATTACCAACAATGGCCATATCTTTCATGTCACGCATATGTTCGATGCGGATAACGTCTTTATTGCCTGTTGTTGTGATGAAGATATCAGCGTCTTTAACAGTATCTTCCAAAGTTGTGACTTCGAAACCGTCCATAGCCGCTTGCAAAGCACAGATTGGATCAACTTCCGTCACCTTTACGCGCGCACCGGCACCACGAAGAGAAGCGGCAGACCCTTTACCCACGTCACCATAACCAAGAACAACGGCTGTCTTACCGGCCATCATTGTGTCAGTCGCACGGCGGATACCGTCAACGAGAGATTCTTTACAGCCATATTTGTTGTCGAATTTAGATTTCGTGACGGAGTCGTTCACGTTAATCGCAGGGAATGGCAATTGGCCTTTTTCAACCAGTTCATAAAGACGATGCACACCTGTTGTTGTTTCTTCTGAAACGCCAACGATTTGATCACGCATTTTTGTAAACCAACCCGGGCTGGCTTCCATACGCTTTTTGATTTGTGCGAAAATAGCTTCTTCTTCTTCAGATCCGGGCTCGCCTTCGATCAACTCAGGTTCGCCGTTTTCAACGCGTGCACCCAAAAGAATATAAAGCGTGGCATCACCACCATCATCAAGAATGATGTTCGGGCCTTCGTCAAACAAGAATGATTTATCAAGGTAATCCCAATGCTCTTCCAATGTTTGGCCTTTAACAGCAAAAACAGGCACACCGGCCGCAGCGATTGCTGCAGCAGCGTGGTCTTGTGTTGAATAAATATTACAAGACGCCCAACGCACATCAGCACCAAGCGCTGTCAATGTTTCAATCAGAACGCCTGTTTGAATCGTCATGTGAAGAGAGCCGACAATACGAGCGCCTGAGAGAGGCTTAGTTTCGCCAAACTCTTCGCGGCAAGCCATAAGGCCCGGCATTTCTGTTTCAGCAATGTCCAATTCTTTGCGACCATATTCGGCCAAAGAAATGTCTTTTACGACGTAATCTGTTGTACTCATGTCAATATCGCCCGTGCGGCGCCTCTATAAAGGTTAAGATTTCGTGCGCTCCATAGGCGCTTACGCCGATTGGGTCAACATACATATAACATTTTCTTTATATGATACTGCAGGGCTTTTTGATGAGCAAACCTGCTATCGCCGCGCGCTTTGGTAGGATGACATTAACATGACTGTGCTAGTCAAAAAACGAATAGCGTTTTGAAAAAGAGTGAAACCCCCTTAGCAATCCCATAAGAAAATTTTCTGAGAAGAATTTCTGTGGTGAGAGCAGATCAGTGAGTATGACCATGTCCCGTAAACCTTCACCTTCCATTCCGGCCAATACGATTGAATTTGAAACTCAAGCGCTCGTAAAGCCAACGGGCTTTCGCGAATATGATGCGCGGTGGTGGTTCGGCCTGCCGACAGAAGAAAAACCTTCGGAGCTTAACCTTTACGGCGTTCAAGCCCTCGGCGAAGGGCTTGGTACATTAATGCATGAACATGGCATAGAGCCTAAAATCGCCGTCGGGCATGACTTCCGTCACTACTCCTTGGGTATTAAGCAAGCCTTGATGCTCGGCTTGGTCAATGCGGGTATTGAGGTTTTGGATATTGGTCTGGCATTGTCGCCCATGGCCTATTTTGCCCAATTCCATTTGGATTGCCCGGGTGTAGCGATGGTCACAGCCTCGCATAATTCCAATGGCTGGACAGGGGTAAAAATGGGCATTGAACCGCCTCTGACCTTTGGCCCCGATGAAATGGCACGATTGAAAGAGATTGTACTGAACGCTGAGTCCCAACACCGACCCGGCGGCTCTTACCGTTATGTGGACGGAGTAAGAGAGGCTTATATTGATGATCTGACCCAAGGCATCAAACTCAAGAATAAAATTAAGGTCGTTGCGGCCTGCGGGAATGGCACGGCTGGAGCCTTTGCCGAAGAAACCTTAAGCCGAATTGGTGCAGAGGTTGTCGCGGTGGAATGCGATTTGGATTACACCTTCCCGAATTATAATCCCAACCCCGAAGACATGAAAATGCTTCATGCCATGGCCGATGCCTGTAAAGCCCATGAAGCGGATGTGGCACTAGGTTTTGACGGTGACGGCGACCGCTGCGGTGTTGTTGATAATGAAGGCGAAGAAATCTTTGCCGATAAGGTTGGCGTGATGCTGGCCCGTGACCTCTCCGCTCTTTATCCCAATGCGCAGTTTGTAGCTGATGTGAAATCAACAGGGCTGTTTAAGACAGACCCCGTACTCATCGCCAATGGCGCGAAAACAGATTATTACAAGACGGGCCATAGCTACATTAAACGCCGTTCCAAAGAGTTGAACGCACTCGTCGGGTTTGAAAAATCCGGTCATTACTTCTTTAATGCGCCTATCGGGCGGGGCTATGATTGTGGCCTGACCTCCGCCATTGCCATTCTTCAAATGCTTGATCGTAATCCCGATAAGAGCATGGCTGATTTGCGACGCGCTTTACCAAAGACTTGGGGCAGCCCAACTATGTCGCCTTATTGCGCCGATGAAGAAAAATATGCCGTCGTTGAGCGTATTATCTCCGAAGCCCAAGCCGATGCCCATGCTGGCAAAACGATTTTGGGCCAGAAGATCGTCGATGTGAATACAGTCAATGGGGTGCGACTAACCTTGAAAGACGGGACATGGGGTTTAATGCGGGCCAGTTCCAACACGCCAAATCTGGTAGTTGTCGTTGAGAGCCCGACTTCGGAAGAGAATATGATCGGCATGTTCCGCGAAATCGAGACGCGCCTCGCTAAACATCCTGAAATCGGCGAGTTCGATCAGAAGATTTAAAACCTTTCAAAACGACGTTGAAATGGAAACCAGTCAAACCATCGCCCATTGGGGAGACGCGACGTTCGGCGTCGCCACATCCAAAGCTCTGGTGCTAAGAGCACAAGAAGAATTACGTGAACTGATTGAGGCCATTGACGAAAGTGACGCGTCGGACACACTCGGTATAAAGCAGATTGCCATGGAAGCTGCGGATGTCACCATTCTCCTCCACCGCTTGGTGGGCGACCTCGGTTTGGACTTATCCGAAACAGTTGAACGCAAAATGGAAATTAATCGGGCGAGGCAATGGACGATCTCCGGAGACGGCACCGGGCAGCACAAGCCCTGAGTCAAATCACTCACCAATCTCTAAACACTAAACGACACTTTTTCTCAACCACGCCTCCCAAATAACCCAGAGCAATGGTATCACAGCCACCGCATCCGTAATCGCGATTTTCCTAAGCGCGCCTTCGGGCATTCCGGCCTGCCAATAAAGGATGAGAAAGCTCATCACGCTGATGGCTACGACCAGGCTTGAAACCTTTCGGGCCTCCGGCATGACCATCGCCACACAGGCCGCCACCGTAACCGCTAAGAACAATCCGCCACGATGGGTAAGCAATAAACCCAAATCCTCTTTCGCCGGAACGTTATAAAGTTTCTCCAGAAGGTTCGGGAAAAACAAAGTTAGCGCGGGAATAAAATGCACAGCCACCAGAATGGCCCAAGCCAGTTTCGTTATCATACCACCCTCCTTAGCTCCTCACCCTCCATAAGGTTTAAATCAAGGTCAATTACCTCTCAAGTCATGACCTCCAAAGTTAAAGGTATTGGGTTTCGGGTCTTTTTGTATGACGCCTCGTGTCGTCAAGTCATCGATATCTATTTGATAAATTATAAAGCTTTGGCTTTGCGCGGGGATGCGTTATTCGAGCTTTTATGAAAAATCCTCTGCATAATCTCCCCCGCACCTTTCGCTCAGTCTCGCACTATCCGACAAGGCGAGGCTTTTTGGGCGCATTGGGTGCCGGGTCTGTGGCCGCCTGTTCTGATACATCGCCGCTCTCTTTCACGTCGAAGACTGAAATTCGCACAGGACGGTTTGCCCATGGCGTGGCCTCCGGAGACCCCTTGGATAACTCGGTCATATTATGGACGCGCCTCACCCCGGAAACGATAACGCCTGAGACAGTGACCGTAACTCCTGAGAATCAAAATGACGTCGTCATAGGCAATGCAGCAGTGATTTGGGAGATGGATCAGGATTCTGATTTCCAATCCCTCTCCGCCTCCGGTGAGGTGAACACAAATGCGGCCAAAGATTATACCGTTAAAGTCGAGGCCACAGGCTTGGAACCCGGAACATGGTATTATTACCGCTTCCGCATTGGGGACGCCGTGTCGCAAATCGGACGGACACGCACATTGCCCAAAGGCAAAACATCTGAGGCGCGCTTCGCCATTGTTTCCTGCTCAAATTGGCAGCACGGCTATTTCAATGCATATGACCACATCGCCCGAAAAGCTAAAGAAGACAGACTTGATGCCCTCATCCATCTGGGCGATTATTATTATGAATACGGTATAGCGGATACGCCCCGTGTCGCAGACCGCGTTCACAGCCCGACGCATGAGATAGTTGAATTGGCCGATTATCGCCAACGCCATGCGCAATATCGTACCGACCCGGCTCTGCAGGACGTCACAGCCCTCATGCCGCTCATTGCCATTTGGGACGACCATGAAACCACGAATGACAGTTGGAAAGGCGGGGCGGAAAATCACAATGAGGGTGAAGGCGATTGGGACAGCCGCAAAGAAGCCGCTCTGCGGGCATATTATGAATGGATGCCCTTGCGCGAACCTAAATTCGGGCAAAGCCGTGAAGATATTTATCGCGCCTTTGAATGGGGCGATTTGGCCTCGATCGTCTGTGTCGAGACCCGCCTGACCGCGCGGGCCGAGCAACTCATTATCGAAGATTATATTGATGAAATCGATGTGCCGGGCGGGGCAGACGCCTTCAAGAAAGAGAAGCTTTACGCGGCTGATCGGGATATGTTGGGCCAAGACCAACAGGACTTTATCATTGAGACGTTCAAAGCCTCCAAAGCGCAAAACAAGCCGTGGCGACTTTTGGCCAATCAGGTAATTATGGGTCGACTTCTGACGCCTGATTTCACGCCTTATATTGACGAAACGGCCTTGCAAAATATTGAAAAAGACTGGGCCGGAGTACGCGATTTCCTGACCCTGTCGAAATATGCCATGCCTGTTTATCCTGACAGTTGGGATGGTTACCCCTTGGCGCGGGAAAGCTTTTATTCAGCCCTGTCCCAAGCCGGCATCAATGACATGTTGGTGCTGACGGGGGACGCGCATGAATTTTGGGTCAATGAGTTGACGAGTGAAGCGGGAGAAAAATTGGGGATGGAACTCGTCACTTCTTCAGTCTCTTCACAGACCTTGACCGCCTATTTGGGCGACGCAACCGCCGATCATAATCTGCTCCTTACCCAATCTAATCCCGATGCGCGCTATTACAACGCGCTGATCAACGGCTATATTGACCTTACATTGAGCCCGAAAAAGGCGAAGGTCAAAATGGTCGGCATTGATACAGTGCTGAGCCGCGATTATCAGGCCTTTGATGCCGCGCGATTTACATTGCGCCCGACAAAATCCAAAGCCAAAGAAACTCTCAAAGTGACCTCACCCAGAGGGCTGAATTTTAAACAAAGATTATTATTTGCCGGTTTGGGTTAGCTTAAATCTAAGCGCCCTCTTGCTCGCTGCGCCGCGCATAATAGGCCGTTTTAATATCTTGCGAGGTTTGACGCGAACCGTCATGGGAGTAACCCGGCTTACCCAATAAATAACCCAGACGTTGGGATAAACGCAGTCCCGGCCGGAAAACATCTTTGAAAATCACGGCCCATTCAAGAAACGCAATTTTAACCGGGTTGAACGTCTCAATCTGTTTGACCACGCCATACCGAATTTCCACATCTTCTTGTTCTTCGACAAATGTGCCGAATAGCTTGTCCCAGATGATAAAGATTCCGGCATAATTCATATCCAGATATTGCGGATTAGTGCCGTGATGGACGCGGTGGTGGCTCGGCGTATTCATTACCGCTTCAAACCAACGCGGCATTTTATCAATCGACTCTGTATGAATCCAAAATTGATAGAGAAGGTTCAGCGACGCGACAAAAGCAATGAGGAGCGGATGAAAACCGATCAGCACAAGCGGCACAGAGAGAATGACATGACCAGTGAAATGATTGTTCCAAGGTTGGCGCAGAGCCGTCGTCAGATTAAAATGTTCGGAACTGTGATGGACGACATGGGCGCTCCAAAACCAACGCACCTGATGGGCGATTCGATGTTTCCAGTAATAAACGAAATCCTGCGCCAATAACGCCAAGAAAATGATCGGCAGGCTGTAACCCAAATCAAACAGGCGGAATTGCCAAGCGAACATTAAAATAGCAAGACTGATAAAACCAAACAGCAAATCCGTCAGCAAATTCCCTAACCCCATGGTCATGGAGGCAAAGGCGTCTTTGGTCTCATATCGTCCGGCCAATTTGGCCCGATTCACGAAAAACCATTCCGCCGCCACGGAAATGACGAAGATCGGCGCTGCCCACGCCAATATTAGAGGAAAATTTGGATCAACTGTGTCCATCGCCGCTCTTTGCCCTGTTTTAAATCAAAAATCAAAAGGCGCGATGCCGCACTCCCACTCGCGTGACTAGTTCATCCGAACGCGGCGCGCAAAGCGCGTTAGTAAGGATGCTTTTCCCACACAATCCCAAGCCTAGCGACAGCAGGAGATGGATTGTCGTAACAAGCACGGTAATGACGTGGTGAGCGGAGTGGTTTGTGTTACGTCTTCATATCGCTTACTTCGTCTCTCATTGCTTTCGTTGTTATCTTTCTGTGTTTCGTTTGGTTCGTTTCAGTCTTCGAAAAAAGTGGGCGTCTGCGGGGTTGTGTGGATGTTGGCGGTAAACCACGGATAG
>CAZEFT010000037.1:0-8649 GCA_964511495.1 uncultured Algimonas sp. | reverse complement strand
CTCTGTGCGGATGTGAAAACACCTTTTAGCTATCCGTGGTTTACCGCCAACATCCTCACAACCCCGCAGACGCCCACTTTTTTCCAAGATTGAACTGAAACGAAACAAAGAAAGATAACAACGAAATCAATGAGAGACAAAGCAAGCGATATGAAGAAGTGACACAAACCACTCCGCTCACCACGTCATTGCCGTGCTTGTTACGGCAATCCATCTCCTGCTATCGCGAGGCTTGGTATGGTGCGGAGAGAGCATCCGCGCGTTCCGACCTTTGGTCGGCAGACCCTACCGGGTCACGCGAATGGGCTAGTCACATACCAATATTGAAAAGAATGGCGGGCGGGGAGGGATTCGAACCCCCGATAGACTTTCACCTATGCCGGTTTTCAAGACCGGTGCATTCAACCACTCTGCCACCCGCCCACGGGTATAAATGAGAGTGAGCGGGTCGCATAATGTGTTTTGGAAAGACGTTCAACCCATTTTATAGGAGAATACAGCCAATAATTCGTATTGTTTTAAGCTCGATGCTTTTTGACAATTTTCGGAAACAGGGCCTCAAAGAAGTAAGAATTTATTTACCGTAAATTTTGAAGACTTGTTACCGCTAACTTCTAACAGCGATTTAAACTTAATCTCATACAACTTGTCCTACGATGACAGGACAAGGATAAAAATCCGACTGTCTTCGCAATTAACGTGCCCAGGGATATTAAGGGCATACAGTGAAAGTTGGATATGATGACAAGGTCGATAGAAGGAAAAGTAAAACTTGAACATATGAAACGCCGTGCGCGTTTAGCGCTTTGCGCCCTCATCGGTCTCGGTATGAGTGCGTGCGCCTCAACCAATGTTGTTAAAATGTCAGAACCCGCCCCGATTACATATAAAATTGGTAAAGGGGATGCCCAATTTGCTTCTTTGACGCGACCAAAGGCGATTGATCGTACGCGACAACGTCGCGCGACACCCCGCCTGAACGCTCCTTTATCACAACCAATCCCTTACAAGCCTGAATACAGGGCAGAGCCTGTTGCTCCACAACGCAGTGGCCCGCAATTTGACCCAAATACCGTTGATGTTCAGCTCTATTCTCACCAAAAATTGGGACAGCAATATTCTATTAATGGGCAGAGTTACCAACCTGAACACGACCCGACATATGACGTTGCCGGAATTGCATCTTGGTATGGTGAAAAGTTTCATGGTCGTCCTACGGCCACAGGTGAAATTTATAACATGAATGACATGACAGCGGCGCACAGAACTTTACCGCTTAATTCCTTACTTCATGTTGAAAATTTGGAAAATGGGCGTAGCCTGATTGTACGCCTCAATGACCGTGGGCCTTTTGTGGATACGCGCATCATCGACCTGTCCAAGGGAGCTGCCGAAGCCCTTGGGGCTATCAATGGCGGTCTCGCTCGCGTCCGTGTCAGATATATTGGCCCGGCCGACCCGAATTCCGCAGGACAGGCTGTAACGCCTCCGCTGAGTGTTGAGCAGCAGCCGCGACCACAGGTGCCAGTACCAACACCTTACTCGGACCCTCTACCATATGAGGCCCCGAAACCTGCATCGCCATATGAAAGCGCTTTGCCGACTCTGCCTTACGAGAATCCGACGCCAAGCCCTCAGACTCCTCAAGTCTCGCTCGATTACTTCGATATGCCTCAGGCAGAACCGCAATTCCCTGATTTGCCACAATATGAGCCGAATTATCCGATTGCCGAAAATTCCAGTCCGATTGCGCCGCACTCACCCTTGCCTATACCGGGTGTCGGACAGCCTATGCCGGACGATGACAGTCAGATAACACTCACAATTAAAGGGCCAATTCATATTGCGAAAAGTGATGACAATGACGCTATGAAGCCAGAATTTATCCCTGCCGTAAATTCCAGAATTTATCGAAGACGAGATAGATAACATTTCAGCCCGTAAGGCCTATCAGCCTTGCGATTGCCACAAAGCTATGTGAAGACTGTGAGGCACCTTTTGGGGTGCCTCTTTTGATTCTGAATGCGGACTGAACAGCTCTATGCGCGCTTACTCACCATTTGCTCTAATCTTCTTATCCATATTGCTCTTCGCAGTGCCTTTAACGGCGCAGGCTCAATCTTCGGACGGGTTTCAAACCGAAGCCCCGCATGCTGTTTTAATGGATTTCAATACGGGGGAGGTTTTATTCAGCAAGGACGCAGAGCGCCCTATGCCGCCTGCCTCTATGACCAAAATTATGACAGCTTTCATGGTTTTCGAAGCCTTGGAATCAGGTCGCATCACTATGGATACAGAGTTTAAAGTCAGCGAAGAAGCTTGGCGTCGTGGAGGCGCGAAGTCAGGGTCTTCGACCATGTTTCTTGATGTCAAATCGACGGCAAGGGTTGAGGATTTATTGCGCGGGGTGATTATTCAATCGGGTAACGATGCCTGTATTGTTTTAGCTGAGGGTTTAGCCGGATCGGAAACAGCCTTTGCGAATGAAATGACCGTTAGAGCACGCGAATTGGGATTAAGTTCAGCTACGTTCCTAAATGCAACAGGTTGGCCTGATCCCGGGCATGAAATTAGCGCCATGGATTTAGCGAAACTCGCTGATATGATGATCCGGCGTTTTCCCCAATATTATACGCTTTACAATGAGCGCTCATTCACATGGAACGGCATCAAGCAAAGCAACCGCAATCCACTTTTGGGGGCCTTTACAGGAGCCGATGGATTGAAAACAGGCCATACCGAAATTTCCGGCTATGGCTTAGTCGGCTCAGCCGAACGTGACGGAGAGCGTAAAATCATCGTCTTTAACGGTATGAAGAGCAATTCGGCGAGACGCGAAACCGCTCTACGCCTGATGAATGCTGCCTTCACCCAATTCAAAGTCTATGATGTCTTCACCGCCAATCAGGATGTGTCGGAGCTTGACGTTTATATGGGCAAGGCACGGACAGTTAAAGTCAAAGCCGCATTGGATGTGAAAGTTGGACTCGCCAGAACAGATAGACGTAATTTGCGGTCCGAACTTCATGCAAAGACAGCCGTGGCTCCCTTTTCAGAAGGCGACGTCTTAGGCGAAATTATTATTTATAACGGAGATGTCGAGCTTGAGCGGGTGGACGCTCTGGCAGCGGAAAGCGTAAAAAGCCGATCTGCCTTTGGCAAAGCTTGGACATCTCTTCTAAACCTCATCAGGGGCTGATTATGACCACTGGACAATTCATTACATTTGAAGGTGGGGAAGGGGCCGGTAAGACCACACAGGCTAAATTGCTCTGTGATGCGCTTGAAAATGCCGGCATTGAAACACTTTTGACCCGCGAACCCGGCGGGACGTTTGGGGCAGAAGCCATCCGAGAATTAGTCTTGTCCGGTACGCATGAGCGCTGGTCGGGTATGACCGAATTACTCTTAATGTATGCGGCGCGGTTGGACCATGTCGAGAAGTTGATTAAACCGGCTCTAAAGCGCGGAGCCTGGGTCATTAGCGACCGTTTCGCCGACTCCAGCTTGGCCTATCAAGGATATGCCAGAGGCTTGGGAGCCGACAAAGTCAAAGCTGTCCATAAAGCAGTGATGGGCGGGTTTGAGCCTCATCTGACAATTTTATTCGATATCGACCCTATTCTTGCCCAGAAACGTGTAGAAAGACGTGGTGAGGACCTCTCGCGCTTTGATAAGGAAAGCATTGAGTTTCACAATGTTTTGCGGGATGCCTTTCTGAATATTGCCCATCAAAATGCTGATCGTATCGTCACTGTCGATGCAGGTACTGCGATTGACTCCATCCACGCACGCATCATTCACGCCCTCACGAAACGTTATCCCGACTTGGCCGGCAAGTTGAGTGCTTATAACGCGTAGAAATGGCCAAAGGGTTTGAGACAGAAAGCTTGCCTGAATCAGATCGGGCACCGGGATGCCCCCATCCAAGGGAAACTTATGACCTTTTGGGCCATAGCGAAGCTGAAAATCGCTTTTTACAGGCCAAAAGCTCCGGACGACTACACCACGCCTGGCTTTTGACCGGTGCGCCGGGAATTGGCAAAGCGACTTTAGCCTATCGTATGGCGCGCTCTCTCCTCGGCGGACAAAGCTTGATGGAGGGCAGTCTCGACATTCCCAAATCTGACCCTGTGTCACAACGTATTGAAAGCCGCGGCCACGGAAACCTGTTCATCGTTAATCGTCCATGGGATAGTAAAACCAAGAAATTCAAACAGGATATTCCCGTAGACCTCATTCGCTCTGTCGGTAGCTTTTTACAGGGTACGGCTGCCGAAGATAACGAACGCCGCGTCGTGATTGTAGATACAGCAGACGATCTGAACACAAATGCGGAAAATGCATTACTGAAAATGTTAGAAGAGCCGCCCAGTAAGACGGTTATGATATTGCTCTCATCTTCACCCGGACGATTATTACCGACTATTCGGTCCCGCTGCATGGCCGTCTCTCTTAAAGCTGTGCCCAAAACAGATATTATGGATTGGCTCACACGCCAAGGGCAGGGCAGTGATGATCTTATACAAGCTTGTGCTGCCCTTAGTCGCGGTGGTCCTGGAAAAGCCATCGCTCTGGCGCAAAATGCCACGCAAGTCCTTCTGCCACTCAAACGATATATGGAGTCGCTCGGCACCGGTCGTGCAAAAATGGATATGGATATAGCCAAAAGCCTTGCGCCACAAAACGCGCTCGTGGCCAGAGCTTTATTCTGGGACGTGTTGGAAGATAATATACAGGCCTGTGCCACATTCTCACAAACGGGGCATTGGGAAGGGGCCTTTACGCCTCCGAAGATAACGAAATCTGCACAAGATTGGGTTAAGGCTTGGTCCCATATCCGCGAACAAAAGCTGAAAGAATCAGCGATAAACTTGAATAAGACGGCCACAATTTTGAACACATTAAATGCGGTGAGAGCGGCCTGATGTTGATAGACAGCCACGTCAATTTGCATGGCGAAAAATTCGCTGATGACTTGCCCGAAGTCATTGCCCGAGCCAAAGAGGCGAAAGTCATAGGGCTTCTGAATATCTGTTGTAATATCAAAGACTACCAAGACGTTTTGGATGTCACCAATTTGGGCGAACCCATTTGGGCCAGTGTCGGAACTCACCCCCATGACGCCAAAGACAATCCCGACATTACGGCGCAAACACTTATCGATATGGCGACCCATCCGAAGGTCATCGGCATTGGCGAAACCGGACTGGATTTCCATTACGGATATAGTTCGGAAGCGGAGCAGGTCTTTAACTTCCAGGCCCATATCGAGGCGGCTCGCGAACTCCAAATGCCATTGATTATTCACACGCGTGAAGCGGATGATTTGATGCGGAATATTCTGAGACGAGAAATGGGGAAGGGCACTTTCCCTGCCTTGTTGCACTGTTACACCTCGGGCATGGAATTGGCGCAAGAGGCCATTGAAATGGGGCTGTATTTCTCGGTTTCGGGCATTGCCTCCTTCAAAAATGCCAATGACGTTCGCGACATCATCAAAATCATGCCAGATGACCGTATTATGATTGAGACGGATTGCCCCTATCTGGCCCCCGTCCCTTATCGCGGGCGCAGAAACGAACCCGCCTATGTGAAAGAGGTGTGTGAGGCTCTGGCGGATGTCAAAGGCTGGGGTTTCGAAGACACAGCCCATAAAACGACAGAGGCCTTCTTTGCCTTGTTCAAGAAAGCCGACCGCACTCTGACATGGGATGTTGAGCGCTGATATGGGATTAAGAGTGGTCATATTAGGCTGTGGTTCCTCTGGCGGAGTGCCTCGCGTTGGAGGGGATTGGGGGTATTGCGACCCTGAAAACCCGAAAAACAGACGGACTCGCTCTTCGCTCTATGTCGAATATTGGCAAGGCAACGAGATGGCCTCTCCTCGAGAGCAAAGAACCTGCGTCTTGATTGATACGAGCCCTGATTTGCGCGAGCAGTGCCTTGCTGCGGACATTCAACGGCTCGACGCGGTCCTCTTCACCCATGAGCATGCCGATCAGAGCCACGGCATTGATGACCTGCGAGCGATTGCCTATCGCATGCGGACTCAAATCCCGACCTACATGGACGCGCATACAAAATCTCATGTTCATAGTCGCTTTCATTACTGCTTTGAAAAACCCGAAGGACGTGTTCACCCGCCTATTCTTGCGCTTCAGCCATTGATGAAAGGCGGAGACAACATCACAATCGAAGGGCCGGGCGGTGCGCTTGAAATTGACGTCCTTCAGCTCAGCCATGGGCCGACACCGTCTCTGGGCTTCATCTTTAATGCTCAGATGGGCTATGCCCCCGATGTGTGGGATATTCCGGATGACGCGCTGACGAAACTCGGAGACATTGACACACTCATCGTCGATGCCCTGCGCTATAATGATCATCCGACCCACGCTAATGCTGATAAGACTTTATCTTGGCTTGCCCGCACAAGGGCTAGACGAGGCATTTTGACTAACCTCCATATTGATATGGATTATAACACATTGGCCTCGGAATTACCGCCGAATGCGACACCGGCTTATGACGGCATGAGTGTTACGCTCTAGCGCCCATCTTTGAAAGTAAAGCCTCTGCACGAGCTAAATCTTCCGGCGTATCAATACCTGAAATGGCGACTTCCGCCGGATCAACCTGCACACAGCCAATCGTCATATTGTTTTCCAAACACCGCAATTGCTCTAGCCCTTCCAAAGCTTCCCAATGGCCAACCGGTAGAGAGACAAATTTTTCTAAGGCTGATTTTCGGTAAGCGTAAAGCCCAATATGGCGACGTATAGGGGAGAGGGGAGTGCCCTCATCCCGCATCATACCCTCCTTGCGGATAGCGGGGATGATGTTTTTTGAAAACCACAAAGCCTTGCCTGTCCCGTCACTTACCAATGTCGTGCCGCTAAACGGGGTCGTGCGCTTATCGTTACGAAGAGTGTCTAAATCCGACCAAGATAATGTCACATAAGGCGTAGCCACATCAAAAGCCCCATTCTGAGCAAGGAGGTTTACAACGGCTTCGACATGTTCGGGCGGCGTGAATGGCGCATCGCCCTGCAAATTTACAACAGTCTCAATCGTATGACCTGATTGAGCCTCATAAGTTTTTACAGCCGCTAACGCCCTATCGCTACCGGATGGCAGGTCTGGATCCGTCATAACACATGGCAAATCATGCTCTTCGCAATGCGTCATTATTCGCGCATCATCAGTGGCAACCAGTGCGACCGCATTGCCAATTTTCTCTGCGGCTTGGGCCGCGTGTCTGGCCGTCCTGACAACCATGCTGACACCTCCCAATAAAGCCAGTGGCTTTCCCGGGAAACGCGTAGAGCTATAGCGGGCGGGGACGATAATAGCGATTTTCATAAAGGCTTTCTGTGACAGATTTAGCTTAAGGTCTAGAACTTAAGGCGCTGAATTTCTTGAACTTTTGCGACATCTTTAGTGCGATCGTAAAGCTTCGTGGTTGTTGAATTGGAATGATTGGCCATGATACGGGCATCTTCCAATGTTCCGCCATTATTCAAATATGTCGTTATGCCTGTTGCTCGAAAAGAGTGATTACCGATATCACGGTGAATACCGGCGGCTTTGGCCCGTTTCCTAACCATTCGCCAAGAAGAATTTCGGTCAAATGGCTTGCCCGTCAATTTACCGTTTCGCCCCACACAAGATTGAAAAATCAAGGCGTTAGGCGAATTGAATAAACCTGTTTCCATCAAATATTCATCCATCATCTGCTCTAAATCGGGATGAACAGGCATCTCATGGCGTTTAGAACCTTTTTCTTCGCCAATCAGCCATCTTTGATCACCTCGCAATTCATAATCACGGACTTTCAATGAGAGTGCCGCAGAGATACGAAAAAAAGAATAAACCATCAATCCAATCAATGCGCGGTCTCTGAGGTCAATTTCCCGCATTTTCGGAATAGTATCAAGAATTTGACGAACTTGACCGGACACAATAACCGGCGTTTTTCCTATACCGCTACTGGCTCTCGGTAGTTTGACAGCCTTTGCCGGATTGACCGACAAAACACCTCTGACGACGCAACTGTCGAAAAACATGCGAATAGCGGACAAATATTGCCGTAAACTGGCTGTGCCGTAACCCTGAATGAGTATATTCAGATTAAAGTCCTGAACATGTGCCGGTTCGATATCCAGCACGTCTGTGAGGCCGATTGTTTCACAATGTTCGAAAAACAGACGCAAGCCATTGGCATAAGCATCATTCGTATTGGCATTGATATTAAGCGCAAAGAACTCCGCATAGGCTTTGGTCATCTTACTACCATTGCGCACGACAAAAGACGGCGGCAAGTAAGACGTTGGATCGGAGGCGTGACGGGGAGAAATCATTGGGCACCCTTACGAAGGAACGCATAATAGCGCACATTTAATACAACATAATCTGCATTATGTTGTATTATATATACCTTTATATTTCCTTACTTCATCGGGGGTTTTCATGACCTTTGATGCTTTGATACGATTTTTGGGCTCACGGTATATTTTCTTCCTAACTCATCTTCATTGGTTCAGCGTTTGGTCTTACTCTTATGTTCCTTTGCTTGTCTGTTTCGCTTCAATATTGGAAAAAAGTGGGCGTCTGCGGGGTTGTGTGGATGTTGGCGGTAAACCACGGATA
>CAZEFT010000036.1:0-15071 GCA_964511495.1 uncultured Algimonas sp. | reverse complement strand
GTCATATCGAAATTCAGGTCTTGGGCGATAAGCATGGCAATGTGATTTATCTGGGTGAGCGGGAATGTTCCATCCAGCGCCGCAACCAGAAAGTCATCGAAGAAGCGCCGTCACCCTTTTTGGACGAGGCCACACGCGCCGCCATGGGGGCAGAATCCGTCGCTCTCGCCAAGGCCGTTGATTATGACAGCGCAGGCACGGTCGAATTCATCGTCGATAAAGATAAGAACTTCTATTTCCTCGAAATGAATACGCGCTTGCAGGTGGAACACCCTGTGACGGAACTCATTACAGGCGTGGATTTGGTCGAGCAGATGATCCGCTCCGCCCAAGGCGAAGCCTTATCTCTCACGCAGGACGATATTAAATTGAATGGCTGGGCATTGGAATCACGCATTTATGCCGAAGACCCGTTCCGCAACTTCCTGCCCTCTATCGGGCGTCTCACCCGTTATCGCCCGCCACTGGAAGGCCAGAAAAATAGCGGGGCGATTGTGCGCAATGATACGGGCGTGTTCGAAGGCGGCGAAATCTCTATGTATTACGACCCCATGATCGCCAAGCTCTGTACATGGGGCCAAGATCGCGGCATCGCACTCGACGCCATGCGGCAGGCTTTGGATCAATTTGAACTGGACGGTATCGGGCATAATATCCCCTTCCTCCAAGCGGTCTATGATCATGACCGTTTTGAACGCGGTGACATCACCACGGCCTTTATCGCCGAAGAATATCCTGACGGCTTTATTGGGGCCGATGTAAATCCCGGTTATTGCCGCAAAATCGGCGCGGTCTGCGCCCTCATGCATGACATGAGCGAGCATCGCTCGGCCAAGATTTCAGGAACCTTACCCAATCATGCCCGCCACATCCCAGATGAATGGGCGATTGAGGTTAAATCGACCCAAGGCGACGCTTATGACTATACGGCGGATATCAAAGGCGAACGCGGCTTGCGCACCATCGTCATGGGGGACGGGGATAAAGCGGCGATAGAGATGGAAGTCCTGACGCAATGGCGTCCGGGTCAACCGCTCGTGATTGCTCTGGTGGATAACAAACCGTTCACTTTCAAGGCTGAGGCTATTCCCGAAGGCTACCGCGTTTGGCATCGGGGTTGTGAGTTCAAAGTTGCGGTGCGGACGCCGCGCGGGGCGGAATTGGCCAAGCTTATGCCGGTCAAAGTCGCTCCCGATACGTCTAATCTCCTCCTTTGCCCTATGCCGGGTGTCATCGTTTCGGTTCTGGTCGAAGAAGGGCAAGAAGTTCAGGACGGACAAGCCCTCGCCATTGTTGAAGCCATGAAAATGGAAAATACCTTGCGGGCCGAGAAAAAAGCGATTGTCTCCAAAGTCAATGCGGCTGCCGGAGATAATCTCGCCGTGGATGCCGTCATTATGGAATTTGCGACGGATTAGCGGGCAGGGTTGGATTAACAGGCAGCGTTGGCGCTTTCGTCCGACCCCATCGCCGTTTCACGCCTTCCCACGCATAGGTAAACGGATAGAGTTGTTGCGCCACAAAACCTGTCGGGGCTTCGGGCACGCCCGTTTTTGTCTCGCATAATCCTGGGTCATAATGCGTGCCGAACAGAATATCCCAGAGCGGAAACATATCGCACAGATTTTTACCAAAGGCTTCGGGCCGAACCGAATGATGCCAGCGATGATAATTAGGCGAGGCAATCCATTTGCGAAAAGGTCCAAATGTCCAGTTCAGTTGGCAATGGTTCAGCTTGCCAAGCCAAAACCGACCAACACCGGCCATGGCAATGACTTCGGGCGGGAGGAAAAGCCATCCGGCCAGAAAAATAAAAGTGAACTTCATCAAGACTAATTCAAACAAATGAATGCGATAGGATGTCGTCCATGTCAGATGTTCGTCCGAATGATGCAGCGCATGAAAGCCCCAGAACCATTTCGTATGCAAAAGCCGATGCGCCCAATAATTGGCAAAATCCAATGCCAATAGGGCGATGATGAAACTAATGATGAAGGGCATACCCTCCCAGAAAGCGAGGCTGATATGGGGTAGGCCGGCGGTCTCATAAATCCAGATAGCGAAGACGCCGATAAAGCCGAACATAATCACATAAGTCATGCTATTAATCAGGATGAGCAGCAAATTATGCGCGGCGTTGTCTAGTGTCCCTTCAGAAAGGTGAAACGCTTTTCGTCCTTTTAAGACGATAAACAGTGCCGCAAAAACCACCATAGCGGCAAACGGGGCCGCATAGAGGTCCTTTAGCAAAGTCAAAATGAGTCCTATGCTCTCCATAAGGCTTGATACAAAAACAACGTTAAGAATCGATGGGTAGAAAAGGTTAATAAGCCGACTACCTCAAGGCGAATTTTGATGGCTGAGTGTATTATAAGCGCTGGTATTATGCGCTTATTAACCACGTTATTGCGGATTTTCAGAGTCTTAAGTCTATAATCCTGAAAGTGTTAAGAAAACTTGCTATTTTGTTAAAGCCTGTGTATAAAGTTTAAATGACTACTAAAATAAGAAGCGCCATAAGCCCTCTGATTTCCGTGACCGTTTTCTAACGATCTGACTCTCTGAAAATATAAATCTAAACATTCTGTCTTGGTCCCCGACCAAGTCACAGAACACAGACAGTTATAAAGGTTCCCATGCTCTATCATAATTCCCGCCCGCTCATTTCTCCCGCCGCACATCGTCATGCCAATCGGCCTGACCGTTTTTATCAATGGCGGAACTTTTTTGAGGAGCGTCCCGAGGCCCTCGACATTATCGAAGCCGAATATGAGCTGACCAATGAAGATACCCGAAATGATAAATATTTCATCGTGCCGGGTCGCATCAACATGATCACTCGCATGATTAATGACGAAGTGCTTGAGATCCGCTCAATGATCAGCACGGATGGCCCGTTGGAGCAGTGGGAACGGTCTATTAAAACGACATTCCCGTTAAAGCGGACGACTTCGTCTATGATCGGGACCTATATTCCGCGCTTCCGGGGCTCTTGTTCGTCTGTGGCAGATGCGGGCTCTCTGACAGATTCTCTGTCCAAAAAGAGCAAGTTTTATCAGACAGAAATGACCCGTCGGATTTTCGAAACGGACGAATTGCGCATCGAAGTGGCGACAATCAAATTTGAAGATCGCGAATATACATCCGTTGCCATCACATCCGAGAACGCTGATAATGTTCTGAAAACGTTAAAGCGCTTCGGGTTCAAACAGGCGGCCAATCAGCATTACGGTGCATTTCTGAGCCAGTTCCGCTCACAAAGCCTCTAAGCGTTTTTATCGCTTAAACGTCGCGGTGTCTGTGCCGCGACCTGAAGTTTTAAAGCACAAGCCGCTTGGCTTGTGCTTTTCTTTTGGAATGATGCCATTTTCAGCACTCGCGCTTCACTCTATTGAGTTTTTGTTTCTGGAATAGAGAACGATTATTTTCGTACCCCTATTGCTTGAACCTTTCCTCTTTCCCTCATAAATAGGCGAAGATGATAACCACACCGGATAACAAACGCGCAGAAATTCTGCCTGATGACGCCACGCGTGCGCAAAAGACTGCGCCCGAAGAGGCGGTGGAGCAAGAATGGTCTGATCACAATGTGGCAAAGACATTAGGGCCGCCCGCAGAACAGGCTTGGCCCACCTTCACCCCGCCATGGTGGATGCGCTCTTCTTTTGTCCAAACCGCTTTAGCGAGTATGAAATTCCGGAAGCGCGGCCCTAATGCTATGTTGGAGGCGGCCGAAGACCGAATCATAGAATGCGAAGATGGCGTGCGGCTGAAAGGCAGCTATTCCCGCCATCCCGATAATAAAGCCTTGGTGATTTTCCTTCACGGGTGGGAGGGCAGCCAAGATTCGACTTATGTCGTGTCCGGCGGACGGCATGTTTATGATAAGGGCGCATCCGTATTTCGTATGAATTACCGCGACCATGGTGACAGTCACCATTTGAACGAGGGCGTGTTTTTCTCGACTTTGTTCAATGAGGTATTCGACGCGGTCAAACAGGCGGCTCTCTTGGCGGAAGGCGCGCCTGTCTATATTGTCGGTTTCTCACTCGGCGGGAATTTTTCTTTGCGGATTGCGCGCTCTTTGCGGGATCTTACCATTAAAAACCTCCAACACATTTTCGCCATAAGCCCGGTGGTTGACCCTTGGGGCGCTGCGCCATTGGTCGACCAAAATTGGCTTTACCGACGGTATTTTCTCAAAAAATGGACACGGTCTCTGCGTAAGAAACAAGCGCTTTACCCGCACCTTTATAATTTCGATGACATGTTACGGGAGAAAAAAGTCCTCGGTATTACGCAAAAACTCCTGCCCGCTTATTCGGATTATCCGAGTATGGAGAGCTATTTTAATGCCTATCGTGTGGACCCGCATGATCTGGAATATTGCCCCGTTCCGATTTCCATTATCACAGCGGCAGATGATGGGATGATCCCCGAAGAAGACATTAACAAGCTCGTCTTAAATACAAATGCCCGTCGGATTATTCATGATCACGGCGGTCACAACGGCTTCTTCCAATCCTTGATGGGGCCAACATGGTATGATGATTATATTAGCGGGATAGTTTTCGGATAGCGCTTTCGTCCTCTGCATAAAAAGCGTATCAGATTGCCATGATTATATTGAAATTTATTTTTATTTTGGGTCTCATTTTTACAGGAGCCTTTATTCTCATGGGTATTATTTCTCAAAAAGGCAAAGCCAAAGGGTTGACTGATGGGCGCTTGGCCGATGTCCCGTCTTCCCCCAATGCCGTCTGTTCCGAAGAGGATACTCAGCCCGAGCGCCATGTTGCGCCTTTACAAGCCTCACTCGCCGACGTGGCGGTAGCGATAGAGGCGACGGGCGGGGTCATAACCTCGCGAACGGATGATTATCTTTCCGCCACTTATATGAGCCGCCTTTTCAAATTCATTGATGATGTGGAAGTGCGCGAGACGGGAGAGGGGTTTTGCCATATCCGCTCGGCCTCTCGCATTGGTTATTCCGACAGAGGGGTCAACCGCAAACGCGTCGAGCACATTCGCAATGCGCTCTAAGCTGATTTTTTAACAGACAGAGCGTATATAAAACACACCTGCCGACATCGCCCCCGTGATGCGGCGCGTATCTATCCTAGAGAATGAGATTAAACGCCTTGCGCGTTTTGAAAGGATATTCATGCCGGATTCAACCAATGGCAAAACCGTCGATCATGCCAAAGTCAAAGGCTTGGTGAGAGAATTATTAGTGGCGTTGGGCGAAGACCCTGACCGCGAAGGTCTGGTCGAAACGCCCCGGCGCATCGCCAATTTCTGGCGGGATTTCATCGAATATGATGCCGGAAAATTGGACACAACATTTGCCGCCGTGAAGCATAACCAAATGGTGGCTGTGACGGGAATGCGCGTCTGGTCGATGTGTGAGCATCATATGCTGCCGTTCTGGTGCGATATTTCCATTGCCTATATTGCCGAAGACAAAGTGCTGGGCCTGTCAAAATTTGCCCGGATTGCGCATAAACATGCGCATAAATTGACGCTGCAAGAACAGCTCGTCTCTGATATTTCCGAAGAATTGAAAGAGATTTTAGGCACGGATGATGTGGCCGTTATGGCCAAAGGCGAGCATCTCTGCATGACCATGCGCGGTATCCGAACCCCGCACCGCATGATAAGCTCCGCCCTAGACGGTCAATTCCATAAAGCGGAACAGCGTATGGAGTTTTTGCGACTGGTCGAAACTTGCAAGAATTAAAGAGTGATGCCGATTTGTGCAGGCCTTTATATGATAAGGGAGGTAAGTCACGTATATGTAGGCTAACCCCTCTCCCTTCCTCGCTTTGGCGCATTAAGGTTGATTGCAAAATCACAAGATTTGATAAAGACTGGGGCAATTGGTAAAAGGTAAAATAGACCGATTGAAATTAAAGCTAAAACCCGTGACCTTTGGGACCGGTTTAACACTATTCGCTAATGAAAATGACAGTCTGTCTCAATTCGCGCTCATACCGGAAAAATCATATAGAAGTGGCGTTACTCTATTGGATTGCAAACGACTCCAAGGGTTAGAAATGGCGGCTTTTTAAAACCAATGTCTATATCAACCTAAAGAGCTTGCCCCTAAAAAATAGCGCTCCGCCACGTTGGCGAAGCACCGACTTATTCCCACATTAAAACCAGACTGCAAAACTGACTTGCAACGGTTCGGGCGTTGCAATCCGGTGGTTTGCTTTTTAGGCTGTCTTAATAGTTGAATCCTATGTCTTTGACACAACTTGCTTGAGGCTTGCCATAATTGCGATGGATTGAAACATATCCTTTCCAATTACCATTCTCATCATTGGGATCTGTTGACAGACACCACCCATTGGAATCATTTTTACCATAAGTCTCCACGCGCTCACCGCCTTTGAGAAGCCAGATTTTGTCAACCATAAAAGCGTCGTTCCCATTATTGCGAACGCGAATTTTGGTGGCGGGAGCCGATAAAATTGTTTCGAAAACCGGGTTGGTTTCCCACGCACAGCTGTCAGGTGAGGTATTGGCAAAGTTGGTTTTATTGGCGCGGCCAACTCGTTTTCCATCGGCGGAATGGAAATCAACAGAGATTGTGTTGGATGTCCCTTCGTTAGAAATGCCGTCCACATTACAGTCGATTTTGATTATCTCATTATATCGCTTGACACATTTTAACAATTCATGGAATGTTAAAATATGAATCAAGCCTCAGCTATCAAATGTTTGACCGCAATCGCGCATGACGGAAGACTATCGTTGATGCGGCGGCTTATCAAAGCCGGAGCCACAGGCATGTCCTCCGGTGATTTAGCAGCAGCGGAAAAGATCAATGCCAGTACCGCTTCTGCACAACTTCTTGTCCTCTCTAATAGCGGATTGGTGAGCGCGGAACGAAGCGGGAAGCAGATGATTTATCGCGCGCGTTTTGATCGCTTTCAACGGCTCATTTCTTTCTTACTAGAAGATTGCTGTTCAGAGGATCGACATGATTGATCCTTCCGCTTTAACCCTGAACAGCGACTGCTATTGTTGGCCCGTGAAGCGCGCCCCAATTGTCGAAACGATAGTCGGTCAAAATGCCGCCTCAGATATGGCATCAATGCTATCCGAACGCCCCCATTATTTTGCCAGCACAACAATTTTCTTGGCGTCAAATATTTTAGCGCAAATGCAAGAGCAAATTGGCACGATTGAGGATGTTATCAAACTGCCTAAATATGTTGAGGCCGTGCGGGAGCGCGGAGCCTTTTTCACGGATAGCGCCCGTCAGCTTAATACGCGAGGGGTGTTTATGGGATATGATTTTCATATCACAGAAGACGGCCCTCGCCTGATAGAGATCAATTCCAATGCAGGAGGGGCCTTCATTGTCGATGCGATTGAACAAACTGTGCTTGGCTCAACAGATAATTTTTCGGTGAGCCTATCAGACATGTTTCTCAGTGAATGGGAAAAGGCCGAACGTACGGCCCCTCTTAAAACCATCGCTATTATCGATTCAAACCCCACTGAGCAATTTCATTACCCTGACATGTGCCTCGCTAAGACCCTCTTAGAGCGTCATGGATTTACGGTGGTTATTGCTGACCCTAAGGAACTTCGCCTCGCTGATGGACGATTATATCACGGGCAAATGCTGATTGATCTTATATATAATCGCCTGACGGATTTTGATTTATCAGAAACCTCTCATGCACTTATCAAGCGGGCTTATGTCGAAGGTGCTGCGGTTATAACGCCAGCGCTTCATCATCATGTGCTCTATGCTGATAAGCGGAATCTTATCATGCTCAGTGACGAAGTGCAGCTATCCGAATTGGGTGCGTCGCCGCGCCAAATACAAACCCTTACCTCTATTCCCAAAACGGTTGTCGTCACCGCCGAAAATGCAACACAAATGTGGGATAATCGCCGCCGTCTATTTTTCAAACCCCAAGCCGGGTTCGGAAGTCGAGGCGCATTCAGGGGAGCGAAATTAACAAAAAAGGTCTGGATCCAGATTTTGGAAGGTGGATATATTGCGCAAGACCTTATCGCTCCGCCTGTTAGAGCCGTTACAGTGGAGGGTGAGAAACTGGCCTTAAAATTTGACGTTCGAGTTTACACTTATGACGGAGCCCCACTTTTATTTGCGGCCCGTATTTATCAAGGGCAAACAACAAACTTACGAACAGCAGGCGGCGGGCTTGCCGCTGTCATTCCGGTTAAAGGATTATCTGATTGTCAGGCAATGTGTTGATGGAGAAGGGTTTATTGAGATACAGCGGGTTTTGGGCCAAACGCCTTCTCAATACTGCAAGGTAAAAACCGAACAAATTTAGCAGAATAGAAAGTCAGAAATATTTATCTGGTTGAACGTTTTTGGCCGAGTTAAAATGCTGGGATAATGTGCGCCTTTATCCCCATAGCGGATGATAGACGTGTTTCCTACTCTGGCGGCATGAGCTTATATTACCTTAAAATCATTGATTGCCAAAAATAAGTATTTAAATCATACACATGATTAAGAAAATAGTCGGCTCTATAACTGTTATAACTCTGATCTTAATAGGTAGTGTTTTTCTGTTTGCCGAAGACGTTGTGATTACTGTCAGCGAGATAGAAGCGCAGACGGCAATTGATGAGTATCTGGCTGTAAATGAACCAAAAAGCTTGGGCATCAGTTTGTATCCCAATAGCATTTCAATAGATTTTAAAGCTAACAACACAGCTCAAGTCAAAAGTGATATGTTAATCGACGGGCATGGATACAAAGGCCATTTTGACGGTATTTTTGCAACAAGGGTCAATTATAATGTTCCTCGATTATACCTCGACGATTTGCAGCTTATAGAGGGCAGTTTTTATGCCGATGAATCAACTCAATCTGATCTAAAGAATTTAAAAAGATCTGTAATAAATGTGGTTGAGCGCAAGAGGAAAGCTGATCGGGAGGTGAATTCAAAAATTGGCTTGGAGCAGTCTAGTAATGATTTTGTTGAGGATATGACTATAAAAGCAACCAAGTTCGTTTTTGAGAGCATCCCGATTTTTGATTTACGTTCTTCTGGTAAGACGGGTAGTGTTGCGGCTTTGGCTTTGAAAGACGTCAAATTTATAGAAGATGCAGTTATCATTTCGTTTAGTCCAGTCACGGCATTAGTAAGACTTCTGATGGCAGTTGGCATGCTTTTACTTGCGATTACTTGGTTTTTAGGGCCTACACTAATTAACTTCTTTATTGATAAGGCTGTTAATCAAAGGAACTAAGTTACATTTCGTTCGCTTCGTTCTATAAAAGTCTGTCCTGCTCCTGACATTCTCGCCACTTTGTCCCATCGCTATTTTACCCGCGTTGCGCTAGCTAAATTTCATGACGCCGGAAATTTTAGAACGAGATTGGCTTTCCTTTCGCTTTTGGGCGGTGAAATGTGTTTTGCCGACGGCGGTTGCGCTTTTGGTGATTTTGGGATTATTTGCCTTTGTCACGGATAACGCCAAGGATTTGAATCATAATGCTGTGATTGTCGGGTTCTTCTCACTTTACTTTGTGCTCGTCCGCGGCGGACATCTGATTATGGTGCGGAGCCTGCATCAAGAATTAATGCGAAAATATCGCGACGCCTACACGCATAAGCTCGGCTATATTCCGCAAGGGCAAATCAAGCGCCGCAATATCGGGTTCACCTTGGCGCGTATCAAACGCGAACTCATGATGGAAGAGCGGCAGAAGGAGACGAAACCATTTGGGTAAGAAACCCGCCGCCTTGACAGTTTAGCGCGCAGCGACAATGCAGGGTTATGACGAAAGCCCCTCAACCTTCACCGACCTCACCATCAACCACTGCGTCACCGACCACGCCGCCGCCCCGTGCTGTTTTCGATATTTGGGAAGAAATTGCGCAGACTTTCAAGGCGCACCAGGGCTTAAAAGTGGGTAGCGTTTGGTTGACGGGTATGAGTTCACGGGTGAGCGCAAAAAGGCTGTCAAAACTCCGTAGCACAAAGCAAGCCGAGAGCCTGACTTCAACCCTTTCTGATTTACCAAAAGACACAATAAAGGCCCTTAGGACTTTTGCCGCCATCAATCAGGAACAAGTTGTGGCTTCGTTCAGAATAACAATGATTGGGAATGTGACGATACCTATTGGTCTTTTGGCGGTGTTCCACCAAATCCTACCGAAAGGGTTGGGGGCAACAATTCTCGAATTTTATGATGATCGAGCGACATTATCACTCTTGGCGATAACGTCGCTTATTTGTGTTTTCTTTATCATGATTGTCGCACTTTATGCCTTAGCCAATCTTAATCAGGCGCGCGATATTCGGCATTTGATTGACCTCTACGCCGCTGAGCGGGGCATCTATTTCGGTCTTGAAGATATGGATGATTTGAATTTGCACTAGGCAGTCTCGTCTAGACGCCTTCTCTTGGCTGTGTTAGGCGA
This sequence comes from uncultured Algimonas sp., assembly GCA_964511495.1. GTDB lineage: Bacteria > Pseudomonadota > Alphaproteobacteria > Caulobacterales > Maricaulaceae > Litorimonas. The sequence goes on along the minus strand of CAZEFT010000036.1, from coordinate 4,641 downwards.
CCCCTATGTTGAACGCTGCGATCATAATACGAATTATCAGCCCGGTACGCTGATATGCGTGCCGGGAATTATTCCTGACGCCCTTTGACTGACTTTTAAAATCCGAGACATCTCCCGAGACTTCTATGACTGATTCACCCCACACTGAAACAGGTGAAACGAAGCGCGATTACCGCGAGACGTTATTCTTACCGAGCACAGATTTTCCCATGCGCGCCAATTTGCCCAAGCGGGAGCCGCATTGGATTGCGCGCTGGCAAGAGATGGATTTATACAGGCGTCAACGTGAGGCCGCCAATGCCAAGGGGCCTTATACGCTGCATGACGGCCCGCCCTATGCCAATGGTCACATCCATATGGGAACGGCCTTGAATAAAATCCTCAAAGACATCGTCAACCGGTCTCATCAAATGCTGGGTCATGACGCCAATTACGTCCCGGGTTGGGATTGCCATGGTCTGCCGATTGAATGGAAAGTCGAAGAAGAATTTCGCGGCAAAGGCCGTGCCAAAGACGACGTGCCGGGGGCGGAATTCCGGACGCGATGTCGCGAATATGCCGCTGAATGGCTCGACGTCCAACGGGATGAGTTTAAGCGCCTCGGCGTCATCGGTGATTGGGACAATCCCTATAAAACCATGAATTTCCAGTCCGAGGCTGACATTTGTGCCGAGCTGTTGAAGATCGCCAAAACAGGCCAGCTTTATCGTGGATCCAAACCCATCATGTGGTCTCCTGTTGAACAGACAGCCCTTGCCGAAGCAGAGGTGGAGTATCAGGACAAGCGCGCAACACAGATTTACGTGAAGTTCCCTATCCGCAAATCGGCCACAGTAAATTATGTTGTAAAAGGCACGGCGACCGAGACGCTCGAGCAAGAAATTCTTGCGCTGCAAGGGGCGAGCATCGTTATCTGGACGACAACACCCTGGACTATTCCTGCCAACCGTGCCGTGAGCTTTTCCGATTCCATCACCTATGGGCTCTATGAAGTCACCGAAATGATGGAGAGCGAATTTGATCCATGGTCAAAGCCCGGAGATAAACTCGTTGTTGCTGATGATTTATGGGAGGTGGTGTCAAAGGCCGGCCTTATCGGCAAGGCCAAACGCCTTATGGAAGTGCCACACCGCTTATTGACCGGGATGATTTGCGATCATCCCTTGAAAAACATGGATGACAATGAAGGAAAATATGATTTCCCTGTGCCACTTCTGAATGGCTCCCACGTTACGGCTGATGCGGGTACAGGCTTTGTCCATACCGCGCCAAGCCATGGTGAGGATGACTATGTTGTTTGGATCTCGAACCAAACCATGCTCGAACAATTGGGCATCGACCCCATCGTCCCGATGACGCTCGATGATGCGGGATGTTATACGGACGTCATGCCGACCCGTTTTCAAGGTCTCGACGTTATCCGCACGAGCGGTAAAAAACGGGGCCAAGACGGCAAAGCCAATGCCGAAGTGCTGAAAGTGCTCGTCGAATGTGGTAACCTCTTGGCGCGTGGTATCATGATGCTGCGGGATGCGCATAGCTGGCGCTCCAAGGCGCCTGTGATCCGCCGTGCCACCCCGCAATGGTTCATCTCTATGTCCAAAGAGGGTTTGCGCGATAAAGCGTTGAAAGCCATTGATGATACGACCTTTTGGCCTGATCGCGGACGTAACCGTATCGGCACAATGGTCGCAGATCGTCCTGACTGGCTGATTTCGCGCCAACGGAATTGGGGCGTTCCGATCACCCTGATCGTCGGGCCAAAGGGCGAGCTTCACACGGAGCGAGATGACGCCGATGCCATTAATGCGCGTATTCTGGCCGCTGTAGAATACAAAGGCGTCGATGGTTGGTTTGATACGCCGCTCGCTGATTTCATGCCCGACAATCATGAGGGGTGGGAGAAAGTCACCGACATCCTCGACGTCTGGTTCGACTCCGGTTCCACCCACGCATTTTGTCTGAAACGCCGGGAGGATTTGCCTGACCGTGCCGACCTTTATCTGGAAGGGTCTGACCAACATCGTGGTTGGTTCCAAAGCTCGCTCTTGGAAAGCTGTGCCGTTTATGGCGAGGCTCCTTATAAAGGCGTGCTGACTCATGGTTTTGTGGTCGATGAGAAAGGACTGAAAATGTCCAAATCTCTCGGCAATACAATGAGCCCCGAAGACATCTCCAAACAATATGGCGCGGAAATCATGCGGATTTGGACGGCCAGTTCGGACTGGGCGAATGATCTGAAAATCGGCAAAGAAATCATCCAAACGAGTGCAGATGCTTATCGCAAGATGCGAAACACGCTGCGTTATATGATCGGCGCTTTGGACGGCTTTAGTGAAGCCGAGACCGTTGCTTATGACGATATGCCGGCGCTTGAAAAATGGGTTTTGCACCGCGTATCCGAAATCACGGCACAGCATGAAAGCTGGGTGCGCGATCATGACCATAAGCGTATTTTCAGCACCTTATTTAATTTCTGCACGGTGGACCTTAGTGCGTTCTATTTCGATATTCGCAAAGATGCGCTTTATTGTGATCCGCTGGACAGCACGCGCCGCTGCGCCTGTCGCACGGTGATGAATGAGATTTTCCTCCGCCTGACGACATGGCTAGCGCCGATCATGTCCTTTACGATGGAAGAAGTCTGGCAAGCCCGCTTCCCAAGCGAAAACGGTTCTGTGCATTTAGAGCTTTTCCGTGACTGTCCTGCCGAATGGACGAATGACGCTTTGAACGGGCATATAGAAATTGTCCGGTCTTTCCGCACACAAGTGCAAGAGGCGATTGAACCCTCCCGTAAGGACGGCCTTATTCGTTCCAGTTTGGAGGCCGCCGTCAGGGCGCCTGCGAATAATAGCTTGGTGAAATCACTATCGACCTTGGGTGTGTCACGTCGGGAAGATTATGCGGATGTCTCTAACCCTGCCGACACATTGGCGGATTACTTGATTGTAAGTGATTGTTCACTTACTGAAAAGCTGAATGAAGGTCAGATTGAGGTTGACGATTTGAAAGGTCGCGGCGGGTTTAAAAAATGCGAACGGAGTTGGAAATATTTCCAAGGCGAGGGTGATATTACGCCTCGCGACGCGGCGGCTGTCTCGGCTTTTGATGCGGCCTCTTAATTTTAGGCCGCGTCAAAGCGTTTCTTATTCTCCATCATCCATTTTTGCCCGTCCTCTTTCGTTTTGGACGGGTCATTCATCACATCCGCATGGGCGGTTTGATAATGCGGCATGAGGGCCTGCATCCACGCCTCAAATGTTTCACCCTCGGCCCTGTGGTCGCACAAATCACATTTTAAAGATTTCATTTCTTTCCCCTTGAATCCCCTCGGTTACAATGTGCGCAGATGTTGAAAACCGTGTCAAATGAGGCGGGCTTTGATTTTCGCCTGCGATAGGATAGCATTATTGACGCGCCCAAAAGAAAGATTGAGATTAAAATGAAACTTTTCCAATTATTTCTCATTGTTTTTGTACTTTGCCTGATTGGCTATACGGGTATTACGATCAGTCGACACGGCTTGGGTCTCTTGCCGATATTTTTCGGCGATATGGCGGCAATGACTTGGCCCGGTCAGTTCAACTTTGATTTTTTCGGCTTTCTTCTTCTTTCGGGCATTTGGGTCTCGTGGCGTAATAATTTTTCCATCAAGGGGTTAGGCCTCGGAGTGTTAGCGGTTTTCGGGGGCATGCTATTCCTCTCCCTTTACCTCCTTTATCTGAGCGTAAAAACACAGGGTGATATCAAGCGCGTCATGCTCGGTGAAAACCGCGCGTCATAGACTTCAAGCCATATTGACCTGTCACACGCCAATAAGGGTGGCTGGGAGATAACCCCCATAGGGGGCCTTAACTTATTTAGATTTGGGGTCATGGAAAACGCTAGCGAGTATTCATCCTTTTGGCGACAGTTCGATAATCGCAAATACCGTTTTCAATCTACATAATTATATTTTTTATATAATAATTGACTTTCCTTTAATTGTATGAATTATACAAATATAGAAAAGGAGACCTTATGGCAAAAGTTGACGTAAATTCAATGACACCCAATCATGTTAAAGCTGCTCGGATGCTTTTAGGCCTTAGCGCTGAGGATTTTGCTAAAGCGTTGCCGATAGGTGTGGCTACACTTCGCACGTTTGAATCTGGAAAAGAAATCAAACAGGCCAGTAAGGCAGCCATCTTTGAGACTTTATCGGATCATGGCGTCATACTGCAAAATGGTGGTAGCCCTGGTGTGCGGATCACGGAACCAGAGAAATGGAAGATTAACTTGAAAGTTACTTCATGTTCTCATTGCGGGCACCGACTACCTGCGATTAGAAAGCCAAGCAACCTTCGTCAAATCCTCTGGGGAGGGTGGACATGCTCAAGTTGTGGGGCCGAATTAAATAAATCTGGACGAAAACTATTCAAAATACCGTGAGCTCTTATATCTGTGAATACAGACTAAATTAGTCATTCCTAAAGTCTCTTAAGTTCTCAAAAACAGAATAATCCGCACTTAGCGTTTTGAAACCCTCAATGAATTCAGTCTCTTGTCAGACAATCAAGAGAATGATCCACGGTCTGTGATCTTGGGGTATAGTGAGTTTGTTCTTCACGACGGGCCTAATCGTACGTTGGATTGGCG
>CAZEFT010000035.1:0-15689 GCA_964511495.1 uncultured Algimonas sp. | reverse complement strand
CCAGTACTAATAACTCGATTGGCTTGATTCATTTCAGATTGTTTCTTGGCCAAGCTTGCAGCCGCAAGTGAACAAGAAACGTTGGCGCTCATACGCGTGGACATGCATGTTCAGGCTATGATTGCTGGACGATATCTTTACTATTTAAAGTCTGACATGCATTGACCGGGTGGTTCTTGCGTGATGTCCCCACCCGATCCCATTCCGAACTCGGTCGTTAAGCATCACAGCGCCGATGGTACTTTGTCTTAAGGCACGGGAGAGTAGGTCGCTGCCCGGTTTATACATTTCAGACACATCCTCCATAACGAAACCCAATATAAAACAGCGTCGCAATTAGCGGCGCTTTTTTTATGTCTGCCGCGCGATGACCTCCCAAAAATTTCGTCCTCGCAAGCCTTTCCTGTGCTACAAAGAGACATGAGAGTTTTAGAGCCAGTGATTATGACGAAGACCAGCCTTAAAAGACGCGCATTTATAACGGCGTGTCTCTCTTGCTTTTTTGCCTATGCGTCGCCGCTCTCCCACGCCTCTGCAGATCTTGCCTCTACAGATCTTGGCTCAAACCAGTTTGCCGAAAACTCGCCAGAAAAGACCCCGGTAAATCAGGCTTTGGATTGGGCAAACGGATATTGGGAACTCGTCCCCGATAAGGAAGACCGTCTCAAAGGGTCAGAAACAAGTTTCCAATGCGGGGTTGATCCGCTCGTCATCACAATTGAGAAAAGCGGTAAGATTTACAGCTCAAAGTTCGTATCTGAAAAAGCCGCACGAAAAGCGGAAATTTCCCAATCCACCCCTTCAGCATTGACCATAAAATATGAAAATGAAACGCGTCAGATGACGAGTGGCCAACCCCATATCTGGCACATGGTTTTTACCTCGCCTGACGAATTTGTCTGGGTGCGCGATGACTGGATCCAAGAAGGGAAAGTCACAGGCTCAACACAGCCACGTCGTCGTTGCGTGACGAATATGGTCTGATCTGAAAAGACGCTTTATATGAACGCACCTTTTATATCGGATGCCTCGGATAGTAAAATTCTATCCTTTGACATGTATAATGAGCAAAATGCCCGCCCCCATTTTTTGCGATTGCGTTTACATGCTTTGTTCGGAATTTTGTTTAATCGGCCTATTATAATCCCTGAGGGTTGGGCCTTGGACTCTCTGACTTATATTAAAGTGAGTTCCGAAATAGCGACGGCGTATGAAAAACTAAACCAGCCTGGCATTCTAACGGATTATCCGTTGAATGAATTTTCTCCATTTGTGATGGAGGCAAAAACCGGGACGCAATATTTTGAAATTTTGAAAAAATATGCAGAAAGAGGAGAGGGAGTAAGATGGGGCGGACTCCAGCCAAACATTGATAAAGGTGATAGAAGACAGTTCTTTTCGCGAAAAATTTCTGAAGTGCCCTGGGAAGATGGTAACCGGTTAGACTATGAAAATTTGGCAAATATTTATGTGAGTGCCTTGGGTGATGAAACCTTCGCAAGAGATATTAGTATCGTTGCGAAATATCACTCACAAAAATCACAAACCCTTATGCCGGTCAATGTGAGCAAAAACGAATTTCGATTGAGTTTCAACAATCAACTTCGAGGCCTCGAGACATTTTGCAAAGAAAATGAAACCGAAAATAGTCGAGATATTCTCAATCATCTGACGAATATTAGAAATTCAGGTATATATTTCCAAACCTCGTCAGAAGCGATGGCGTTTGCCGAAAGACATGATCAAGATCCGCTGCTTAAGCAAACATTCTTTCAGCTCGCAAATCTGATTTATATGCAATTATCGGCAGATAATACGGCGTCCCATTTTTCCGTTCCAAGGTTTACTTACATTGACAAAAACAATGCTGATGTCATCAGCATGATACACAATTCTATTCTGACGAATAAATTTGATGAAACTGTCCCAGTCGGAGAGTTGAGCATCGAATTTGGAGAGGGGCTGTCAGATAACTTAAAGCAAAGATTATTGGACGAAACGAACTGGGCTATTATCTGGGAAAAGGTCATACGCCTGAGCCATTCCAACGCATGGAGAGAGCAAATCAAGAATTGTTCTGCTCTTATCAATCGTCATTCAATCGAAGATATTGCAGGTAATTTGGCAAGTATTGTCGAAGATGAAAAATTTACAAAACTCCAAGACTTATTGCATGAATTTGTCCCCGAACTTGTCTTTGTACGCTCGAGAATGGGCGAGCTTGGTTTGGCTCTCAAACTTCCAAAATTGCTTCAAGATGTTGTCGAAGGGCAAATTGAGAAAGGGGCTGGGAAACTCGTAGAAAATGCACTTGTCGGTATCGGAGGATTGGTGGCAACAACCCCTCTTTATATGATCCATCCCGCATTTGCGGTCGTTTCCACGGCCTTTACTGTGCCTCTTGTAAAGCAAGCAATTTCCAACGTCGCGAGGGAAGACGGAGCGTGGGCCAGTAAAAGTTCAATATTTGGGAAGAAATAGATTTCCGCTAGGGGCGTTATATCTTTTCCGTTTTATAGCTCAAGCTTTGAGAAAACGCATGAGCGTGTAGCTCGATTTATGTTTCATATTTGGAAAGGGAGGCACTGTTTATGGCATTATCTGTGAGATCATCACTATTGGGCTTATTATTCGGCATCGCGTTAGCGGCTTGTGATAATACGCAATCAGTAAATGATAAATTCGCAAAGACTGTCACACTCTATAACGTGCAGCCGGAGCTTTCGCCCGAAACCATTATGCAACGCGCCCATGAGGCCGCCGGAGGTGAAACATGGCGCCGTCCAATTTCACTGGCTATGGATGGCTACGCCGTTTTTTACCGAAATGGAAACAGCGTAAAACATGAACGCCATCGTATGTGGCGGGTCTATGATGCCGCCAAAGCTGACGCCCATAAGGTCGACGGTAAGGTGCGTATTCGATCGGAAAAAGAGGGACAAGCCGTTATTGACCTGAGCTTTGATGGAAGGACGACTTACACGTCTGAAGGGGCGCGGCCGCAGAGTGAAAGTGATAAACGCTGGTCATCCAATTTCGGCTTTGGTGTTATTCGTCATGCATTGGATGAGGGGTATAGGCTGGAACGTCTCCCCGACGACTTGATTGATAATAAACCCGCTTTCATGGTGCGGGTCATCGATGCCACAGGCGGTCAAACCCAATTTGGGATAGCACAATCAGACTACAAAATTTTAAAAGTGGGCTTTGTCACACCGCGTGGCTGGCATGAGCGGATTTATTCTAACTTTTATTCCAATGCAGACGAAAACTGGGTGCAGCCCGGGCGTGTCCGGCTTTACTATAATGGCGTCAAGGCGAATGAAGTGATTTGGACATCCTATAAAATCAACGAACCCCTAGCAGATTGCCTCTTCGTTTTACCGGAGACCGAGAGCTGCCTTCAATGATCGGCGAACGGTCCGTGCAAAACGGTTGAGTGTTTTCAAAAATGCGGACTTGCCCAGAAAGTCATTGAACTCTCAAAAAAAATAAGTTCAGAAAGAGTGGGGCGGAAAGTATTTTACACTTACTTGATTTATGGGGGCCACTTTGAAAAAGACTATAACAATTACCGCCGCAATGGCGGTGACATTGAGCGCTTGTGCGACAACACCGACACCAAGCGCCAGGAAATTAACACCGGGACTCGTGCAAAAGCTGAACGAAACACCGGTTGTACTCAAGCAGAATGAAGAAGGTATCCGCGCCGGTTGGACGTCGGCAGGTGCGGCGCAGCCCGGCTATAATAGCTATGTCTATGTGCCACCGGGAACAAGCCCGGCTGCGGCAGGCATTGGCGCGGCTATTGGCCAAGCCATTGCTGTGGCTCTTTTGGATGCCGCCCCATCAGCCCGGGCTTCCAAATCTGTTGCCACCCTAAATATGGGCTTAGAAAAATCGACCTTGGACGCCATGCTCAAAGAGAAAATCATGAAGGCCTCTGCAAAAGAGGGTGTTTCATTCTCTGACGTCGAAATACGCGGTTTCGATAGAAAAGATGAGCCACCACAGGATGCCGTTTTTATTGAGACCGCCTATACGCTTGCCGAAGATGCGAGCGCCGTGCGCGTTGAGGCAACAGTTACCTATCATAATGATGCGCTATCCTATCAAACACCTTATGATTTCGGGGGTAAGCCGCCTAAGGCTGAGCTCTCAGGTCCGCTTTATAGGAATGTCTTCAACTATCAGTCAGATGTTTTTGAAACGCCCGAAATGACGGATGAATTGCGCGAACAATTAAAACTTGCCGCGATAACAGCGCAGGAAGAAGCCATGGAGGAAGCTAAGGCCGTCGAAGACGAAAAAAAGCGTGAAAAGGCCTTGTCGAAAGCCAAGAAAAATCATGCGAAGCTAATGTCGGCTGTTGATGATGACAAATTATCAAAAACGGAGTTAGCAACCCTTTTGATTGATAAATGGCGGGGGCAGAGTTCTCCGGCCCTGATCAATGCGATTACGGATGGCCAAGAGTTTGTGGCGATGATGATTGCCAAAGACCTCAATGATTCGTCCGTCCCTCAATTCGAAACCAAAGAGCCCAAACCACAACCCGGATTTTGGAAGGGTTTACCGCCCGGTCTCGGGCCCATTGGTCATGAGGAATATACGGTGTTGGAAACATATGAGGACGGACGTCGGATCATCCGCGTCGATAGCGGTTATGGTGCGGGCCAGTATTACTCTATCCCCGAAGCCGGATTTGCGAGTTTCGGAAACACATATAAATCCGCGCCATAAATAGGCATTATCGAATAATATAATAAATATGGATCGGCTAAAATTTTTCCTCTTTGGCCGATCTATTCGCCTCTCTCACCAAAGGCCAAAACATTTCATGTTTCCATGATTTTGGTTCTATGTTTTCGACGCCGTAATGCTCGGGATATTTTCGTGTTAATTTCGCCGTGCCGAATAACACATCCCAGAAGAAAAAGAGATTGGCGTAATTGCCTTTGTAATGCGTTACGCCGTCTTCTTTGTGACGACCATGATGGGCGGCATGGGCGGCTGGTGTTGTGATAATGCGCTCCAACACCCAAACAAAAGGCGACAATGCGGGTATGCGGTACATCCAAGCATCCCATTTTAAGGGCGAGTGAGAGCCGAAATTCACACTCATTTTCACAATGATATAGACAGCATAGACGGGGCCAAAGCCTAGATGCAGTAAGACGGCTGAGGTCCAAACGCTCGGCATCATCAAGAAGTAAAAAAGATTATTTCGAAAGGCGAGCCGCACGCTCATATACTGGCAGGAATGATGCGCGCGGTGCAGATTATACATCCACGGGACTTCATGGGTCAGGCGGTGCCACCAATAATGAAGCCCTTCATCGACGATCAATAGGATAATGAGCATATGCCACCACGCCAAGCCGCTCCACGCATTGGCGGACCCCGGAAAGGCCCATTCGGTCAAGGCAGGCCCCGCATAAAAAATCAAAGGGGCGGCAATGACAATATAAAAGCCCGTACCAATGACTTCGATCCAGACATCATCTCGCCGCACATTTTCCTTCTCCCAAAAAACACCGGCAATAATTTCGGCCAAATGGAACGTGATAAATATGGCAATGATAATCGGTTTGTAATCCAACTCCATTACGGGACTATCGGGAGGAATCAGAGCGGAGGCAAGTCATGAACAAAGAATTTGTGATTGGGGGTTTCAAGTGAAAAGCCTGTTTTGACTGACTATCAAGAGTTCAGCTATGGCGCGTAAAATCCTGAGCACAAATACTTGGCACCAATGGCGCTCGAGTCTGTAGTCTTTTGAGACAGAGAATTACACCTGAATTGGCATAAAATGCCAGAATTGGGATTAAAACGGGTTATTTAGAACACTCATGTCTTGCCTGTTGGAATAATAAGACGCTGCGGTTCAGTGAATGAATTTATTCTAAAAGGATTTTCCCTATGTCAGCTATTCTACACCTTGCTATCCCTGCCGGAGAGCTCAGCAAAACCGTGCCGTTTTATACGGATATTTTGGGGTGTACGCTCGGCAATCGGGAAGAGGGGCGTTGGGTCGATGTCAATTTTTGGGGCAATGAGTTGACCTTGCATCAGAGCGTGGAGCAACTCCCGAATGTGCGGCATGATGTGGATATGGGGGCCGTATTGGTTCCGCATTTCGGTATCCATCTGACGCAGGCCGAATTTGACGGTGTGAAAGCCCGTATTGCGGAAGCCGGTCTGACTTATATTGACGAGCCCTATCGCCGCTTTAAAGGCGATAAATATGAACAGGAAACCTTCTTCATCGCGGATCCCAATAATAATATTTTGGAGATTAAGACGATGATGAATCCGGAACTCTTATTTCCCGAAACGTAAGGCATCCATGCCTGATAAGGGCGTGCTATAAATCGTCATTAAAAGGGATTGGTTGCGGGGGTAGGATTTGAACCTACGACCTTCAGGTTATGAGCCTGACGAGCTACCGGGCTGCTCCACCCCGCGTTACCGAAAAGGTGATATAGGGAGGAGAGCCCTGCGCATCAAGCCTAAAATTGCGAAATATATAGGTTTTTACAGGCTTCATCCTATCACAAAGTTTTCTCGCTTTTACGACTTTTCACCGCGGGCTTGGACGCGTTTTTGATAAGCGGCCGCATCCGGGATTCGACCGAACGCAATCTTCCCGCCGGCATAATCACCGGGCGGCTGTTCTTGGGGCCCGACGGTCAGGAGCGTCGCCGCATATTTCGCATTGGTGGCGTCAATGGCGTCGCTCAACCGGCTGAGTTTTTGTTGGGAAAGCGCCTCTGATTGTGAAGCAAATATATTTTCCGCGACATCTCCGCTTTTGACCAAGCCGTGAAGTGTGATGAAAACGGATGTGACCCGGCGAATGTCTGCTTTATCCAAAATCCGGGTGAAGGCTTGCGCCATGTATCGCAAGACAGAATAGTCATCGCGTATCGGATCAAAGTGTAGTTCGGCCATATGGCGCTGTTTGTGACCATCTTTCAGTGACACGGTTATTTTGGATGCGAGGAACCCATCCTTTCGCATCCGTCTTGCGGCTTGGCAGGAGAGGAGTCGCAAACAATCCTCTGCGCGTTTCGGGGTTGTCCAGTCTCCGGAAAGTTGGCGGCTATGGCCATACATGGCACGTTTGGTCGGTGGCTTCTCCAGACTGTAACCATGGAGCATCCACCAGACGCGCTCGCCTTCAACACTGCGCCAAATAGCGCGCGCCTGTTTCGCCGGAATATGCCAGAAGTCTTGCATCGTATAAATTCCGGCGGTATTTAATCGTGTCTCAATCCCTCCGGCAATTCCGGGCACATCGCGCAATGGGACATCGAGGAGACGCCCGGGTAGATCGCGCGGATGCAAAATCTCGAAGGCATTGGGCTTATTCATTTCCGCCGCGATTTTGGCTAGTAAGTTACAAGAGGACAGCCCCATGGACGGGGTGATATGCTCTCCGATATCATCGCGAATTTGCTGCCTTATTTTCCGGCTGATCTCTATACAGGTTTCATCCTTGAGCCGTCCAAAATCGCATTCCATCTCATCGACAGACCAGACTTTTTTGACGGGCATATGTTTTTCAATCGCGGCGATAATTTTGTGATGCATCGCGACGTAAACATCATGTCGCGCTGAAACGACCCGCAGATCAGGGCAAAGGGCTTTGGCCTCTTTGACCTTAATCCCGCGATGAAGCCCGAAGGCTTTTGCCAAATAACATTGAGCAATCAGGGCGGAATGTTCTGACGGGAAAGCGCTGACGCCTGTCGGTCGCAACGCCTCGGCTTTATCCTCGCAAAGTTGCTTTTCGACATTCGCAAAGAAGGCGTCGAAATCAATATAAAGCGTTGTCAGTTTTGTCGGATGTTCCAAAGCTTACTCCCGAATTGGAACATAATAAGAACATTTGTGAGAGTCCATATGGATTCGAAAATGACTTACATAGGAATTGAGCATCGAAATTTATATATAGAAAAAAACTATATAAAAAATGCATATTTTATATTTTAATTATGACGACGCGCCAACTATCTCACTCTCAAGAAAAACGCACACAATGAAATAATTTGAAAAGGAGTGAACATGTTTCGCGCAAAGCAATCTAAAGACTTCACAAACCGCCTTTCAAACTTCGTCGAGAGTTTACGCGACACTAACGAAGATAACCATCAGCCAAAAATCGTAGCTGTAAAACAGCCAACGAATGACCGCGCCGATACGGACAATCTTATCCAACCGCAAAGTGATTTTTTCGCGCGCCGCCGGAATTTGCGTCGCCGTAGATCAACTGGCGCAGCTGCTACTATCAGAGCAGCGTGGTATTAAGAGACCCTTCAACTGAACCCCCGTTATGGCTTTTCCGATGGTTTTGCGGGATACGCCTCCCCCTCTATCTCGCAAGATAATTAGTTTGGGCGCAACCAAAAGCCATAACGGGTCTTTTTGAAGTTTAAGGAATAAATTTTAATTGAAAAAATGTGGTCGATAATATTGTGAAAGGGAAACATCATGAAATCTGTGAAATCCTTCGTTGGGAAGATGAAGGCGGAGCTGACCTTGGTCGGCATCGTTTTGTTTCTCGGGATAGCCGCAACGTGACGGCCTCTCTTCGTGCAGAGAGTGTTTCGGATATGCCTTCAGAAATGAGTCCATTGGAAAAATTGGTCGATGAAGCGCAAGTCTCACTATCAAACCAAAATTACGATAAGGCTTTAGAGGAATACAAAGCTGCGGCACAACGTTTCCAAGACTATAAGTCTCTTGTGAACCATTCCGTAGATAATGGTATCAAAGCGTTGACCACAATGGGTTGCGCCGCCACTCCTCCTCATCCCAAAGCGCTTGAGCTTGTCAGATTGCGAGATCAACTTCTTACGAAATAAATCTCGCCTAACCGTATAATTATTCACCCAAGCGGCCGGGCTTACCCGGTCGTTTTCTATTGTTTGGAAAGCCATGCCCCGTATCGTCAATAAAATACAAGACTTCCTCCGGCTCGAAACCTCTGCTGGTTTCGTGCTTATGTTTGTTGCGCTCTTCGCCCTTATTGCGAATAACTCGCCTCTCGCTGGATTTTATTCCGGATTTTTATCCACGCCTGTGGAAATTCAATTTGGCGGTTTCGAAATTGCAAAGCCCTTATTGCTCTGGATTAATGATGGCTTGATGGCGATTTTCTTCTTCTTGGTCGGTTTGGAGATCAAGAGCGAAGTTATGGAGGGGGAGCTTTCTAGTTTTGACAAAGCGGCCTTGCCGATTTTTGCCGCAATTGGCGGTATCGTCGTTCCGGCTTTGGTTTTCGTCTATTTCAATATGAATGACGCCATAGCGATTCAGGGTTGGGCTATTCCGGCTGCAACAGATATCGCATTCGCCTTAGGCGTTTTGGCCTTGGTGGGCTCACGGGTTCCCGTTTCGTTAAAGATATTATTATTGGCGGTTGCCATCATTGATGACCTCGCAGCGATTATCATTATCGCAATTTTCTATACGCAAGACCTTTCCCTTGTCGCTCTGGGTTGGGGTGGCGTCGGCACGATGGGCTTAATTGCGCTGAACAGAATGGGTGTGATGCGGATTACGCCTTACGCTCTTATCGGTTTGTTCGTCTGGGCCTGTGTATTGAAGTCAGGCGTCCACGCGACCTTGGCCGGTGTCATTACAGCGCTTGCCATTCCGCTAAAGGCCAAAGACCCAGAGGCCAGCTCACCTTTGCACCGTGCAGAGCATGGCCTGCACATCTGGGTGGCCTTCCTCATCTTACCCCTTTTCGCCTTTGCGAATGCTGGGGTCTCTCTGGCCGGAATTACAGTCAGTGACATTCTTGCGCCACTGCCATTGGGCATCGCCCTTGGATTATTCCTCGGCAAGCAAATCGGTGTGTTCTGCTTCTCTTGGGCGGCGGTTAAGCTAGGCTTGGCCAAGCTCCCAACAGGGGCGAATTGGTGCCAGCTCTATGGCGTAGCCTGTTTAACCGGTATCGGATTTACGATGAGCCTATTCATCGGAACACTGGCCTTTGATGGCGACGAAACCCTCAACGCTGTCCGTTTAGGTGTCTTGATGGGGTCTCTGGCCTCCGGTGTCCTCGGTTATGTGATGCTCCGTGTCTTCTGTAAGGGAGCAGCAGAAGAAAAACCGGCATCTATTCCCGCCTCGGCCACGTAAAAAGGGAGACAATTTGTCTCAAACGTTCTAAATGGCTCTCGGTTTGTGAGAGCCATTTTGTTGAGGGGAGGCGCTTATGGCGGCCACGCAATCAAAAGACGAAAACGGTCTGAAGAAAAGTCTGACGCTTTTTGATGTCTATGCCATGTCGACCGGCGCGATGTTTAGTTCGGGCTTGTTTTTGCTGCCCGGTATCGCAGCCTCCTATACGGGGAACTCCGTTTGGCTTGCTTATTTCATTGCGGGCTTTTTGATCTTGCCGGCCATGTATTGCATGGCCGAGCTATCCACAGCCATGCCCAAAGCCGGCGGAACATATTATTTCTTGGACCGCTCCATGGGGCCGCTCATGGGAACCATTGGCGGATTAGGCTCTTGGATTGCGGTTGTTTTTAAAAGTGCCTTTGCTCTGGTCGGTATGGGGGCCTATCTTGGGATTTATCTGGACATTCCCTTCACGCTGACTGCCATGATACTCACGGTGGCTTTTGGTCTGATAAACATATTTGGCGCCAAAGAGACTACTTTGCTGCAACGCATTTTGGTGACCACCTTGGTGGTGATCTTGATTGCCTTCGTCATCTTAGGTCTACGGGAAACCAGTATAGCCAAAGCCTTTACGCCGGATAAGGATTACGGCAAATTTTTCAAATCGGGATTGGTGGGGTTCATTTCCACAATCGGTTTGGTATTCGTGTCTTATGCGGGCCTGACCAAGGTTGCGAGCGTGGCCGAGGAAGTCCAAAATCCGGATAGAAATATTCCTTTGGGTATGACGCTGTCCCTAATTACGGCGACTGTCATTTATACTCTGGGCACAATGATCCTCATTAATTTGCTGGAGCCCAAGGTTTTATATGACAGTTTGACGCCTATTGCGGATGCAGGTCGTTTATTCTTAGGCTGGGTTCCATATGACCTCGGCATTGTTTTAATTGTTGTGGCCGCGATTGCCGCTTTCGCCTCAACAGGAAATGCCGGGATCATGTCCGCATCGCGTTATCCTTATGCGATGGCTAAAGACAAACTTGTGCCACAAGCTCTGAGTAAAATCGGACGGTTCGGGACGCCAACGATTGCGATTGTGGTCACCGTTCTGGCGATGATAGCGGTATTACGATTTTTTGACGTGGCTTCTGTGGCTAAGCTCGCCAGTGCGTTTCAGCTTTTATTATTCGGTCTTGTTTGTATCGCCGTTATTGTCATGCGTGAGTCAAAGATCTCGACTTACAAGCCAGGCTATAGAGCTCCCTTTTATCCTTGGTTGCAAATCGCAGGTATTTTGATTTCCTTCTGGTTGATTATTGAAATGGGCATTCTGGCGATTGCTTTTACCGGCATGGTCACAATTGGCTGTGTCCTGTGGTATCAATTCTATGCCTCTGGTAATTTAGAGCGTCGGGGCGCTATTTTCCATATCCATGAACGTCTTGGTCAACAACGCTATGAAGGTTTGGAGCGTGAATTGATGACCATCATTCACGACCGGACACAGGCAGAAAATCTGTCTTACGAGGCTTTGATTGCGCGCTCTGCTATGATGGACTTCCGTTACGGAATTTATGACATGTCTCATTTGCGCGAAATTTTGATGGAAGAAAGTAAAGCCCGTTTCGATATTGAGCCTGATGTGATGACCTCTGTCTTCACCGAAAGAGAGGTTTTATTCCACCCCATGAGCGAGGGTGTACATATCGCCTATTATACTCACGAGGATATTACGCAGCCTGAATTATTTGTCTTACGTTTCGGGCCGCAGGCAAAGCTAAATCTGCCGACCTCGAACTTAGCTCATTCTCTGATGTTTTTGATTGTGCCGTCCAAACCGGTTGGGCTGGATCTGCGCCTCGCCGGGCATTTGGCTGAAGTCGTGCAGAGTGATAATTTCGAAATCCGTTGGCTCAGCGCCCAAAGCGAAAAAGAAATGAATGAGGTTTTGATGCGGGATGATCACTTCCTGCACGGGCCCTTAGAGCATTTCCCGCGCTTGATGGAGCAAGTTGGCACGAAAATCTCTGACGTCATCCTTCCGGCTTCTTGCCTAATCGCCATCATTGAACGAGACGGCGATGTTATCGCCGCGACGCCTGATACAGTTTTGATGGAGGGTGATGAGGTTGCTATTATCGGTGAGCCAGATGATTTGGAGAACCTCAAAGAGGGAACGCCTCTCGACGTATAATTTAAGAAAGGCCCGCTTATGTCGGCTGATTTGATTTTATCGACACTCTTGTCGCCTATTGTGCTCTTTTTCGTATTGGGCTTGGCGGCGGCACTTTTGCGGTCCCAAATGACTGTACCCGAAGCCTTTGCCAAAGGGCTAGCCATTTACCTGATGATGGCAATCGGTCTGAAGGGCGGCGTCGAAATGTCAAAAGCGGCGCTAACGCCGGATGTGTTCGGCGTGGCTTTTCTGGCCTTGATATTGTCTTTCGGCTTTCCGTTTCTGGCTTACATGCTCTTACGCTTTATCAGTAAGCTCAGCCGTATCGATGCCGCGGCCACGGCAGGGCATTATGGCTCTATCTCTATTGTGACATTTGTTGCTGCCACCCAAGCGCTTCAAATCGCGGGTATTGTTAGTTCGGGCTATATGGTGGCGATGGCCGCTCTTATGGAAGTACCGGCTATTATGTCAGCCCTGCTTTTGGCGCGCCGCGGGATGAAGAAAAGCGGTGAGGCGGCGGGGTCCGAATCCGGCGAGTTATTCCGTGAAGTCTTCCTAAACGCGTCTGTCGTCGTTCTGGTCGGAGCACTGGTCATTGGGTGGGTCAGTGGCGAACAAGGCATGGATAAAATCGCACCCTTCTTTGTCGCTCCTTTCCAAGGCGTGCTCTGTCTCTTCTTATTGGATATGGGCCTCAATGCCGGGCGAGGTTTGCGTCGCGGTTGGCGTCAGCTTGATGCAGGGGCTTTGGGTTTCGGTATTCTTATGCCGCTCATCAGTGCCGCCATTACTGCGCCGCTCTGTATGATGTTAGGCATGAGTGTCGGTAATGCGGCGCTCTTGATAACCTTGGCGGCTTCTGCGTCTTATATTGCCGTTCCCGCCGCTATGCGTTTGGCCTTGCCTCAGGCGCAGCCGTCAATCTATTTGACCTTGTCTTTGGGCGTGACCTTTCCATTTAATCTTACATTGGGTATCCCGCTTTATATTGTGCTGGCCCAACTTGTCGGGACTTAGGAGGTCGATATGAACGTATCAATGCATCCCAAAAAGCGGTTGGAACTTATTATTGAAAAACCAGCCTATCGACGGGCGACCCGCATTCTCGAAGAGGCGGGCGTGACAGGCTATACTTCATTCTCGGCGATGGGGGGGTTCGGCAATGATATGCGCTGGCAAAGAGGGACAGATATATCCGCGACCCGCGACATGGTCATGATCATTTCGGTCATGGACGAAGAAATTATTGAGCGCGCGATTGCGAATTTGGAAAAATTAGTCGGTACCCATATCGGGATTTTAAGTTTGACGGATGTCACCGTTATTCGGGACGCCAATTTCTAATTCTTATTTTTTCAGACCATGCTTGCGCAATAAGCCCCGAAATTGGTGATAGCTGAGATCAAGATAAGTTGCAGCTTTGCCTTGGTGATGATCGTTGACCGCTAAGGCTTCATCTATCAACCTTCTTTCAAAAATCATGACGCGGTCTTGAAAGCCTGCCTCTTTTGAGGGCGTCTCTTTATTAGGTTTATTGTTTGACGCTACTGCTACCGCTGTCAGAGCCTTAGCATTGACAGGTTGAAAAGGAGAGTTCTGCGAGGGATTTGTAAAGTGCTGAGGCTGGGCATAAGACGCCACAGGCCCAACCTGCTCCAACCAATCAGGGCCTTCAAACGGATCCAGATAAAGGCGCTCTATCGGGCGGGCCAGTGTTTCATCGGTGAGAAAACTATTAGCGGTGCTACGCTCAACCACATTTTTAAGCTCTCTCACATTACCGGGCCAATCCAGACTTTCCAATTTCGCCATGGCCTCGGCTGTGAAGCCCGGAAAGCTGTCCGCGCCCAAATTACCCGCCGCTTTGCGTCCAAAAGAATCGACCAAGGGCGAAATATCTTCAGGGCGAATGCGCAGGGGGGGTAAATGCACAACATCAAAGGCGAGGCGATCCAAAAGATCTTCTCTAAATGTCCCATTGGCGACACAATGGCGTAAATCCGTTCCGCTGGCGGCCAAGACCCTCACATCGACTTCCTGAATTTCGGTTTCGAGCCCCGCCTCGAATACCCCATATTCAATGGCCCGCATTAGCTTTTCTTGAAGGCGTAAGGTCGTCTGCTCTATATTATCGAGAAATAATGTCCCGCCATCGGCTTGATAAAATCGCCCATTCGTATCCTCACGCCCGTCGAGGAAGGTCTGGCCGAATAGCTCTTTATCCAACATATCATCAGTAAAAGCGGCGCAATTGACGCGAATATAGTCTTGCTCCCATCGGGGAGACAGAAAATGGAGGCGGGAGGCAATGAGTTCCTTGCCCGTTCCCCGCTCTCCCATGATTAAAACAGGTCTTTCTAAGGCCGCTGCATCCGACACCTTATCTAAAAGGGCATAAAATATGGCAGATCGGCCAATCGGTTGTTGTGCAAGTGCGCTCATATGATTCTTATAATTAGTAAAAAACACCAAATCAATGCCCAAATAATAGTAATATAGACTAAAATTAAAATGACGATTTTAACAAAAATATCAAAAACCGAATAAAAACAATGACTTAAAAAAATTAGACAGGTTCGGTTCATCTAGGCATAAAGAGTTTGTCGGTGGCGGTCACCGACGCCAAACAAACCTCAACATCGAGGTCAAACAGAAAGAGAGAGTAAGATGACCTTCCGTACTTTAGATATAGATACAGCCACAGAGACACCTGACGTTACAGCGTTGTCCTCATCCCCGGCCCGCGCCACACGCTCACGTCGTCATGCATCAGTCATGAACCACCGTAGCATCGGCAGCCGCGTCGTTGGATTTGGTTTTTAAGGAAGGCTTCGAGATATAATGAACGACTATCACTCAGATAATTATCGTAACTCGGACGAGAGCTGGCAGCGTAAAGGCGCCCGCTTCGTCCGGTACCTCACAACCCGCAAGTCAGAGACTTGGTTCTTCTTTATCGCAGGCTTCGTAATCGCCTCGATTTTGAACTAACGACCCGATAAACGGCCAAACCCCACCCCAACGAATAGTTTTAGGAGACGAAAATGGGAATTTTTTCACGCATGGGCGACATCATCAATTCAAACTTGAATGCGATGATTGATAAAGCAGAAGATCCGGAAAAGATCGCACGCCTTATCATCCAGGAAATGGAAGACACACTCATCGAGGTTCGCACAGATGCAGCCCGTAATATTGCAGAACGCAAAGAATTATCCCGCAAGGCAGAAGAATATGCTGCCCGCGCCGATGAATGGGAAGCCAAAGCCGAATTAGCCCTTTCCAAAAATCGTGAAGACCTGGCCCGCGGTGCGCTAAGTGCCAAACAGCAAGCCGAAGCCATGTCTGAAGTCGTGATTAAAGAAAT
>CAZEFT010000034.1:0-18283 GCA_964511495.1 uncultured Algimonas sp. | reverse complement strand
TTTCACCTGACCTCCCAGCCGTTCTGGGCATGGACTTCGCAGGCACTGTAGAGGCCGTTGGCGAAGGTGTATCAGGCTTCGCGATTGGTGATGAAGTCTATGGATGTGCCGGCGGCCTCATCGGTCTTCAGGGCACGTTGACAGAACTTATCAATGCGGATACGCGGCTCATCGCTCGCAAGCCCAAAACACTTTCCATGCACGAAGCGGCTGCTCTTCCCCTCGTCGGCATTACAGCTTTTGAAGGCCTAAAGCGAGCAGGCGCTGCCAAGGGTCAGAAACTGCTCGTCCATGGTGGTGTAGGAGGTGTTGGTCATGTGGCCGTGCAACTCGCAAAACATTTCGGCGCAGATGTATACTCAACCGTTCGGGGCGAAGATATGGATGTTGTCGAGCAATACGGCGCAACACCAATCGACTTCATGACTGAGTCGGTTGAAGACTATGTCGAAAAACATACCAGTGGCGCAGGTTTTGATGTCATCTTCGACTCTGTCGGTGGGGCGAACATGGCAAATTCTTTTGAGGCTGCTGCGCTCAATGCTCAGATTGCGACAACTGTCGCGCTTCTCGAACTCGACCTCACACAAGCTCACTTTAAAGGCCTATCGATCCATGTCGTCTTCATGCTCATACCCATGCTGCATGATCATGGACGCAAGACACATGGCGATATTCTTTCACAGCTTGCGGATATCGCAGACGCAGGTCATTTGAAGCCGCTTCTGGACGGTAGTCATTTCGAACTCTCCGAAGTCGCCTCTGCATATGCCCGCCTCACTAGCGGCAAGGCAATCGGCAAAATCATCATTTCACATTGAGTTTAGAGGTAAAACTATGCGGTTTTTAAAAGCGATATCACTTGTAGTTTTTTCTATTCTGCTGAGCGCCTGTGACACTCAATCACCGAACGCGTATACGCCGGAGCAAATCGCGAGCGTAGTTGTCATGACACCTGATCAAGTCTCCTACCAGCCCCTTAATCCCGCAAGAGCTGAAACCAGCCCAAAGGCCGGTGTGCTTTGGGGTGATATACGGAAAGACGTTCCTTCCGGTGTGATATTGAAATTCGCGGAAGGTTTTTCCTCGCCGCCGCATATTCACAACATCACTTATCGGGCCATCGTGATTGACGGTGAAATTCACAATGATGATCCAGACGCCGCTAATATGTGGATGGACCCAGGAACTTTCTGGACACAACCGGCAGGTGAAGTCCACATCACCTCTGCGCGCCCGGGTGTCGGCGGGACTGGCTTCCTAGAAATTTTGGAAGGCCCTTATTTGGTACAGCCAGGTGATAAGGCGTTCGATAATGGCGAGCGCCCCCTTAACCTTGTCAGTTCCAATATGATCTGGATGAGCGCTGATGAAATGAATTGGATCCAGGGCGGCAATGATGAAATGAATTGGATCCAGGTCGGCAATTCTACACGAGGCCCAAAAGCCACTTTGCTTTGGGGGAATTTATCCGACGGAGAGCTTAGCGGCTCCATGATTAAACTCCCTCAAGGATACAAGGCTGACCTGTCTACCAACAATGGTGACCTAAAAGCTGTCGTAATTCAGGGTGATATTTTACATTCCGTTGAAAGCGTAACGGAGCAAAATGAGCTAAGCTCTGGAGGCTATTTTGCGTCAGCGGAAGGCGTGTCTCACTCGCTCAAATGTGAAGCAAAAAGTGAGTGCATTATCTACATTAGAACCCAAGGGAGCTTTTTAATTCAATAAATGCCCTATTGCTGAGATTAAGTCTTATTCTCCTAAGCCTAATTTTTGCTTCCAATGAGAACGGCAGTAGTAATTTGGCCAAAGATGTTTACGCAGCTGCGCATCATATCGGGAATACGGTCTATCCCTAGAATTAGCGCAAGACCTGCGACAGGTACACCTATTGCATCTAATGCGGGAGCCATTGTCACAACACTTGATGATGGGACTGGGGCTACCGTCAGTGAAACAAGGAATGTCGCAAAGATGATTGCACCGGCTGCGCCCAATGCAATCGGCACATTATAAACGTAAGCTAAAAAAACAATGGCCGCGCCTTGAAAGAGCGCACTCCCGGGTCGGTACATAGAGGCTCCTAAGGGAATTAAGAGGTCTGCAACGGTCTCTGATACACCAAGATTGTTTGTGGTCTCTTCCAAGGCGACAGGGATAGCAGCAGCCGTGCTTGTTGTCGAAAATGCAATCGTTGCCGCACCCAATGTGCTCTTAAAGAATTTGCGAGGGCCGATTTTTCTTACGAAAAATAAAAGCGGGAGATAAAGACAACAGGTCAAAACAACTAACCCAATTGCCACACAAATGATAAATATACCCAAGCTTTGGACAAGTCCCCAGCCTAATTTCGCAGTCGCTGGTGCAATGAGTCCGAAAATTCCAATCGGTGCCAACCAAAGAATCCACCATACTAATTTGATCAGTGTATCACTGACATCCTCGGCGGCTTGAACCATGCGTTCTCGTCGCTCGGCTGCCAAAGTTCCTGCGGCCGCAGCGAATAAAGCCGTAAAAACAATCAGCGGCAATAAGGCCCCTTCGGCGGCAGCGGCAAAAGGGTTAGGCGGGATGAGCGAGACAATAAAATCTGTTACGCTTTGTAATTTAGGGATTGGCGCAGCCTCGACTGAGGGCATATCGACCCTAGGCGCGAAACGTAATCCGAGGGTCATCACAATCATACCGATCACAATCGCAGGGATAAGAGTGACCCAGTAAAAGGCCAAAGTCATACCCCCAATTTTGCCTAATTTGCGAGGGTCACCCAGTCGAGCAATACTCGTAAAAATAACAGCTACGACCAAGGGAATCACAACCATTTTGATTGCATTGATAAAGAGCTTGCCCAAAGGAGCGGACTCTCTGGCAATCGCTTGCAAGAGAGGGTTATTTGTCATGGCGGCGCTCAGCCCTACGACAAGCCCCAATAATAATCCAATCGTGATTAATTTATTTAGCATGACCGACCTTTAATTCCTTGTCGCGCACCGTTTAATGACTTTCCCTGGCAGTATAGGCTTCAATCGATGAGAAGAAATTATGTCTTGTCCATTGACGAATAAATACTCAACGCCCTCGCCAAGTTTCGCAGGGTTTTGGAAATCTGCGACGGGGCTGAACATTTCGGGATTAATGATAGCAATATCCGCTTTGTAACCTTTTCGGAGGTATCCACGATCGCATAAATTAAAGCTATCGGCAACCAGCCCGCTACTGCGGTAGAAAAAAGTCTCTACGGGCATAAGGCCCTTACCAATAACATAATCCCGATATTTTTTGGGGTAGCTTGCATATTTTCGAGGATGTCCCGTACTGCCATCAGAACTTGTCATGACCCAATCCTGCCGCATGAAGTTTTCTATATCATCCATGTTCATATTGAATGAAGCGATGCGCGCATCACCCTGCTGCGCAATCACTATGGCCATATCGACAGGCGAAACATTATTTGAGTTCGAGACCTCGGTAAGAGTTTTTCCCTGCCAATCAGGGTTGCTTCCCGTAATTAGAACAGCATCGGGGCCACCGCGCTTTCGCAAATTTTCCGCTGTTTCTTTCTTAATGGTCTCTCTTAATGACGGGTTACTCAACTGCTGCATATAATCTTCGTGCGAACCCGCTTTCGCCCAACGTGGCAATAATGCGTTAGAGATGCGCGTGCCTGAAGCCTGCCACGGATATTGGTCCGCCGTGATCTTCAACCCTTCAGCCTGAGCGTCTTCAATCTTCTTAATAAGGGCCTCGCTCTTCCCCCAGACATCCACGCCCAAGGCCTTAATATGCGCAATGTTGGCTGGAACATCGGCCTCCCGCGCAATTGTAATCACTTCATCAACAGCCGCCTCAAGCCCGATATTATAGGTCGCTTCGTCGCGGATGTGACTGTCATAAACGCCTCCATAATTTGAGACAATTTTGGCCAGCTCAACAACCTCATCCGTCTTCGAAAAGCTCCCCGGAGCATAGAAAAGGCCCGTCGACAGGCCAATAGCTCCCGCCTCCAAGCCCTCCGTGACTATTTGCTTCATATCGCGCATTTCGTCCTGATTGGGTGGACGCTTATCACCCCCCATGACAGATTGACGTAAAGCCCCATGACCAATGAACAACGCCGTGTTCGTTCCTATTCCAGCTTCATTAAGAGCGTTTATCTGTTCTGCAATGTCGGGATGTCCATAGCCGTCATTACCATTGAAAACAGTGGTCACGCCTTGAAATAGATAATTTGTATTAGCACGCATCTCTGCGTCTTCAGACGTAAGTTCAGACAGACTGTGGGTATGAGGATCAATAAAACCCGGTGCAACGAAATGACCTTTAGCATTTATTTTATAGTTGGCATTTATTGGAACGGGTTTGCCAACATAAACAATGTTTTCACCTTTAACAGCAACCACATAATTATTGGGCGGTGTGTTATCTCCAAGAAAAACCTGACCATTTTCTATAATATAATCTGCGCTAATTTCTGGCTGACAAGCAGTGAGCCCGAGCGCTAAAATTATTCCACATGCCAATCTCACCGAGAAGTCTCATGCTCTAAAAGTAAAACCATCATTTCTTCGGCAAAGACGCGTGCGGATTCGTCAATCGCTTTTCGAGGGGTTGCATCGCCAACTTCGTAAGTAATCGCAGGAACACCATATAATTCATATATATAGTTTTTAGAGATTGGCCGTTCTGAAACGGCTCTCGGCTCACGCGTGAACTTATAAACCTTATCACTCAATCGATTATCTACGGCCTCCACCCATTTTTTTGTAAACATAGGCGGCTTTGTTGGTTCTTCATCCGTTTGCGTGTAAAGTAAGTTTCGCCATGTCGAGTGGAAATCCAAGAAAAAAGCGATGCGGTCTTCACCCGTTTCAAATCGTTTAAGCGCGTCCCGTACAGCACGCGTTTCTGGTTGTTTAAACGGCCCCCAATCCCTGTTGAGATCTGTACCGCCCATATTAAAACGCCAATTACCAGCAGCTACACCGTCAGGATTGACTAATGGAACAATCAATAGGTTAAACTTCTCCAGAAATGCAGTGGAGAGTTCATCCTGATTCAGTGTTTCCTCAGCAAAAGGCATTAGAGCTAATGCTCCTGTAACCTCCGGAGGATGTTGTCTCCCGATTAAAACAACATAGGGCTTTTTCTTAGTTTCATCAGTGGCGACCTCCAGCATGTGAATGGGGCGCCCCTCTTTAGATTTTCCGATCTCCGTTTTTTGAATGAAGTCTTTTTCTGCTAGCTTCTTACTCCAATTATTATGGGCTTTAGTTGTAAAAATCTCTTGGGCCGAAATGAAAAAAGACCGTTTATCTAATTTAACTTGGAAGTCGAATGTCTTTGGGCGTGGGTTTGGTGTTTTGGTGTTCGGTAAAAAACGCCAATTGACACCATCGTAACTTATTTTGGGTTGGTATCTGTGAGTGCCGTTCTTGTAAACCAGTTGAAATTTGGTGGTTCCTGACTTCTGCGGATCAACCCGAAAACCATACCAAGGACTATTATTGATGGTTTGTCCTTGTGGATCCATTCTTTTTTCCGGCTTGATTGTGAAAATGAATTGGCCGTTTGGCGTTACCTTGCAGCCATTCAAACGAGCCGTTGCGTGATCGGCTCGAATTACCGCCAAGTCATTTTCACATATTGGCTTTGACAATGCGGGAGGTAATTGTGATTTCGCATTTTCAACAATGGGGGCTGTTTGACAAGACGCCAAAGCCAACCCCAAAACAAACCCTGTAACAATAGTTCTAACGCGCATAATAGGCCCTCTGACCAAAAGAAGAATTTTTACGGGCATGACCGATCATCATGGCAATTTTCTTGGCACTTCCCGTTGCGAATGTATAGCCAAGCGATCCGTGACCCAAATTTAAATAAATGCCCTGTGTTTTCGTTGACCTAATAATCGGTACACCGGACGGCGTCATAGGACGCGCATTAGCCCAATTTTTAACAGGACCGTCATAATCGGCAATGTCAGGCCAGTTTTGTTTCGCTTTAGTTGCCAGCAGTGAAACTCTCTCTGCGAAACGGCTAGGCTTTTGATTGGCGTCGACAAACCCGGCTATGCGCATTTTCTCGCCAAGATTTGCATAAACCATTTTGTGTTTTAAATCCGTCACGCTGACAACAGGCGAGTTTGGTGTTACTCCCAATGTAAGGCTGTAACCCTGTATGGGGTAAAGCGGTAATTTTATACCTAGCGGCTTTATAATCGGATGAAGAGCGTTCCCCAGACAGACAATAACTGAGTCAGATAGATGTTCAGATTTATCTGTGGCAATAATTTGCGTCCCGTCATCCTGCGGCAAAATTGATTTTACGGTTTCTCCGAAACAAAATCGGGCGTGCCATTTTTGTATCAATATTTGCTTTATGACTTTGCAATATGTCTGTGTATCAAGAGCAAGATCATCCTGCGCATAAAGCCCCCCTTTTATGTCACCTGTCCAACTTTGCAGACTGGGCACTTTTTCAAAACAGGCCGCCCTATTGATGAATGCCGCCTTATCTTGCATACCGCGCAATTCACCATCCGATTGCGCAACCACCAACTTACCTTTGCCGGTTTCTTGTAAAGCGCCCTTTGGGCACTCAGCTTTTAGCGTCTCAAAAGCGAGCTTAGACGTTTCGGCGAGCTTTAAGCGCTCTGACTTATTATCATTAAACCGATCCGGTAGGCAGTTACGCAGAAATGAGAGCCCCCAAAAAATGAAGGCTGGATTAGCTGAAAACCCTATGCGAGCCGCAGGGTCGAGCCCTAACAAAAATGCCGGAATTTTTCGAAGGGTTGCCGGGCTGGCCAATGGGTCGGTATAGCTGAAAGATAGCTGACCGCCATTGGCCTCACTGGCTCCCATGGCTACATCTTCGGCCTTTTCAATCACGCAGACTTCGTGCCCCAGGCAAGCCAATGCGTAGGCGGTCGTGACCCCTACAACACCTGCGCCCAGTACAAATATCTTCATGATTTTCCCTAAATCGAGGCAATAGACTATCGGTCTCTCGCATTGGCGAGAGTTAAGATTGAGCGGATAGTAATATCCGCTCAATGAAACAGAAGTTTTAGAATGTTTTACGCATGCTCCCATACCAATAGCGTCCGCGATTGGAATGAAGACCAACAAAGTAGCCTCGCGCAAATTGGTCGGCGATTGGAGGTTTCTTATCTTCGATATTTCGAACACCGAAACGGAACCGAACATTATCAAAGAAACCATATTCATCTCCCTCAAAGGTGTAGTCACCATAAAGGTTGAGTGTGCGGAAAGAGTCGACCGGAAGTGAGTCAAAATCGGCATTATTCACTGATGTATCCACAACGTCACCGACATAACGATAGAACGCGCCTGCGCCCCAATTGCCTTTATCCCAACGCAAGGATCCTGTGTAACGCCAGTCTGGGTTGCCGTTCTGTTTAATGAAGCTCTGCTGCCCAACAACATCTACCAAAGAATTAATTGTACCCGCCTCTTCTGCAGCTAATAATTCAAGGCCTTCTGCGGAAGGATTCTGGAAGAATGTGATAATATGAGCTGCATTAGCTTTCACTTTGAAACGGCCCAAGCCCGTATCAAAAGTGACCTGTGCGCCTAAATCAAAACCTTCAGATTCTCTCAAATCCAAATTACTGAATTGCTGGTTCACGGAGAGAATTTCACCCGCTCCCGATGGGTCAAGACCAACTGATGTAAACAAGGCGGCATCGCCTGCGTCTGGCGCAGCACGCACAACATTCGGGTTTGAGCTACCGTTTAAGCGTCTAAGGTAATCCAAAGAGATTTCGTTTTGATCTGAGAATAATCCCACAAGGTTTTCTTGCTCAATTCTCCACCAATCGGCTGTCAATGTGATGAAATCAAACGGCTCAAATGTGGCGCCGACAGAAAAGTTTTTATTCGATTCAGGTTTCAGGTCTGGTCCACCGCCCCGAACGCCTTCGACGGAGACATTGTCGCAATCATCATCCGCTGTGAACGTTGTATTATTAGAGCGCGCAATGGCTTCACATAAAATCCAGTCTTCACGTGCTGTGTTCACCCGACGAATCGCTGTCGCGTTAATTTGCTCCAAATTTGGTGCACGGAAACCTTCCGCATAAGCGGCGCGAATTTGGAACGATTCAATGGGAAACCAAGAGACGGCAACTTTAGGCTTTAAGACCTCACCTACATCAGAATAACTTTCGGCCCGTGCCGCCAGTTGGAGATCAAGTGAATGCACGAGCGGGATATCCATTTCGGGATTTACCACAGGAACCGCGAATTCAATAAAAGCACCAAAGACGTCACGATCACCTTTTGTATCAGGCGTTGGGCTTGAACCCATAACGTCAGAGAGATTGGTTACCCCTGTCACGCTGTCTGTGAATGTAATTGTCCCGTCTAAGCGGTCATCACGGTCATCTTCGTAAGACTCATGGCGCCATTCGATACCCACGGCAGCTCCTATGTCACCGCCACGCCATGACAGAACAGAAGGGTTCGAAAATTTCGCGTCCGCCAATGTTAGGCTCGTGCTACTGTCACGACTGACATCAACAAGAAAGCCATCAATTGTGGCTTGTGCATTTCCGCGATTGGGAAGATTTGTGTTCGCTCCCTGACTGCCACCAATAAAGGGGTTATAGGCGTCAGCTGTTGTGCGCCCGAGGGCCTCTTGGAACAATGTATTACTGATACGGTTCGTACTATCCTTGGTCGTCGCTTCGGAATGTAAAAAGGCGGACTCCCAATCCCAATTCGCTAATCTCCCGCGGGCACCCCCGAGAAGTCTAAAGCTGTCATTCTTAACACTGATAAAACGTTGACCTGCATCTAAAGGACGCAAATCCATAATCCGAATGTCCTGTCCGAATGGGTTATAGAAACCGGATGCAGGGATAACGATACGGTTACTGGATAATTGAGCCGCCGTTTCTCGCGCACGACTATAATCTGCATAATAATAAGACGCCTCGGCAAATAACTCGATACCATTATCCATCTCATGATTGAAGAATCCGAAGAAATTATAACGGTCTGTATCACCTACGATATCGCGGAAAGCTGCACGATCTAAACGCAAAGCTGTGTCAATAGAGCCGCCATTATCAACGCAGACATCCCCAGGTAAATTCACAAGACAGCCTGCAAAACTATCGGGTTGAATATGAAAATCATCATCACCAACCCCCGGAATAAGGGGATCACCTGCTAGCGTTTCAAATTCGCCATATTGTGTTTGAGTGGAGGTATTGCGGAGCTGCGTGTCTCCTTCAAAAGGAGTGCCTTCGAAGAACACGCGTAAATCTTCTGTTGAAGAATTGCGTAGTTCCGTCGCGGGCATACCCCGACGCGACATAAAATTACCAAAGAAGGACAAATTCGTTTTGCCTTGATTAAAGTTATTACCCCATTTCAGCGTACCGCTTGTTTCGTGCAAGCTTGTGCCCTCGGATTCGCCGTATTGAAGCTGAATTTGTAGTCCGTCATAATCGTCGTCTAATTGTGTATTGATAACACCCGCCACAGCATCTGAGCCGTAAACAGCAGACGCGCCGTCCCGAAGGACTTCGAGGCGTTTGATACCGGTAACAGGTAACGCATTAGAGTTAACTGACACGACGGGCGTTTGATTGACAGCTTGTGTTCCAGGGTGGTTCACAACACGGCGACCATTTAACAAGACCAATGTGTTTCCATCACCAACACCGCGTAAGTTAACGGAGCCAACATCGCCCCGCGCGCCGTTTACGCCTGTGAATCGACCTTCAGTAAAAGTAACGTCGCCCAGTTGCGGAATAGAAGCGAGTAGTTCGTCACCACTGACAGCCCCTGTCATTTCAATATCAATTTCATCCAATGATGTAACGGGAAGTATCCCGGCTATATTAGAGCCTTTGATTTGCGTACCGACAACGACCACTTCATCTTCGGGTTCATCCGGTGAGGTTTGCGCGGAGGCGGCAGCGCTCATGGCCAGAATGGATGTTGCGAGTAATAGTTTCTTTGATATGTGCCGATGGCTCATCAGTTTCCCCTTTGACGAATTTATAAATGATACGTAACGCCATTTCACGTCGGGAGACAATTTCTAATAGATTGCAAGGGTATAGCCTGTAGCTATACATTAAGAGATTTGAAAAAATTCTTTAACCAGACAATTGAGCTGATTTATGACAATTCAATATCGCGTTTTGTAGCTCTGCTACGAAATCCGATTGAATTTTTGTTCGCGGTTCATTCAGCCGCGCAATAATGTCGATGTTAATGCCAGCCATTTCATCCAGCGCATAAAATTCCAAATTCGACGTATCGCCGGAAAATGCCGTAATCGCATCAATAATCGCAATTCCTGCATTCTGTTTCACCAATCGTTTCGCCAAATGATAGGTCTCGACTGTGATATGAGAGGTGAGTGGTCGCTGAAATGAGTGCCTGACTTTTCTGTTCAGCACTTGGCCCAAAACACTTTTAGAGTTCAGCGTAATCAAAGGCAGGTCTTTCAGATCTGTGAGCTGTAGAGACCGTTTTGGCAGATCGGGAAAATTTTGCGGGACTACGCAAACGAAATTCGTTTGGGCGATGGTTTGTTTTTGCAACCCCGCAGAACCGGGCGCGTCGAAGACAAGACCAATGTCAATTTCGCCGTCCAATATCGCCTTGACCAATTGGGCCGCATGGCGCGTTTCCGCCTCCATGGTGACATCCGGATTTTTCTTGGAAAAAGCGGAAATTGCCACTGGCGCAACTTCGAGGCCAAAGGCAGGCGTCATGGCAAAGCGCAAATGACCTTTGCGCTCTTCGGCTAATAATCGGGTATAGCGATCCAAATCATTGAGCCGTTCAAAAAGAGGCTCGATTTTCTCAAAGAGTTTAACGCCCCGATCAGTTGGGCTTAAGCGCCCCCCTTGTCGGTCAAAGAGCTTGAAAGACAATTTATCTTCTGCATGGCGAAGGACTTTACTGACTGTCGGTTGCGATACATTCAAGACTTTCGCGGCAGCACTCACTGACCCCGTCAAATAGACAGCGTGAAAAACCTCTATATGCCGTAAGTTCATCCTCAAATATGCACATAGATAATCATATTCGTCAAACAATATTGAGCCAATCAAGAAACACCTTGCAATGTCCGCTTCTCTAATCGGATGTTGAAGTCGAGCTTCTCTTCGCAATCTATTTGGTTACTTCTATAAGCATCACTGCTGCATGCATGTGTGAGATTTGTTTGTGGAGTAGCTCGCTTTGCCACACGCTTCAAAAGTGATTGCAGCAGATCATTACGACGTCACCTACGCACCCGTCCAAGTGGGAAGAACCCGGTGAGTGTTCTCTAAGAGTTATTTAAGAGTCATTATTTGTGACAGCGCGCGACCGCTTCTCCACTTCGATATATGTTTTTTAGAGCACTAAACGGTCATCAAGCATCGGCTTGTGTACAAATGCCAGACAGTCATCAGCCTCGATAATAGGGCGGGCCGCTTCATCCCATCAATTGCGTTTAACTTGGCTAGGAGGCCTGGTGCCAAAGCCTTTAAACAGGTCTCTTATCTCCGCTTCCAGATATAGACATTTACGCCGAACCATTTTCGCGCATTCAGCAATGATCAATCATAATGAGAATCGTGACTTTTGGTAAGGATTGCATTGTACCAATTCAATCGTAAAACCTGCGCAATGCCTCGAGCGTCATTCTTATCCGTTTTTTGTATGCTTATAACGCCGCATAACCCTAACGCGTATCCATGCAAATAACATCAAAACCTTCAACTTGTTCAATGACTGCAGAAAGCCCAAAATCCACTACCCCAAATTGATGGGAGGACGCAGGAAAACAGCAGTGTTTCCAACGACTTAATGGCCTTAAGAATGAGAGAAATGGCGCACCGGGAATGCGTGGCTCTCGGCTCTTAAAACCAATATGAATCAATAACATAGACGATATGAAAATGTCAATGGACCCCAGTTTTTGCCTCGAAACTGACCCCCAGTGAAAAAGAGCTGAAATCGGTTAAAATCAAAGCTGGGTTGCTCTGCAACCCTGCCCCTTGGCGAAAGCGGGGTGTGCAAACGGAGCGGTAAATAACGCGGGGTGGTGCGGGCGCAGGGCGAAGCCTGAGCCACGGCCCGCGCTATTTTCTGCGAAGTGCGCCGAGGGGCTGCGCCCCTAAGTCAATGAAAACTCCAACGCAAAACCTTAAAATAGACTTGTTTCAAAAAAGATAAAATGTGTGACTTTTTTATTCCGATATAGCTCTAATTGCTACGTTCAATGCCGCTAGTTTTGGTAGAAAATAATCTAAAGCACTAATGTCTTTGTGCTCTTTAGCCCATTCAACATTTCTTTCGGTATACTCTCTAATGCCAGTTAACATTTTTAAAGTATAGCTTGGATCGGAGTAATCGTAGTCTTTGTAATGCCCATTCCATTTAGTCATAATTCACTCCTTAGTTATGCTTACTTCAGCCAGGTATACTGCCCTCAATCATATCAATGTTACTTTGGTGACGTCTTAAATCTTTTCTGACTTTGATGCAGTTTTCGGTCGAATGCGTTTCTCCAAGCTGGGCACGCGTTTGATGAGCATAAATATTCCGCAACCCATTTAACGGGGGACTTTCATCGTTAGACTCGCCGAATTCCTTAAGTGTTTTTTGTACTTCTTCGTCATGTTTCAGGAGTTCAAGTACCTTACTGATAAAGCGCCATCGAGTATAAGTATCATAACTCTTAGTCATGAATTTTTCTGCAATATGCTCTTCGAATTCGGCCAAGTTCCTAGGAAATTTTTTTGCAACCCTTTCAGCGGATTTAACTCTGCCAGCCACGATATCGCCTAAGTGTTTTTTAAGCTTTTTCTTGTCATCGTCGTTAAGATGCTTCCAAGCCTGATCAAGAATTCCTTTAAAACGCGCATCAATTTCACTGACCCCTTCCATCAACAAACCTCTAGTTCGTTTGATAGTGTGCTCTTTCACCAACAAGCTTTCGACCACAGATTTGAACTTAGGCAGAAGTTGCTCTCTATTAGCAATATACACACCATCTAACTGAGAGTTTTTAACGGCTTCGAAAAGTTCATCTACAGGGCTAGATGAGTAGAATATTATAGGCAAATAAACGTGATCAGAGTTTCTGATTAGATCAACAAGCTTATCACCTTGTAGGCCATCCATGTTGTAATCGACCATAAGAATATCGAGGTCTGGATCATATATCAGATGATTGAGTTGCTCATGTACAGAACCGTCCGCGGGTGCTTGAACAGGGGTAATATCTGCTCTTATTCCACGATCCTCTAAATAATCTACGACATCGTCACGATCGATCGTCGTTGTGTCCATGTCGTCGTCAATCCAAATAATCCGATAATATGTTTTCATAACTTACTTGAACTCAATCTTCACTATTGCCCCGCGAGGTTTATTCTTCTCTAATTGGACAGTGCCTTTCATAGCATCAACAATTTGCTTTACATGACTGAGGCCAATACCTGATCCAGACGTGGTAGAAATGCCCTTTGAGAACAACTCTGTTTTATCAAATTTATCTGTTAGACCGTTTCCATTATCAACGAATTGCAGCGAAACTACCTTCTTTGTTTTAGCTACTTGTACCTTAACTCGATTTGCACCAGCTTTCCCAGCGTTGACCAAAATATTATCAATAAGAATTGTTACTTCAATTGGGCGAAATGAGCGCCTCAATTTGATATCGTCAGGGTTAGAGAAAACAATTTTTAAGTTTAGTGCATAGTGAATATCTTTGTAATTTTCCAAGTATTCTTTTATGAACTGAATTAAATCCTCATTGACCCTGTTTGTCATCAAATCGAAATCAGCTTTCAAAGCTAGCTTTGCGGCATTTCTAATACGCTCAAGCTCGTAAAGCCCGCCTTCAATTATTGAAATCAAATCTTCTTTTGAATAACGATCAGGATCTTTTCTGTATCGCCTTGTGGCCTGATCAAGGCGTTTCCAGCTAGTGCCAGCGATTAACTTGACCTGATGATGAAGTTGTAAAATACGTTCGTTGTCCGATGAGTTTTCGTATTCAGCAAACAAGCGCTTTTTAGTTTCAGTGCGGAGCTTCTTCTCGGTCTGCTTTTTCTTCTTCTCCAACTCTTTATTAGTCTTATCTTTAGTAGCTAGTTCCTTCGCAGATCGACTTATAAACTTCGATAGATCACGTTTCTCTGAGGGTTTTAATTTTTCTATCGGTGTTCCATCAAATTTACCCTCAAGTGTTCGGACTAGTTCGTTGTATTCTTCCGTTTCCTGCTCAGCCAGTTCACTTAAATATTCTAAATTGATCTCAACATCTTTAATATATTTGGCTGGAGAGCGAATGGTAACAATGGATTCAATCGTCTCTAATACTGGCTTTTCGGTTTTCAAATACTCGAAATTACCTTCTAATAAATCCTCTTCTTCTACACCCGCTTCACGATTAATGCGATCCCAATCAAGCCCTTCCACGACAAACTGTTCCAGTTTTCGAGTTATCTTATGGATAAACCCATACAGTTTTGCTTCATCAATGCTTGAAGAGACTGTAGCTGTTGGAGAAGCTAATTGCTTGTATGCCTTGTTCCCAACGAGACCTTCTCGGCTTGATACTTGTTCAAAGTTATCTTGAGTGTCTGTAACCTCAATAAACCCAACTAAATCTCTCGTGCCGAAGAATCTTTTTTGCCCTTGTTGCCGCCTCCGGTCTAATCCCAACCAATCATCACCCTCCGATCCATATGGAAACACTCTAAATCCATTTAAAAACAAGAAAATTGATCCGTACTGAACTGAATGATAACCAGTCCTTCTTTTGAAAAACGCCTTCGCAGGTTGATTCAAAAAGTAGATTTTGACTCGAATTGCGTTGAGGGACTCATATGGATTTAGTTCACTTGAGCGGAAAACGAAATCACCATCATGCCTCAGTTCGATACGGATCTCTTTTCCAAGAGCATCTATTTCTGCGCTAATAGATGAAGTGCGAAAATCAAGATCATCAAAGACTTTGTTGCGAATAGGTTGATTGATTTCGTGATCGTCGCCGTATTTCCAGTGGGAGAGACTCACTTCAAAGCTTTGGCTGGGATCGATCACAAATCTTTCCAGCTCTCGCCGTAGCGACCTCAACCGATCCAAGGTCCAATTGGCGCGGAGATCTTGAATGATGAGAAGAGTGCCATGATCAAATTTATCAACACCAGTTTCTTCAACAAAATCTTTCGGTGAGATAAACCGCGCTTCAGTCTCGACATGTCCAATCTGTTTGTCGCGATCATCTACTTCAAACTCCGACCAATCCAAAGAAAGAGTTATATATTCTCCGCCTTTGGTGCGGGTATATATGTCTAAGTTTTTTCCTAAACGATCACATGAAAAACGACCAATCCCCTTGCTTCCAGCATATGCCCCTTTAGGTGGAGAGCTAGTCTTTTTCTCAGAATATGCGATGTTCAACCACTTGTACTCGATGTCGTCTATGGACATGCCCTTACCGTGATCTGTAATGTATATTTGCGACTTACCATCCGCCTCATCAGACTCATAAAAATCGATAGAGACATTTTTTGATCCTGCATCTTTCGAGTTTTTTATAAGCTCTATGATAGCGATGTTGTCATCGTTTATTAGACCTCGACCGACAATGTCTTTCAATCGCGCGTTCGCGATAAAACGCATTTTTTTGGACTGCCTCATTGTTCAGTCAATCCTATTATGAGTTCTCCAATTGCTTCAGCCATAAGGGGGGGCACAGCGTTACCTACTTGAGTATAGCGGGGGCACTCAATTTTTCTTCTATGACCTCCAGTGGTGTATTTGCCTTTAAACTCAAACCAGTCAGGAAAGGTTTGGAGTCGAGCATTTTCTCGTACAGTCAAAATACGAGGCTCGCGGTAATGCAACATATCATCTGGTAAGGTGGTCACTGTTCTTGCCAACATGTTAGGGTGAAGAGGCGTAAAACACTGTTTTTTTGTACCAAGTTTTTCACGATCTTCTTTGGAAAGAGATTTGCCTTTCTCACATTCATTTAAAATCTGAGTAAACCGTTTCGATATCGCGGGTGTATGATTTGGAAGCCGCAAACTGTTTGGTTCATAACTTGGGTCGACATCCCTTCTCATTAAGTCCTGAAAAGGAGTTAATTTTCGTCGGCCAGTATACTTAATTTGCTTGAACCGCTTGTTATCCGCGCTTGGTTTGAGTTTCTGGGTACGAATCTCTAAATCGCTTATCGCTTCGCTTACAGAAATTTCGTGCCCATTCAGTCCCCGCTTGTCACGAAAATTTTGAACCTGATTTAACAGTACTTCAAATGGAGCTTCACGAAATTCAGGCAGGTCTCCTCTAACCGCAATCATTATAAAACGAGATCTTGGCTGAGGAACTCCAAAGTCTGATGCGCTCACCATAGACGAGTAGACCTTGTAGCCATTTTGAGCGCAGTTCGCGAGACGGGATTTAACCACCTCTGAATAAGGAATATCTTGCCCTTTAAACTTCGATTGAAATCCTCTGACATTCTCCAGAAGCAGATATTTGGGTTCAAGTAAGCTTACAAACTGGATGTACTCTTCTGCGAGCTTGTTTCTAGGGTCATTAGGATTGCGCTGGCCAGCTGACGAAAAGCCCTGACACGGAGGGCCCCCAGCAATCATATCAATCGTGCCTCTCATTGCCTTTAGCTCAGCAGAATATTTTGAGAGCAATTCCTGTGTTGTTATTGCAGATTGAGGTAGCCACTCTGGCCAGTCGAATTTATAAGGAGCGTCTTCTCTACAAAAGTTGTGCTCAAGTGTTGCAAAAGCATCATGGGTTTTTTCAACTGCAAAAACACCCTGCCATCCAGCCTTCATCAGGCCGAGGGAAAGCCCTCCGCAACCAGCAAATAGATCAATGAATCGTCGACTCGTCATACCCAATCAATATTACATGTAACCCCTCAAGATTACAGTTATTATAAATTGGGTTAAGACATTGTTATTAAAGTATTATTTCTTTTCAACAAGAGCTTGATGATACTTAGAGGTCCTTTTTCGAAGAAATCTGAAGATAGGCTTATTCTTGATCTCCATCACGCACATAGTGCGGACATAGAATTATTGGGTACTTTGCTCTAATTAGATATCAAATCGGGCGTAATTCATACCCAATTATACCCAATAATATCCAATTGTCATTCCCTCACTTTAGGAGCCACTAAGAAAAGAAACGGCCATTTCTTTTCTTAGCGGATTTCTTAAGAAAGGTTCGGGCCTTTTTAAAAAGGCGAGAAGTCACTCCAAATCCATGAAATTTTAAGAGACTTTGCGGGGTTAAAATACAAGGTGCCCCCATCGAAAACCCCAGTGGTATGGGGAAATACTCCGAATCCATGCCCCCACGCCTTTAGGCCTTGGGGGCATGAAAAACGATGTGCAGACAATGCTTTAGCATGGTGGTGACACCACCCGCTTTATCTAGCCCTCCAAAATTTCATTTTGCCACTTTTCCCAGATTAGCCCCCAGCCGCCCAGAACACTGTAATTATTCATTCGAGAAATTTTGGGGCAATATGCTATAATTTACCCATGCCAGACACACCTGAAGCTCTTTCCGACAATCAAAAACTCGCTGCGGACATTCGCGAGGCGATGGTTATTCTGGCGAGGGTTATTCGCAAATTTGGAGATGCCCCTTGGCCGTTGATGGAGCATTTCCAGCGCGAACTGAAAGCTCTCGAAGACCGCGAAGCGCTCCTTGTTGATCTAGTAGGCGAAGCGCCTGACAGTGCTTCTAAGGGGCCAGATTTGCCAGACTTTGGGTAAGTCCATCGCTTACGGGATGCGCGATTTTAAGCATCTCTTTTCGTCTGTATTCAAGCGACCCTCCATCACCATATTGAGGCCGGGTGTTCTTGTGTCCCATCAATGTGCAACGCAATCCATAGTCCAATCCCGCCTCCTGCATGCGCTTTTCAAAGGCATGCCGGAAGCTATAGATGCGATGCTTTTTGGTCGGCATGAGGCCGCGTGTATGGAAGGTTTTGAGCAGCGCTGCGGATAGTGAATTGCCTTTATCCCGATAGCGAGGGAAGCCATTCGGAGCGCGTTTCATCGCCTCTAAAGACACGCCAATAAGCGGAATATCACGTGCGGATGCCATAGATTTAAGCTCTCTATTCGCGGTTGGACGGATGCGAATATGCGGCACCTCAGCGTCCAAACAGATGTTTTCCGGAAGTAGGTTTGCTATCTCGCTGGGCCTGCATCCTGTCTCGATAAGGGCGTAAGCGATGATCTGCG
>CAZEFT010000033.1:0-18357 GCA_964511495.1 uncultured Algimonas sp. | reverse complement strand
CGCCAATCCAACGTACGATTAGGCCCGTCGTGAAGAACAAACTCACTATACCCTAGGGTCACAGACCGTGAATCATTCTCTTGATTTTCTCACAACAAACTGAATTTATTGAAGGTTTCAAAACGCTAAGTGCGGATTATTCTTCCATCCGCGTGACCCGATAGGGTCTGCCCGATGGGACCGCGCGGACGCTCTTACGACAGAACCTCAAAACTCTCGATGGCAAGAGAGGCTTTTCCTGTGAATTGATTTTAGTCGGATAAGGCCACGGCAGTGGCTTAGCGGACATCCCAAGATCGGCTAAACCGCGCAAAGAATGTCGCTCAACCATAACTAGACAGGCTTTAAGAAAGCGCTATGTTCTCCCAAGGGATTTGGGGCGCATCATGTTATTTCGAAGAATATCTAAACACGTCGAAAACCAAAACTGGTTCGCAGTTCTCATTGATTTTGCAATAGTCGTCATCGGCGTGTTCATCGGTATTCAGGTCGCGAATTGGAATGAGGCAAGGGCTGACCGCGCTCAAGAAGCGGCTATTCTCAGTCAGTTAAAAGATGAGTTTACAGAAATCAGTGTGGCCCTTGAAAAGCAAATTACGATACGTGAAGGATATACTGACAATCTGATGCGATTGGTCACAGGCTTGGAAGGGTCAGGCCTTATGCCAGATGATTTCGCCATTAAAAGTGCATTGATTGCGGCTCGCTCGACGGGGAGGCGGCCTGCCGCTTCCGCCGCCTATCTGCAACTTACGGTCAATGGCGACCTTGCGCGATTATCAAACGAAAATCTGAAACAGGCGTTGATCCGCTACCATGCGAGATTGGAGCGGGATGCATTTATTTTTCCTGAATTAATGCGAACGGTTATCTTAGAAATGTCTACGAACGCATTCGTAGACTATGATATTAGCGGAACCGGAACAGCTGGGGCCGCCATCGATAGCAGTATTCAAGTCGAGGTGGAACGCGCCAACGCGGTCCGCTCCTATGATTTCGAAGCCATGCGCGAATATGAAGAACGCTATGAAGCTTTGTATCTAATGCATTCAACCCTTGTTGACACAGATAAAACTCAATTGGAACTGGCGGCTGATATTTTGACAGAGATTTCGAAGGAGACCAAATAATGCGCCTGCGCTCCCTCACAAAACATATCCGCGAGCAAAACTGGTTCGCCGTCGCGCTCGATTTTTTCATAGTCGTCGCGGGTATCCTCATTGCGTTTCAGATTACCAATTGGAATGAAGCATCAAAAACTGCTGCGCGTGAAGCGGTGATCTTGGAACAGCTTCATTCAGAGTTTTCAAGCACTCTAGACGGAATGGAACAGGCGAAACAGGAAAATGAGGAAGGTTTGTCGGCAATACGAGAGGTTTTAAGCGCCATTCAAGATGGCGTAAAGCCAGAGGATGATGCCGCATTTATCCAGAAAATTCGTCGCGCGGGCGGTCTGAACACAGGGCCTGCTGAGCCCACAACGCTCGTCGAATTACTGTCATCGGGTAGCCTCTCCGAGTTGTCGTCGCCCGAACTGCGTCAAGCTTTGACACGGCATCACGCAAATGTCGACGAATTCCAAGCCTATGCGGATATTGTTCTTCTTCGTGTTTCCGCGCCCGAAGGCGGGTATCATAAAGCGGTTTACGTGAATCCTGACCATCCAAATGGAGACATGGTTATTAAATATGATTGGGATAGCTTATTAACTGCGCGCGAGCAGTTCCAAGTTTTTTATTATGGCAAACTCTCCTTATCGAGATATTTTGATAAGCTTGTTGAAAGCATCGAAGATGTCTTATCTCAATTAGAAAACGAGCTCCAATAATGCGCCTGCGGTCTCTGACAAAACACATCCGCGAGCAAAACTGGTTCGCCGTTGCGCTTGACTTTTTCATTGTCGTCGCGGGTATCCTCATTGCGTTTCAAATTACGAATTGGAGTGAGCGGCGTGAACAGCGGTTAAGTGAGAGAGGGTATCTAGAACAGCTGCATAGCGATGTCGTTGAACTCAACGATCGACGTGAATATTATAATCGATCCCGACTGGGAAACGTCAGCAGACTCGAGAGGATTACCGATTTCACAAATGGCTATACTGAAGACCTATCTGATGTAAGGACTAATTACGTTAATTTGCTTCAGACAAATTTTTCCCAACGCGCACAAGACTTCTTGGCCAAGGGCGTAGAATCCGAAGTGGTTGCCGATTCTTACATTTGCAACATGTTGGATTGGTCATCATCTCTCACCATTCCGCCATCCCAATTGCCTACCGCATCAGAACTGATCGCCTCAGGCAAACTTGAGAGACTTAACTCTGCAAAGGTGAAGGGTGCACTCTTATCATATCTGCAGCAAGCGCGCCGTGCTGAGGAGTTTATTTCAGCCCAACAGCAGATAACTGTAAACCTATCCGATAAATTCCCGGAGCTTTTCGAAATTCGTTACCCAAAGGGGGTGAATGTCGCTATCCAGGAAGGTGAGAGTTACCCGCATTACAAATGTGATTTTGACGCCATGCGCCAGAATAATGCTTTCCTGAATGCCTTGAACAACAATCGCAGTATTTACACGGAATATACTAATCGGGGCATCATACCGGCAAGTGAGCACTTGGCCGAACTACATAGCGCGATCGACGAGGCATTGGGGGTAACCCATTCCAACGAGACGGAGGAAACAAAATAATGCGCCTGCGTTCTCTGACAAAACACATCCGCGAGCAAAACTGGTTCGCGGTTGCGCTC
This sequence comes from uncultured Algimonas sp., assembly GCA_964511495.1. Classification (GTDB taxonomy): domain Bacteria; phylum Pseudomonadota; class Alphaproteobacteria; order Caulobacterales; family Maricaulaceae; genus Litorimonas. Next base: position 15,607 of record CAZEFT010000033.1, on the reverse strand, counting down.
GATTTTTTCATTGTCGTCGTCGGTATCCTCATCGCGTTTCAGATTACGAATTGGAGTGAGGCGCGGTCTGAAAACAAACTCAAATCTCTAGTCGAGAGTAGGTTGATTGCCGATTTTGAAATTATAGATCAGGAACTTCATACGGCGGTAGAGCGAATGGAGGGACAACTCATCAATATGGAGGTCTGGCGCCAAGCCCTTCGAAGAGGATCGGTTCTGGAAAGTGAAAAAGAGTCGATAATAAATGCGATGGCCTACGGCGCGAGTTATCCATCATTCACGAGTCGTTCGGTTACTTATCAGGAATTACAAACGAGCGGGCGTCTGGATTTGATTGCGAATGAAAAATTTCGCGTGGCCTTATCTAAATATGATAATGGAACGCAACAGAGGCAATTCAACCTGTCAGAAATACGAGCGGTAATGGTGAGTACCGGTTATTCTGAGAGTAAATACGCCGAAACCGCAGCTCTCAAACGGGATAAAAATGGTGAATTCCAAATTCTCCCAATAGTTGGGTATGATTTCGAAGCGATGATTGCTGATGAGGATTATTTTAAGCAAGTTGAAGCGGTTCTTAGACTTCAGACATGGGTTCATTCAAATATTCGAGGGCAACGCCGCGACCTCGATACTGTCTTGGCGGTCATCGAGGACCTCAAATAATGCGCCTGCGCTCCCTCACAAAACACGAGAAAACGTAAAATTTTTCAGCGATTCAAAATCGCTCAAAATATATACTGCGGCTAACGTTCGCTTTGGGTGATGATGAGACGTGAGAAATACGGCTTCCTAATTTCACACTGCTTTCTTACCGGCGCGTATCATAAATCCGCTTACGCTGCCTATCATCAATGCAAGAGTACCAATCGTTACCCTGCCTTCTAGCGGATTAGGTATGAAGAGCATTAAGGCAATGAAGCCTGCAATGACGATACCGAAGATTCCGATGACTTTTAGCTGTGCCAAATCATTCGCTGCGCCGATTTCGGCTTCAAAATCTATGGGTGTTTTCATGGTTGTGATGAAATTATCAACCCGGATGCGATGTGCGGAGTCTTTGGCGGGGGCAAATGGTATAGACAGTAAAAAGCCGAGGGAGCCTGCAATAAAGACACCGAAAAATTTAGTTTGGAATGTCCATGTGGCGTCGGCAGAAAAACCGAGTGTCGAGAGAGGGACATTCATAAATGCTAACAATGAAACGGTGAGAGCAAAACTAATAGAGAGCAGCGCAGCCCATTGGGGAGTCCTTTTAATAAACAATCCCCACATGAGTGGTATTTGAATGGGTGTCATAAGCAGCGCACCAACATCAAGCATAATTTCAAAAATGCCTTTGCCTTTGGCCTGCGCCATGTAGAGCGCCAATAACAGAATAAAGACGCCCATAATCCACGTGTAGAGACGTCCATATTTGAGCAGCTCAGTCTCGGATTTTAGTGTCTTTTTAAAACGGCGCGCAATCTTGGGGTAAATATCTTTGATGATAATGGCGACATTGGTATTTAGCCCTGTATCCATAGTGCTCATACTAGCCGTTAGGATGGCAACAACAATCAGTCCGATAAGTCCTGTTGGGAGGAGTTTAATACTCGCAATGGCATAGGCCGCCTCTGCGGGTTTGCTAATGCCGAGAGTCATGACGTCTTCGGCAAATAAGAGCCGGGCCGTGATGGGCGGCAAGAACCAAATTAAACCCCCGAGTAAAAAAAGAGCGGAGGCGAGTAAAGCGGCTTTGCGCGCTTCGCGCCCGTCTTTGACGGAGAAATAACGCGGGCCAGCATACATGGAATTGAAAACTAAAAACCCTTTCGTGACCATAGCGCTGGCCCAGCCCCATGTATAGGCGCCGCCAAAAAGGGCTGCAGAATTTATCATCTTGAACTTTTCGGAGAGGCCTTGCGCGTCAATTTGAGCGAACATATTTTCGATGCCGCCAATTTCTCTCATGCAGAGCCACGCAATAATTATGGTAAGCGGGACTAGAATAAGGCCTTGCAAAAAGTCCGTGGCCATGACCGCCCAGCGCCCACCCGTTGCCGAGTAAAAAAGCACAATGATCCCGCAGGCCAGGATAACGAGGAAGATATTATAGCCAAACACTGCCGAGCAAAAAATGCCGAGGCCATATAACGCCATAGCCGAATATAAGATGCGAATGGGCACTTCATAAAGCGCGTAAAACATACGGGTTTTTTCACCAAAACGCTTGGAAATGGCTTCGGGAAAGGTTGTTACCCGCATCTGGCGAAGCCACGGCCCTAAAAATAGAAAGTTCAAAAAGAAGCCGAAAGCATTGCCCAGAAAGATAATCATGACTGAAAATCCGGACTCAAAAGCCACGCCTGCTGCGCCTGTGAATGTCCATGCGCTAAAGGCGCTCATAAAGGCGCTACTGCCTACAAGCCACCAGCTCCCCTTACAGCCGCTCTTGAAATAGTCATCAGTGTCGGAGGAGAATTTTTTAAAAACAACGCCAACAACGGCAATTAAGACAAGATAGCCAATGATGACGAAAAACTCGATATTGGATATGTCTATTTTTGAAGTCATTGATTTAAAGATGGTCTACATCCGTCCAATTGTTGTTTTGGCGGATGATGTCTATGAGCTGCTGATATTGCGCTCCTTCTTTGAAGGTCAAGTAAGGCAGAGCGGGCTCTCCCTTTATATCTTTGACAAATTCGCGGATAAGATATCGCCAGTTTCGCTCAGTATCCCCCTCAACATTTGGAATATTGGCGGCAATGTCAGCGGGGAGTTTAATCTCTTCCCAAGCTTTGTTTTCACTATAAAGGTATAAGGGGCCGCTTCCGTAATGGCCTTTAATATAGATTGTACCCTTGCTGCCATAAAAAGAAATATAATCTTCATGAAAACGGGGATGCAAGCCTCCATGTTTGAACAAAGCTGTCACAGGGGATTTTGCATAGGGGCTTTGGAGCTTGGCGGTTACATTGTAAGACCACTCAACATTAGAAGTGCCCCATTTAAGTGAAGGGTCGTTTAGATCATCAGGAATATGATCGCGTCGCGTTTTAAAATTATGCACGCCTTCAACGATAGGGGCTTGGCCCATATCATCCCGCACTTCACCCATAATGGAAAGAATTTTTTCGCCAATAACCGACGTGACGATAGAGAGTTTGTGGGTGAAGTTATTATTAAGGCGTCCCCCGCCATCTTCTCTCCGATGAGACCAGCCAAAAGGTATATCTCGCTCTAAATTGAAATGGGATATACATTCAACTTCGAGCGGTTCCCCAATAGCCCCGCCTTCGACTAATCTTTTGGCATGAAGAATTTCAGGCATATATCTGAAACTCGCTGCGAAGGCTGTTTTTATACCTTTTTTAGAAGCAAGCTCATAAAGTTCTCTTGCGGTTGAGCCATCTGCGGTGAGCGGTTTGTCACAAAAGACATGACACCCCGCTGCAATCGCTTGCTTGATCGGTTCGAAATGCGCTCCGCCGGGTGTTGCAATCGATACGATATCGGGCTTGCAATCTTTCAAGGCTTGCTGCCAATTCATACCAGCATAAGGAATGTTCATCTGGGCTGTGACCTGATTAAGGACGCTTTCCGTGCGTCCAACCATGCCAATAACTTCCGCGCCCGTTTCTCTGAAGGCCTCTGCATGTCCTTGTCCTGCAAAGCCTGTTCCGTGGACGAGTACCCTTATAATCTTGCTCATTGTCTCGCCCCAACCTATTTATACCAAAGGCCTATACCAACCCTGCCTTTATGTTAATACCAATAGCAAAAACAACTGGAGACAAAAATGAAAATCACGAGCGCAGAAGTTTTTGTTGGCGGTCCGGGTAAGAATTACGTCACTTTGAAGATTATGACGGATGCCGGAATATACGGTATTGGTGATGGCACGCTCAATACGCGCGAAACGCTTCCCGCAGAGTTTTTGAAGACCTATATGATACCGTGTCTCATCGGCATGGACCCGCGCAATAGCGAAGATATCTGGCAATATTTTTACCGTGGGGCTTATTTTCGCCGTGGCCCCGTGGCAATGGCGGCCTTTGGCGCCGTGGATATGGCCCTTTGGGATATAAAAGGAAAGATTGCGGGCTTGCCGCTTTATCAGCTCTTTGGCGGCAAAAGCCGTGAGGGGGCTTTGGTCTATGCGCATGCTGTTGGCACAGACCTGGATATGTTGCTCGACTCTGTCGCCCACTATCAAGAGTTAGGCTATAAGGCTATTCGTCTTCAATGCGGCATTCCGGATATGCCCGAAGGCGGCTATGCTACGGGCAAAGGTGGAGATTCCAAACATTTCATTACCCAATATGGCACGCTTCCAGATCAAGAAGTTTGGGATAGTGAAAAATACCTCAAATATATGCCAAGTGTTTTTGAAGCGGTTCGCGAAAAGTTTGGCCCTGATCTTAAACTTTTGCACGACGTGCATCACCGCCTGCGCCCGAGAGAAGCGGCGGCCTTTGGCAAAGAGATCGAGAAATATAATCTATTCTGGATGGAAGATCCTACACCCGCCGATGACCAATCTGTGCTCAGACTGATACGGCATCACACCACGGTTCCCATTGCGATTGGTGAGGTTTTTAATTCCATATGGGATTGCAAAGATATGATTGAGGAAGAACTTCTCGATTTTATTCGGGTCTCTGTGACCTATGCGGGGGGCATTACCCATGTCAGGCGGATAGTTGAGCTCGCAGGTCTACATAATGTCAGGACGGGTTTCCATGGGGCGCCCAGCCATTCTCCTATTTCTATGGCCGCACAGGCTCACCTTAATGCTTGGGCCCCTAATTTTGGCATTCAGGAGTATCTCGTGCTTGGGACGCCTGAATGCGATGCGCTCTTCCCATCTGAACATTATCTCAAAGATGGTATGTTCTATGTCAGTGACGCACCTGGTCTGGGTGTTGATTTTGATGAAACAGAAGCCAAACGCTATAGCTTTGATCGCCGTTATCATCCTATTGTTCGTCTCGAAGATGGCACTATGTGGAATTACTAGTGTTCATGTCTACGAGGGCGATTTGATCGGAAGGGTGACTTTTCTATCAACTGTATCTATGTGTCAAAAATTGAGGCGGATAAGCCTTAAAGGGTGAAAATGAGACGTGAAGTGATCGCAGCGATTGTTTGTGTATTGGCGCTTCTTGGCTGTCATTCATCTGTTGAGTCCTCCAAAGATACGCAAATTGAGCAGCAGGTGAGGTTGATGTCAAAAGAACTCATAGTCTTGGCAACGCCCCCCAATAAAGACTCATATTATGCAGGCGTTATGGAGGATATCTTTGCGTTTCATGTGGGGTATGTTGAGCAGGCGCGCGATTATGATGACATCATCATCTTGGCGGGGTCTGATTATTACGAGAAATATGTTGCCGCTTTAGGTGAAGGTCATGTTGTTCGCGCAGAGATGCAAGACATTTGGATACGTGATTTTTCGACGTCAAACGCCGTTAATCCTATGCTGTTCAGATATACGTCTGCCGGACAGGGCGGGGGACGGAAGGGCCAAAGAGAGGCTGACTTTGTACAAGAGCGTTTTGCGACCTATCTTGAAGGAGCTGATATCGGCTATGGTGAGAGTGACTGGTTGAATGACGGAGGCAATTTTGTCGATGACTATGCCGGAAATGTCGTCATCAGTCGCAAATTCCTCCGAGATAACGGATTGAATGAAGAGCAAGGGCGTGCGGCCATTCAGCGCTCGACGGGCGCGAAGACTGTCGCCTTTATAGAAGCCGATGAACAAGGCGGTCTTGAACATGCGGATGGCGTTGTAGCCTTTATAGGCGAAAATACCCTTGTGATGAATAGCTACCCGGAAGACCCGGACTATTCAGCAAAATTGAAAACCGATCTGAGACAGGGTCTTCCCAATGTCATCATCCACGAAATTGTCACGCCTTATGATGGCTCTCAAATTTATGATGAGCGCTTTGGGTCGGCCTGTGGTCTTTATACAAATATGTTGGTCACGCCTGAGCGAATTTATTTTCCGCAATTTGGCATCCCGGAGGACGCACATGCCTTAAAGCAAATTCGGGGTTGGACCGATCGCAAAGTTATACCCGTGCAGTCTTCTCAGGTCTGTCAAATGGGGGGCGGTGTGCGCTGTATGTCTTGGCAATTGCGGGGGGAAGGCGCAAAAGCCTTCCTAAGTTTCGCACAGAGTGGGTAAGTTGGTTTTTCGTAAGTTATAGCGCTGTGACTGCATTAGGAGGCTTCTCCTGTCGCAAGTAAAACTAAAATAGGGGTTGTTTTATCATATGGTCATCAGAGAAGAGTGCAAAGATGATAAAGAAGCGATATATGCGCTCACTTTAGAAGCCTTCGCGCCTATGCCGTTTAGCAATGGCACAGAGGCCCCGATTATTGACCAATTGCGTGAGGATGGAGACTTGCTTTTGTCTTTGGTTGCCGAAGATGAGGGCAATATTCTTGGCCATATTGCGTTCTCGCCCGTGACCCTGAACGGCATCAGCGCCCATTGGATAGGGCTTGGCCCTGTCTCTGTCAGCCCTGAGTTACAGAAAAATGGGATCGGCGGCACACTTATCAAGCAAGGCTTGTCTATCATGAAGGAGAGAGGTGCGGCGGGGTGCGCGCTGATTGGAGACCCGAACTATTACAAACGTTTTGGCTTTCAAAGTGACGGGTCCCTTGAATATGGAGATACACCGTTAGCATTTGTCCAATGGCTGTCTTTCGGTGACGATAAAGCCAGCGGGCGATTAAAATTCGCCCAGGCTTTTGAACGAGATTATTAAGCGCTTTAGCGGTATTGCGATAGTCTTATATCTGAGACGGTCTAAGTGAAAATTCCCTCTAACTTCCGCTTATTGGCAATCCAGTCCGGGTCGATGGGCAGGCGTTTTGTGATTTTGTCTTCGGGGCGGAGGATGCGCCAGAAGGGGGTGATGTCGCTTTCGGCTTTGCCGTCATTCATTTGCTCAATTGCCGCTTCGGCACTCATGCGCACGAAAATGGCGGTGCTGACGGGGCAGGCTGCATCGCATTTATTCCGTCGAGCCAATTCATTGCGCATACCCGGCACGGTGCGGTGTTCACCCTTGGGGATTTTGCGGATATAGGCATCGACAATCATCGGGGTGGCGATGAATAACATCTGCCCGGCTTTGACCCCTGCGAAATCACTCTCGAGTCTGACTTTCTTTTCCGTTTTCTTTTTACAGAGTTTTTCCGTTGCGGTGAGTTTGGCCAAAGTCTGTCCTCCGATAATCTAGTAACTTCACAGGGTAGGCCTGTTTGCAAAACGAGTCTCTTTATAGAGTAGGGAGAGTGAAAGACATACACCCCAAAAATTCTGTTTATCTATCAGATTGTTACGCGAAAAGCGTTTGAGAAAAGAGCGGTTCGGTGCATTCAAATATTAGGGTTTGTTAGTCGTTGCATGGTGAACGGCGTCACTTTATCAGGAGGAGGACGCGTTATGAAAAACACACTGTCTATATCTTTGAAGTCTGTCTTCACCCGCTTGGCGATAGAGGATGAAGGCCGCGTTTGCCGGGACATCCCCGAACAATCCTGTCGAGAAGAGCCGCGCAATTATGTGACCCATATTGCGTCTTTGGCGCTCACAAAATCTGCGGATGGATTGATTGATCCGAAGCTCGTCCTGAGTTGGTTGATGACGGCCTTGGGTGCTCCAGCTTTTCTAGTGGGGTTATTGGTGCCTGTCAGAGAGGCAGGCGCGCTCCTGCCGCAACTTTTTACGGCGGGGTATTTGCGGACTTTGCCGAAGCGAAAATATGCGTGGTCTGTCGGCGCGATTATTCAGGGGCTGTGTGCCGTGGCGATTGGTGTGACGGCTTTAAGTGTTCAGGGTGCCATGGCTGGTTATTTGATTGTCACCTTATTGACGGTGTTGGCACTGGCCCGCAGTGTCTGCTCCGTCTGTTATAAAGATGTGTTGGGCAAGACCGTCTCAAAATCCCGGAGAGGTTCGGCCACAGGCATGGCGGGGTCTTTGGCATCAATCGTCACAATTATTTTTGCCTTTACTTTGGCGTTTGAAATCCTTCCGCGCTTTCAACTCGTGACGGCGGCCTTATTCATTGCGGGGGGCGCGTGGATGGTGAGTGCTGCCTTTTTCATGACATTGAACGAGGCAGCGGGGGCGACCGAAGGTGGTGCCATGGCATTTAAGGCCGCGCTTAAAGATATTGGTTTGTTGAAGACGGATAAAAACCTTCAAGTATTTATTCTAACACGAGCACTTCTAACAGCCACGGCTCTGGCGCCGCCCTTCATGGTCGCGGCAGCGGGGGCTGATGAAGGCGCAGGGTTTGGCGGATTGGGTCTCTTGGTCTTCGCTTCTGCGTTTGCCGCTTTGTTGAGCGCTTATATTTGGGGGCGGTTGGCTGACACGTCGAGCCGTCAGGTTTTAATGCTTTCATCGTTCGTCTCCGCCAGCAGCTTGTTGGTAACCGGTTTTCTTATCGTCAGCGGCGTCATTTCAGCGCCTTTCGTACTGCCTGTCTTATTGTTCGCAGTGATGATTGCTTATCAAGGCGTGCGCTTGGGGCGCTCGACCCATTTGGTTGACATGGCGACGCAAGAGACGCGTGCCGCCTATACGGCTTTATCAAACACCGTCATTGGTGTGATTCTGATATTTGGCGGATTTTTCAGCGCACTGGCCGCTTGGGCGGGACTGGCGGTCGTTATTTTCGTTATGGCGGGGATGTGTGGGCTGGCCTTTTGTGTCGCATTTGGGCTGGATGAGGTGCAAAAAGAGGCGTGAGGGCGTGTAACGCCAAATAGTTAATATCGACAGATTTCTGCCAAGAAGGCTCTGTGCTGTGTTAACTGTCGATTGACCCTCTTGATAAGCCGTCCTAGCGTGGCAATATAAAGGTAACTTTTATGGCATATTCGTCCGTTTAGGCCGAAAAATATATTCAGGAAATCCCATGTACGACCCCGTTGACCAGTTGACTAATTACCTCATCCCCACTGTTGTGGAACAATCCAGCCGCGGTGAGCGCGCATTTGATATTTATTCTCGCCTCTTGCGTGATCGTATTATTTTCTTGTCCGGCCCTGTCGAAGATAGCATGGCGTCTTCTATCACGGCACAGCTTCTGTTCTTGGAAAGTGAAAATCCGAAAAAAGAAATTTCCATGTATATCAATTCGCCGGGTGGCGTGGTGACCTCTGGCATGGCGATTTATGACACGATGCAATATATTAAATCACCTGTGACAACCGTATGTATCGGTCAGGCCTGTTCTATGGGCTCTTTGCTCTTGGCAGCGGGTGAAGCAGATATGCGTATCGCTCTGCCTAATGCGCGGGTGATGGTGCATCAGCCGTCCGGTGGTTTCCGGGGTCAAGCGTCTGATATTGAACGTCACGCGCAAGATATTTTGTCAATGAAGAAGCGTTTGAACGAAATTTACGTCAAACATACCGGCAAGAAATATGCGACGATTGAAAAAACACTTGATCGCGATCATTTCATGACGGCGGAGGAAGCCAAAGACTTTGGCATTGTCGATCACGTCTATACGTCACGCGGTGAAAAATAACCGTTTGAATTTTTCGCGCTGGGGCAGAGCGCAATAAGATTTTGGCGGGGTGTGCCGGACTGTGCACACCCCGCTTTTTTGCTTGAAAACGTTTGTTTTTAGGTGTCCAATAATAAGTATTCCCCCGACAGTGTAAGGGGGAATTAAGAAAACGACCTTATAGTCAGTGATAAAATTGGCATTAGGCATTGAAATTGCAAGGTTTTGGAGCCGTCCAAAGCCTTGATAGGAATGAAACGATTATGAGCAAGACCACAAGCGGTGATTCAAAAAATACGCTCTATTGTTCGTTCTGCGGCAAGAGCCAGCATGAAGTCCGTAAATTAATCGCCGGCCCGACTGTTTTCATATGTGATGAATGTGTTGAGCTGTGCATGGATATTATTAAGGAAGAGGGCAAAGGCTCTGTTTCCAAAACATCAGAGGGCGTTCCTACGCCTCAGGAAATTTGTGAAACTCTGGATGATTATGTTATCGGACAGGCCCATGCCAAGCGCGTGCTCTCCGTTGCCGTTCACAATCATTATAAACGTTTGAACCATGCTACGTCTAACCCCGAAGTTGAACTGGCCAAGTCAAACATCCTTCTCGTCGGCCCTACGGGGTGTGGTAAGACGCTGCTTGCGCAAACTTTGGCGCGTATTTTGGATGTACCGTTTACGATGGCAGACGCCACGACATTGACCGAAGCCGGTTATGTTGGTGAAGACGTCGAGAATATCATTCTGAAACTTTTGCAAAGCGCGGATTACAATGTCGAACGTGCGCAACGCGGCATCGTTTATATCGATGAAGTCGATAAGATTTCACGCAAATCTGACAACCCTTCCATTACTCGGGACGTGTCAGGTGAGGGCGTGCAACAAGCGCTTTTGAAAATTATGGAAGGTACTGTTGCCTCAGTACCCCCTCAGGGCGGTCGTAAACACCCACAGCAGGAATTTCTGCAAGTGGATACAACGAATATTCTTTTCGTTGTCGGCGGTGCTTTTGCCGGTTTGGACAAGGTCATCTCTAATCGTGGTGATAAGAAATCCATTGGTTTTGGCGGCGAAGTGAAAGAATTGGATGAGCGTCGTGTTGGCGACATCCTTAAAGGTGTTGAGCCGGACGATTTGACCCGTTTCGGTCTTATTCCAGAATTTGTTGGCCGCTTACCCGTTATAGCTACTTTGACAGATCTTGATGAAGACGCTCTAGTCTCCATTCTGACTGAACCACGCAATGCTTTGGTGAAGCAGTATCAAACACTCTTTGATATGGAGAATGTGAAACTGACTTTCTCTAATGACGCCTTGAAAGCCATCGCGAAGAAAGCTTTGGCGCGTAAAACAGGGGCGCGTGGTCTTCGGTCTATCATGGAAGGTATCTTACTCGATACAATGTATGATTTGCCTGCCTATGAAGGCGTTGGTGAGGTCGTCATTAACGGCGAAGTGGTCAATGGCACAGCCAAGCCACTTGTTGTTCATTCCGATGAGGAAAAATCTAAAGATAAGGCCGGCTAAGCGTGTCTAAACAGGCTCTGCTGGAGTGGGGCTTAGGCTTTAGCTTCGAAGGTTTAATTCATTAAGACTTTCAGATTAAAATCGCCACGAAAGTGGCGGTTTTTTTTATGTCTGATTCTATTTGCTCTTGGCTTTCTGGTGAAGTGATAGCAGTGAAATTCTGTTTCAACCCTTGCCACATGTGTTCCGACAACCCATCTGTAAATGATAAGAAAAAGCGTGGTTTGACGCGCGAATTTGAGGAAATTTGATGACTGAAACGCATCTCTTACCGGTTTTACCCCTTCGCGATATTGTGGTCTTTCCGCACATGGTTGTCCCGCTTTTCGTGGGTCGGGAAAAATCTATTAGCGCCCTCGAAGAAGTGATGAGTCAAGAAAAGCGCATAATGCTTTTGACGCAAAAAGATGCGGATAATGACAATCCGGGACAGAGCGATATTTACGCTGAAGGCTGTATCGCTAAAATCTTACAATTATTGAAATTACCTGATGGCACAGTTCGCGTTTTGGTCGAAGGTCAAGACCGCGCCAGTGTAGAAAGCTTCACTGAAAATGACTCCTTCTTGGAGGCTCATGTCGCTATTACGAAAACCCTGATCGGAAATAAATTAAAGGCCAAAGCTCTGGCCAAACAAGTCCGCGAAAAGTTTGAAAATTATGGCGGTCTGAATAAGAAAATTGCCGAAGAGGTCGTGACATCTGTGACGGATACGTCCGAGCCGTCTAAACTCTCTGATATTGTTGCTGTGCACTTAAATGCGGATTTGGACAATAAGCAGGAGCTTTTGGGCCAAGCTGACGTTGCGAAACGCTTGACCCTGATTATGGACCTGATCGATGCCGAAGCCAGTGTATTAAAGGTTGAGAAGAAAATCCGTGGGCGCGTCAAACGTCAGATGGAAAAAACTCAACGCGAATATTATCTGAATGAACAGATGAAAGCGATCCAATCTGAGCTTGGCGGAGGCGATGCGCCAGATGAAATGGCCGAGTTGCAAGAACGCGTTGCCAAAACCAAATTGACGAAAGAGGCGCTTGAAAAGGTCACGGCGGAACTCAAAAAACTGAAACAGATGAGCCAGATGAGCGCCGAAGCCAATGTTTCGCGCAACTATATCGATTGGATGCTCTCCGTGCCTTGGGGCAAGAAAAAGCGCGTGCAGCGTGACCTTGCCAAAGCCCAAGATATTCTGGACGCTGATCATTATGGATTGGATAAAGTCAAAGAACGTATCATTGAACATTTGGCGGTGCAGACCCGCACAAAGACTGTCAAAGGCCCCATCCTTTGTCTCGTTGGCCCTCCCGGTGTCGGTAAGACATCATTGGGTAAATCGGTCGCGCGCGCGACAGGGCGCGAATTTGTTCGCGTCTCTCTCGGTGGTGTCCGGGATGAATCTGAAATTCGCGGCCATCGCCGAACCTATATCGGATCAATGCCCGGACGTGTGATTCAATCCATGAAAAAGGCTAAATATAACAATCCTTTATTCCTCTTCGATGAAGTCGACAAAATGGGTATGGATCATCGGGGTGACCCGTCAGCCGCGCTTTTGGAAGTGCTGGATCCTGAGCAGAATGACACCTTTAATGACCATTATCTGGATGTTGATTACGACCTGTCCGATGTCATGTTCATCACCACGGCGAATAGTTTGAACATGCCGCAACCGCTTCTTGACCGCATGGAGATAATTCGCATTCCGGGTTATACAGAAGATGAAAAGATCGAAATTGCGCTCCGTCATCTTTTGCCTGATCAGGTGAAGGAACACGGTTTGAAGACGGAAGAATTTACTGTCGAAGAGGACGCGTTACGTGACATTGTGCGTTACTACACACGCGAAGCCGGTGTCCGCAGCCTGAAACGTGAAATCGCCCGTCTGGCGCGTAAAGCATTGAAACGGATTGTGGCGAATGAAGAAACTGCCGTCAAAATTACGTCCGCCAATATTGAAGACTATTTAGGCGTGAAAAAATTCCGCTTTGGCCGTGCCGATGATACCGATCAAATTGGCGTTGTGACAGGCTTGGCTTGGACGGAAGTTGGCGGAGATATCTTGACGATTGAAGCCTTGTCTATGCCAGGCAAAGGCGGGGTGAAAATTACGGGTAACCTGAAAGACGTGATGAAAGAGTCGATTTCTGCGGCCAATTCTTACGTGCAGGCACGAGCGCCTGAATTGGGTATTAGTCCACGTCTCTTCCGCACAACCGACATCCATGTGCACGTACCGGAGGCCGCAACGCCAAAGGACGGCCCGTCCGCGGGTATTGCCATGGTCACAGCTATGGTCAGTGTTTTGACCCAAATTCCCGTGCGTAATGATATTGCGATGACGGGGGAGGTCACCCTGCGCGGTCGTGTTCTGCCGATTGGCGGGTTAAAAGAGAAGCTCTTGGCGGCCCTGCGCGGTGGTGTGAAAACTGTTCTCATCCCGCAAGAAAATGAAAAAGATCTTGCTGACATCCCTGATAACGTCAAAGACGCTCTGGAGATTATCGCGGTTTCTAATGTGGAAGAGGTGCTCAAACAGGCTTTGACTCAGAAAACCAAGAAAATTGAATGGACGGCCAGTGACGAAGCCGCTCTCGCCGGAGTTCTGATTGGCGGCCAAACCAATGACCCTGCAATTGGTGGCGGTGCGCCGCATTAGGAGCCGTTAAGTTTGTAAGGCATTATGTCGAGCTTTGAAGGATAGCGAATGCGTTTGGTGAAAACTCTGACACTTCTAATCGCTATCGTCGTTTTAAGTGCTTGTACATCAACTGCGGTGTTGGTTTTGAATAAAGTGAACCTGACGGAATTATCCGTTCAGGGAGATAAGCTCTATGTAATGAATGAGCTTAACTCGAAGAGCTTCAAACAAGTCAAAAAGACCGTGGAAAAGAACCCGCAGATCGAAACACTTGTTTTCACGGCCATGCCGGGCTCATTTGATGACGAAGTGACATTCGCGATGGGGCGTTGGTTGCGGGAGCAGGGGCTGAACACACACCTGACCGCAAAGAGTGTTATTGCGTCGGGCGCGGTTGATCTCTTTCTGGCCGGAAATAAGCGCACCATGGAACGCGGCGCACAAATCGGCGTCCACTCTTGGTTTGATGGATCGAAAGAAGCGTCGGAATTTCCCAAAGATGACATAGCACATGCCCTCAATAAAAATTATATTATAGACATGGGTGTGCCCGAGGCGTTTTATTGGTTCACAATTTATCAGGCACCTGCAGACGGCATTTACTGGATGAATGAGACTGAAATTGCTCAATATGGTTTGACAACAATGCCCGAAATTCGTTTGGACAGTTCTTCGAGCATTCCCTTTTCTGATTTCTATGTGGTTCGTCGCGAAGTTTTGACGAATTAGGGCGGTAAAACGAGCGCTTTATAGCGCTGCAAGTCTATATTGTTTGGCCAAGTCAGAACCACACGCGCCCACCCCGTTGGTGCAGGGACACTCATCACCAATTTCTATTGATAAGCGTACAGGGCCTCGGTAAGCCGCGACTATGTTTAGTCGCGATGAATTTCTCACAAAAATGCATGTGGAAGAGTTAGACACACTTCTCTTTCGCGGGGAAACGTTGGAAATGGGATTGCCCCGCGTTTTTGGCGGGCAGGTTCTGGGGCAGGCGCTCAATGCCGCTGTTCGGACAGTCGAGCCTGATCGTAAACCGCATTCACTGCATGGTTATTTCCTCCGCCCCGGCGATCTTTCACGCCCCATAATTTACGAGGTTGACCCCATTCGAAATGGGCGGAGTTTTTCCACACGTCGTGTGGTGGGTAAGCAAAAAGGTGAGGCGATTTTCAATGCTTCCATCAGTTTTCAAATCATTGAAGTGGGGCATGAGCATCAATTTGATTTCCCTGAGGGAATTACGCCTTATCAAGACCTGCCCACGGATTTGGATCGCACCAAAGAGATGGCAAAATTGTCCGGCCTGACCGAAGCACAATTTCGGAGTTACTATCTGATATTCGACCCGGATATCGTAGATGTCCGCACACCCCATCTTGAGAGTGTGGTTCAGCCAAACCCGCAAAGGGCCGAATTTGGTTTTTGGTTCAAATTTAACGACTCAATCGGGGATGACCCGATCGTCCACCGTACGCTTTTGGCCTTTATATCTGATAAGGCGTTGATGAGCACGGCGATACGTCCGCAACCCGTGAACTTTCGAACCCATAAAATTATAGGGGCGAGTCTTGACCATGCGATGTGGTTTCACGACGCTATTCGCGTTGATCAATGGATTTATTACCACCTCGACAGCCCTCGCTCGGCTCGCTCTCGTGGCTTTAACCGCGGCAGTTTCTACACAGAGGAGGGACGACTGATCTGCTCTACTGCCCAAGAGGGGCTTATCCGCGTGGTCGGACCACAAACAGGCGAATAGAGCGGCGGTAAACTCAAAATCAGCCAACAAAAAAGCCCGATCGTCTGATCGGGCTTTTTTTGTCTTCCATCTCAAGGGCATCAAACCCGAAAGAAATGGCGCGAGTGACGGGACTCGAACCCGCGGCCTCCGGCGTGACAGG
>CAZEFT010000032.1:0-18565 GCA_964511495.1 uncultured Algimonas sp. | reverse complement strand
GGTGTAGAAAGAGCATCCTCACTAACGCCTTTCAGGCGCCGCGTTCGGATGGACGAGTCACGCAGATGGTTCCCACACAAATTTTTCATCCCTCCCTTCCTTCTTTTGTCATTCCGTGACATTAGAACAAATATGGAACCTCTTATTAGCTATTCGGGATTGGATCTGACCTTAGTGGAGATCACTCTGGGTCTGGCCTTGCTCTTGCTCGGTGCGATGATGGCGCTCTTATTGGGGGGGAAGCGCAAAGATCCGGAAACAGAAGTGCTCGCTCAACAAATGCGCGAAAAACTGAGCGAAATGCAATCTCAGCAAGGGGAATTGCAGGGTCGGCTTGCGCAATTTGCGGAAGATAGCGCCCAAAGAGATAATTTATTTAAACAAAGTTTGGATGAGCGATTATCCAAAGTGTCGGAACGGGTCGGGCAATCTATTGTCGAAACGCAAGAGCGCAATTCCGCCAATTTGAAACAATTACATGAACGTCTCGCCCTGATTGACCGAGCACAGAAAAATATCGAAACGCTGTCCGGCGAGGTCTCGGGCCTGCAATCGCTTCTGTCCAATAAACAGGCGCGGGGGGCTTTTGGCGAAAAGCAGATGCAGGATTTAATCGAGACCTATCTGCCGCCCAATGCATTTTCATTTCAATATACATTGTCCAATGGCAAACGCGTGGATGCGCTTATCCACCTGCCCGGTGATCAAGGGGATGTTGCGATTGATTCCAAATTTCCGATGGAGGCATGGCGGCGTCTGACCGAGGCCGAGAATACCGAAGGGGAATTAGCCGCGCAGCGCGCCTTTGCCGCTGATGTCACCCGCCATATCAAAGACATTGCCTCGAAATATCTCATTTTTGGGGAAACCCATGACATCGCCATGCTTTTCCTGCCCAGTGAAGCCGTCTATGCCGAATTGCACACTCATTTCCCGAAAGTGGTGGAGTTGAGTTTCAAACATAAGGTGATGATTGTTTCGCCCACCACCTTTATGGCAACGCTCCATACGATGCGCGCCGTGATGCGGGATGCCGCCATGCGCGAACAGGCGCACATCATTCAACGCGAAGTCGGGATGATGTCCAAAGATGTCACATTATTGGATGACCGCGTAGCGAAACTACAAAGCCATTTTAATCAGAGTACGGAAGATATTCGGAAAATTCGTATCTCAACAGAAAAGATTACCAAACGTGCGGACAAGATCGAAAGCTTGGATCTGGAAGACCGGGATAAGCCCGCAACAAATATTGCGGAGTTTCGCAAACCTAATCGTGACGCCGATGGGTCAGCATTATGAAAAAGACCTCGCGGCCGAGACCCGATAATCCGATTTGGTATGGTGGACGGCTCTTCCGCCCTGCCAAGACGCAAGGCACATCGGAAACCACCTCAGAGACGGTCTTTAAATATGAGCAGGATTTTAATCTGGTCACCGCCACCTATTCCGGCGGAGAGATCGAGTTCGGGCAATTAATCGGCACGGTTCAGCCCGATGGTTCACTGGATATGCGCTATCATCATCGCAATAAATCCGGCGAATTAATGACCGGCATTTGCAAGACTGTGCCGGAGGTCTTGCCGGATGGAAAGCTGCGCCTGCATGAAAGCTGGCAATGGACATGCCGCGACCGGAGCCATGGAACGTCCATTTTGGAAGAGCTTTAGATTTATGATTTTGGCAGAAGGGTGTAGCCCGACTTTTTCAGCAAGACTGAATTCAGCCCAGTCAAAACGAAAAGCCCCAGAGCCGTGAAGAATAAACCATGACCGATCGTAGGGACATTAATGCCTAACCAAGGGGAGAGGTGAAATCCGATAGCACCCACTAAAATCGCCAATCCGCCCAGAGCCGCCAATAAACGTGTTCGGGGTATTAGGAACAACACCGCCACTGTGAGCTCAGCGAGCCCGGTCACATAACGGATTGTCGGTTCAAAGAGCGAGAGGCCTGAGCGGTCAGCCAAGGTTTCAAAGACGATATTTTCCGCTCCGAACTTTTGGACGCCGAAAAAGGCAAATCCCGCCGCGAGTATGAGGCTTAAAATGAGGGTTATTTTGGTCACGTTTTTCTCTTTCCTATCTTTGATTTTCGTGGCTTCAGAAAAATCCGGCAGGTAACCCACCGGATGAAACTCAGTCGAGACTGTTTGCGTTATTATGTCAAATCCGCCCCGCCCCACAGAACGGAATAGGCTTCGCAATGAATAAGGAGACTGCCGAAATCGCTCAAATTGACCGAGGCCGGAATAACATAATCTTGCGTTCCCTTATGGGATTGAAGGACGCTGATCAGCACAGCGCCGTTCGTGGCTGTCTTGCCGGTGACGTCTTTCACAGATTGCGGGGAGAGGAAAATTTTCAAATCCGGTCCTTTTTTGGTTTTGAACGTTTCGGACAGGCGCAAAATGGTCTGACCGTCTTTTTGGATGATCGTCCAATCGCCTTTAATTCCGTATTTCTTTTTGGTGAAATCACCTGTGGTGCTTTGGGATTGTGCAACGGTAACCGGGCTCACATCCGCGCCATAGGCCGGGATGGCGACCCCCGCCGACAATGTCGCAACGACGCTCACGGAAATCAGAGTACGTTTAATAAAATCTTTCATGGGATTATCTCTCTTTATCACTTATTTTTTGAGGTCTTAAGACAGTGTGGCGACGCCAAGCGGGATATCGAAACGCTCACACCATACATAGACTTCGTTGAAATCGGACGGAGTGAAATTTGCCGGCAATTTATAAGTTTGACGCCCTTTCGTAGCCTCAAGTTTCGAGAATTGAGACGCTTTCACATAGTCACCATTTTTACCAAATCCCAAAACAGGTGTCGGCGCACCATCGAGGAAAAAGCTGTCGGACAAGACCAGAGCATAGCCCGTATTGGTTTTCATAATATAGGCCTCTCCGGATGTGACGTGATCGGAACGCCCTTGAAATGTACCTTGGGCAACAACATTCTCAGACACGCGCGGCGTTTCAGCGATAGAGGCCTCAGCAATGGTGGGGTTGGCCGGCGACGCACTCACATTGTGGGAAACGGCACTCGCGCCGAGACCGAAGAGCAGAGCTGCGGCCGCAAAGGTCAGAATTTTTGTTTTTGGGGTATTTTGTGTGATTGCCATGATGGCCTCCTTACTTTTCTATTTTTGACCAATTGGTCATTATTTGCTATTTTAAGAACCCGGATGAAACCGAAAGCTTCAGTCACGACCGAGTTGATGAATGTGTCATAACATACTTGACTGTTTGGTCAATAATAGGCTAATCACAGTTTCGTGAGATAAACACGGAGGCATGAAATGGCCAGAACGCGCGAATTTGATGAAGACATTGTGAAAGACGCCCTGCGCGATGTATTTTGGCAGGGTGGTTATGACGGCACATCCTATAGTGATATTATGAAAGCGACGGGGTTGCAGAAGGGAAGCCTTTATGCGGCCTTTGGCGATAAACGCGCGCTCTATCAAATCGCCTTGCAACGCTACAATGAGCAAGACGTGAGTGCGGGGGTGAAAATGCTCCGTGATGAGAATTTAAGTTCCGAGGAACGGATTACACTTTTAATGGACTCTACCGTTCAAGGCACGAAATCGAAAACAGGACGTTGGGGTTGCCTCTTATGTAATGCTGCCAGTGAAGCAGCCCCAACAGACAAGGCGGTCGAAACAACTATCAAAGCCAGTATGGATCGCTTGCATGACGCCATAGACTTTGCGCTGAAACCGATCGGTCAATCCCACGCGACAGATTATATCCTTGCCAGCTACTTCGGAGCACGAACATTGGTCAAAGCGGGGTATAATGAAACAGCGTTGAAAGCGGTACGAGACGGCGTCATCAAGACTTTACAGCGGTCATAGACCTTAATTTATGCTCTGCGGCGTGCGAGGCCAAGTCAATAGCCGTCTTCAGTATAACCAAGAGTAAAAGGGCAAGAACGGGTGCACCAAAAGCCATCACCAACATCCCACCAATAATGACAACGATATGCATGACCATAACCCGTGTATAAGGCACAAACATTTGAGTATCCGGTGAACGGGTAAGATATTCGCCTTTACCGAAGAAATTTCTAAGCATAGAAAAGAGGTGACTAACCAAAAGACCCAAAGCGGCAAACAACACGCTCTGCGCCGACAATAAGTCACGCATCAAGTCGTAGAGAGGGGGCACAGTTTTAAAGAAAGAGTCCAGAAACGAATAATGCCCGAAACAGAACATGCCATAATGGACAGTAAAAAATACGCATAAAAACAACCGCCCGAACAAACCGGCTTTTTTATGTCCTGTCGCAGCCTTAGCCAGCCCCTGGGCCCACATCATTTTTGGAATATTCAGAAGACCGATGACGATACTTTCCAGCCAGTACAATAAGAGGAGCGTCCCGACATCCCAATGAAAAGCAAAGACCCCGAAAACAGGAATAAGGTTCATCAGAATCAGAAAAATAATGGAAGGTGTCAGGAGAGTATCAGAGAGAGTTTTGTATTTACTCACTGCCATAGCCTTACCTAAACCCTATACTCTTAAAAAGGACGCCGACTCTTCATCGCGGCTGAAATTGTGCCATCATCCAGATAATCCAGCTCACCCCCAACCGGCACACCATGCGCCAGACGAGAGACTTGCACATTGGCTTTGGCGAGATGATCCGTAATGTAATGTGCGGTAGTCTGCCCATCGACTGTCGCATTCATTGCGAGAATGACTTCCGTAACATCCGCATTGGACGCACGTTCGATCAAAGACGCAATATTTAAATCGTCGGGACGGACTCCATCCAAGGCGGATAATGTCCCTCCCAAAATATGATAGCGCCCCCGAAACGCACCTGCACGCTCCATAGCCCATAAATCAGCCACGTCTTGAACCACACAAAGCGTTGTACCGTCGCGTCCAGGCGCCGTGCAAATATGACAGGGGTTTTGAGCGTCAACATTTGCACAAATAGTGCAAGTCGAAATACGGTCTGCGGCCTCGCTCATGGCTTGTGCGAGAGGTTTCATGAGGGCATCCGGCTTTTTCAAAAGGTCCAACGCCGCTCTTCGGGCCGAACGCGGGCCAAGACCCGGCAGTTTCGCCAGAAGCGCGATGAGGCGTTCAATTTCCGGACTGACATTTAATCCCGACATAATTTACTCGCCAATCGCCGCTGACTTCGGACCACGCGGATCGGCGGCGCCTAAAAAGATGCTTCCGCCTTTCCCATCCATGCCTTCACCGACAGAATTTACACGTCCCAATACAGTTGTCGCGAAGCCACCTTTTTCATTCTTTGCCAGTATATGGCCCATCTCGGTCAAATTATTTAAAGTGTCCCGACTAATGCCCGGCTCAACAAACACCGTATCGGGAAGCCATTGATGATGAATACGCGGACGATGCGTCGCTTCGGCCAAATTCATATCCCATTCGATAACATTCAAGACCACTTGAAGAACAGAAGTAATAATGGTTGAGCCACCCGGACTGCCCGTGACCAAAACCGCTTTACCGTCGTGCGTGACAATCAAAGGCGTCATAGAAGATAAGGGGCGTTTGCGCGGCTCGATTTTATTCGCTTCGCCTCCAATGAGGCCGTAGCCATTTGGCGTACCCGGCTTGGCCGAGAAATCATCCATTTCATTGTTTAGAAGAAATCCTGCGCCATCAACGGAATAGCCGCTCCCATAAGAAAAATTCAGCGTATAGGTCACACTGACCGCATTTCCGTTTTTATCAATCACGGAATAATGTGTCGTGTTTCGGGGTTCGGGATAAAGCTCTGCGCCCGGTAAAATATCCGAAGACCGAGAAGCCTTAGCCAGATCAATATCCTCGCGCAGTCGATTTCCATAATCTTTATTCGTCAAATCATCGACCGGCACATCGAAAAAATCCGGATCGCCCAAATATTTTGATCGGTCTGCATAAGCCCTCCGCATGGCTTCGATGAGCTTATGGAGATAGGCGGCGCTGTTATGTCCCTCTGATTGCAGGTCATAACCGGATAAAATATTCAACATTTGAACGATATGAACGCCACCTGAGGATGGTGGAGACATGGCATGAATATCGAAATCTTTATAGTCACCGGAGACAGGCTCACGCGTGACGGTTTCATAAGATGCCAAATCTTTATGAGTTATCAAGCCGCCGCCCTGCTCCATTTCTGCAACAATCAAGTCCGCCGTCTGCCCTTTGTAAAATCCATCCACTCCCGAACGTGAGATCCGTTTGAGCGTACGTGCCAAATCTTTTTGTTTCCAAACATCTCCTTGCTCCAAACCCAGAAAATATTTCTTCGATGACGGATCCTGTGAGAGCTCTTCAGTATGAACAGTCAAAGAATGCTCTAGACCAAAGCTTACCTCGAACCCGGAAGAGGCTAGCTTTATGGCTGGGGCTAAGACCTGTTTCCGGTTCATTGTCCCATGGTTTTCCAACGCCTCCAATAATCCCATCACCGTACCGGGAACGCCTGCCGATAAATGCGAATATTGAGCTCGTTGATTATCGACCTCACCTTGGGCATTGAGATACATATCCCGCGTGGCCGCCGCCGGAGCCATTTCCCGAAAATCTATAGCGAGAGTTTTCTGAGTTTCTGCGTCAAAGACGAGCATAAACCCACCACCCCCAAGGTTGCCGGCCTGTGGGTGCGTCACCGCAAGGGCAAACCCTGTTGCCACAGCGGCATCCACAGCATTCCCGCCTCTGGTCAAAATATCGCGACCAACCTCGGCTGCAATTTTGTCTTGGGCGGAGACAATCCCGCCCCGCGACATGACAGGATGATGGGCAAAATCAAAAGCGACGAGCGCATTACCGCCCGCAGTCTCTGAAGCGTTCACAGATGGAAAATAGAGGATACTCATCAAAGCGAGGCTGATTATTTTACAAAATTTGATCATATCAAAACTCACTTTGCTTGAGGACTATAAAGCGTCTGACTACTTCGCCAGACTCCCTGCCTCATTGCGCTCTATATTTTGGGCCAAGTTCAACACAGCGCCTAACGCTTTGTCATAATCACCATTATTTGCCCAAAGCTCCAAGCCTATGGGACGCTCATATCCAAGCGCTCGGGCCGTGCGAATAATATTTGCATAATCCATTTCACCCGTTCCGGGCTCATGTCGCGCGGGGCTGTCCGCCATCTGCATATAACAAATTTGCTCCGCCCCTTCGCGCATATTATCAATCACATTTCCTTCAGCCCGTTGCATGTGAAAAAGGTCCCAATTAATTTTCACAAAAGGTGAATTAATGGATTGACAAATTTTGACGGCCTCTTTGGCTCCATTAATAAAATGACCCGGATGATCATAGGGGTTAAAGGGCTCAATCGCCGCATAAATTTGCGCGGCCTCCCATAAAGGCGCAGAGGCCGCAAGATGGTCTTGGTAATGTTTGAGCGCCGCCTTTGTCGTGATACCTTCGATATTTTGGTGCCCTGTCACGGTCACAATATCCGTGTTTAAAATTTGCGCATCTTCAATGGCGCGCTCCATATTACTTAAAAAAGCAGAGCGATTTTCAGCTTGGGCCAAAGCGGGCGCGTCACCAACAATTTGGGAAACGGATAATCCGGTTTCCTCAAATAATGTCGCTAATTTGCGAGGGTCACGGTCAGAGCCCGAAACAAACCAAAATTCCGCATGAGAAAACCCGGCTTTAGCCGCTTTCTCAATACGGACTTCAAACGGATCATCGGTCCACCAACTTTCCAAATTTACAGCAAAACCTGAAAGCAACCGACGTCTTTCACTGCCAGATAATAAATCTGCGGATATTTTGGCTGGCGAGGAAACGCTATCTTTCACACGACAGCCGCCCATAAATGTGGAAGCGGACGCAGCTGCAAAGAGAGATCCCCCAATGACATCGCGCCGATTCACGTTAAAACGGCATCTTCATTCCGGGCGGTAATTGTATATCCCCCATGGCCGATTTCATCGTTTCACCTTGCGCTTCATCCAATTTCGCTTTGGCGTCTTGATAAGCTGCAATGATAAGATCTTCGACGATTTCAGCCTCTTCGCCTGACAGCAAAGTCGGGTCTATTTTGAGCGCTTTCATATTGCCGCCGCCTGCGAGGCTGACACTGACTAGTCCACCACCTGAGCGGCCCTCGACGACCAGATCAGCCACTTTCGCCTGCGCATCCGCCATTTTTTGCTGCATTTCTTTGGCTTGTTTCATCAAGCCCATTAAATCTTTCATCAGCCTATCCTTTAAATCTCATCAAAATTATATGTCATAATCAGGGGGCGTATAATCACTAGGAACATAGTCATCGGGTATGTCGTCACGCTCATCTTGTTGATCAAAAGACTCAAGAGAATCGTCGGAAGCACCACTGCCGAAATCACCCTTGATCACATTACCCGCAATCATCGCCTTGCTCTCTGTTTTGGTGATGCCTAAAAATTCTGCATTTTTAAACAAAGAATGGCCGAAGGCAGGATGGGCTTTGTCCTTGGCCTCTTGATCAGCTTTTTTCTGACGGCGTCTTTCTGCCAAACTCGGTTCGCCTCCCGATTTTTCCGGGCTGATTAGCCACGGCACACCCGTTAAGTCTTGTAGTGCTCCAACCATTTTCCCAATCAGATCGCGGGGCGCGCCGTCAACAATCTCGACCCGTATGTTTTGGCGTTTAAATTGAATGGGCCGTACATAACGCTCAATATCCGATTTCAATTTAATCTGTGCTTTTGGCAGCGCCGCGACAAATTCTTCCAATGTCTCAATCTCTGGAGCCGGTGAAGAGAGAGGCGCAGATTTGGGAGCTCCCAATTGTGCTGCCGTTCGCGGCGAAGACGCGCTCAATGTCGGCGCTTTCATCGATGCCGAAGAAGGGCTGGGAGCAGAAGAGACCCGAGAAGAAGCGGGAGATGACTTCGACGTCGCACTCGGGGTTTGTGGGGCGGCGGAACTATCGCCGGTAGACGAAGCGGACACAGGCATTGATGCGGAGGATGTTCCCATAACAGGAAGCCCGTCGCCTCCCTCTTTCACGGATTTCTGCGCCTGTTCAATAATTTGCGCAGCGAGTTCAGGCGGAGGCATTTGCCCGGCCACAGCCAATTTCAACATCGCCATTTCTGCCGCTGCCAGTGGTGCAGGGGCGAGCCTCACTTCGGTATGGGATTGCGTGAGAATTTGCCATAAACGCGTCAATTGACCCATGGATAATTTTTCGGCCAATTCCTTTAGGCGTTCAACCTGATCCGGAGCCGCGTCAAATTCCGCAGCCTCGCCAAGCGTTTTCGCGCGGCTAACTTCGTGACAGATATCCATTAAATCGCGCATCACTACGGACGGGTCGGCCCCATCGTCATATTGCCCCCGCATTTCCGTGATAGCGCCTTTTCCGTCTCCCAAGGCGGCCATGCGGAAAAGATCCAAAACGCGGACACGGTCAGCCAAGCCCAACATGGCGCGCACCTGTTCAAAACTCACTTCATTGCCGTCGAGCCCGGCTTGAACAATGGCCTGATCCAAAAGTGAAAGACTATCACGCACAGAGCCTTCAGCCGCCCGTGCAATCAGAGCCAAACCGTCATCAGAAACTTTGACATTTTCTTTGGCGCAAATGCCTTTCAAATGTTCAGCCAAAAGCCCGGCTTCAACCCGTCGCAAATCGAAACGTTGACAGCGGGACAGAACTGTAATCGGGACTTTGCGAATTTCGGTCGTGGCGAAAATAAATTTCGCATGATCCGGTGGTTCTTCGAGCGTCTTGAGTAAGGCATTAAAAGCCCCGGCAGACAACATGTGAACCTCGTCAATAATATAGACTTTATAACGCGCCGTGGCCGGAGCATAGCGAACGCCGTCGAGCATTTCGCGCATATTCTCGACACCCGTGCGGGAGGCGGCATCCATTTCGAGCACATCCATATGCGAGCTCGCCATGATTAATTCGCAATGTTTACCGGGCGTGGAGAGGTCAGTTGATGGCCCGTCAACACTGTCCGTTTCATAGTTTAAAGCGCGCGCCAAGAGCCGCGCCGTGGTCGTCTTGCCGATACCGCGAACGCCCGTCATCATAAAAGCATGTGCGACACGGCCCGCTTCGAACGCATTGGTCAGGGTCGTGACCATTGCATCTTGACCAATCATATCCTCAAAGGTTGACGGACGGTATTTCCGCGCCAGAACCTGATAGGATTGTTGAGGGTTTTGAGCCATTGCCAATGAATATAGAGAGGAAATACGCGACTGAAAAGAGACCTCTTTCGCGTGTCCACAGCTTAATGTGTTTGCATTCAACCTCTCTTACGCAAAGCGGCTATGCGAAAACGGGAATTGATTAACAAGCGCGGAGAGTTATGACGGAAGAAGGAGGTTTCATGAGAAACGACCGTCATGACTATCATTTCCGTCCTGCCCCGCGGCATGAAGACGGATATTTCGTTCCGCCCGCCCCTGTTCCGGTTCCAAAACATCCTGATGATTGGTCGAGACGCGAGCTTTGGGATTCGGTTATGGCGATGAGTCGAAACCCCGTTGAGGCCACAACCTTAACCTCTATGACAACCGATTATTATAGCGGTCAGAGTTTTGGGCAAACCCTGACAGTTCTAGGCTCACCCGATCTTATAAAATACCTCTTTGTTGATAAGCATAAAAATATGCGCATGCATCCCATCCGACAGGCTATTTTAAAACCTGTTTTAAAAGACGGTTTGATTACAGCCGAAGGAGAAGCATGGCGGTTTGCACGAAAGGCTTTGTCACCCGTTTTCGTGCCGCGCGAAACGAAGGTCTTTGCGGACCGCATGCGTGACAAAACCGAAGAGATGCTGCCGGACATACTCACAGCGGGCTCAGATACGCCTCTGGATATATCAGAGGTCTTCTTGAAACTCGCCTATGGCGTCTTGTCGGATACATTATTTTCCGGGGAAATTGATAGCGCCTCGGATCAAGCTTTGCACGATATAGCAACGTTTTTAAATGCCCTCGGAAAGGCCGACCCTCTTGATATTTTAATGGCACCGAAATGGATACCGCGTCCGACTAAGATGGGGGGAAAGGGGGCCGTTAAGCGGTTGCGTCAATCTGTGCTGGAATTGTCATCCGACAGGCGCGCGCGACAAAATTCAGGCGAAGAGATTCCTGATGATTTTTTGACACGGCTTCTAAACACCCGCACCGAAGAGGGCGAGGCTTTAACGGATGCGCAAATCGAAGATCAGTTAGTCACATTTATCGGGGCGGGACATGAAACGACCTCTCGCGCCCTGACATGGCTCGTCTATTTGCTAAGCCAAGATATGTCGGCGCTGGAAAAACTTGAAAAAGAAGTCGATGCACTCGACATCTCTCTACCTGTTGAAGATTGGGAAAGTCACCTGCCATGGACGATGGCTTGTCTCGAAGAAACCATGAGGCTCTATCCCCCAGCCCCCATTATCTCCCGGCAAATTCTTGAAGATGATCGATACAATGAAGAACTGGACCTGCCCAAGAAAAGCGGAGTGATGTTGAATCTTTGGGCGCTTCACCGACATCATGATTTGTGGGATCATCCCAATCGCTTTGATCCGAAGAGGTTTTTGCCTGAAAATAAAAAGCGACTGCATCGCTTTCAATATTTGCCCTTCGGCCTCGGCCACAGAGTCTGTATCGGACAACGTTTCGCCATGCAGGAGGCCGCCATTATTATGGCTGTGCTGTTTAAGCATTACCGTTTCATTTTGGCAGGCAATCATCCTTGGCCGCTTATGCGCATAACGACCAAGCCCGAGAAACCCTTAATGATGAAGGTCGAGCCACGCAGGTAATGGGGAGAAAAGTGGAAGGCTGAACCCTGACCCGAAAAAACCTCGTTACGGCTGCTTCGTTCCCGACCTGACCGGGTTGGCGCGGA
Organism: uncultured Algimonas sp.; assembly: GCA_964511495.1. Taxonomy (GTDB): domain Bacteria; phylum Pseudomonadota; class Alphaproteobacteria; order Caulobacterales; family Maricaulaceae; genus Litorimonas. The sequence continues at coordinate 6,701 of CAZEFT010000032.1, read as the reverse complement.
TTCCCGTCCAAAGCCAACCTTCCGACGCCTATATGGCGGCAAGCGCAAGCGGACGCAAGATGTCAGCGCAGATTTTCTTTCTCGCATAAACGATTTCAAGAATTGCTCTGCTCACGACATCGGGTAAGACATGGTTATGACTTATACCGACATTATGCCATTTGCGGGCAGCCCTTTAGATTTCTGTGAAACGAAACGTTCACCCGAAGAATTACAGAAATATATGGCTTTGCCTGCAGCACGAGCCATTCTATTTTTTAAAGGGAACCCTGCGGTTGGGTCCGACAATAAACTTATTCGAATTCACCCCTCTGAACTCATTGGTCAGAACCTCATTGACCCGCATGTAATATTTTTGGGACTAGACGGGAAACGCCCCGTCTTCGCCGCTAATCTGGCACAAGATGATGCGGTTACGCTTGAAACTGACTTTAATAATTTGCGCGAAATTGGTGGGCGTTTAAGCGTCGAAGACCTGGCTTTGGTCGGTCGGGCCAAATCCGTATTTGATTGGCATAGAGAGCATATTTATTGCGCGAAATGCGGGGCTCCCTCCAATCCAGCCGATGCCGGGCATAAGCGGGTCTGCACAAGACCAAGCTGCCAAGCCGAGCATTTCCCGCGCGTTAATCCGGTCGTCATTATGTTGGTTGTCAAAGATGATAAGGTTCTTCTCGGGCGCGGCCCTGGCTGGCCTGAAGGGTTTATGTCAGCGCTGGCAGGCTTCATCTCCCCCGGTGAGACGATGGAAGAGGCCACACGCCGTGAAGTTTTCGAGGAAGCCGCTATCCGCACCAAGAACCACCGCTATATTGCCTGCCAGCCTTGGCCCTTCCCGAGTCAATTAATGATTGGCGTGATCTGTGAAGCCGAGAATGACAACATTGTCGTCAATCCTGATGAATTAGAAGACGCCCGTTGGTTTAGCCGCGCCGAAGTCGCTGCAGTTTTCGATAAAACAGGTGAAGCATTTAAGCGCCCGCCACGCATCACCATCGCCCATCAATTATTGAAATATTGGCTGGAAAACCCTTAATATAAGGCCATGTCATTTACTCACCGCATAGCCAGTTTGGACGACACATCCGATATCGAACAGCTTATGGCTCTATCCATGGCGGCGTTATTACCGGATGTCTTGTCGCCTGAACAAGTCGCCAAATCCAATGCGTCTATGGGGCTTGATACGCAATTGGTTGAAGACGGCACCTATTTTTTGATATTTGAGGGGGAGGTTTTGGTGGGCTGCGGCGGTTGGTCCAGACGCAAAACACTTTATGGAGGCAGTCACACGCAAGGGCGGGATGATAGCCTCGCTGTCCCGCAAGTTGATGCGGCCAAAATTCGCGCCATGTACACTCACCCAGATCATACCCGCAAAGGCATTGGGCGGTTTATGATAGAATTGGGGGAAGCCGCTGCCAAAGGTGAAGGCTTCACGACAATGGAATTAGGCTCGACTGCCTCCGGTATATTTCTTTACGAAAAATGCGGTTATCAAGTGATTGAAGACCTCAGCCAAGCGGATGAAGACGGCATTTCCGTCCCTATAATCTTGATGCGAAAAACCCTTTAATTGCCTTCAGGTTGAAGTTCGGCTCGTTTCAAAACGAGGCCTTCTCGGGATTTCAGAACCACAGCCTCTTCGCACGTTCCCTGCGCCGTTTTACAAGTTATGTTGGGGGCTGAAATTTCCAAAAGCTCATCACATTGACGGGTCGGGAAAATTAATGTGGCGGTGACAGTTCCGCCGGAAGCGACAGTTTGACCAAACATATTGCCGCTATCCGGATCACCCGGACCGCTTACTTTGAACTGCATCATGGATACAGTGGCGTCCGTCTCCGTGCCATTCGTAACCGTGATCGGAAGAATACAGGCATTCGGTTCGAAGACTTTCGGCAGAGATGAAATCGTGATCTTTCCGTTCATTTCTACCTCAGAAGCCTCTAACGTTTCAGTGGGTGTAGAGCCCTGTAAACTTTCTGTATCAGAGACTTTTTCCGCGGGGCCATCAGAACAGGCCGCCAAAAAGGCCAAGCTACAAAATGATGCAAATACGAAATGTTTCATGACATAAAATCCTGGTATATTGTGGCTAAGCCAGACCTAAGTTTTGGCGCTTTCAGTAGAAGCACTAAATAGGAACGCCCTCTTCCTCGCAAAAGTTCCGTACCAATTCGCGCAAAGATGACATGCGGCTCGTGACATTGATATTAGGCTCTATCACCGCACGAAGCTTTTCAGCATCCAGAGCCAAGAGAGCAGATTTTACGGGGCCGATACCCGTGACAGGCATAGAAAGCGTATCAAAACCGAGCGCCACCAGACAACAGGCTTCCAAAGGACGTCCCGCAATCTCACCACAGACACTGACGGGCGTATCACTGGCGCGGCACCCTTGAGCGATAAACTTCAAAATAGAGAGTGCCGCAGGGTGCAATGGATCATAACGGTCGGACACGCGCGGATTATCCCGATCGGCAGCAAAGAAAAATTGCATGAGGTCATTCGCTCCGACACTCACGAAGTCCACATGATCGCAAACAGATAAGACTTGCCAAGCCAAAGACGGCGTTTCTAACATCACGCCGACTTCGATTTTTTGCGGTAATTCCAGACCGAGCCTGCTCGCGCGCTCTACCTCTTTATTGAACAGGGCTTTGGCCCCGATCATTTCTTCGACAGTGGTGACCATGGGGAACATCACGCGCAAATGTTTGCCCGCTCCGGCCATCACCAAAGCACGGAGTTGATAGCGCATCAGGCCGGGTCGATCCAAAGCAATACGAATAGACCGCCACCCCATGGCCGGGTTCTCTTCCAAAACAGGATCCATATAGGGTAGGATTTTGTCAGAGCCTAAATCCAGCGTGCGGAAGGTGACAGGACGGTCGCGCGCAGCCTCAATCGCTTGTCGATAGAGTGTGGTCTGCTCTTTCAGCTTGGGCATGAAATCACTGACCATGAATTGAAACTCGGTCCGGAACAGGCCAATTCCTTCTGCACCTGATAAATCCATTTGTGGTAAATCGACCAGCAGACCCGCATTTAATTGTAAGGAAATATGTCGCCCATCTTTGGTTCTGGCAGGTTTTAAGCGTTGCGCATCATAGGCTTTTGCCATTTCACCACGCACATTCTGGCGCATGGTAAATCCGGCCACCATTGTGTCGACGGGGCGAATATGTACTGTCCCCGTTTCACCATCCACCAAAACTTCGTCACCTGTTTCGATCAAGTCGAGCACACCTTCTGCGCGCCCGACAAGCGGGATACCTAAAGCCCGACAAATGATAGAGGTATGAGAGCTTGCAGAGCCGTCCTCTAAAACAATGGCTTTTAATTTCGTCCGGTCATAATCAAGTAACTCTGCCGGACCAATTTCACGCGCAAAAATAATCGCGTCATCGGAAATATCTTTATTTCCGGGCATTAAGGCTTCACCGGATAATGCACGTAACAGCCTGTTGGCGAGGTCTTCCAGATCATGCAAACGCGCACGCAAATAAGAGTCCCGCGCTTTCATTAAACGCGCACGATGTTCATTCCTAACCCGCTCAACAGCCGCTTCGGCTGTTAGCCCTGAATGCACCGCCTCCCGCAATCGCCCGACCCATTTCCGGTCATAGGCAAACATGCGGTAAGTTTCATAGATTTCCTTGGACGCTCGGGATAGGCCTGCAGCCTCGCCCGATACCATAGCATCAACCGAGGCCCGTAATTCGCGAATACCGTCTTCGAGACGCGCCTCTTCTGCCGCAATATTATCAGCCAACAAATTGGCAGGCGCAATTGCGGGTAAATGTAAATAGGCATGACCGCGCGCTAAGCCGTCGGCAAAAGCTTTTCCCATAATGGTCTCGGGCTTAACCGCAGCCAAGGTAATCCCTTTAAGGGCCGCGTCCTTACCGCCGACACGTTCGTCGTCCACGATAATCTCACCAATCACCATCGCAACGGTCAGGAGATCTTCGACTTCCTCTTCATTAAAGCTCCGAGACTCAATGGATTGCACGACCAAGACACCCAAAACGCGGCCCCCGCGCAAAATCGGAACCGCCAAAAAGGAATGGTAAGGGTCTTCGCCAGTTTCTGGACGATAAGAGAAGAGCGGGTGGCTAGGGGCATCCGCCAAATTCAATGGACGCGCTGTCAAAGCGACATGGCCGACCAGACCCTCACTAGGTTTTAAGCGAGTTTTGTGGACGGCTGATTTTTTCAGACCTTCCGTGGCGGAAAGCTCCATATCTCGCCCGGCTCTTTGCAAGTAAATGGAGGACACATCTACCTGCATGGCCTTGGCAATGGCTGAGACGAATTCATCCAAACGGGTTTGAACGGATTCCGACCCTGCCATGGCCGCGCGAATAGCCCGCATCAATTTGGGCGGTGTGGTCTTTATGTTCGGTTCATGGCTCACACTGACTATATAGCAAAGTTCGCGCGAATTGCTCGTTAGGAAATGGTAAAAATCGCCTTATTCGCGAAAAATGACAAATTTTATCGCCTTACCCATAGATTTTAGGGCGTTTTAGGCGGGTCTTCCTCTGATATTTGCGGAATTATAATCAGGCGCCTCTGTTTTATATCCACCTTTGGCGTGGCAGCCTTGGTAAAGGGATGGAAAAAACTTGCCGATTGTTTTTTCGTTTTCTTATCGGGGACAGGTTTGATTTCGAGCATGTCTCCGGCCCCAAATTCGTGAATGCCGACAACTGTGCCCACCCGTTTTCCGTCATTTGATTTCACATCCAGACCGACCAAATCCGAATAATAAAAATCATCTTCCTCCGTTTCCGGAAGTCTGGATCGCAGCACATAGAGCTTGGTGGATTTCAGAGCCTCAGCCTCTTCCCGCGTTTTCACCTCTTCCGCACTGACAGCAACAAAGTCTTTCATCACACGATAAGAAACAGGCGTTATGACGATCTGTCCTTTTTCATCCATCAAGGGTCCATAGGATACGCAGCCTTCTGATGTCTCTGTGAAAGATTTAACTTTCACCTCCCCTTTAACCCCAAACGCCCCTGAAATGGCGGCGACGCATATGAGTGTGTCTTTGGGTGTTTGGTTCATAAACGTTCTATAAACTGAAAAAGCAAAGTAAGGGAATGCGGTGATGACATAAAAAAGGCCCCGAAAACAAAGTTTCCGAGGCCATAAATTTAGGGGTCAGATAAGATTAAAGCGCGGCTTTAATCTTATCAACCAAATCAGTTTTCTCCCAAGAGAAACCACCATTGGAATCAGGCGTACGGCCAAAATGACCATAGGCCGCAGTACGCGCATAAATCGGCTGGTTCAGGTTCAAATGCGAACGAATACCACGCGGAGTAAGGCTCATGAGTTTAGGCAAGATTTGCTCTAAACGCTCAGCCAAAGCTGCGTGTTTCCCGTCGAGTTCAACATAAACAGACGTTGGCTCAGCAACACCAATCGCATAAGACAGTTGAATATTGGCCCAATCAACCAAGCCGGAGGCCACAACGTTTTTCGCAAGATAGCGTGAAGCATATGCGGCAGAACGATCAACCTTTGTTGGATCTTTACCGGAGAATGCGCCGCCACCATGTGGAGCCATGCCGCCATATGTATCAACGATAATTTTACGGCCTGTTAGACCGGCATCCCCATCTGGACCGCCAATTACGAAATTGCCGGTTGGATTAATATGCCAAACAGTTTCGTCAGTGATCCATCCTTCAGGAATAACTTCATGAATATAAGGCTTCACGATGTCAGCGATGTCAGAAGGTGACAGACCTTCAGTGTGTTGTGTTGATAAGACGATTGCAGAAGCTCCGACAGGTTTACCGTTTTCATAACGGACAGAAACCTGTGATTTCGCATCAGGCTCAAGACCTTTAGCTTCACCGGAGTGACGGACTTCAGCCAAACGCTCAAGAATTTTGTGAGAATAATAAATCGGAGCCGGCATAAGCGCGCCTGCGACTTCGTTGCTCGCATAACCGAACATAATGCCTTGGTCTCCGGCACCCTCTTCTTTATGCGTGCCTGTACCTTCGTCAACACCGGCAGCAATATCAGTGGATTGTGCGTGAAGCAGAACGTCGACATCGGCATTAGCGTGATGGAAACCTTCTTGCTCATAGCCGATATCTTTAATGGCGGCGCGAGCAACAGCTTCGATTTCTTCTTTTGAAACATCTTTACCGCGTGTTTCACCGGCAATGACGACTTTGTTAGTTGTCGTCAGTGTTTCAGCAGCGACACGCACGTCCCATGGAGACATGCCGGCAGCGACAGATTTACGGAAAAAAAGATCAACAATTTCGTCAGAAATACGATCAGAAACTTTATCAGGGTGACCCTCGGAAACGGATTCAGAGGTAAAATAGTAAGTTTGGCGTCCCATGAGGGGCTCTCCTTGAGTTTAAGGCTCTTCGCTTTTTATTATTATGTCAGAGGCTTGGTTTTGAGACACAATGTTCAGGTCTCATAGTTAAAAAACAGGGCGACCACCGCCCTGTTCAAATTCATAAGTTTCCGAAGAAATTAGTAGCGGTAATGTTCAGGCTTATAAGGGCCATCTGCATTAACGCCGATGTATTCAGCTTGCTCCTGGCTCATTTCAGTCAACTTCACACCGATTTTTTCGAGGTGCAAACGCGCAACTTTTTCATCCAAATGCTTCGGCAACATGTAAACTTTGTTCTCATATTTACGGACAGACGCTT
>CAZEFT010000031.1:0-24618 GCA_964511495.1 uncultured Algimonas sp. | reverse complement strand
TTGAAATTCCGGCGGAACCTATCGCTTTGGAACCCCGCCCGCAACAGCAAAGGGCATTAACACCGCGTAAGTTAAGCCCGGCGCTTCGCTTCACTTTTTAAAGTGGTAAACATTAGCCTCACCGGGGAAACTCCGGTTTTTGACCTGTTCAGCATAGCACGCCACTGCGTCTTCGGTCATCGCCTTTTGCGCACCGAACTTATGGACGAATTTCGGCACACGGTCGAACAGACCAAGCATATCAGGCGTTACAAGGATTTGCCCGTCACATTGCGCCGATGCGCCAATGCCAATTGTTGGAATAGACACTTCTTCCGTGACAATATTCGCAATGTCTTCTGAGACACCCTCTACGACAACCGCGAAAGAGCCGGCCTCGGCGGCCGCTTTCGCATTTTCGACAATCTCATCGGCCACTGACTGACGGCGGCCCCGCGCGCGAAAACCACCTAAAACATGCATGCTTTGTGGACGAAGGCCGACATGGCTCATCACCGGAATACCGCGCTCGACCAAATAACGAATAGTCTCCGCCGCATAAGAGCCACTCTCAATTTTGACCGCCTGACAGCCCGTTTCCATCATAACCCGTGACGCATTTCGGAAGGCCGTTTCAGGGCTGTCTTCATAGGAACCAAAGGGCAAATCCACAACAACCAAAGCCTTTTGAGACCCGCGCATCACCGCTTGCCCATGCAAAATCATCATGTCTAATGTGACCCCCACAGTCGATGGAAGGCCATGTACCACCATACCGACACTGTCCCCGACGAGAATAAGGTCACAATGTTTGTCAACGATTGCCGCTAGCGGTGCGTCATAAGCCGTTAAACATACAATCGGGTCACCACCCTTGCGCGCTGTAATATCCGGCGCGGTCATCCGTTTCACAAAATTCTGAGCTGACATGGTGAGTCCTTGCGTGGTTTGATGGAGCTATAGGCGAAGGGACGCCGTGTGGACAAGGGCTGGGTTTGACAGCGACAATGATTTGGATGTTACGGAGTTTTCAAAAGAGCGATATGAAAACCCTACTGATTAGTCACCCAATTTGGTTTTGGGTTGGCGAGTTGCGCTTTAACCGCCTTACGATGTGGTACAAGTAAAGCTTCCATTTTAGCCTCAGTTTGCCTGTGCAATGCCGTGTCCCGCGTTGCGTCAAATATGGGATCGGCCAAAACAACCGAAGCTTTGCCCAATTCAATCAATCGTTCAATCCAGACATAAGCTTTTTCTGGTTCACCCTTGATGACTGCGTAGGTTGCCCCTGCGAGTATGTCATTGGTCTTTTTAAAGTCCTCAGGTATCTTTCCAGCAAAATATGTGTCGAGACCAATAATGTGATCTGCAGCTAACGGGTCATTTGCAGATTTATAAATGAAGGCGTCAGATGCATAAAAATGCACGACGTCCTGGGTCACCTGATCAGAGGCAATTTGCCCTACTATCTTATTGATTTCCTTGGTTGAGGCTAAAGTACTCGGGAAATCGCGCGTGTGGTACTGAACCGTCACTTTATCAAAAGCAGAGGCATCCTCCGGTAAAACTTGCATAGCGGTTTCATACTGGCCATCGATTGCCAGAAGTATGGCCTTAAGCCACGGGGACCTTGCTGTATTTATTGCCTCTTCATTCATGCCCAAGCCCGCATAAAGCCACGCTAAATCCAACAAGACAAAATCACTGTCAGGGTTGAGCGCTTGCGCGGATTTTAGAGCCGCATGAGCATCCGCATAGTCTCCGTCCTCCTGCATTAAAGTTGCCAATTCGGTGTATCCAAATGTCGAATCTGGATTCAATCGAATGTTCTTCTCAGCCGTCTCGCGGGCTTCTTCATAAAGTCCTAGGGCAATTTGATTAATAGCAGCATTGCTCAAGAGAACAGTTGAAAGAGGGTCGACGTCCAAACCCGCCTTGACGGCCCTAAGAGCGTCTTCATTCTGTCCAAGACTATGATAGGCTCGGGCCAAACGGATATAAGCGTCCGAGTTATTCGGGTTGGCTTCAATCGCTTTCTCAGCATAAGCGACGGCAACTTCCAGATTTGATTCTGCCGAGGCGAGCAAGGCCGCACTTGATAAAACTTCTGAAGAGCGCGGAGATAAAGCTAACGCCTTTTCGACATAGGGCCTCGCCAGTTTTATCGCTTCCGCATCGTCAAGATTGGAATAAATATCTTGCAATAAATAAGTATCAGCCAATCCCGCATAGGCCGGAGCAAAATTCGGATCGAGCGTTATGACCTGTTTAAAGCCGGCCTCGGCTTTAAACAAAGTGTCGGGCAAACGCTCTCGCATATGTTCGCGTGCTCTCAAGTAAAGCTCATATGCCTCAAAAGACGCCGTTCGGTCTTCAGGCACATCCTCCCCTTCAAATTTCAGCTGCCCCTTGAGTTCTTTCACAATGGATTCGGCAATTTCGTCCTGAACGGCAAATAAATTGTCGGCTGTGAGCGGGCGATCATATGTGTCTGACCACATATGAATATCCGTTTTGGTATCAATCAATTGGGCTGTAATGCGAAGCGTATCGCCGGATTTACGAATAGACCCCTCTAAGACATGGGCAACATTCAACGTCTCCCCAATTTCCGAAATAGGTGTATTTTGATCTTTAAATGTGAAGGAGGACGTTCGAGAGGAAACCCGTAAACCTTTGACCTCCGCTAAAACATTGAGGAGCTCTTCGGAAATTCCATTCGCAAAATATTCTTGGTCTTTATTCGCTGAAAAATCTACAAATGGCAAAACCGCTATGGATTGCTCTCTTGCATCACTGGAGGCAACTCCTGGTGATACCGTTTGACTTCGGTTTATAAATGTCTGCCCAATAATCAGAACACACACCAAAACAAGCCCCGCAACTATGACATAATCAAGCTTTCGCGCTGTTCTGTCCGTTATACGCCCATCTTCTTGCACAGACTCCGTGCGCTTAACGCCCTCGGGCGTCATTTCGAAGGCCCAAGCAAATACCATTGCAACAGGGAAACAAATAAGAACAAGAGTTGTCAGGAGGGTGTCAAACCAACCGGGCAAGTTTAGCGATGTCTCTAACGCAATTCCTAGTTGAATAATCAGCCAACCGACAACGGCATAGACTCCGGCCACACGGAAAATATTTCGGCGGTTCAGCTCTGAAAAAAATGAATTCAACATGCACCCCTCATGTCCACATCAAATCCAATATTAACAGCTTAAACTGTCTGTGCCAGTCTAAATATAAGAAACGGGGCGCATAGATATAAACCTTTCAAACAGGTGATAAGGTTTGAAATTAGATATAACGACTACAAATCCGCTAAGCGCCCTTCCGGAAAATCAAACACAATATTTGCTCCGGCGCGCAATTGATCTAATGCCGCGCTCGCTCTCGGCATCACTGAAAGTGCATGATAGCGTGCTAAGTTGGCCATAGCGGAGGCATGTTCGTCTCCAGCCGTCAGGCCGTTGGCCACCGCTTTAATCAGGAATGCGCCGGACAGGATATCACCACAGAGATTAAGATAGGGTGTTGCCGCGCTAAGGGCGTCTTTTTCGCTCGCATTTAAAATGATGTCCGTTGCGGTCGAAAGCGTCTCAATGCCGTCTGAAAGCGCTTTGGTGCAAATGCTGAGGTCTACATCTCTTTGGCCTGACACTGAGTTTGACAAAGCTTGAATATCTTTCAATTCTGAAATCAGGGCGCGCATTGCCTCGCCGCCATCACGGCGCACTTTGCGCCCGACAAGGTCAATCGCCTGAATGCCATTTGTGCCTTCATAAATCGGGGCAATACGGGCATCACGATAATGCTGCGCCGCACCTGTTTCTTCGACAAAGCCCATACCGCCGTGAATTTGCACGCCGATAGAGGCCACATCGACACCCGTGTCAGAACCATAGGATTTCGTGATTGGCGTCAGAAGTGCGTCCCGGGCGTGGGACGCTCTTTTCACCTCTGCGTCATCACTCGCCTCTGCCATATCAACGGCGTAAGCCGTGGCCATAGCAATAGCGCGCGCGCCGATTAGACGGGTTTTCATGTCTACCAACATGCGGCGCACATCGGGATGGCCGATAATGGGTGCACCCGCTTCTTGATCAATCGGGCGACCTTGAACACGCTCATTGGCGTAATCCAATGCGGCTTGATAGGCGCGCTCTCCAATCGCGACGCCCTGCACACCGACGAAAAGGCGCGCTTCGTTCATCATCGTGAACATACAGGCCAGACCGCGATTGACTTCGCCGACGAGCCAGCCCTCAGCGCCGTCAAACTCCATCACGCAAGTTGGTGAGCCGTGAATGCCGAGCTTATGTTCCAACCCAATGGGTTTGAAACTATTCCGTTCACCGAGCGAGCCATCTTCGTTGACAAAATATTTCGGGCAGAGGAAGAGCGAGATACCGCGAGAGCCTTCGGGCGCATCCGGCAGGCGCGCCAAAACGAGATGGATAATATTATCCGCGCAGTCATGGTCGCCCCATGTAATATAAATTTTCTGTCCTGAAATACTATATGTGCCATCGCCATTATCGGCAGCTTTTGTCCGAACAGGGCCTAAGTCAGAACCGGCTTGAGGTTCAGTCAAGCACATCGCCCCTGTCCATTCGCCCGTCACCATTTTGGGCAGATAAGTCTCCTGCAAAGACGGGCTCGCATGGGCATTAATCGCTTTGGCCGCGCTAGACGTCAGCATCGGGCACAAACCAAACGCCATATTGGAGGCATAGATCATTTCATTCGTCGCAACACTCACGACATTGGGCAGCCCCATGCCGCCAATATCTGCGGGGGTTGCGAGAGATTGCCACCCCCCTTCGACAAAGGCTTGATACGCTTCTTTAAAACCTGGCGACGCTGTAACATCATCGCCGTTTAACTGCGCCGGGTTTTGGTCGCCGTCCCAATTGGTGGGCGCGATCACTTCGGAGACAAAGGACGCCGCCCCGGCTAAAATATCACTGACCAATTCGGGGTTGACATCCGAAAACTTATCAAAAGCGCGCAAGGCATCTAGATCGACGCTGTGTTTTAACAGGAATTCCATGGATTTCACGGGTGGATTAAAACTCATAGCGATCTCTTATTCGATGGGCCAATTTCAGGTTTGGCGTGTCATTGCCATAGTCTCACCGAGGATATAAGGGGCTAATTGACACATTTCAAACATGCAGAAATTTTGCAGGCTATGGCCCGAAGCAACTTTTAAAACTGCATGAGAGCGAAGGCATTATGGCGAAATTAGCACTCGGATATGTGAGCCGCGACATCAAAACCATCTCAGTCGCCTTACTGGGCCTCATGCTAACAGCGTGCGGCGGAGATAAGGCCGACGCAGGGCCACCGCCATCCCCGACGAGCCAAGTATCGACTGTGACGCTCACCCCTCTCCAAGAACAGGGAAAGAAGCAATATGCACGCTGTCGTGCCTGTCATACGCTTGGCCAAGGCGAAAAGCACAAAGTCGGGCCAAACCTTTTTGGATTTTTCGGAGAAAAAGCCGGCGCCAAAGAGGGATTTAATTATTCCAAAGCCATGACAGCGTCAGAGGTCGTGTGGACAGACAAAACGCTTGACGCTTACCTAACACGCCCCCGCGATTTCATGCCAGGGAACCGGATGAGTTTTATCGGCGTCAAAGAACCTGAAAAGCGTGAAGCCATTATCGCCTATTTGAAGGTCATGACGACGGAAAAAAGCGCAGAGTAAGTTCGCACTTACCCGCTAAAATTCCTGCCAGAGTGAGACAAAATACCCTGTCTCCTGCACAATATTCCGCCCGCCCAAAGTCTGTGTCGCACCGAGTTGGATGTAGCGTTTTGGTCGGATTTTATAGGCAATGGATAATTCACCTTTGAGCTGCGTGACCTCAGGTGTCGTGAATTGATTGATGATTTGCTCTCGCGTTTGAGACGCATAAATCTGTGCCAAACCCATCCATTTCTCGGACGGCTTAACGCCCGCCGTCACATCCACCTGCCAACGGCTGATAATCTCTGTTTTCAGATCGTAACGCGTTGCCGCCTGTATATCATAAAACCAAATCCATTTTTGCGGGGCCTCTGCCGAAATGTGACGGCTCCGCCCATAAAGCGCCCTTATCTCGACCTCATCATTCCGACCGCCAAGGTTCAAACGCGGATCATCCAACCCACCATCAATGACATAGCTGGCCTGAATAGACGCCGCCAATCCCGGCTTGCGCCAAAGTTGATATTGAAGGCCCAATTTCGTTTCATCAAATCCGATAAAATCAACATCGCTGCCTGCGCCTTTAAAATCTATCGTTTGATACCCGGCTTGCCCCACAAACATCAGGTTTTTAAAGAGTCCGAACTCGGAATAAATGCGAGACTCTCGTTTGGAAAAATTATCGAGAGCGACTTTATCACCATCTACGTCGATTAACGCATCGGCAGATGTTGACGCCGATGTGACAATTATCTGCATGTCCAAAGGCTTGAGGTTCCACGCACTCGCGCGTGCTGTTTCTGCACTCATCAGGAAACAAAGAAGCATGATTGGGTAAAGAAGAAGAGAGTATTTGATAGCGCAACCCCAAGGGAAAGTGTAAATAATACACTTTACTACTATGCCAGGTCAAATGGTTAGACACCTCGGAGAAAAAGAGATAATCGGCCCTATGGCTCTGAGTAAATTTGAAAAATGAATAAATTTGAAAAATTAGCCTTTGTTGCGAGCACAAAGCCGGACGCACAGGACGCTTTGAAAGCCCTTACTGCGCTTTACGGCAACCGTGATGCCGCTAATGCCGATGTTTTGATCGCGCTTGGCGGGGATGGATTCATGTTACAAACCCTGCGGCGGCATACCACTTTGGTGCAGCGCGGCCTGCCTGTTTACGGTATGAATCGCGGCACGGTCGGGTTTTTGATGAATCCCTATAGCGAAAAAGACCTTCTCAGACGTCTCGCAAAAGCTGAAAAAACAACGGTTCGCCCTTTGCATATGAGCGCAGAAGCCAAAGGCGGTCATTTCGAAGATTTAGCCTTTAATGAAATTTCACTCTTCCGACAAACGCAGCAGGCGGCCCATATTTCGGTCACAGTAGACGGTCAGCAGAGATTGGAAAAACTCGTCGCAGACGGCATTTTAGTCGCCACTCCCGCCGGTTCAACAGCCTATAACCTTTCAGCCCATGGCCCCGTTGTGCCGCTCGGCTCTCGCATTTTGGCGCTTACGCCCATCAGCGCTTTCCGCCCACGACGTTGGCGCGGTGCCTTATTAAAAGCGAATGCCAAGGTCGAGTTTACCGTTTTAGACCCAATCAGGCGTCCCGTTTCTGTCTCGGCGGATAATCAGGAAATCAGAGATGTGACCTCTGTGAGCGTGGAAGAAGATCGTTCGAAAAAGTTGAATTTATTATTTGATCCCGATCATGGTCTGGATGAAAAAATTCTACGCGAACAATTCTCGACATAACGTCTGTGAACAGATCAATTTACCGCTTGCGACAGGCTGTCCAATAAATTGAGGAAATAATCAGCGTTTTCTGAGCGTTCCATCATCGGCAGCGTTAAAATACGTTCCAATAAACGCATTTGAAATGTCTCCTCGGTGACCTTCTGCCCCTGTCGTTCCAAATCCGTGTAAAGCCGAATGGCAAATTGCATAAAGAGCGTCTGATCCGCATTTAAACCTGCCTTTTGACAGACACCTTTTAAGGCGAACGGCCCCGTGTCATGCAGCATTAAAACCACTTTTCGGACGCTGATATCCGCGCGAGCCGCCAATCCGTAATGAACAAAAGCCATTTGCCCAACACCCATAGCGCGCAAAATAATATCCGATGTAAGCCGCCCTTGCGCTTGCATCGCGCTTACCAAATCTCTTAGCGCTTTCTCTTTAAAATGCGCATTGGGTAAGGCCGTCATTGTACGTTGATATGTGCCTTGCCCGATATCTCTTGATTGCGGACGGGTCAGCCCCTCTCCCGCTTCTAAACGCTCAACAATATCATTTGCTGAAGCCGTAACCAGTTTTTCCACAACCGCCATAGGCATAGCCGCCCGTCGCATCATGGCGGTGCGTATTTCGTCGTCTTCACGATAAATATCGGCCATGGCTGCGGCTGCATCTTCGGATAGGGTCACACTGTCATTTGCAGCAATATTTCGCACTGCGACGGCATCCCCGCTTTGTATCAATGTCAAAATAATATGATGGGTCAAATCCGTGCGCGTAGAGACGGCCCTCACTTTTCCGGCCAGACCTGAATCCAAAACACGTCGTAAATCATCCTCCGTCAGCAAGGGAGAATGCTCAATTACAGGCACAGCGATTGATTCAATATCGGCGGTCAATCTTTGTAGAACCACCGTGGGTAAAAATGGTGAGTTTTTAAGAGTGACGGCCAGAGCCCGCCTGACTAATTCGGAAACATCTTTGCTGATAATGTCCAAGAGCCGTTCGGCATAGGCACGCTCCGACGCCGTCAAGTCAGGCCGTTTGAAGCTCTTTGCCAAACGCATTGTTGCATAGGCTCGTTGTTCAGGGTCTTTATGTTTTAAAGCCAATCGCGCATCTTCGGCTGACAAACCGACTTTTTTTGGCGCTGTTTGAACATCATCCCGCATAGGCCCCGCATAAAGAAACAGGGTTAACCATGTGTTAGGGATGTTTGAAAAACTGAAAAATGGTACCGCCTCTTGGTCTCGAACCAAGGACCTCCGGTTCCACAAACCGGCGCTCTAACCAACTGAGCTAAGGCGGCCAAAATCGTAGCGGGAGACCTAGCCGAAGGTCCTCCGCCATTCAAGTTGTTTTATCGCGAAACTGACACGAAAAACAGATTTTTATGTGTTGATATTTTTAAACCCTTGCGAGCCCATTTTTTCCTGACGCTTGATGTAATCATTGATGTTACGCGCCCGATTTGACGGGTCAGGATGAGTCGATAAAAATTCAGGCTGACGGTTGGGATTATCTGCCGCCATTTTTTCCCAAAGACGAACAGCTTGATAAGGATTGTATCCTGCTTTGTGCATGTAATTCACACCGAGCAAATCAGACTCACTTTCGTGTTTGCGAGAATAAGGCAGGACGAGACCGATTTGTGCCCCAAGCCCCAAAGCCTGAACCAACATTTGCGCATTCCGATTAGCATTATTCATGCAACTTGTTTGCTGAGCTGCCGGAACATTGCGACACCGCTTGGAGAGTTGGGAACTCCCAAGGACAGCTCCCCCCACCACGGCAACTTGTGATGCCATTTGTAGAGACATACGCTCTCTGGCGTGCTCTCCCGCCACATGTCCGACCTCATGCCCCATAATGCCAGCGATCTGGTCATCATTATCAGTGAAATCCATCATGCCTTTGTAAAAACCAACGCGGTTACCCGGCAAAACAAAGGCATTTTTAGTATCCGTATCGAAAACAGCGTAATCCCATTTTTGATCAGCACGGTTGGCCCCCCGTGAAATGCGGTTTCCGATATTGCGCAAACGCTGCGTATAGCGTGGATCATTCGATGTCGGTGTTTTTTCTTTCAACTCGGCCCAAGACGCCGCCGCCATATTGCTGAGCGAAGCGCCACCAGGAGCAAGACCGACAAATTGTTTCCGTCCTGTTTCAGGATTGGTCGCGCAGGACGCCAAAGCGGATCCTGTTGCCATAACGGCCCCACCGGCCGCCAAATTCTTAACAAAGCCACGACGCTCGCCATCCGGCGACTCACGTGTCGGGTCCTCTACAGACACCGATAAAACCGGCTTTTTCGCCTCTGGTGTATGGTTAAAACACATAATCTATCCTCCGATTGTCTGTAGAATAAGACGATACTACCCCAAATTGATTGGGATTTATAGTTAAAAGCCTAACGGCCTCATTTTATGCAGATTAGGTTCATTTTGGCGGCTTTATCAGAACAATTCCGTTATTCATGCGTAAGACCCATGAACAAGCTTTGGTTCCGTGTTATCTCGTGAACTTGGGCTTTACGCAGGCAGAGAGTGGAGAGTTTGGTATGAAAAAGATCATTATCGGGATTGTTGTATGTTTTGTCCTGTTTTTGGGTGTCATCCTCATCGTTCCATCCCTTATCCCATCAGATGTCTATAAAACACGTATTGAAAGCCAATTATCCGAAGAATTAGGTCGTGACGTGGCTATTTCGGGCGATGTTAAACTCCAAACTTTTCCTTTTATTCGCGCCAAAACTGAAGGGATTAGCATTCAAAATCCGAAAGGGTTTAGCGATGCCTCGTTTTTATCAGTCAAAAACCTAGAGGCACGGATCAAATTACTCCCTCTGCTCTCCAAACGTGTTGAAATTTCAGGTTTTGAATTGATTGAACCCAAAATCAGTCTGGAGAAAAATGCACAAGGCACGGCCAATTGGGAAATCGCGGCCACGGATAATGAGGAAACGCCCAAGACCGACGAGCCGTTTAAGCGTGATGGGGGTTTTGAAAGTCTGGACCCGCAAATTGCCTCATTCAAACTTGTCTCCGGTCAAGTGAAATATAGTGATGCACAAAACGGACAGACCTTTATTATAGAAGATATCGATGGCTCTCTTGCCCTTCCCGGTCTGGACAAAACCCTGACCTTTGATTTGGCCTTTGATTACGAAGGCGAACGTGCAGAAATTGAGGCCAAAGTTGATACAATTCGCAGCTTTCTCGACGGCAAGCTCACCCCTTTTCAGGCGGATATACAAACGGCCTTCGCTAAAGCGACCCTCTCGGGCCAGTTTCTCGCGTCAGAAAATCTCGACGTTCAGGCTAATGTTCAATCTGATATTTCGGACTTTAAAGCGATTCAACGTCTCACGCCTGAAACGCTTCCCTATATCGAACTGTTAGAGAGTGTAAAATCAGACGGTCAATTTGCTTTTATTGATGGTATTATGTCCGTGACGGACTCTGACATTCAAATTGCGGGGGATGGTCTGTCTGCCAATTTTGCTGGCGATGCCCGTCTATCCGACACGCCTGTGCTTGACGGTACAATAAATGCGTCTCTGACGAAATTTGCAAAACTCGCACCCTATTTGCCTGAAAACCTGCCCTCTTTGGAGAGTTTAAATCTTCTCGATGCCAAGGCTGTACTAAGCGGCACAACTGACGGATTTGAGGCCAAAAATATAGTCGCCCTTGTGAAAGCAGATGATTTCTCCGCCGATTTCAAAGGCGTTGCCAATGTGCAAGGAGAAACGGTAGCATTGAACGGCCAATACACGGCCAATGCCAAAAACTTGCCTAATTTAGCCAAGATGGCAAAAATCGATACGCCCTACGCAGCCTTGGTCGGAAACGTCGAATCTTTCGGAAGCGTGAGTTATAAAAATGATATTTTGAGCCTCTCTGGCCTCAGTGCCAAAGCCGAAAATGGTGCGGTAAATGGCAGTTTTTCCGGTGATGTATCTTTAACCGAAACACCGATCGTTACGGGGAAATTTGATCTGGATATTCCGGACCTGAAAAGTGTGACCGAGGCTTTGCCAGACCCCTTTCCCTATTCCGAGGCCGTTAAAACGATTAGAACTCAAGGCCGTATCACCACTCAAGGTAATAGCTATTCCCTTGAAGGGTTAAGTGCTTCTCTTGAAAACGGCCTGTTAAACGGACGTTTTGATGGGCAAGCGAGCTATTCAACCACTCAAGCAGACGCCATGCGTTTGGACGGCAACCTGCAAGCCAATATCACGGACCTTCGGGCTCTGGCCGCTCTTGGCGGTACTGAATTGCCCTCGGACACGGAGAGCGGATCAATTTTCGACACAGTGTCATTGAATGGTGCGATGAGCGGAACGCCTAAAGCGTCCACGCTGAAAAATGCTAATATCACCTTTGACAAGATTAAAGGCAAAGGGGACTTTAGTGTTACACTTGATGGGCCAACACCTTTCCTCAACGCGGATTTGAATTTGGAGGGGTTAGACCTTCGTCCCTATATGGCGAGCTATAGTGCGCAAAACCCGACAGGCGAAATTCAGCCTTGGAGTGAAGCCCCCATCCAGACAGAGGCGTTTCGATCAATTGATGGTCAGTTCAACTTAAGCTCCCCTAACGTCATCACAGATCGGATTTCATTAGGACAAACGACCATTGAAGCGGTTCTGAAAGATGGACGCCTTAACGCGGATATGCCTGACCTCTCCCTCTATGGCGGCAAAGGTGATCTGAAAGCCACTTTCGATACGGCACAGGCCGTGCCTGCCCTGACAATGACTGTGGATTTCGACAATCTCGAGGGCAATGCTTTTTTAAGCGCCATTGCGGGCTTTACCAACGCATCGGGGGGTGCAGCAACAGACCTGACCATCACAGCTACTGGGCGCTCCCAAGCCGAACTCATGCGCAACCTCAATGGAGAGGGATTAGTTGCCTTGGCGGAAGGCACGATTAAAGGGATCGATGCGGCCGAATTCCTGACAGGGCTCGACCAAGCCTTTAAAACACGCGCTCTTCCCTCTGGCCTCGGGCCATCAAAAGTCACGGCCTTTAAGGAAATCCAAGCTCTTTTCAAAATTGAAAATGGCGTTGTAAAAATCAACGATTTTGACTTCGACGCTCTGGGGGTCGCCGCGGCGGGTGGAGGCACAATTGATCTCGGCAATCAAAATATAGATTTTAACTTCCGCCCGCGATTGACCGGAGAAAAAGCCAGTAATATTGCCGCGTTTGGCATTCCACTTCGTTTTGTAGGAGATTTCGGTTCGGCCAAAGCCTCGCTAGACACAGAGTTTTTGGGGAAAATTGTTGCAGAGAAAGCGCGCGCTGAAGCTGCCGCTCGTATTCAATCCGAAGTGGGAGGGCCCTTAGGCTCCATCTTAGGCGGGGTTGTGGGCGGGAATAGCACGCAAAACGGTTCTCAGAGCAATGGTCAATCCGCACCTGCGTCGCCGGAGGACGCGATCGGTAATGTCTTAGGTGGTTTATTGGGCGGAAGTAATAAACCTACAAATTCTGGAACTAGTGACTCCGAAGGTGAAACAGGCGATCAAAAATCAACCTCGAAAGATGAGGCCAAAAAGGCTGATGAAAAGAAAAAGCCCGAGGACGAACTCAAGAAAGCTCTTGGATCTTTATTCGGAGAATGATTCTCCACAATAGCTGAACAGTGGTGATATTTTCTGCCAGCCGAAACAAAGGGAGCATATTATTTTGCAATCTGTTGAAGTTGTGACCTATCCGGGTTTGAAATTTCCAGAGATATTACTTAATTCATGATCCGAACAGTCTCTTCTACTCTAAAGGATAACAATGATTGATGATCCCATCATCGCCTCACAGACGCCTGCGGATGACTTTACCATTCGACAAGTTTGGGAGGCTTACACCGAGGAAGAACATGCCGTATGGGATCTTCTTTATAAACGCCAATCGGAACTACTGCCGGGCCGAACAACACAGGAATTCTTAAACGGTTTAGAGGCACTGTCTCTCAATGATGGCGGCATTCCTAATTTGGACGTCCTAAACCCAAAGCTCGAAGCTTTAACCGGTTGGACAGTTGTGATGGTGCCTCACTTGGTTCCGGATGATGTCTTCTTCAAACATTTAGCCAATCGTCGGTTTCCTGCGGGCCGTTTCATCCGCAAAAGAAAGCAGTTAGACTATCTACAAGAACCGGATATTTTTCATGATATTTTCGGACATGTCCCTCTTTTAACACAGCCAATTTTCGCCGATTATATGCAGGCTTATGGCGAAGGCGGCCTTCGATCTCTTAAATATGATACACTAAAAAATCTTGCGCGGCTTTATTGGTACACTGTCGAATTTGGACTGATACAGACCGATGACGGCCTTCGTCATTACGGCGCCGGCATTGTGTCCTCTTTCGGCGAGGCACAATATAGTCTGGAAAGTGACTCACCGCACCGCATAGATTTTAACCTCATGCGGGTGATGCAAACAGATTATAAAATCGATGATTACCAAGATTGCTATTTTGTGATTCAATCTTTTGACGAATTGTTTGACGCGACACAGCAAGACTTTGCTCCGCTTTACGAGCAGTTATTGCAATCCAACATTGTCCATACACCTCAAACGATCTTGAGTTCAGACAAAGTAATCAATCAAGGCACGCTCACATACGGACGCTAATTAGGTCTTGCCATGAGTGGGCAACGTAAAACCCAAATACACAAGTTCTGACACCCCGTTCTTCACCTCAAATAAATGCGAAGCTGAGATAATTGCATTGCCTGAACTGTTTAAGGTCGTGAGCATTCTAGAGTGCCGAGTTTATTTCACATAAACACATTATTTCAACGGCACCCAACAGCTTTTCAAATTCACCCCATCGACACTAAAGCAATAAAAAAGCCCGGCTTACGCCGGGCTTCTTAAGTTCAACTCACCAACTCAGTTAGTTGATGATGCCACCGAGTGAAGACAGACTGATCAAAACTTCTGTACGACGGTTTAGTTGTTCTTTCACACCATCACCTGTGTCGACGAATGGCTCAGTTTCACCCTTACCTTCGGACGTGATGATTTCACCACGAACACCTTGGCGAACCAACTCGTCACGCGCATCTTTTGCACGACGCTTAGACAGTGCCAAATTGTATGATGCCGGACCGGATGTGTCTGTGTGACCCACAACACGAATGTTGTCGACGTTACAGTACTGGCCAATGTCCAAAATACGGTTCACAGAGTTGCGAGTTTCGGCTGACTGACCTCTGTCAAATTCATAATAGATAATTTCTTGACGATATTGCTCACCACAAAGCGAAGCAACTGTTTCACCTGAACGTGTCTCGATCGGACATGTTGCGAGATCATAAACAAGAGTTCCATCCCAACATTCGTATGTCGCAGGCTGAACGGGACATTCGTTAGCTGTGAAGACCATAGATCCATCCCAACAACGTACTGTTGGCTCTGGAATTGGCTCTGGCGGACACTGGTTGGCGTTAAAGACCATAGAACCGTCCCAACACTCAACGTCAACTACCGGCGCTAATGGATAAACGGGAGCCGGAGCTGCTGGCCCAAAACGATAGCGGAAACCAGTGAGAAGCGTATGTGAGTTAGCTTTGTCATAGACAGTTTCAAATCCAACAGGCGCAAGCGTTGTATCCGTTGTGTTTGCACGTTCGCCTTCAAAGCGCATTTCACGTGCGCTAACGAATTTGTAGTGCGTGTCCCATGACAAATTGTCAGTAATAGCATAACCTAAGCCAGCAAGAACCTGCCAAGCAAAGTTTGTATCCTTGTCATTAACGCTACAAGTGTACACATCATTTCCTGTTGCTGTACCTGGACACGCAGCAGAAGATTGGAATGAATTGACGGATCCGATAAAATCAGAAGCTTCAGCTGTCATATTACCTTCGGAGAAGCCTAAACCAGCTCCGATGAAAGGCGTCCAGTCACTCTCATTGTTGAAGTCATAGATAGCGTTAACCATGTAGTTATTTGTACGCAGGCTAGCGTCTGAGCGAGGAAGTCCGTTCAAAGCACCTAGATCGGTGAGAAGTGTGGTGCCGTCTAACTCAAGACGCCATCCTGTTGGGAACTGATAACCAGCACCAAGTGACCAAGCAAAATCGCCTTCACTTTCAGTATCACCCAAGAGACCGCCCGTAAATTCAGCGTCAGTATGACCACCATAGCCCAAGTTTCCGCGAAGATACCAACCGCTGTCTTGCGCAGTGGCGAGTGATGGCGCCGCCATCAGGGCGGCTGTGGCCGCAGCAAAAAGAAGCTTCTGCTTCATGGTTATTTCCTCCGTCTATGGCAATGCCATATAAGTTACTAGTCTGCACACCCACCCCAGTAAGCAGGTACATCCCTTATGTCTTTATCATGGAATAGTTCCGCATGACCACAGCGGATTAGCCAGAATATCAAGATTTTAAAAGATTTTTTCCCAAAAGTTGCGAAAATACATCACTTTTTACAAAGCAAGAGGCGAAAATCAGAGAGAAGCTCGCCTCAGGCGCAAGTTTAACTCACGATTCTTTCGGTCCAAAACGGGTAAGTGGGGAATGGTACGCCTGCACGGACTCGAACCGTGGACATCCTCATTAAAAGTGAGGCGCTCTACCAACTGAGCTACAGGCGCTTGCCAAATCGTGGCGTTACCTATGCGGCACACCCTTGACAGTCAAGTCAAAAAACATGCGATAAATTGAACAATTTCACTCTTTTAGCGGCGTGACCTTAGCCATTCCAATTCTTACGAAAGTTTTCGGCAAAGCTCTCAAAGCGCTGTTCCGAAATAGCCAATCGGATTCGCGCCATGAGGTCCTCGAAATAGGCAATATTATGCCAGCTAAGAATCATACCGCCGAGCATCTCCTTTGATCTAACCAAGTGATGCACATAAGCTTTGGAATAATTTTGCGACGCTTCACATGCAATAGTGCCGCTCAACGGCATCTCATCTTCAGCAAATTCCGCACGCTTAATATTATAGGGCCCCTCATCCGTCCAAACCTGACCATGTCGTCCGGAACGGGTGGGAATGACACAATCAAACATGTCGACACCACGTGCCACAGCTTCCACCAAATCAATCGGTTTCCCAACCCCCATCAAATAACGTGGTCTGTCCTGAGGCAGGTGCGGCGTGGTGAAGTCGAGAACTTCGCACATCATTTCATGCCCCTCCCCCACAGCCAGGCCTCCAATCGCAAATCCGCCATAGCCACCGGATGTTGGCTCAGCAAGGCTCATCTCAGCTGAATATTGCCGCAAATCCGGATATGTAGAGCCTTGAACAATGGCGAAAAGAGTTTGCGTCTCACGTTCCCCAAAGGCCTCAAGAGACCGCTTTCCCCATCGCAAAGAAAGTTCCATAGACCGTTTCGCTTCATCATGGGTGGACGGAAAAGCCGTACATTCATCCAATTGCATGGAGATATCTGCACCCAGTAGATCAGCTTGAATTTCGATGGAGCGTTCCGGTGACAGCATATGGCGACTTCCATCCAAATGGCTTTGAAATTCAACGCCCGCCTCGCTCATCTTCCGTAATTTCGACAATGACCAGACCTGAAACCCGCCTGAATCTGTCAGAATAGGCCCGGTCCAACCCCCAAATTTATGCAAGCCCCCGAGCCGTTTGACGCGCTCAGCCCCTGGACGCAACATAAGATGATACGTGTTCCCAAGTATAATATCAGCGCCGGCAGCCCGGACCTGATCCATATAAACACCCTTGACCGTTCCCGCCGTACCCACAGGCATGAAGGCCGGGGTACGAATATCTCCACGGGGAGTTATCAACACACCTGTGCGCGCTTGGCCCTCCTTGGCTTTGATGTCAAAAGCAAATTTCGCCATTTACTGTGCTTTCCAAATCAAGCTGCTATCACCATAGGAATAGAAGCGGTAGCCATTTTCAATCGCATAAGCGTAAGCCTTTTGCATACAATCCAAACCAGCAATCGCACTGACGAGCATAAACAAAGTTGATTTAGGCAGATGAAAATTTGTCATCAATCCATCTATGATATGAAACGGGCTGCCGGGTGTCAGAAAGATATCTGTCTCGGTAGAGCCGCTTTTCACGAGACCGTTCTCATCCACTGCACTCTCCAAAGCGCGAAGGGATGTTGTGCCGACGGCGATAATGCGTCGCCCTTCTGATTTGGCACGGTTAATCTGTGCCGCCGTCTCTTCGGAAATTGTGTACCGCTCAGCATGCATCAAATGGTCTTGCGTATCCTCGGATTTCACGGGCAGAAATGTTCCCGCACCGACATGTAAGGTCAGTTTAGCAAGCTCCACACCTTTTTGTGACAAGCTGTCGAAAACACTTTCTGTGAAATGCAACCCAGCCGTAGGGGCCGCGACGGACCCTGCCTCATTGGCATAGACGGTCTGATAATCCTTAACATCTTTTGCGTCCGGTGCGCGTTTGCGCGCAATATAAGGCGGTAAAGGCGGCGCGCCTGCCTCGTTGATGGCCTGCATCAATTCCGTCTCAGAAAATCCTGACATTTTGCCGTTTAAGACAAAACTCAAAACGACATCACCGCCATTTTTATGCGAAACATGCGCGCTCAGATCATCAGAAAATTTTAAAACATCGCTCTCTTTCACACGCTTAGCCGGGCGAATAAATGCGCGCCATTGACGCTCAGAAATCGGCGTATGGAGATTAACGTCTAACGTGACATCTCCGCCGCCACCATGTTCGCGAGCGGCCCGAACGCCTTTCAGGGCAGCGGAGAACACTTTCGTCTCATTGAGAACCAAAACATCTCCGGCTTTTAATAAATCGGCTAAATCCGAAACGACATGGTCAGAGAACTGCCCATCTCGCCCAATTTGCAAGAGCTTTGCTGAGTCACGTGGAACAGCCGGACGCAGTGCAATCGCCGCCTCGGGAAGATGAAAATCAAAAAGGGAAACGTCCATAATGGACTACCTTATGGTCTGCGAAACTATAAAGTTGAAAAATGAGACGCCGCACCAGAGGCGACGCCTAAATAAGTATGAGTGAACTTAGGCGTCCACAACCGTCATTTTGACGATTTTACCGGGCATACGCGGTGGCTCGCCTTTGGGCAGAGCGTGAACCAATTCCATTCCACTCTCGACCTCGCCCCAAACAGTATATTGTCCATCAAGGAAAGTTGCATCATCTAAACAGATGAAAAACTGGCTGGATGCGGAATTCGGATTTTGAGATCGCGCCATGGAACAGACACCTTCTGTATGAGGGTGTGAATTGAACTCGGCAGGAATATTCTCTTTTGCACCGCCCATGCCTGTCCCATTTGGACAGCCGCCTTGCGCCATAAATCCGTCAATAACGCGGTGAAAAGTCAGGCCATCATAAAAACCTTCTTTCGCGAGACGTGTGATTTGCTCAACATGTTTTGGAGCCAAGTCAGGACGTAAATTAATCGTCACATCGCCGGGCTTTCCGTCATGCGCATCAACACTGATAATAAGTTTTTCAGCCATAATATAATTTCCAATTTCGATTAGGTCGGGGGAGCCCCGAATACGGGGTCAGGTGTGTAAAGTCGAACTCTATTCGACTTTTGTCGGGACGATAATATCACAGACATCCGGAAAAGTCCCGTTTTCGTTTCGCTGTGTTTTCAAGAAATTTTGAAATGCGGGATGGCCCGTCTTCATGACTTTCACTGTCGGGCGTTCATTTTCTGGCAAATCAGCGGCCATACGCACAGTATTCATCCGATCAGGGACAAAGCCGGCTTCACCAACGGTTCCGACCTTGAAACTGCGTAAATGCTCATGCCCCATCACAGTCGTCCCCCAAATCGAATATTGCGAATCCAAGTGAGAGGCGCGGTCACGCATGAGAAAGAACTGACTATTGGCCGAGTTCGGGTCATTGGTACGCGCCATAGACGTGACACCCAGGCAGTGAAGACCGGCCGCACCGACCTTGCCATCCGCAGTCAACATGGCTTGCGCCGTAGGCTGTGTCGCAACAGGCAGTGATTTATAAAAACCAACGTCAACTTTTTGCGTGCCATTTTCACGCACACCCACAAGTGTCACGGGCATAGACGTATCGCGACGGAACGTGAATTCAGCAGGAATATTGGGCAAATCAGAATCACCTGTCCCGTCGCCATTGGCGCCGTCACCCGTCTGGTTCATAAAGCCCTTAATGACGCGGTGAAACTTCACATTGTCATAGAAACTTGAGCGCACTAGCGCTTTGATTTGTGTCGTGTGATTAGGCGCAATTTCGGGCAATAATTCCACGCCGATTTTGCCGTAAGCCGTATCAATAATCATCAAATTTTCCGGATCGACCACCCGCCAAGCCTCAGCAGGGGCAGCAAAATCCGCTTCTGAGATAGACGAAACTTTATCGGATACAGAGTCCTGTGCGGAACAGCCTGAGGCCATCAAGCTTGCCCCGAAAACGGCAGCCATAAAAAGACGATGCTTCATGAAAATTTACCTTTTAATTTGTCAGCGACTTCCGGCGTTACAAACTGAGAGACATCACCGCCCAATCGCGCAATTTCCTTCACCAAACGGGAGGCAATAGTTTGGAATTGCGGGTCAGCCATTAAAAATACAGTTTCGATATCCGGATTTAGTCGGTCATTCATTCCTGCCATTTGGAATTCATATTCGAAGTCCGAAACAGCCCTTAACCCGCGCACTATCATATTCGCGCCAACGCTTTCAACGAAATGTATCAGTAGACCTTCAAAGGGCAGAACTTCGACATCTATCCGCTCCCGAAAGGGTTTGACCACATTTTCGACCATCTCGACGCGTTCTTCCAAGGAGAAGAGCGGGTTCTTGGCCCGGTTTATCGCCACAGCCACAACGAGCTTATCACAGAGGCGACTGGCCCGTTTCAAAATATCCAAATGCCCCAATGTCATGGGGTCAAATGTACCGGGATAAAGGGCCGTGCGAGGTTTTGGTGAATGTGTCATGCGAAACTTATATCAAAGACAAATCACATTGAAACAGACGTTTGAATAAATTTAGATGCCTAGAAAGCCAGATTTTGCACCTAGCCATTGCCTACGCTTATCGTCACCCTGCCCTTGATGTGCTACACACGAGCGGAGGAAATGCGAAGATTATAGCGCGGGAATGGTCTCCATAAGCTGGCCACCCACGCGAATGGAGCTGATACGCTCCGCCAACCCTTTGCCATTCGTCTCGACAAAAACCCCGCATAACGTTCCCTCTCCAGAGGCAGGGTTAAACCGTCCGCCCCGCATACGGGTTGTGAAACGGCGCAAGGGCTCTTCCACCTCCATACCGATAATGGAATTATAATCACCACACATACCGGCATCCGTCTGATAAGCCGTCCCCTCCGGTAAGATACGCGCATCCGCTGTCGGGACATGTTGATGCGTCCCGACGACCAAAGACGCCCGACCATCGCAATAATATCCCATACCGTTTTTTTCAGACGTCGCTTCGGCGTGCATATCCACAATGACCGCATCGGCCACATCCCCCAAAGGGGCCGCCGATAATTCGCGCTCCACGCCAATAAACGGATCGTCCAGAGCATCCATGAAAACACGTCCGTGAACATTGATGACCAAAACCGTATAATCCCCGATAGAGAACAAGCCCGCGCCTCGCCCCGGCACTTGACCGACAGGATAGTTACAGGGCCGCAAAATACGCGGCTCATTTTCAATCACGGAAATGCCCTGCGCCTGATCAAAGCTGTGATTGCCTAATGTGAGAACATCCGCACCGGCATCAAATAACTCATCCGCCGTGGCGCGTGTGATACCAAAGCCTCCGGCCGCGTTTTCGGCATTGATGACAACGGCATCCAAAGACAGCTTGGATTTCAACGCAGGAAGGTGGCGAGTAACCGCATGGCGTCCTGCACGCCCCACAACGTCTCCAAAAAAGGCTAAGCGCATCAAAAAATCCTGAAATAAGTCTCGGTCAAAATACCGTCTAAGGGCGCATCATAACGACCTATAGGTAAGTGCGCCACCTCTTGCCCGCTATAAGCTATCCCGCAAGCGAAAATCTCATTCCCTTGGCGCAATTTGGCCAAACTCCGGTCATAATATCCCCCGCCATACCCCAGACGATGGCCCTCAGCCGTAAACGCCAAAAGCGGGACAAGCACAACGCTCGGCGAAACCACTTCTTTTGTCGCTAGCGGCTCTTGGGTTCCATAGCGCCCTGAGGCTAATTGATCGCCCCATTGAAAATGACGAAACTGCAAAGCCTCACCCAAAGGCGGCGTGGCGGGTAAGGCTAAGTCAACCCCCATCTCGGACAGGGCTTTGAGCAACGGGCGCGTATCCGCCTCCTCGGCCATCGGCCAATATCCGGCAATCAGCGCATGACGAAACCGCGCTATCGGAAAATGTTTTATCAACTCGCAAGCCATAGCGGCTCGCGGCAAGCGGGATTGACAAGCCAATCGCTGCACTTTTGCGCGGATACGGGCATCAGCTTTCTGCGAGGCTTTGGTCATGGCTTTGGTCAGGGCTTTAGTCGAGGATGACATGGCCCTCCCATAAGTCAGAGCTGTTGCAGCAGCAATAAAAACCCGCTGCGCGGCGGATCAAACCTTAAAAAGGCCAGAGGAAAAAGGGAAAAGTGACGGCCCCACATAAAGTCCGTGGAGACTTAAGAATCCTCGTGAACCAAGAGTTCAAGTGGGTGCCGGAAATAGTCAGACCACGATCTGAGCAGCGCCAGCTCCCGAAGGATAATTTAAGGTCCGGTGGATTAGTGTCTCTCACGCAACCCGCAGTGACCGTCGAGGACTATGTGGGGTGGCAGAGAAGAATTAGCAAGAGGGAAATTGGCGCACCCTGTACGAGACCGCATATATCGAATGCGGCATTGCATAATGTAATTGGGTGTCGTTCTGTCTTCTAAAAGAGTATCTCTTAACTGTCATGACCGTGCGCGTCACAATCAGCAGACTTTATCAGGTCATGCAGATTGGATTACCCACGGTATCTGTCATTTAAGGTTAATGGGAGGTTGATTTCCAGTGGGGACGTTAATTTGCAGGTTGATTTAAAGCCGTTAATGCATTCTGAATTCTTTGCAATGTAGGTCTAAAACCTTCAAGATCAAAGTTATCCCCTAATTCAGAATCGACAATTTCACTAAAAAATACAGATTTTGAAATTGCTAAATCGCCGACATCTGTTCCGTCCTCGTTTCCCAAATTAGCGACGTCTTGATCATAAATTTTTAGTGATTGAATTCCCGGCGTTGGCCTTAGATATGCCGTGTGTCTGTCTGAAGAAAACCCTATTTCATGTTCGAACCTAAGTCGTTTTTGGGTGCCAGGAATAAAGGTAGCTAGCGATTCATCTGAATACAGATGCTCAATACAAATACCGGGGTTATCATTGCGATGTTCTGGAACTGCTAAGCACATTGCGGCAACTGACCCTGCGATTAAAAAATTATCATCAGCAGGTTCGAATTTTCTTACTATTTGAGCATTGTCGCGGTCAAATATAAATACAACAGATCGATTTGGGGAAAGTCGTTTGTTCGCCTCAAAGAGCTTTGCAAGTTCACCGTCTCCCATGTTTCCACCTGTCTCATGAAAGAGCAGATCCAGACCTTCAAATTCGCCCTGCTCTTTAAACTTCTCAAGAGCTCTTTTTAGGTGCTGCCAATCAGTTTTGCCTTCTGTAACTATTAAGGGTGTTTCTGAAAGAGTTATCGCTTCTTCTAATTGAGAGTATGCTTCTTGGAAGCTATTCTGTTGTTCCCGGAAAGTCTCATACGCGACTTGGAACTCTGCAAACTCCGATGGAGCTATGGAAACCCCGTCAGGCATATTTCGGAGTTCTACTGCGCTTTCCGATAATCCTATTGAGAGAAATGGGGAATGAGTGGTTAGTAAAAATTGAACTTTAGGAAATTTGGACATTAACTTCGGCAGTAAATCTCTTTGAAGTTTGATATGGAGATGGAGATCAGCCTCATCGATAATAACAATGCCCGAGATATCTTCGAGATTTTGTTTGTCCCAACCCTTGAGTTCAGCAAGTCGAATTATGTCTGAAAACATGGAAAACACCATCAACTCTCCTGTCGATAAATCTGACAGCGTTTGGACTATATATTCTTCGGTTCCGTTAGTTTTTTTACCCATTACGACCACTTGCCTAGAGCCGCGATAACGTTGCGAAACTGCCAGTCTCACGCTTGTATACCTGTCACTACCTAGCAATATAATATCCGTAAGAAGTTGATTAAGATGCATCAAAATTTTACGGTTTGAACCTTCAATTGGCCTCTTGAGATCTGTGTTTACGCCATTAACTGGTACTTGAATTGTCTCGGTATCATAAAGTTCCGTATCCAAAACAACATCGAGAACCCAAGTTGAAATTTCAGGAATCAAATCTGTACGCCACAATTTATACTTAGCCACCCCAATGTAATTTTTTGCAAGTTGAAACTTGATTTTAGAATCTTTATTCAACCAATTTGGTTTCTCTGCTCGGCCGGCTGGATAATACGCAAATACGGTGTTGGAAATTTCATCAATGATGTCTCCGCCCGTAATTTCGATGTCTTTATAGCTCCCAAGCTTATTGAAGTGGTAGGCCTCAAAATTAGTAGGCGGAACAAAATCATCCGGTAAATTACCCCTTTCATTTCCATCAGGTTTTGAAATTAGTTCTAGAAATTGAACCTTTTTTTCACCTGCAGCAAAATTACACTCGGCGGAAGCATATGGTTTAGTTTGGTTGGTAATGACTCTAGGCGACATAGGCTTAAAATGTTTAGTCTTTGCAACTTCTGGCGATTCTCCAAACACGTTCATTCGCATTCGAATTATGGCATCCACTATTACAGACAATAAAATCGATTTACCGGAGCCATTAATACCAAGTAAAACCAGTGGAGTCGGAGAATTATCATCTCTAAAACTCAAATCGATCTGCAAATCACTTATTGGACCGTAATTTTTCAATTTGATACTTTTTAGATACACCACACCCTCCCGCCAATTTGCAAATGCATGATCGCTGAGTTCTAAAATATGTCAACTCACCGAATGGGTTGAATTCCAGTTGATCCATACGTTTCTCTCCCTTGTGACAATTGCCTACCCAGACTCAAAAATAATGATCCTCGGTTAGCCCTTTGAAACCCTCTACAAATTCAGTCTCTTGTGAGAAAATCAAGAGAATGATCCACGGTCTGTGAGCTTAGG
>CAZEFT010000030.1:0-25801 GCA_964511495.1 uncultured Algimonas sp. | reverse complement strand
ATCCGTGGTTTACCGCCAACATCCTCACAACCCCGCAGACGCCCACTTTTTCCAAGACTGAAACGAAATAGAGAAACAGACGAACGAAACGAAGAAAGAAAATAAAGAGAGAAGCAAACCGAGCCATGAGGGCAATGAAAGAGGCAAGACAATCAATATGAAAAAATAAGAACAACTTACAACCAACCCGTCATTGCCGTGCTTGACACGGCAATCCATCTCCTGCTGTCGCAAGGCTTGGTATGGTGCGGGTAAAGCATTCTCACTAACGCCTTTCAGGCGCCGCGTTCGAATGGAATGCATCCGCGCGTTCCGACCTTTGGTCGGCAGACCTTATAAGGTCACGCGAATGGGCCGCATCCTCACTAACCCTGCTCCGCAGGGCCGCGTTCGGATGGACTACACGCTTTCCCCCTTCCCTATTTGGTGCTTTCCCGTTAGAGCGCCCCTTATGAGTAAAAAGCAGAAACCTTTTCGTCCTAAAGCCCGTCGTCCGCGGGGCTTTGAGGATAAACCCGCTGAATTATTGCGCGCCGAACGTAAGCTGATCGACGCCGCTTTTTCCGTTTATGACATGCACGGTTTTGAGCCGCTGCAAACTCCGGCTTTTGAATTTGCCGATGTTTTGGGGAAATTCCTGCCGGATGATGACCGCCCTAATACGGGTGTGTTCGCCCTACAGGATGATGACGAACAATGGCTCTCTCTCCGCTATGACCTTACCGCGCCTTTGGCCCGTTTTGTCGCGGAAAATTATGACACTCTGGCCAAACCCTATCGCCGATATCAGGCGGGCAGTGTTTACCGCAATGAAAAGCCCGGCCCCGGTCGGTTCCGCGAATTTGTTCAGTGTGATGCCGACTCGGTCGGCGCGGCCGGCCCTGCGGCTGATGCCGAGATGATTATGTTGGCCGCCGAAGTGATGCGCGCCGCCGGATTGAAAGACGGGCAATATGCCGTCCGGGTCAATAATCGGAAATTACTCGACGGTATTTTAGAAAGCTCCGGCGTGCCCAATACGGATGAAGGCGCCATTCAACGCCTTCAAGTGCTCCGCGCGATTGATAAGTTAGACAGGTTGGGCGCAGACGGCGTCGAAGCGCTGCTCGGTGAAGGGCGCGAAGATGAAAGCGGCGACTATACCGAAGGGGCCAAATTAAACGCCGCAGGCATTAAGGCTGTGCTTGGTTTTACAACCGCATCGGATGAAGATCGCGGCAAGACAATCGCCACGCTGGAAACTTTGGTCGGCGACTCAACACGCGGTCGCGAAGGTTGCGCCGAATTAGCCATGATTGACAAAATCCTCACCTCAACCGGTTTCGGGCCGGACCGCGTATCCTTTGACACCTCTATCGTGCGTGGCTTGGGCTATTACACCGGGCCTGTTTTCGAAGCCGAGCTTCTGGCCGATATTCGTGACCGTAAAGGGCGGCCTGTCCGTATCGGCTCTATTGGCGGCGGCGGAAGATATGATGATCTGGTCTCCCGTTTTCGTGGACAACAGGTTCCCGCCACAGGCTTTAGCTTTGGCGTGTCGCGTTTCCTCTCCGCTCTTGAGCGGATGAACGCACTTGAAGACAGCGTCAAACCGCCTGTCGTGATTTGCGCCTTTGATAAATCTCTGATGGGTGAATATTTCAAAATGGCTTCAGAACTTCGCGCCGCCGGAATCAGGGCAGAAGTCTTTGTCGGCTCCGGCAATGTGACCAAACAGATGAAATATGCCGATCGGCGCAATGCGCAAATTGCCGTACTCGTCGGCAGTAATGAATTGGAAAAAGGTGAGGTCACACTCAAAGACCTGTATGAAGGGGCCAAAGCCGCCAAAGCGATTGAGTCGAATGAAGAATGGAAATCCAGCCGCCCCGCACAAGAAACCGTGGCGAGAGGGAATTTCGTCACCGCTATCCAAACCATGTTAGACGATAGCTAATTTCAGGATTTTCGACTGAAATTTGAGCAAATTCGTTTGAAACACTTTACTTTTTCAGGCGTTGCAAACCTGCGACACTGAAACCGAAGACTTTATCAAGTTAAGGGGTTGAAGCCTGTTTTTATCCCCCTATATGTCGCGCGATTTTAACCCCGAATCTTTCTAAGAAAGGCTCTTTCATGCGCACTCAAATTCCAAATGTTACTCTGAAAACCCGTATCCGCAATGACGAACTCGAAGGGCCAAATCCTTTTGAGTGGAAAGACTTGAACACGGCTGAATTTTTCGCCGGAAAAAAAGTCGTTCTGTTCGCTTTGCCGGGCGCTTTCACACCCACTTGCTCTTCATCACACCTGCCGCGCTATGATGAATTATATGAATCATTCAAGGCCGAAGGCGTGGACGAAGTCGTTTGTCTCTCCGTCAATGATGCGTTCGTCATGTATAAATGGGGTCTGGATCAGGGCAATAAAAACATCGTTCTTCTGCCCGACGGTTCCGGTGAATTTACCCGCCAAATGGGCATGTTGGTGAAAAAGGACAATCTCGGCTTTGGTATGCGTAGCTGGCGCTACTCCATGCTCGTCAATGACGGACAGATTGAAAAAATGTTTGTCGAAGACAGTTTTGGTGATGATTGCCCCACAGATCCTTTCGAAGTTTCTGACGCCGACACAATGCTGAATTACCTCAAGCAAGGTGACGTTGCGAAAGCCGCTTAAGCGGCAACCAAAAAAAGGCGGTGCAATCAGCACCGCCAGTTCAAAGGGAATAACAGCTTATACCGCCCCCTTCCTTGTCTGAAGATGTCCAAAACATGACAGACCCTTCATCTAACTGACTATGGATAAGAGTTAACACAACGGGCTCAGCGGCATCAAAGGACCGCATAAAAAAATGCCCCGCCGGAAGGACGGCAGGGCAAGTTTGAAAAGGGAGAGGATCAACGACCCTGTCCCCTGTTTATGCGTAGGCATCTGAACCTTAGCTGAATTTGAAACCGCTTCAGCCCTACCCTTGATTTTCTACCCATCCCTGTTCACATAGCGTTCATGGCCAGACTTGATCTTAAACTCCTCCCCGTCACCCCTTTCGCACAAAATTGCTCCTTGCTTTATGATGTTGACACGAAAGAAGGTGTTTTAATTGATCCCGGCGGCGAAGCGCCAAAACTCAAAGAAACGCTGAAAGAGATGGGGATTACGCTCAAAGAAATGTGGCTCACCCACGGGCATTTGGATCATGCCGGTGCCGCTGACGAATTACGCGACGCTTTTGATGTTCAGGTCATTGGACCGCACAAGGACGATCAGTTTTGGATGGACGGAATTACCGATCAATGGTCACAATATGGCCACCCCGGAATGGGTAAAAGCGTTGTTCCAGACCGCTATTTGAAAGATGGCGATACGCTCGAACTCTCAGGTGTTACCTTCAATGTTGTTCACACGCCGGGTCACACACCCGGCCATGTCGTGATTTATAATCAAGCGATGAAAATTGCCTTTGTCGGCGATGTATTGTTCCGCGGCTCGATTGGTCGGACGGATTTCCCGAAAGGCAATCATGAGCAGCTTATCAACAGCAT
Organism: uncultured Algimonas sp.; assembly: GCA_964511495.1. Taxonomy (GTDB): domain Bacteria; phylum Pseudomonadota; class Alphaproteobacteria; order Caulobacterales; family Maricaulaceae; genus Litorimonas. The sequence continues at coordinate 22,277 of CAZEFT010000030.1, read as the reverse complement.
CACCTCCAAGCTCTGGCCTCTGGGGGGTGATATGCGCTTTGTTCCTGGCCACGGGCCGATGGGAACATTTGGCGGTGAACGCGCCGATAACCCTTATGTCTCTGATCGGGTGGTCGGGACCAGCCAACCAAACACATCCGGGCCGGGTTAATTCAGCTCTATATATTTGTGTTGAGAAAGCTCTTTCTCGGGACTACTTACGGACTTTTCAGATTATCCCGCGACTGCCGCAAAATTTCTGATTTTACTTGCGCATTGGAATTAAAGCTCCTCGCAATATTGAACAGCTCTCCCGTCACATTGATATCAAATTCGAATGGCTGCCCGTTCAAGACCTTCTTATTCCGCCCATCAAAAACAACGCCGAGCGCAACATCACCATCAAGTGGGCCATCCACATATAAGCTCAGTTCGCGATAGTTAAACTCGCGCAGCGCGTCGCGGGCCAGACTACGATATTGTGCCGTGTCCTGCCGCCTAATGATATTCAAAGCTTCTTCCTGCGAATATGTAACGGCTGTGCCTTCATCCGGATTATAACGAATTATCCCACCATCTTTGGCTTCGAGATAACCTTTATCCACCAAGACTTTAATCCCGCGAACGATGATCGGAAATTCCCCCCGAACCGTACCCGTCGCCTCGATTTTCTCATTCCCGAATTGTTTCAACAGCGCAGCTGCCGGGATATTTTGCATTCGCATGACGACACGGTTTTCGAGCGCGCTATATTGCCAAATCAATGGATCAAGCGTGAACGCGCCTCCGTCCAGAGGCCAATGCGCTTTGCTTATACGTATTGAATCGGGCAGTAATTCATATTCGACCGTGCCGTTTTTCAAAGCGATGCCGGGATTAAATTCCTCCAAAGTCAAGCTCTGCACACCCGTTGTTTGAGGCGGGAAAAGCGAATCCAATGCAATATTGGAATTGAGCATTTTCACGGGGCCGGGGGCCGTACTGAAATCCATATCTATCAATCGGACAACACCACCCGAATCTGAAACAGCCCCATCTTCGAAACTCACGAATAAATCGGCAGAGACATCCCCTTTAACAGATGTAATTTTACCGGTAAGGGTCGGGAAGAATGATTGCGGCTGTAAGCCTCCGGGTTTGAAGCTCAATTTATCAAGCGTAATCTCAGCTTTTCCGCCGCCATCGGCATATTGATATTCAATTTTGGCGTCGACGTTTTCGGCTTTTGGTATTTTTAATCGCGCCGTACCGCGAAATTCCTCATCGGCATAGAACACTTCACCGGATATTGGCCAGTTCGGTATATCCGCAGCGTCCGTTTCGAACACACCCCCCTTATGTATCACTCGAAATTGATCGGGCGTCCCGTTGGCCTCTATCAATACGCCTTTCGCTTGGCCTTGCGGAACCGACATATCCATTTGAGGTGTTTTAAAATCAAAATTCAGCTCAGTCGGGGAGTAATCGACCTTTAATTGACTCACCCCGATAAAGGCTTTTGTGCCTTGCATCGGCAATGTATCGGATTCGAACGCAGTATTTGTTAGTGCTAAATTCCAATTTTGTTTCGTCTCTGTGAAAGACAAATCTCCTTTCGCTCTGACGGCCTCAGAAGCGATACGCATGTCCCGACCATCGATTTTATTTGTGGCTATTAATGAGAGGTTCGATAAGTCCGCCTCGACCAGAGCCTTATTTCCGCGCGTTATGAAAATATCTTCGCTGCGGCGAAGCGTAAGTGAGACATCAGATAAGACCCAATCCGTTTCATTGCTCAGCTTTTCCAAATATATATTTGGGTCTGTGGGCGCATAAGACAGAGATAAACCAATTTGACCCGCAGGTGGGAGGGTGACGATTGCCTGCCCCTGCGTTTTTAAGCCCTGCACCAAGCCCATGGGAAGGCGTCCGTCAAAATTCACGGGTGTGGTCACCTTCAAAATGCGCTTGGATGCGCTGGCATCATAATTCACATCTGCACGGAAAGAAGCCAATCGGGCCTCTTCGCCATTTGACACAGCGCGCCAATCTGTCCGCGTCTCAACGCGTCCTTTAAATGTCTCTACTCTCTGTAATTCAACACCGTTCGGGGACTTCGCCATAATGGCCATACGGCTCATTGAAAGCGGGACAGGCTTATCCATTTTGGCGTCGAATGACAGGCGCAGAGTTTCATCTGTCGCCGACCACTCATAAACTGGCGGGACCAAACCGTCTTTGGGGCGTGACGTTTCTATCGTCAGCTTATTCCTATTATTTTGAACGAGGAGTGGTTTTGACAAGCCAATCCGTGCCTTCTGGCCGTCAAATTTAAAAACCGAATTAGCGTTGACGGAAGCCCCGCTTAACAACCCCTCAACAGCTCGGGTCAAAGAGGGTGAGAAATGCTGCGCAATGGGCGTACGGGAAAAAGCCTCTGACAGGCTTAATATCTCGGCCACGTCACGCCGTCTTCGTGGCGTGGCGAGTCTGAAGTCATCAGAGGCGAGGTCTAATGTCCCGTCGAATCGAACGGGGAATTTTGCCTCTGTTTTGCGATTGATTTTGCCGTCCCAATCAAACCGACTCTCTGACAAATCAATCACATTGGTCTGAATTTTAGCCGCGCGGCCATCTATCTCGCCTTGGAATGTCATATCCAGAGTTTTCGTTTCAACCGGTAAAGTCGTATCTGCCACAAGCAAACCCTTTGCGCTCAGACTGGCATCTTTCACCGCTAATCCCTCGCCAGATAATGTGTCGAGCCGGACCAAGGCATCAATTATTTTTTCATCGCCTTGAACATCAAGCTCCAACCTCGCACTTCCATGGCCCTGCCAAGTTTCATATTGGAAAGCTGTGGGTTGAAATAGGACAATGCCCGAAAATCGATCTGTTTCGTAAACCTCGGCGCTGAAAGAGATCTCCGGTGACCCAAAAGGCGTAGTGACGTCAAAGCTCCCCTCCTCAATAGAAACGCCCTGCGGAGGAATAAAGAACTTTTGCCCCTTGCCCTGACCGCGAGGCGGCATCCAGCCATCAATAATTTGAAAGTTTTCGTTCAAAGTCAGCTTGGCTTCGGGTTCAACGAAACGCAATCGTTTCATCCGCCCTTGCAAAGCTTCTTTCAACTCATAATCCGCTTCCAAACGTTTGACTTTGAAAAATGGCTTCGCCTCATTTTCATATGTCAAAGACGCCTCTCGAATAATAACGGCCTCTTTCGTAAGTGCCTCAATTGAGAGCGAGGCTTTTATTCCCTGTTCTAGAAACAGGCTTTTGACATAATTCTCAGCAAAATTGTAACGGTTGAACCACGCAAAGCTGACTATGACCGCCAGTAAAACAATCAGCCCTAACAGAATATTGAGGCCAATTTTTAAAATTGAAAAACGCGGTTTGGCCGACGGTGTCTGATTGATGGCTTGGCGTTTTGTCTGTCCCGTTGAAGGCATGAGTCTTTATAGGGCGATTTCAAAGGGTATGAAGCAGAATTACAGCTATGACCTCTTTTTAATGAGCTTTCGGCCTCTAAACATTGTTAAAGACATTATGGTTTAAGATTTATTAGGGGTGTTGTTACCATAAAGTCGCGTGCGCGGGGTGTATCAGATTTAGTCTTCTCTTATCCTGAGTCTTTCATTGGCCCTCCACGCTAAATTATGCATAAGGTTTTCTATGTCTGGCGCTGATAACTCTCGATATGATCCTCTTCCCCCCAAAAACTCTACTTTGGGCCATATGAAATCTGGGCTCATGGTTCGCGCCAAAGCTTATAAAGACTATTCAAATAGTGCCGTCCCCCACAAAAACCGTTGGAAATTTTTGGCGGCCGTTGGCGTGGCAGCCATTGCTGTTGCCATTACTTTGCCCAATGGCCAATCAGAGGCCGAAGCACCTTCAATCGTGGCCGACAGTGTGGCCGTGCCAAGCGTCGATCTCTCGCGCTATGACATGGCTTTGGACGAAAACCTCTTCAAACCCGCGATTTATGATAAAACACTGGTGGTGAAATCCGGTGACAGTCTCGGCCCCCTCCTCCAAGAAAACGGTGTGAGTGGCCCGGAGGCCTACCGCATCACACAGGCCTTTTCAGAAGTTTACAAACCCCGGAACGTTCGCGTCGGTCAGACTTTTAACTTACATTTTGAAAAAGATGTCCTCGAACATATCACCTTTCGTCCATCCGTAGAAAAAACGGTCTTTGTCGACAGAAAAGGCGATGAATTTGCGGCCAGAGAAATTGCGTCTGAATTTAATTATGAAACGGTCTCGGTGAAGTCTATTATTGAAAATTCACTTTATCTGGACGCAACGCGTTTGGGAGCACCTGACCGCGTCGTAGCGCAATTTGCTAATATTTACGAATATTCGGTCGACTTTCAGCGTGATATTCAACCAGGCGATGCCTTCGAAATGTTCTTCGAGGTCGCCCGCGATCGTAGAGGCCAAATCATCAAATCAGGCGACTTACTTTACACCAGTTTTTCACCGCGCGGAAAGACATCGGAATATTATCTTTACACCACCAATAAAGGGCGTGAGAATTTTTACGATAAAGACGGAAAAACTGCCAAGCGAAAACTCCGCGCGACGCCGATTAATGGGGCGCGTTTATCTTCCCGATTTGGATCGCGGAAACATCCGATTTTAGGCTATCGTAAAATGCATGCTGGTGTTGATTTTGCTGCGCCACGCGGCACCCCTGTTTTGGCTGCGGGTTCAGGCACGGTAGAACGCGCCAACCGTTTCGGCAGTTTCGGAAATTATATCCGCATTCGTCACACGGACGGCTATAAAACCGCTTATGCCCATCTGAAGGGGTTCGCCCGAGGTGTACGTGCGGGGGCCTATGTCAAGCAGGACCAAGTGATTGGCTATGTCGGTACAACGGGGCGTTCCACAGGGCCTCACCTTCACTATGAGGTTATTTTGAACGGGAAGAAAATCAATCCGCGACGTTTATCTCAATTGTCCGGCAAGCCTTTGGCAAAATCCGAAATGCCAAAATTTGCCGAACGCCGTGCCGAAATTGACGCGCTGCGCGCTCGGTCGGAAATCATTACAAAAGCGCCAAACGATATTTCTTTGAGCGTTCAAGCGCCTTAAATATGATTGGCAAAAGGTTTTAGAACTTATCTGCTTATCTTGCGTATATTGAAATAGACGCTACTAACAACAGACGACCACAAATAAGATTGGGGTATTGCCGTGACGAATATATTTAATTTCTTCTTCTCTTTCGATAAGCTTTTGAAAGAGAAACTTATCATACCATTTTTCTGGCTAGCCATTATCTCTTGGGGTTTGGGCTTTTTCTCAACAGCTTTGGACTCGATTAAATTAGGCCCCATTGCCACACTCGTCGATATTGTCCGTTTCTTCGTGACCATCTTATTGGCGCTTGTCTCCATTCGCCTGGTCAGTGAATTGGCTGTTGCCGTCTTCCGTATCAATGACAATTTATCCCCCGATGGTGGAAAATCGGAAAGTGCTGATGTTGATATCATGCAGGAGACCAAAAAGGCCGCTGAAGCCGCCTCAAAACGCGCACGCGAACTCACGCAAACCGCCGCAGAAAAAACGAAATCCTCAGTCGATAGCGTCAAAGGCAGTATGGAAGATATTTCCGAGAATGTTCAGTCGAAAGCAAAGTCTGCTACGGCGTCCAAAAAGCCTGTTATGTCTAATCCGAAAGTGTCACCCAAGCCGACGCCGCCTTCAAAGTCAGAGGCGCCCAAAGCGTCTGCGCCGCTAAAAGCTGGGCCGACAAAAAAATCAAGCGCATCGAAAACAGCAGCATCTAAAAGTAAAGCCGCTCTGAAGAAAACGCCTACTAAGAAAAGCACGACGACATCGAAAGCTTCGACAGCGGTTAAAAAACGTGGGCCAAAGCCTGGGACGAAAGCGCCTCGGGATAAGGATGGAAATTTACTTAAAAAAGACGGAACGCCACGCAAGAAGCCCGGACCGAAGCCTAAGGCGTAAATTTGAAAAATCAGTTCCAAGGACACATCAAGAAAGCCCGCCTGAAAAGCGGGCTTTATTTTTTGTATGGCAGGATTTTATTAGGCACGGCTTATCCGGATACGACCTCCGGCTTCGTCCACCTTGATAACATCGCCATCCGCAATCCGTCCGGCCAGAAGTTCTCGCGCTAATTCATCCTGAACAGATTTTTGAATAACCCGTTTCAAAGGCCGCGCCCCATAAGACGGATCATAGCCCTGCTCACCCAACCACTGTCTCGCCGAGTCGGACAAGTCCAAATCAATAGATTTATCCTTGAGCCAACCTTTCAAGCGCTTGATTTGAATATCCACAATCGCGCCCATATGTTCGGGCTTAAGCCGTTCAAAGAGTAAGATTTCATCCAAACGATTGAGAAACTCCGGACGGAAATGCGCATTTACTTCGGCCATAACTCCAACACGCGCAACATTCACATTATCGCCTTCGGCCAAGTTCAACAAATGTTGCGCACCGATATTGGAGGTCATGATAATAAGCGTGTTACGGAAATCCACTGTCCGCCCTTGTCCGTCCGTCAGACGACCATCATCCAAAACTTGTAGCAACACATTGAACACATCAGGGTGTGCTTTTTCAATCTCATCAAAAAGAACCACCTGATACGGACGCCGACGCACGGCTTCAGTCAGCGCCCCCCCTTCATCATAACCGACATATCCGGGTGGAGCGCCAATGAGGCGGGCGACCGAATGTTTCTCCATATATTCCGACATATCCATGCGCGTAATGGCTTGATCATCATCGAACATAAACCCGGCCAAAGCTTTGGTCAGTTCGGTCTTACCTACACCCGTCGGACCAAGGAACATGAAGCTCCCGATGGGCCGTGCTGGGTCACGTAAACCGGCGCGCGCACGGCGCACCGCATCAGAGACAGCCTCGACGGCTTTTTCTTGACCGACCACGCGTTTGCCCAGGTGCTCTTCCATGGAGAGCAGCTTTTCGCGCTCACCTTCGAGCATTTTTTCCACCGGAACACCAGTCCAACGCGAGACCACAGCCGCAATAGTTTCCGCCGTGACGGTCTCCGACGCCAAAGAGGCTGTGTCATCATTCTGGGCTTCTAGCTTTTTGGCATTCTCTTCCAACTCCGGGATGTCTTCATGTTGGAGACGTCCGGCGGTTTCATAATCTCCGCGCCTGACGGCATCCTGCAATTCAAAACGAGCTTGTTCCAAACGCTCTTTTACGTCCGTAGCGGAGGCAAGTTTCGACTTCTCCGCTTCCCAGGCACGGGTCATATCTGCGGATTGTGCTTCAAGCCCTTTGATCTCCTCTTTGCGTTTCTTCAAACGCTCTTTGGAGGCTTCGTCCTTTTCTTTTTTCAAAGCTTCGACTTCGATTTTCAACTGTACCAAACGACGATCAATTTCATCGAGAGCTTCCGGCTTGCTATCCACCTGCATACGCAGACGCGATGCCGCCTCATCCATGAGGTCGATTGCCTTATCGGGCAGAAAACGATCCGTAATATAGCGATGCGATAGTTGCGCCGCCGACACAATCGCGGAATCAGAAATCCGAATGCCGTGATGGACTTCGTATTTTTCTTTCAAGCCGCGCAAGATAGAGACGGTGTCTTCGACACTTGGCTCGGTCACAAAAACGGTAAGAAAACGGCGCGCCAAGGCGGCATCTTTCTCCAAATGTTTACGGTATTCGTCCAGCGTGGTCGCGCCGATACAATGAAGCTCGCCTCGCGCCAAAGCGGGCTTTAACAGATTGGCGGCATCCATCGCACCATCTGCCTTACCGGCCCCGACAAGCGTATGAATTTCGTCGATGAAGAGAATGATTTCACCATTGGCCGCCTCTATTTCTTTCAAAACAGCTTTCAGTCTTTCTTCAAATTCACCGCGGTATTTCGCCCCGGCAATCAAAGCTCCCATATCCAAGGCGAGCAAACGCTTATTTCGAATGGACTCCGGTACATCACCGGACACAATTCGATTGGCCAAGCCTTCCGCAATAGCCGTTTTACCTACGCCCGGCTCACCGATTAGGAGCGGGTTATTCTTAGAGCGACGCGATAAAACCTGCATGGTCCGGCGAATTTCTTCGTCCCGCCCGATGACAGGGTCGAGTTTTCCATCTCGCGAGGCTTGCGTTAGATCGCGTGCATATTTTCCAAGCGCATCATATTGATCTTCGGCCGTATCCGATGTGACGGGTTTATCAACTTTTCGCACAGATTTTATAGCGTCCTGTAGATTAGAGGCCTTCACATGCCCCGCAGTTAAAACATCTTTCAGCGCTTTATCGGCATTAAGAACCGTGGCGAGCAGCAAACGCTCCACAGTAACAAAGGCATCACCGGCACTTTTAGCGGATTTTTCCGCATTGGCGAAAGTCTTACTACTCTCCTGACTTAAAGACAGACCGGACCCACCTTGCACTTCGGGCAGTTTAGCCAGAGCGCTGCTCAGCGCATTCTCCAACTGGGATATATCTCCACCCGCCATTTGCAGCAGGTTTTTGGGCAAACCGCCTTCTTCCTGCAAAAGCGCGGACATAATATGTAATGATGTCAATTGTTGATGGTCACGCGTGAGCGCTTCCGTTTGGGCCGACTGAATGACGCTGCGGGCCCTTTGTGTATAGGCATGAATATCCATTTTAAGACCTCAAATATATCAATAAGACAGATTTGTCTCTTTCAAGATTAGAGATAGGATTTTATTCCTTACCTTCAAGGTCGCAGCCTATATTTTTAGTTCATGAGGTATAAAAAAACCGGCTCAAAGGCCGGTTTCTAATCTTGTTCTAATTTTCCGTTTCACACGTCACCAATTTACTCGGCAGCTTCCACCGTATCATCTTCCGATTTACGGGCGGGTGCTTTGCGACGACGTTTAGGCTTCTCTTCCCCCTCGTCATCAGATGCTTTGACTTTTTTCGATTTCTTGACCTTCAACTCGACTTTTTTACCGTCGTCTTTATTGTCATCTTGTGCATCATCTTCAGAAGCATTAGTTTCTTTGGATTGACCACCGTTGTCGTCATTTTGTTCATTATGACTACGTCGGCGATTAGTGTGCCGGCCACGACGCGAGCGCTGATTATCGCCCTCATCATCACTTCCCTCTTGATCGCCTTTTTGCTCTTCACGGGCAGCACGTTCAGCTTCAGCTTTTTCACGCGCTTCCTGTTTGGCCGCTTCTTGGGCATTCATGAGGCGCAAATAATGCTCCGCATGTTGACGATAGCTTTCTGCTTTTACGCGATTACCTGAACTCGCCGCATCACGCGCCAAAGCCGTGTATTTCTCATAGATTGTGCTGGCTGTACCACGCACTTTCACGTCAGGACCATTACTGTCCAAGGAACGGTTGTTATTATTGTTATTACTTCGGTTATTACGATTACGACCGCGCTGACGCTTCATGATCTTGTCCTATACGGATTTTTAGTGTTTCCGCTCGCGCAAACCCTCCCGTACAAAGAAGTGTATTACAACGAATGGGGCCTTAGGCGGACAGTCGCTTTATCTCGACTCGGTGTTCAACGCCTATGAATCTGACGTAGCAAACCCCACCCCGCTCGCAAAGCCTTTTTTACGATAAATTCCAGAAAGGTTAAAATTCTCTCATATGCCCGTTAGACACCTATCTCATGAAAGCGGCCTAACCGCCCCAATACAGCGATTATTTCCTCCTAAATCCTGAACACAGTTTATGTTGCTCAAGCCATTTTCTGCAAAGAGTGCCGTTACGGCCTCGGCTTGGTCAAAGCCGATTTCCACCCATATAGCGCCCCCCTTTTTCAAAAAAGGTGCATACCCGGACAGAATGAGGCGATAAGGATCCAGTCCGTCTTGACCCCCATGAAGCGCCAATGGGGGGTCATAGGCGACCACTTCTGTTTCCAGATTCCGCATGGCATCGCTTGTGATGTAGGGCGGGTTGGACACAATCAAATCATATTGCCCGTGAACATTTTCATACCAATCGCTTTGGATGAACTTCACACGAGAGGAAACACCCAAAGCCTCACAATTACTGTGTGCTACGGCCAGTGCCGCGTCTGAAATATCACTCGCAATACCTGTCGCGTCTTTAATTTCCGCCAATAAGGTTGCCAAAATAGCGCCTGACCCTGTTCCCATATCCAATATATGAGGCGCGGTTTTCCCTTCTAAAGCGGAAAGGCAACTCTCGATCAGGGTTTCCGTATCACCACGCGGGGAAAGTACATCGGCGCTGATTTGAAATTTGCGTCCGTAAAATTCCCGCCAGCCCAATATCGCATCCACCGGCTCGCCGCCTATACGGCGGTCGGCATAGGCTTTAATCTGGTCAAATTGCTCGGGCGTTAAAAACTCCGTCCCCCGCAATGCCATATCCGTCAAAGAAAATTCTGTGACGGCCATGACGAGTTCAAGCGCATCAGATTCTGCCGCGCCGATATTGGCCATGCGAAACTGCTCGGTTAAAAACCGTTTCGCAGACCGGGCATTAATGCCGGAATACGGGCCCGAACGCGGACGTTTATCAAGCGGAACGATCATAGGCGGGGTTTATGCCTGCCGGAGCCCATCAACAAGGTTTTCCATCAGTCAGTGAAAGATTCAGTTAGACCATTAAGGGTTTGCGCCAGTAAAACCAAATCCTGATCACGCGACAGGCTGTGGTCTCCGCCTTTGATCAAATTATAGGTTACATTTTCACTTTTCACCGCTTCCACAATCAGACGGCTATGCTCAGGCGGAACGACCGGATCGTCTGCGCCCTGCAAAATACGGATTGGACAGGTCAACGGAATTGGGGCGTCTAATATTTGTCTGGCTTTTCCATCATCCATGAGGATTTTGGAATAGGCATAAGGCTCTTCATATCCTGAGGGCTCGTACACAACGCCCTGCTCTTTCAAGGCCCGCTCTTCTGCCTCGCCCCACTTTGCGCGGGTGAGTTTTTCCGTAAAATCCGGAGCGGGGTTTATGAGCACCAATGCCTTCACACGCTCTTTTTGCTCTATGGCGGCTAAGAGGCTCGCCCATCCACCCATGGAGGAGCCAATGAGGATAACATCCCCTTTGCAGAGACTCTCCATCACCGTCACAATATCGGTGGCCCATTGTGAAAGGGTTCCGTCGGTAAAATCTCCGTCACTTTCACCATGACCGAAATAATCAAAGCGTATATAATCGCGGTTATTTTGACTTGCCCATTCTGCTAGAAACTCCGCTTTCGATCCTAACATGTCAGATTTCAAGCCTCCGCACCAAATAACCGTCGGGCCATTCCCTTTGACATGACGATAGGCAATGCGAAGATCGCTAGATTGTTTCAGAAAGGCGGGTGCGTCCGTCATATTTTCCCTTTAGTGTGAAGATAATGAGTGAGTCTGAAAGTCATAAAATTAACACCCCAACGGATAAGGCCGTGTTGCGGGTTCTGCAAGTTCTGCCCGAGCTTAATGCCGGCGGGGTGGAACGCACGACAGTCGAAATCACCGAAGCCTTGATTGAAAAAGGTCATAAGGCTCATGTCCTCTCCGCAGGCGGGCGTATGGAAAATGAAATCGCAGAGCTTGGCGGGACCCTGCACACGGCTCCTATTGGCAGTAAGAATATCATGACGCTTTTACCGAGGGTGGTCTTGATTAAAAAGCTGATTAAAGACCATAATATCAATATTGTTCATGCACGCTCGCGCGCTCCCGCATGGCCCGCTTTTCTCGCCTGTAAACTCAGCGACACGCCTTTCGTGACGACCTATCACGGCATTTATAACGCGAAATCGGCACTCAAACGATTTTACAATTCCGTTATGGCCAAGGGCGACATTATTATCGCCAATTCAAATTTCACACGCGATCACATTGTGAAAACCCACAAAACGAAAAACCGTCCGATTACCGTTATTCATCGGGGCGTCGATATGGGCGTGTTTGATCCCGCTAAAGTCAGTCAAGACTCTGTCACCGCTTTGAGAGCGCAATGGGCAGGCGCGGAAGATGAATTTTCGAATCATAAATTTATTGTCTTGCCCGGTCGCCTCACCCGATGGAAAGGGCAATTGGATGCGCTGGACGCCTTGGTCAAATTACCCGCATTTTGCCATTTGATTTGTGTGGGGGACGCACAAGGACGTCATGATTATGTAAAAGAAGTTGAGCAGAAAGTTGACGACCTGAACCTGACGGGTCGTGTTATTTTTGCCGGACATCGAACGGATATGCCGCCCATCCTGAAAGCGGCGGATGTGGTATTAAGCGCGTCCAATGAACCCGAAGCTTTTGGTCGTATCGCTGCTGAAGCCCAAGCCATGGGCCGCCCCGTCGTCGCGACAGCTTTGGGTGGAGCATTGGAAACTGTTGAAGATAAAAAGACCGGCTTTCTGGTGGCACCCGGCGACTCAGCGGCAATGACTAAAGCTCTGCAAAGAGCCATGGTTTGGCCGACCTATGATGGAGGCCATGCGCGATCACGGATTGCTCGGCATTTTTCTAAAAAATCGCTACAAATTCACACGCTGGACGTTTATAGGGCCGCCCTTAAGGCGAAAAACCGTTAAATGAACGGGCCTTAACCCTTGAATATTTCACTATAAAACGCCATATTTCGTCCATCGAAAACAGACTTAGGAGAATTTCGCATCGCTAGACGCCCACTCGCCGCCGCACCGGCCAAAAAACCAAAAGGCCCGCTTACAAATCGGGATATTACCGCCTCAAAAGTCCTTCTCATTACGGAAGAAGGCGAAAAGCGCGGCGTCGTATCCATCGAAGAAGCTCTTGCCGCCGCCTCTGCTGCCGGACTTGACTTGGTTGAAGTTGCCCCCGGTGAGACACCCGTAACCAAAATTTTGGACTACGGGAAATTGCGGTTCGAAAATCAAAAGAAAAAAGCGGCCAATCGTAAAAATCAACGCACGCAATCTTTGAAAGAAATCAAGATGCGTCCAAATATTGATACGCATGATTATCAGGTCAAAACTAAAGCGATGACGAAATTCTTTGACCGTGGTGATAAAGTGAAAGTAACCGTCCGTTTCCGAGGCCGGGAAATGGCCCATATGGATCGCGGCATGGATTTACTGGCTCGTGTAAAAGAAGATTTTCAAGAGACAGCGAAAGTCGAATTTGAGCCTAAGACCGAAGGTCGTATGATGACGATGGTTCTGGCCCCGCGTTAATCCCAAGCTATCATGATGGGTCTTTCCTCCATCACACACTCTCCTAACAAAGCCTATTTTTTGAGCTTTCCGAAAAACCACACCCAACTCAGTTGGGTGTATTGGTTTATGGGCCTCATATTTATTGTACTGCTCAGCGTTTTTGGAATGATTCCGTTCATCATAGCTGAAAGCTTTCTTCCGGCTGAATGGCGCATTCCACTTGACCCTGATTTTCCACGCAGCGGATATGCGGAAAGCCTGATGATTTGGGTAGGGTTTGTTCCGCTCTTTGTTGCCCCCTTCGTCGTTTATAAATATTGGCATAACTTGCCATTAAAACGCCTTGTGACTGTTCATAACACATTTGGATGGTCCCGGCTCTGGGTGTCTCTTACTTCCGTTCTGCTCATATATAGCGTTTTATCCCTGATTGATTTCTGGCTTAATCCTCAGGACTTTGACGCCGTCATCATCCATCAGGATTGGAGAGGTTTTGGTATATTGCTGGCTTTTACTTTGATTTTTCTACCGATACAGGCGGCCTCAGAAGAAATCCTTTGTCGGGGTTATTTAAACCAAGGCCTAAGCCTTATCACCCGACATCCATGGCTTGCCTGTGTCATTACAAGCGCTCTGTTCGCCTCGCTTCATCTCGGCAATCCAGAAGCCGATGGACAATTAGGCCCTTATGTTTTTGAAACCTTCATATTTGGCATTGCTATGTGTTGGCTAAGTTTCGAAGATCAGGGCTTGGAAAGCGCAATCGGCTTTCACATCGGCAATAACTTCTTTGTCTTTGCTTTATTAGGGTATGCCGATCCGACTTTGCCACAATCATCAATCCTTATGACGCCCGAACCCGTGATAGAATGGAAGGACGCGATTGAAGCCGCTGCCTATTGTCTCGGCATCACTTTCGTTATCATTCGCATTAATCGGTATTTGACAAAACGGGCCAAAGCGACGGCCTGATAGCTGTACGCAAATGCTTGACCTCTTCGACGCAAACTCTATAAGGCCCGCTTCTGACGCGAGTCAGGAAACAGCAGTGCTATGGGCTAACAGGCATGCCTCTACACTCACAAAGGCAGTGTTGCGTATCAGGTCTGATACGAGACACCATTACAGGAGACCGAAATGCCAAAAATGAAGACCAAGTCAGGCGCGAAAAAGCGCTTTAAAATCACGAAATCCGGTAAGGTCAAAGCAGGCCAAGCGGGTAAACGCCACGGTATGATCAAGCGTACGAATGACCAAATTCGTAAGCTGCGCGGCACAACAGTCCTCAAAGACTGCGACGCCAAAGTTATCAAAAAGAAGTTCATGCCGAACGGCTAACGCCCCCTATACTGGAGTAATATTATGTCACGAGTAAAACGCGGCGTCACGAAACACGCACGTCACAAAAAAATTATCGATGCAGCCAAAGGTTACCGCGGCCGTCGTAAGAATACATTCCGCATTGCTAACCAAGCGGTCGAAAAAGCCGGTCAATATGCCTATATCGGCCGTAAACTGAAGAAGCGCCAATTCCGCGCCCTTTGGATCCAACGTATCAATGCCGCAGCTCGCCTGCACGGTATGACTTATGGTCGTTTCATGGACGGTTTGAACAAAGCCGGCATCAATCTTGACCGTAAAGTTCTGGCCGACATGGCCGGAAACGAGCCGGAAAGCTTTAAAGCTTTGGTTGACACAGCTAAGAAGCACGCCAGCCAACCGCACACAGTCAAAGCGTAACTCGCTTTAACAATCAAAATTCAAAAGCGTCCCTCGCGGGACGCTTTTTTTTATGGATAATCGTGCCACTGCGTATGAGAACATTCCCGAATAGCTTTAGCGTTCGATATATCCTCTTCAAACATCGTTTGTTTTTCAAATCCAAGCGCGACTCATATCCGCCCTCTTTTGAGTAAACTATCAACTCTACATCAAATCCTTACAAATTTTCCGACCACTTGCGCAAAAATTATTCGCAAATGTGTCTGAGACACCCTTCTCAAACAAAGCCCAAGGCTCAGCTTTGCGTGTATGGCCCGACATGACCTTTTCAACATCTAGCCCTATATCCTGAATGAGATGGAACAGTTCAAATGCGGTCGGCTGAACCCAAGTCGGCCCTTCTTTGAACATGCCGTGGTAATGGTCATCTTGGAATAACAGCTTCGCCTCTTTGTGATACACAAAGATGTTTTCAGCCGCATGGCTTGTGGGTTTCATATATAATGACAGCGACCCCAAGGCATCACCATCATTGACAATTTGAATCTTAAACGACGTCTCTGAAAACCGGTCATCAGATTTTAAAACGGCCTCAGTTTCAGGTGTGATCAAAAGAGTTGCGCCCATCTCATGTGCGTCCATAACGCCTTCCATGTGATCAACATGATGATGGGTCACGATCAACTTAGATAAAGGTAAGGATTTGCCCGTGCTTTCAATTAAAGCCTCAAATCGAGCTTTTAGGCCGGGATAGGCGTTTACACCGACATAGCTTCCGTCCTGCTCAACGAACAAAGAGTAATCATCCTGTCCCACCAAAAAGACACCTGGTGCTAGAGTATCCACCGTCATCTCTGACATCTCGACTCTCTCCGGTTCGGGCTGTACACCCTCTCCAAAGTTAAGCGCCTTAGACACGGATTTGTTGACAACGACGTCTTGTCCGACTTCATACTCGATCATCCGATCGCCTAAAAACAAGCGGTTCTCAGATGCATAAATGACACCTTTCGCGGATTTATGAGCATCAAATATAATATTCACATCCCCGATGTCGCGTTCCATTACTAATCGCTGAATGATCCCATCTGTTTGCGAGATATAAATATGAGCCATCAACGGGTTCTCATCAAAACTCACAGATAAAACATCATACATATCGCCGTAATAGGGAACCTCCTTGTGAGCACTGATTTTTGCATCATCGGTCACCAAATGGTGTGCGAGAAGTAAATCAGATAATCGGTAATCGCCCGCGAAGAATTGGAAATACCGACCATCATCGCGCGTGCGGAATGTATTTTGGAAGTAGTTCGCTGTGCGGACTCCGTCGTCGTCAACAATAGTATGCATGTGGTAAATATTGCCGGTTTGACGAATCCAGCTCTCGACGCTTCCGTGCTCGTTTTTTAGGTCGAAATGCTTGATGAAACGATAGGGCGCAAACTCAACAAAGTCAGCCGATTGCCCCTGCCCATCCCATGATAAACGTCTATCGCTTGTGATTTGAACCGTTTTAAGGTTTACCAATTTGCTCCCGCCATAGGCCTCTTTTACACGCTCAATGACCGAGGCAACTTTTGAAGCGTCAACTCCCTCTATCTTACCCTCTTGTGCGGAAGCGTCTCCCACATAGAGAAAACCACAAACAATTAGAAATGAAATTAAAAGCCTTTGGAACATGTCTCGCCTCCTGAACTGAGATAGATCTCAAGGCTAAGATTTGCGTGTTAAGCCGTCTGCCCATTTTCGGAAAAAAACTGCCCAGAAACGGCCAGTCCATGAATTTTCCAAAATTTAATCAATCGGCCAGACTTTTTGAACGATAGCTCTTTGGGCTGATATTCTCGGCTTGTTTAAACACCCGATTAAATGTTGACGTAGAATTAAATCCTACATCCAAAGCAATTTCCAAAATTGTTACATCCCGCTGCGTCGCATCAGATAAAGCTTCTTTCGCTGCCTTCAAGCGATAGCTTTGAAGATAGGCTTTAAAATTTCGGTAGCCCAAATTCTGATTGATCAAGGCGCGCAAGCGCTTGGGTGATACACCGATATGGCGAGCTAATTTATTCAATGACAAATCTGCATCGCGCCAGAGTTTGTCTATTTCCATAGCCTTATCAAGAACAGCTAACTTTGCGCGTGTTTTATCCGTTAGTTCGGACGAATGTGGTGTCAGAGGTTTTGAGGGATTTTTCTTTCCTGCAAAGGCAATGTGGTGGTCAGAGATTTGCAAAAACCAATAATGTCCAGACAGAACAAGAATAAAGGTAATGAAGATTTTGAATGACTTGCGAATACCGTCCCCGATTAAACCGGATAAGATTTCCGACAAAATGGCTAACCCGACCAAACCAATAACAGCGACCACGAAAAACCATCTCAAACGACGGCGCGGTTCCACCAGATCATCTCGACGGTTCTTCAGAACATTCATCAAAAGATAAAGGAATAATCCCAAAGCATAGAGATTGACGGTCAAAACCAGTAACCGTTCGTCAATCCCCCATTGCATTTGCACATTCAAAGTTAAAAACCAGACTATTGCGCAATAGATCAGCGCTAAAGTGATGTATCGAGTGCTCAAACGGAAGTCGTCATTCATAACAGATAAAACAAAGAGCCACGCCAGCACTGTATTAGGCAGGTCAATAAAGCGCGCGACACGTTTCACGCTCTCGGGCAAATCAAGCGCTTCCGGCGCAGAGCTAATCATCATGGCCATAAGAGACAGGCAAAGTGCCACCAATAACTTGCCGGTTCTGTGGTTAAAATGGTCACGTAGCGTTATGAAAGCTAGTGAACCCAAGAGCCCAAAAGCAGAAAAACGCATTATAATATCAATCGCCAGCATTTTGACGTTCTAATTCAATACTAAAGCGATACAAATTTCTTCCGCGCGATTATCATTTCCGGCGCGAAGAAAGGTCTTCGCCAGTTCAATTTTTGCGTCAAATTCATCAATGATCACATTTTCCTATAAGAAAACGGCGCCATAGGACAAGTGATACCTTAAACACGGCGACTTATTCAAATGGGTCAGACCATTTGGCATCTTGATACACATTCTGTCCGCTCAAAGTCGTCAGATAAGCAACAAGTTGTGATTTTTGCGTATCTGTCAGGTTCAGGTTTTGAAGATTTCCTCCGGGTTGCAGACGGTTGTCCAATGTATTGAGAAATTGGGTCCGGGCCGGCTCCACAACGGGGGCATTGATCTGGTCGTAATGGTTGATGACGTCCAACAGACTTGCCAAAGACCCGTCATGCATAAAAGGCCCATTAGAGGATCCATCAGCGTTTAAGACATCCCGAAGAGAGGGTGAGCGCGTATTGGTAAAATCAAACTCTCCCGGTGACCCCGCAACACTGACAACACCGTTTTGGTTGCTGTCAGGGCGAATATCAAATTCTGGAGCACGATGGCAGACCTGGCACCCGGCCCCACCCTGATTGGGTGGATCTAGAAACAAAAGTTTACCCGCATTTTCATCTGCCGTGAAATTTGGGAAGTTTACCCGCTCATTATTTACTTGTGCGCGACCTTCATCATATTTTGAGTCAAAGGATTGTATGCTTTTCACAAATTGAGCCAAAGCACTTTGCAGGCGCGCCTCGGTGACTGAAGCATCGCCGTAAACCAATGTGAAAAGCTCTTGATAATAATCTAAAGCTTCCAATTTTGCGACCAAATCATCAAAATCAGGGCGGCCGTTCTGTCCGCTAAATCCGTGTTCATTATGATCGTGCAGTGGTTGGGATTCTTGAATCTCATGAGACGCCGCCCGTTCGTCCCAGAAGAACCGGCTCTCATCCGCAAATTGCGTATTTATCAGACGCATAGAATGTCGTCCGGTCAAACCATTCTCGACACCTTCACTGCGTATATTGGGATCACTGAAACCATGGCTTTGGCTGTGGCAGCTGGCGCAAGATATGGTGTCATCAATTGAGAGGGCTTTGTCATAAAAAAGAACGCGCCCCAATGTGGCACCGCTATCCGTGATGGGATTCCCGCCATCATTTAACTTCGTGATATAATTTGGAACGGCTTGATTGGCGTAATTGGCCGGATTATTCATATCAATCCGTCCGCCAAATTTGGCAAAAATCGCCGTTTGTCCGTTATTGGCCGCTGCAATAACAATGTCGAAATCATCACTCACCACGCCGCCATTGCCGTCATTGGCTGTGAGCGTGACAGTCACAGTCCCGTCGGTTGACGGTGTTCCCGTAATAACGCCATTACTATCCGCGAGCCCTTGAGCCGCAGGGCTATACGCCACAGTGTAAGTAAGCGTATCGCCATCCGCATCCGAAAAGGTATTCCCGCCCTGCGTGGCATCATAAGAAAACGAAATACCGACTTCCGCCGCCTGATCACCATTCGCAGACGCCACAACGGGGGCCGTATTGGGATCGGGTGTCGTCACAACAGGTGTCGTCGTGGAAGCACTCTCGCCTCCACCACCGCAGCCACTTACAAAAGGTATGAAAAGCAAAGCCATAACTGACAATGATATACAACGCATAAATTCCCCTTGAGTGCTCTATGACTCAAAATGACTCTTAGAGTAATTTCCTTCGATTTGGTTTAAGAAAAATAATTACAATATAGTCATGGCCCTTTCTTCGTTGGGTTCTGTTCCGCGACTTACAAAACTTAGCCTCTTCATAGGGTCTCTTTGACTTGACGCCTTTCCCAACATCGCTTATGTGCACATCCAATTCAGCGCAGATTTAATCCTGCGCTCCGCGCTGTGCGAGATGCAGACGGGGTCCCGTGGTCGACGTGTTACGTTCACCGCGGCTCTTCTGCCTTGCGCATAGTGAATTTGAGGATGAAAATTTGTTCGACGCATTAGGCGATAAGTTAGGCAATGTATTTGACAATCTGACAGGCCGTGGAGCCTTGTCGGAAAAAGACGTCAATGCCGCCATGCGCGAAATTCGCGTGGCCTTGCTTGAAGCCGATGTCGCCCTGCCCGTGGTCAAAGACTTTGTCGAAAAAGTCCGCAAAGAAGCGGTCGGCGAAAAGGTCATCAAATCTATCAAACCCGGCCAAATGGTTGTCAAGATCGTCAATGACGCCTTGATTGACATGCTCGGCGGTACGTTGTCGGATGATGATATAGACAAAGCCGAAGCGGCCAAAGCCACGCATTTGAACCTTTCGGGTCGCCCGCCCGTTGCCATTCTGATGGCAGGCCTGCAAGGCTCCGGTAAGACAACAACATCCGGTAAAATTGCGCTTTACTTGAAAAAAGCGTTCAAAAAGAAAATCCTCCTCGCCTCACTCGATACTAATCGTCCCGCTGCGATGGAACAGCTTGGTATGTTGGCCAAGCAAGCCGATGTCGGCTTCCTGCCCATTATCAAAGGCCAAAGCGCGTTAGAGATTGCCAAACGCGCTATGAGCGAAGGCGCCAAGGGCGGTTATGATGTTGTCTTCCTCGATACGGCGGGTCGTACCACAATCAATGATGAATTGATGGATGAAGTCGAAGCCATCGCTCAAGAGACACAACCGATTGAAACACTTCTGGTCGCGGATAGTTTGACGGGTCAAGACGCCGTCGAAACGGCCAAACGCTTTCATGAACGGCTCCCCCTTACGGGTCTCGTTCTGACCCGAATTGACGGGGACGGGCGCGGCGGTGCGGCGCTCTCCATGCGGGCCGTCACCGGATTGCCCATTAAATTCCTCGGCACAGGTGAAAAGCTTGAGGGTCTGGAAGCCTTTGACGCTGAACGCCTCGCCGGGCGTATTCTAGGCCAAGGCGATATCGTCTCTCTGGTTGAACGCGCCTCTGAAGTGATCGACCAGAAAGAAGCCGAACGCGCGGCTGAAAAAATGCGCAAAGGCCAGTTTGATTTGGAAGACCTTTCCAAACAGCTTGGCCAGATGGAAAAAATGGGCGGTATGGGCGGCCTGATGAAACTCATGCCCGGCATGGGGAAAGTCCGTAAGCAAATTGATGCTGCAGGCGGTATTGATGATAAAATGTTCAAGCAGCAGCGCGCGATCATTTCGTCCATGACGCCGGAAGAACGCCGTAATCCCGGCTTGATGAAAGCCTCGCGCAAAAAGCGTATCGCCGCAGGTTCAGGCATGAGCGTACAAGACGTCAACAAGCTTCTGAAAATGCATCGCCAAATGGCGGATATGATGAAGAAGATGGGCAAAGGTGGCATGGCCGGTCTGATGCAACAGATGGGCGGCATGCCTGGCATGCCAAAAATGCCCGGCGGCATGATGCCCGGTAAAGGCGGCTTGCCCAACCCCGCCGATATGTCCCCGGAACAACTCAAAGAGTTAAAAAAGTCACTTCCACCCGGCCTCGGGAAACTCCCCGGACTTGGGGGCTTGGGTGGCGGAGGCCCGAAATTACCCGGATTAGGCGGCGGCCTCCCCGGCCTCGGCTCTCCCTTCGGGAAGAAAAAATAACACACTGAATTTAACCGATTGCTAGATTAAAAAGGAAAACATCATGGCTCTCAAACTTAGATTGGCCCGTCACGGCGCTAAAAAACGTCCTTACTACCGTATCGTAGCTGCGGATTCCCGCGCGCCGCGTGATGGTCGTTTCATCGACATCGTCGGCAGCTATAACCCAATGCTTCCAAAAGACAGCGAAGACCGCGTGAAATTGGACGTCGAGAAATGTAAAGAATGGCTCGGCAAAGGCGCCCAGCCGACTGAACGTGTTGCCCGCTTCCTCGGCGCAGCCGGTCTTTGGGAGTGGAAAGCCGGTAATAACCCACAAAAAGGTAAGCCCGGTCAAAAAGCCGTCGAGCGTGAGGAAGAGCGCAAAGAAAAAGCTGAAGCTCGTGCCGAAGCAGAAAAAGAAGCAAAAGAAGCCGCCGCTGAAGCCAAAAAAGCCGCTGACGCTGCTGCCAAAGAAGCTGAAGCCGCTCCGGCAGAAGACGCGCCTAAAGGCGAAGAAGAATAGACACTATACCCTGTCCCTCCCTCTCGGGATCGTGCAGAGTTTACGTCAAAATCAGCCCGCCTCTTGGCGGGCTTTTTAATTACATCCGCGTGACTCGTCCATTCGAACGCGGCCCTGCGGAGCAGGGTTAGTGAGGATGCCACCATCCGCGTGACCTGATAAGGTCTGCCGACCAAAGGTCGGAACGCGCGGATGCATTCCATTCGAACGCGGCGCCTGAAAGGCGTTAGTGAGAATGCTTTACCCGCACCATACCAAGCCTAGCGACAGCAGGAGATGGATTGCCGTGTCAAGCACGGCAATGACGGGGGTGTTTGGGTAATTTGTCTTACGTCTTCATGTCGCTTGCTTTGTCTCTCATTGATTTCGTTGCTCTCTTTGTGTTTCTCTCTTTTGTTTCGTTTGCTTGTTTTGTTTCATTTCTTGTTTGAGTTCGGAAAAAGTGGGCGTCTGCGGGGTTGTGAGGATGTTGGCGGTAAACCACGGATAG
>CAZEFT010000029.1:0-26787 GCA_964511495.1 uncultured Algimonas sp. | reverse complement strand
GCACTTTGTGCGGATGTGAAAACACCTTTTAGCTATCCGTGGTTTACCGCCAACATCCCACAACCCCGCAGACGCCCACTTTTTCCAAGACTGAAACGAACCGAACGAAACAAACAAACAAACGAAACGAAGACGAAAATAAGAGAGAAAACGAGAGAGGATATGCCCAGACGCAAATCATTAAATGACAAGACCCACCATCAAAGGCAACGCCATTATCGACATCTCGTGCTTGAAGAGAAAATTTACAGGCTTCGGAAGAAACGACGGGACCGCTTACCCGAAGATCTATCTTCCAGCGAAGCTATATTGATAGAACAGGTTGAGGCCAGTCGGCGCGCTGCGCGGTTTGAAGCGCTCGAATTGGAACTCGTCAATCACGAACGCGCGGTTGCGGGCTTGCCGCCACTCAAATCCATTCCGCCCGACACGCCACAAGCGCGCAAGATTATGCGGATGGAGCGGGAGATGATGAGTATTTTGGAACGCTTATAGTAAAAAAGGGAGCCGTTGCGGGCTCCCTTAAACTCACTCTATTGATCAAAGAAAATCAGACGGATGATTAGATCATTTCATCTTCTTTATAGAGCTCATCCTTATCGACTTTTTTGTCTTTCACGGTGGCTTTTTCGATGATCAGGTCGACGACTTTTTCTTCATAAATCGGGGCGCGAAGTTGAGCGATCGCTTGTGGGTTCTTCTGATAGAACTCAATCACTTGCTGTTCTTGACCGGGGTAACGGCGCGCTTCGGCGACCATGGCTTGTTGCAGCTCTTCATTGGAGATTTGAACCTCTTCTTTCTGACCCATTTCAGCCAGAACCAAGCCCAAACGCACACGGCGCTCCGCAATTTTGCGGTAATCTTTTTCGAGCTGCTTATCGGATTTCTTCGCGTCTTCTTCGTCCAATTGTCCGGCTTCTTTTTCAGCCTGAACTTGTGACCAGATATTCGCGAACTCCGCTTCAACCATACCGGCAGGCAGATCAAAACTATGTTTTTTGTCTAATTCGTCCAAAATGGCGCGCTTCAATTTCATGCGGGATTGCATGTCCAGCTCATTTTCGAACTGGCCTTTAACCGCATCTTTAAGGGCTTGAAGATCATCAAGACCGAAGTTTTTAGCAAATTCGTCATTGATTTCCGCGTCTTTCGCACCTTGAACTTCGTGAACTTTCGTCGCGAAGACCGCTTCTTTACCGGCTAGATCAGCAGCTTGGTAATCTTCAGGGAATGTCACTTTGACGTCTAATTCATCACCGGCTTTGGCACCGATCAGTTGATCTTCGAAGCCCGGAATGAATGTGCCGGAACCGAGAACGAGTTGATGACCTTCCATCGCGCCGCCTTCGAATTCTGTGCCGTCAATCGTACCGACGAAGTCGATAAGAACAGCGTCTTCTTTCTTGGCTTTGGCCGTTTTGGCCTTTTTCTTGTAAGTCTTTTGGCCTTGACCCAATTCCGCCAAACGCTCGTCAATATCGGCGTCTGTGGCTTCATATTTCAGGCGTGTGAATTTCAGTTTCTCAATCTCGACAGGCTCAAATTCAGGAATCGACTCAACTGTCATCTGATATTCCAGATCGGCATTGCCTTTTGTGACGTCTTCGCCATTGGCGCGCAGATCGATTTTTGGCTGACCGGCCGGACGCAATTTATTGTCATTGATCGCTTTTTGCGAGCTCTCATTGACCATTTCCTCAACCACATCCTTCATGATGGATTGGCCGAACATTTTCTTGATGTGCGAGACCGGCACTTTACCCGGACGGAAGCCTTTTAGAGAGACTTGCGGCTGCATTTCCTTGATTTTTTCGTCCAATTTAGCGGACAAATCTTCTTTGGGAACGGTGACCGAAAATGTGGAGCTGAGACCTTCGGATTTCACTTCTTTAATTTGCATGACGGGCATCCAATGTGTGTCAATCATGGGTGCAAACAAGGCATAAGACTTTGTTGCCCCAAATCAGGGGTTAAAATTTCGCGCCTTATGTCACGGTGTGTCGATAGACGCAATGGGCACTAGCGCTTGAATCTTAGTAAATTTCAGCCATAGAAGGCTCAACATGGCTCACACTTACCGATTGGGACAAGAGAGACACCTTATTCATGGAACCTAACTGGCTCTTATATCTGGGAATCGCATTGGGTCCCTTTGTGCAAGAGGATGCCGCCGTTTTGGCAGCGGCCACGCTTTCAGCCTCGAACCCCGCACATTTTCCGAATGTTTTCTTCGTAATTTTAGTGGGGCTAATTCTCTCTGATATCTGGAAATACTGGATTGGTTGGGCGGCGCTGAAACATGAGCGCGCCCGCGCCTTTGCCGAGAAGAAACACGTCGCCAATCTGCAGGATAAGGTTCAGACGCATCTTTTATTCACCCTTTTGGGGGCGCGCTTTCTCCCCCTTGCCCGTATTCCTGCCTATGTGGCCTGTGGGTATTTCAAGGTTTCCTATCCGAAGTTTTGTTTGATTGTGGCGTTCACGGCGCTTCTCTACACCGCCGTTATTTTTAGTCTCTGTCACTATTTAGGGGAGATGGTCGGCGACCGATTAGAATATATGCTTCCACTGATTGCTTTAGCCTTTATCACAGCCTTTGGCTCGATTATCTTTTGGCGAAGTCGTGCCGCAAAGCAGAAGCCAGACGAAAGTGGATGAGCTATTCCTGATTAGGGTTATGCGCAGGATGAGCGCTAAGCCAATCCGCGATATCATTGAGTGCTTCAGCATTAGCCTGCGAAATCGCCTCAACTATGGCTGAAACAGACGCTGCATTGGCTCTCGCCTCTTTACGAACATCATAAGTGCCCAATAGATTTCTGTTGGCCGCATTAGAGAATGTCGCCGAGAATGAAACGATGGCCAGCGGAGGATTGCCTTCGCCTTGGTCAAATTGAGCTTCGAAATTCTTGATATGGAATTGGACCCGCGTATCCGTTCTGGCACCGGAGGCTGGCATAACACCAACTAGGTCTTTGCGAGACGCGAGCACATCAATGAAAGCCTGTTGAACAAGCAAAGGCATAGCCTCAACCCATTTCGTTTGTGCCGCAGTCACGAGGCGTTGTCCGTCAGGAGATACGACAACATCACGGGTCTGGAACACAATAGGGGCGCTAGGACGATCAATCCGTATAACAAAAGCGTCATCCTCCGCCATCACAGAAGCGGGTAAAGCACTCATTCGGTATATTGTATCGGCGGGAGCAGGATCAGGCAGAATAGAGCACGCCGTTAGCCCCATAAGCAAAGCGCCCGCAAAACCGGACTTCAAAGCAGTCCCTTTTAACATAATCAGCTTTCTCATTGCGGTAACTCCACAGTTTCACGCTCGGTTCCCGCGATAAATTGGGCGGGGTTTTGCTCCAAACTATCGGCAACACGCCCGAGCGTGCTGACCAAGCGGCGAATAGCATCAACTGTTTCTTCCAAATCCGTTAGGCCAGAATTGGACAGGCGATTAATCGCATCGCGGGCATCCGTAATCAAATCGCCGCCTTCATTTGCCAAACCATCGAAGGAGCCAACGGCTTTATCAATCGTTGCAAGACTGGTCTCAACCCGTTTCAAGACAGACCGTAGGTCATCACTGACGACTCCATTAATACTCGTGCTCGTAAGCTCAATATTTTGCGCAGTTGACGCAACAGCATCCGCAGCCTCACGGATTGAGACAATCAGCTTATTGACTTCCGCCATATCCAGTTCAGAAGTATCAATATTAGCCGTAATCTCTTCGATATTTTTCAGAATCTTGTGAAAATCTGCAATGGCGTCGGTGGAGAGAACAGCACTCACGCGATTGAGCGCCACTGTGGCATTTTCAATGACGTTACCACCCCCGTCGAGAAACGTATCGATCTGGCTCATTTGCCCTTCAATACGTTTTGGACCGCGCCCCGGCAGGTCGTTTAACAAAGGGAACCCCTCTCCGCCCGAGAAGATTTGGATATAGCTCAACCCTGTGAGGCCAAGAGGCTCCAGACGCGCGTAAGATTTCGTATCAACAGGCGTATTGCTTTCGACCTCAATACTGGCAACTACAACATTCGCGTCTTCGGGATCTAACCCCAATCGAGATACTTCCCCGACTTTTAAGCCGTTAAAGCGAACCTCACTGCCTTGGGACAAACCGCGCACAGGCCCACTAAAGCTGACCTCATATTCGTCAAATTGTTGATCAAACTGAGCATTTGACCACCACAGCACAAAGGCGACGACGGCGAGAAATGACATCAGAACAAAAAATCCGACTAATGCGTAATGGGCTTTGTTTTCCATGTTTTAATCAGCCAAACACTGCCTTACTTCGCTTGTCCGCCAGCCGCCATGGCTGCTCGGGAACGGGGACCGCCAAAATATTCACGCACCCAAGGATGGTCATATTGCTGAACGGTTTCCAACTTATCGGCGATCGCAATATGTTTATCAACCAAAACCGCCACACGGTCACAAATCGCATAGAGACTATCCAAATCATGCGTGACCATCAGAACGGTTAGGTTCATCGCCTCTTTCAAGCCTAATATCAACTCATCAAAAGCATGTGCCCCGATAGGATCGAGACCGGCTGTGGGCTCATCAAGAAACAACAGAGTGGGATCTAAGGCCAATGATCGCGCCAAACCGGCCCGTTTCTTCATCCCACCAGACAAATCCGACGGATATAGAACAGCAGCCTCCGGAGGCAGACCGACCATGTGAATTTTCATATCGGCCAATTCTTCCATCAGGCTCTCGGGTAAATCCGTATGCTCTCTGAGCGGCACCATAATATTTTGACGGACCGTCATGGATGAAAACAGAGCGCCCCCCTGAAACAGTACGCCGATTTCATTATTTATGGCGCGACGATCAGCTTTGCTCAATGTATCACGAGGCTGCCCGAAATAGAGAATATCTCCGCCTTCAGGCTCTTTCAGGCCCAAAAGCGTGTTCACAAGAACAGATTTTCCGGAACCAGAACCGCCGACAAGACCAACAATTTCGCGGCGATTAAGCTGAAAGTTTAGGTTCTCATGAATAATATTTGGCCCGAATTGGGTCAAAATATTCTTGGCCTCCATCGGCACCTGACTCAGATCGAAACTCTCCGTAAAATCCGTCATCATATACCCAATTGGAAGAAAACGATGGCAAAAAGAGCATCCAAGGCAATCACTGCAAAGATCGCTTGAACCACACTGGTTGTTGTGCGCTCGCCCAATGAGTCGACACTCCCCGTGACCGCGAGGCCCTGACGACAGCCAATAATCGCGATGATTAATCCGAAAAACGGGGTTTTCGCCAAACCAACCCATAAATGAGTGGTATCGACAGCCTCTTTGAAACGACTTAGAAACAGAGAGGGTGAAATATCAGCTCCACCTGTCCAAGCCACTAGCATCCCACCGAAAATCCCGCTCAACATGGCGAGGAATGTCAGAATCGGCGTGGATATAATACAGGCTAAAGCTCTCGGAACAACGAGGGTCTCATAAGTGTCGAGCCCGATGACCGTCATAGCATCCACTTCCTGCCGCATCTTCATGGCCCCAATTTGCGCCGTAAAAGCGGAATCGGATCGCCCTGCCAATAATATCGCCGTAATAATGGGAGCCAGTTCACGCAAAACGGACACGCCCACAAGGTCAACCATAAACACACTGGCTCCAAACGAAGCCAAGAGATTAGCGCCCATATAGGCAATGACTGCCCCGATGAAGAAGCTCAACACCATAACGATAGGCGCAGCATCCAAACCCACTTTTTCTATTAAGGCGACAACAGACTTCCAGCGAATTTTAAACGGCGTCAGACATAATCGCCCAAAGACTGTGAAGAAGTGCCCGATAAACACCAGTGTTTCATAGAGTTCTTTAGCAAAGCGCTCTGTTGCCAGCCCCACTCTCAGAAAAGCGTCATACCAAGGCCGGGTCACGGCAGGGGGCGCGCCTCTTGTTGCCTCACATGCGGCACGCAACAATGTGAGTTGCCCCTTCTTGCCCGATTGGATAGTCCAGTCTCTTCGTGGACGTCCTTGCCCCCCCAATAGACGCGCAAGGAGATAGGCCCCAGAAGTGTCCAATCGTTTTAATTGAGAAAAATCGAAAATAACGTCTGTAATGTCGGCGTCTGTATTTTCGTTTAATAACGCGTTGTGAAGCACGCTCGCATTTTCGATAGTCCAGTCGCCTTCAGCTTTCACCAAAAGCATCTCACCGTCCTGTCTCAGAGAATATGTTGCACCCGAAGCCATATTTTCAACCGTGCAAAGACTTCATCGTGCCGTCAAGTAAAGCTTAACAATGAGAGCTGATTTCCGCATTGAGCTACAATAGGCTCAAAACTCTAAGTGGGGAACAAAATTCGAAAATTTAGCTGTTTGTCTCACCATTATCAGACGTCATGACATCTGAACGCACGCGTTGACCGAAGGCATCAGTTACGGTTCTGAGAGATTGAATACTTTGATTATAAGAGGCCAAAAGCTCAAGACTTTCAGAACTGTCAAACCGCTTCTGAGCAGCCGTAAAGCTACGACCGGCTTCGCCGGAAGCCAATAGCGCTTTTTCTAAATGACCAAGTTCCTTACGCAGCGAATTATCACCCGGTGCCATAGCCAAGTAAATCTCTGCCGCTTGATGAGTTTGCTCGACATAGCGCGTGGCCAAAATCATATCGTTTTTGAGTATTTCGGAAGAGGTTACGCTCGACGCATAATCAAGCTTGGTATTCAGCGTAGACTTGTTCAGTCCCTTAAGCAGAGTCATCGCCGCTGTCCGCATTTTATTGCGCGACGTCTTTGCCACAAAGCCTTTATTTGTGAAGGCTGTGTAAAGCTTTGTCGCTGCTCGTTGGACAACATTAACGTCAGTCGATTTAGCAATAGTTTCAGGTTTAGTCAGAGCGACTTCGGTCATGTCAACCGTTGCACACCCAGATGCTAAAATACATCCAGACGCAATAACGCAACAAAGCGATTTAAGGCCATAGCCCATAAATTTGTCCCTAACGCGCTGAGTTCCTTAAAACTCAACATTTTCCACTCGACTATCTTAAGTTAGTAATACTAAACGCAGTCTGAATGGTTATCCCCAATATTTGGTTAAGACTAATTCTTAAATGATGCAAGACCTGAGACTCAGTCAATCTGTGTCACAACGCGGCAATGCTACCCTTACTTCAACCAAGTTTCACCCTGCAAAGAAAGGGGCAATCCATTTTGCCCAAGTCCCCATAACCAAAACGAAGCCCATAAAGATTGGCGCGACATATTTTGTCAGCAGAACGATAAACTCACCAATTTTTTGGCCCTCGCCCTCTATTTCACCCGCCAGAATTGCCCGATCCAAACGCCACCCGACAAAGAGAGAAATCAACAGAGCAGACAAAGGTGCCAAGATTGGGCCTGCCAATCCGGTATCAATAAAGTCAAAGAAGCGAGGGCTGTAGAGTGAACCAAAGCCAAGGGTAATTATCGCTGCGCCCGTCAACCAGGCCGCTTTACGCTTCGTCATCTTGAACTTCTCAGCCACATAAGCCACGGATGGCTCTAGCAAGGACACTGATGAGGTAATCGCCGCGAAGAACGCCAAGAAGAAGAAGGCGGCGCCGACCATATTACCCACACCGGTTCCACCCAAGGCCGTCGGCAGCGTCTGGAAAAAAATCCCTGCACCGGCGCTGAAATCCAGATTATTAGAGAATACAATCGGGAAGATTGCCAGACCCGCTGTAATTGCAACGAGTGTATCCACAGTCGAAACAGTGACAGCCGCTTTCGGAATACTGATATTGCGCGGGAGGTACGACCCGTAAGTGATCATAATTGCGTTACCAATACCAATTGAGAAACAAGCCTGCCCCAAGGCTGAAGTCGCAACTTCAGGCGTAATTTTTGAGAAATCAGGTGTAAACATGAAGGAGAACGCTTTTGCTGTTCCGCCCGAGTTAAGACCTGAAATAATCGAATAAGCCGACAGACCAATCAGGAGAAGGAAGAAGATTGGCATTAGAACTTTCGCCGCCACTTCGATACCTTTATTCACGCCGCGCGAAACCAACCATGTCGTTAAGACGCCGAAGACGAGGAACCACGGCAATACGCTGCTCGGGTTCGTCAACATCGTATTAAATTGCCCGGCAATGGTTTCAGCCTCTTGTCCGTTGAAAGACCCGAAAAGGAATTTCGGAATATAGGATAAGACCCAAGCCGCTACGACGCAGTAAAAGCTGACGATTAGGAATGATGCAATCATACCGAACCAAGCGCCAGAGGCCCAAAATCCGGAAACTCCACTTCGACGGGTCAAATCATTGGCTGATTCAATCGCGCTGGAGGCCTGCCCTGCCCGACCGATAATATATTCGCCCATCAAAACCGGAACGCCGACCAGAACAATACAGGCGATATAAATCACCAAAAAGGCCGCACCGCCATTTGTGCCGAGTTCAGCCGAGAAACGCCAGAGATTGCCTAAGCCAACCGAGGAGCCAACAGCCGCCATGATGAATGCAAAACGTGAGGACCACTGGGCTGTGCCCGGACCGGAAATCGTAGCCATTTGAAAATACCCTATTATTTATCGAGACGGCTTTCTGATGAGCCATCTTCTTTCATCTTTGATTAAGGCTTTAATCTATGGGGTCAAGAGAACAGACCTGTAAGAAATCGTGGTTTTAAGAAAAAATCTATTCTTAATAGGCACTGCGTGGCAATTCTATATTGCGGTGGAGATGGGCAGATAAAACAAGACCAAAACC
The DNA here is from genome assembly GCA_964511495.1 of uncultured Algimonas sp. Lineage (GTDB taxonomy): Bacteria > Pseudomonadota > Alphaproteobacteria > Caulobacterales > Maricaulaceae > Litorimonas. Next base: position 18,039 of record CAZEFT010000029.1, on the reverse strand, counting down.
GAACATCACTGCTAATATGACCGTGCCGCCATAGGAAATCAAAGGCAATGGCACACCGACAACAGGCATAAGCCCCATGACCATGCCCAAATTGATAAAAATATAGAGGGTAAAAGTGGTGATCAGGCCAAGGATAAGTAATTTAGCAAACATAGCTTTGCACTGGGTCGCCAAATAAACGCAAACGCCGATGACGGCGATATAAATCCCAATAGTCATCAAACTTCCGACCAGGCCGAACTCTTCCCCAATTACGGTGAAGATAAAATCCGTTCGGTTTTCGGGCACATATTCACCTTGGCGCTGCGTGCCTTTCATAAAGCCTTTGCCCGACACCCCGCCGCTGCCCAGAGCGATTTTGGACTGCGTAATGTGATAACTCGCCCCCGAGGGGTCACGCGCGGGGTCTAAAAATGTCAAAATTCTCGCGCGTTGATATTCCTGCAAGCCAAACCGTAAGAAAAGCGGGATGCCAATCGCAGTTAAAACACTCGCTATCGAAATAATGCGCCAGTTCACTCCGGCGAGAAAAACAATAGAAACGCCCGTTGCCGCCAAGAGCAATGTTGTTCCCAAATCAGGCTGGTTCAAAATGAGCGCCATAGGCAGGCCGATCATCAAAAGTGCTCCTGCCAGTCCTGTAACATGAGACACGCGCCAACGTGGCAGGTCATGATAATATCGTGCCAAAGACAAAACGATGGCGAGCTTCATCAATTCGGAAGGCTGTAAGCGTGTGATGCCAAGATCAATCCAGCGTTGGGCTCCGTTTACATTCACACCAAATAATTCGACACCAATCAAAAGAACTAATGAGCCAAGATAGGCAGGATACGCTAAAGTGTACCAGACGCGAATATCGACCATAGCCACGACCATCATGATGCCACCGGCAATCCCGATCCGAATGGCGTGTTGTGCTGCCCCTCTTTGCCACACACCATCCGTCGCGGCATAAATCATAACAACACCGACAAGGCCTATAATGGCAATCAAAACAGGAAGCAGCCAATTCACTTCATAGAGCTTGTCTTTCATCCGCATACCGGGCGTGTCGAATGGCGAGAGATCAAACATTACGCATCACGCTTTTGCGATGTCACATCACTCCGCGGCCCTAACCCGTCACGGCGCAAGGCTTCTGACAATACAGAACGAGAAATATTTGCAGCACGGCCCGCCCCGGAGCCGCCATGTTCGACGATGGTAGCAACGGCAAATCGAGGACTTTCATAAGGTGCATATCCGACAAAAATCGAATGATCCCGTAATTCCCACGGAATATTTTCATTGGATCGTACACCCTTGGCCCGTTCACTCGCGGAAATACTACGCACCTGTCCAGTGCCGGTTTTTCCTGCCATTTTCAAACCGCCCAAACGAAGACTGTCTACTTGATAGGCCGTCCCGCCCGGCTCTTCACAGACCGCATACATAGCGTCTTGAACAAAGGCCAAATGAGCGGGATCGATACCCAAAGGCTCGAAAGGCGGAATATCTTTTCCGATAATCAGCGAAGGCAATATCGCCTGTTCTTTATTGGCCAAACGCGCCGTCATAACCGCTAATTGCATGGGGGTCGCGGAGACGGCTCCCTGACCGATAGAGGCGTTTAACGTATCGCCCATACGCCAAGACGCCCCTAACCGCTTTTTCTTCCAGGCAGGGTCAGGCACAATGCCGGATCGCTCTCCCCCAATGCCGATATTATAGCTTTGGCCCAGACCTAAACGGCGCGCCATATCCGCAATTTTCTCAATCCCTATGAACTGCGCGATTTCGTAATAATAAGTATCACAAGAGACTTTTAGGGAGTCTCGCATGTTCACGCGGCCATGACCGTCACGTTTCCAACAGTGAAAATCTCGATTCCCCAGACGAATTTTACCCGAACAGAAAACAGGCCGTCGCGGGTTGATTTGCCTGCTTTCAAGCGCGGCCAATATAACCGCCATTTTATAGGTTGAAGCCGGAGGATAACCTCCTCCAATAACCTTATTAAATTGTGGTTGTTTCGGATCAGAATTCAAACGATTCATATCCGCCTGTGTCAAACCGCTAACGAATAAATTGGCGTCAAAGCTCGGCATAGACAGTAAGGTCCGCAATTCCCCTGTAAGGCAGTCAATCACGGCGATGCCGCCGCTTTCTTCGCCAAATTCCTGAGCGGCATAACGTTGTAGTTCTGCATCAAGCGTCAGGAAAACATCTCTGCCCGCTATGGCCCTATCGGCAGGATCCGGCCATTCCCGTACAATTCGCCCCATCGCATTGACTTCGACTTTCAAACGTCCGGCAGACCCTCGTAATTCTTGCTCGGCAGAAGCCTCAATTCCCGTCTTGCCTATTCTGAAAGTGGGTTGTCGCAAAAGCGGGTCACTGTCTGCGGCTATATCCTGAGCTCCAGCACGACCTACAAAGCCTAAAGTATGAGCAAACACGCCTTCATTCGGATAGGCACGGCCTTCCGCGACTTCGGGTACAATTCCTGGTAAATCCGGCATTTTCATGTTCAGCGTGGCAAAGTTTTCCCACTTTACATTGTCCTTAATTGTAATCGGAACAAAGCGTGGGTTATTACGAATATCTTGTCGAATACGTTTGAGGTTACGCGGTTCGATTTCGACAATCTCACTCACGGCCTGCAAGGTTGCCTCAATATCAGAAGATCGCTCCGGAATGAGAACGACTCGGTAATTCGGCGTGTTTACAGCCAAAGCTTCACCGGTTCTGTCTCTGATTTGCCCCCGGCTAGGCAGAACAATATTAAAATTAAAGCGATTATCTTCTGATAATGCGATGTAGTTCTCGGCATTGGTGACTTGAAGATTATATAGTCGAGCCCCCAAAACGCTGAACATACCTAGACCGCCAATCCCCATAAGAACCATTCGGCGGTTTAACGTGTTTTCGGCCTGCGCTTGTTCAGAAAATGAATTTCGGGTTTTGAGCTTGGAGCGCCGCATAACTTACGCTCCGTCCCGTCTTAATATGAGTATTTGAAGCCATCGCCTCCCGCCCCATACCAAAGGGAATAGTAAGGTCGTCGTTAGCGCTAAACGCGACAGGATTATCCAATTTGGCCATTCGGCATAAATTATGCGTCCACTGAATGAAATCACCACAAAGGCAATACCAGCGGATAATAGCCAAAGCAGAAAACCCGACAAAAAGTTGAGCGACTTCAAGCGCTCAAACGGACGAATAAAGGCGTAGCACAGAAGGTAAATGAGCGGCCATTGCCCAGGAACACCAAAACTTCCTGAGTCCTGCAACAATCCGAGCAGAAATAAAGCCACGATAGAATAGATCGGCGTAGCCGCTCTCGGCCATAGCGCAACGGCCATAAGGGGCAGCCAAGACAGAGAAATATTCCACCCAAAAAAAGTTACGTTGATCAATCCCAGAAATGTCAGAATCACAGAGAGGATGATTGCCTGACGCAAATGTCCGGCACGGCTGGAAGGTAAAAGGGATGACCAATCTGCCATCAGATATCTCCCTCACCAGTCGTCACTGCATCGGATTCATTTCCTTCAGTCACTGCTCCCGTCTCTGTCCCTGTGTCGGCCGTCGGCATTTCCGAGGTCTTTAGATTTGCATCATCACCGTCACTTTCTTGGACGGGTTGAAGCTCCGGCGAAACAAAAGGTTCGAATAAGGCAACCCACACCCAATCGACTGGCTGTTGAAAGCTTGTGACAACAACACGAATAGCGTCATCGCTGACTGAACTCACGGTTCCAATATGAAGCCCTCGCGGGAGTTGACCGTCATCACCCGACGTCATCACCCGGTCGCCCTCTTCCCAGTCGGCTCCGAGATTCATGAAAATCAATTTAGGCTTAGAGGTGTTATCACCAGACAAAATTGCAACGGAGCCACTCCGTTCACTCATCACAGGAATGCGGCTGTTCAAATCATCCAGTCGTAAAACACGTGCGGAGTTTCGGCCCGTTAGAGTCACATGCCCCACCATGCCATCTGCCGTCATCACAGCTTGGCCGCGACGAATGCCTTTACCCTCTCCTTCATTAATCAGCAAAGCCCGAAGAAAAGGCCCTGTCACATCATTCACAGCCCGGGCGGCAACGCGTTTTAACGGAACATTCGTTTCGATTTCGACATTCAGAATTTCGTTCAAGCTGGCAATCTGCATACGATCGACCTGAAGACGTGAGTTTTCTTCGCGCAATGTTTGGAGTTCGGCTCGAAGCGCCAAATTTTCTTCATGCGCCCGACTTCTGTCCGACCATCCGCCAAGAAAGTCTTCCGCTGCGCGAACGGGACGGGATATGAGAGACAGGAGGGGCGAAACAATAAGGCGGTCGGATTGCGCTTGGGCTGCGCGTCTTAATTTAGCATCCCCGCTTTGTGTCGCCATGAGACCGGCAGACAACAAAATAGCGATGACCAATATGACGAATACCGGGCCGTGCTCTTCATTCGAACGGCGAGAGTAAGAAGAACGGGCCATGTCTTACCTCCTTGCCGGGCCACTAAGGGCGCATAAGGTCTTTAATCCTGAAGCTATACGCCGCTGGATAAAACACCCTTCCACTTTTTCAAATTCTCAACAACGGTGCCTGAACCACGCACCACACAGGACAAAGGATCATCAGCGATAGAAACAGGTAGGCCAGTACGAGAGCGTAATTCTGTATCCAGATTGCGGAGCAATGCTCCACCTCCGGTCAGCATAATGCCTTTATCGACAATATCAGCGGCCAATTCGGGCGGTGTCGCCTCCAAGGCCACTTTGACAGCGTCCACAATTTGCTCAACAGGTTCGGCCAAGCTTTCCGCAATCATAGCTTCTGTCACACGAATTTCACGCGGAACCCCATTCATCAGGTCACGACCTTTGATCTGCACCGTCATGCCTTCATTATCAGATGGCATGGTCGCCGAACCTATTTCTTTCTTGACTCGTTCAGCACTCATCTCGCCTAAGAGCAGATTTGTTGTCCGGCGGACATATTGGATAATCGCGTCATCCATTTTATCGCCTCCGACACGCACGGAACGCGAATAGACAATCCCGTCCAAGGACAGGACGGCTACTTCTGTTGTACCACCACCAATATCGACGACCATTGACCCGGAAGGTTCGTGAATAGGCAGTCCGGCGCCCAAGGCCGCCGCCATAGGCTCTTCGATCAAATAGACACGTTTGGCCCCAGCTTGTTCTGCAGATTGGTGAATAGCTCGTCGTTCAACCGCTGTCGCGCCCGATGGCACACAAATGACAACATTAGGGCGACGGCGGATCATTCCACCTTTGTTCACTTTTTTAATGAAGTGTTCGATCATTTTTTCGGCGACTTCGAAATCAGCAATCACGCCGTCTTTCATCGGACGAATAGCCTCGATGTGGCCAGGTGTCCGTCCGAGCATATTTCGGGCATCTTCGCCCACCGCATGGACAATCTTACGACCATTTTTCACGGAGAAAGCCACAACAGAAGGCTCGTTCAAAACAACGTCACGCCCTTTTGCATAAATCAGCGTATTGGCAGTGCCCAAATCAATGGCAATGTCAGATGTGAGTGAGCCGAGGAATGACGCAAACATGTAAAACCTTTGGTATTTTAATCTACCCTACCCGACAGAATGTGACGGCTACCATTTCAAATCACAAGAGTGGCGTGAGCAGAATCGTTCCCTAATTTTTCTCTAATGCGAAGTCGGGCAATTAATTGCAAGTCTTTAGACCCGTTGGAGCCCTAATTCTCTGTATTTAATTTGGATTTTGAAAAAATTCCTTTGATTCTGCTAATATGTCGAAAGATAGCCGGCTGCCGTAAAAAGCTTTTTATGCTCTGATAAAGCAAAACCGTCCGTCATCCCGGAAATATAATCACAAACGACGCGGGCCGTCTTTTGCGTATGGGGGCCATCACACTGGCGACGCAGTTCAGTCGGCAAAATGTCTGGGTCATTGATGAAGAGCTCAAACAGCTCTGAGACAACGCGGCTCGCCTGCCCCATCATCCGGTTCACTTTATAGTGTCTGTACATATTATCGTAGAGGAAAGTGCGCAGCGCTTTCTCTTTCCCGCGAAAGCCTTCGGAAAAAGCAACAACTGGACGTTCTAGATCACGGATATCCTGCGCCGATTGCGGATTGTGAAATGCGAGCCTTTCCCTCGTTTCGGCCAAAACATCGGACACCATATAGCCAATGAGGTCTCTCACAGCTTCATGAATCATGCGATCCTCAGAAATGTCAGGATAGCGTTCCCGCACGTCTGCAAAAGCCTCACCGACAATCGGCACTTGCGTCACCTCATCCACGGTGAACAATCCGGCTCTCAGACCGTCATCAATATCATGATTATTATAGGCAATATCATCCGCCAAGGCGGCAACTTGAGCCTCAGGCCCCGCAAAAGTGTCGAGTTCCAAAGCTTGCCAATTCTCTAACGCCTTTAACGCCCAAGGCAATTTCTCTTCATCGCCTGCCGCCAATAATAAAGGGCCATTGTGTTTTGCGATACCTTCCAAGGTTTCCCAAGTCAGGTTGAGACCGTCAAATTCGGCATACCGGCCTTCTAATTTTTCAACAATGCGAAGTGTCTGCGCATTGTGGTCAAACCCGCCATAGGGCGACATAGCGGCCGCCAATGCATACTCACCGGAATGGCCAAAGGGAGGATGTCCCATATCGTGGGCCAAAGCCAAACATTCCGCCAAATCTTCGTCCAAACCCAAAACACGGGCAATCGAACGAGCGATTTGCGAGACTTCCAAACTGTGCGTCAAACGTGTGCGATAGTAGTCACCTTCATGGGCAACGAATACTTGGGTTTTGCCCTTTAGGCGACGAAAAGCCGAAGAGTGAATGATACGGTCTTTATCGCGTTGAAACGGGCTACGTTCCGAGGTGGAAGGTTGAGGGATGCGCCTGCCCCGAGCATTTTCAGGGTCGGACGCAAAAACCGCCCGCGTTCGGCGAAACGGTGAAAAGTTCAGGCTCGGGCTATTTTTATCGTTTGCGGCCACAAATATCTCTTTGTCTGTTGTGCAGGTCTAGGCAGACTCACTCCTGCGCCCTATATAAATTGCATGAGCGAAAACACCACCACAGATACACTTCAGGATTCACTGCCTGTTTCTATGTCAGCCTCTGCCGCAGCGCAGATTAACGCGATTATGGAGAAACAGGGTCAGAGCCGCTATCTTCGCGTCGCCGTTGAAGGCGGTGGGTGCTCAGGCTTTCAGTACAAATTTGACTTTGCCGACGCGCCGAATGATGATGACATCGTTCTGGAGCGCGATGGGGCGAAAATCCTGATTGATGAAATGAGCGTCGAGTTCTTAGAAGGCTCTGAAATCGACTATGCGCGTGAACTGATAGGTTCAGCCTTTAAAATTCACAACCCTAATGCCATTGCCGCTTGTGGCTGCGGCACAAGCTTTTCAGTCTGAGTCCCACAAAAAAGCCTGCGACAAGACGCAGGCTTTAGTCTCAGTATAAGTCTTTGACTTAGAAGCGCTTTGTGACTTCCACGCCATAAATTGTCGGCTCATTGATAAAGCCTGTCAGATTGTTGAAATCTACGGCCCCTTCAAGCGCTGTCTCATTGAAAATGTTGCGGGCAAAGCCTGCAAATTCGATTTCGCCGTCGTTGTGGACATATCCGGCACGCAACCCGACCTCTGTCAAATTGTCGGAATTGAACTCGACGCTTTCATAGAGGAAGAAATTGACCTTGCTGCGGTGAGCTACGTCAGCAAAAACGAATAATTCGCCATTTTCCTGAATAGGAACACCATAACGCGCTGTAGCATTAGCGATAAAGCGCGGTGCCTGCGGAAGCGGGTTTCCGTTGATCAAGGCATTGCCTGTGGTGGCATTGATTGGGTCAAGAACAGTACAATTAGACCCACAAACACCGACTTCCAGATCTTCGTCCTGAATTTCGGTGTCGTTCAAGCTAAAGCCTGCCGTCAAATCCATGCCATCGAATGGGCTTAGAGATGCATCAACCTCAACACCATAGCCGACAACTGATTCAGCGTTCAACAACTGGTTGAAGTTACCGCCCCCACCAACAGCTGTGAGTTGTTGATCCTGTGTCTCAAAATAGAAACCTGTCACGTTAAACGTACCGCGTCCGTCAAAGAACTTTGTCTTCACGCCCGTTTCAAAAGAGTCGATGGTTTCTGTATCCGCTACCGTAACAACGTCGCCAAACACTAAGCGACCCTGTACATTCGGTGCACGGAAGCCGCGTGAGTAACGGCCATAAACATTCACATCGTCATTGACCGCATAGCTGATTGAAAAATCACCGGACAAAACTGTGTCGGATAAATCTCGCTCAACCGGGCCCAAAGTCCCAGAGCCAAACGGGCCTTGGAGGCGCGATGCAACAAAGTCTTTGTCTTCGCTCGATAGGCGCAAACCACCCGACACGGTCAAGGCGTCAGACAACTGCCAGTCCGCTGAAGCGAAAACCGCCAAAGCCGTTGTTTCTTGTTCCTGAACGGCCAAACCATTTTGTACAGAACCACCAAGTGTGCTGTAGCTGATATTTTCTAGCTCAAGATTTTCGTAAAACGCAAAACCACCCAGTGTAATGTTTAGAGCATCAGAAGCATCAAAGTTATAGCGCAATTCCTGCGTATATTGACCGTGTCCTGTGATGTTATCAGCGCTTTCAGCATCAAAAGGAATAAAGCCTGGACCCGAAGGTTGAGCGAAAACGGCCCCAAATCCACCATCAACATCTCCGCGTGCATCGATGCTGACATTTTCATACGACGTCACAGACGTGAAAACACCCTCGTCAGTCTCTACGTCAACTTTAAGGACCGCGCCAAAATTATCGACATTCAGATTTTGTGGTGCATCCTGAGCGGCTACAAAACGATTAAATCCGTCAACAAAGCCACCCTGTCCTTGACGAATGACATTCGCACGGAAAACGCGTGAACCGCCATCGAGTGTCCGTCCGTGGAGGTTCAACAAAACTGTCGTATTGTCGTTAGGTGTTGCCAAAAACTGTAAACGTCCAGCTAGTTCTTCATATTCTTCGAAATTCTCTTCGCGAACTGTCGGGGCACCGTTGAAAACATAATCATCACGTTTCTGATAAAGAACAGATGCCCGCGCTGCCAAATTGTCGCTTAACCCCCCACTGATGGCACCTTCGGCATCAATTGAGCCAAATCGTGCGACGGAGAAACGACCATAGCCTTCGGTTTCTTGCGTTGGCTTCGCGCTCTCAAACTTTACGACACCCGCCGGTGTGTTTCGTCCGAATAATGTACCTTGTGGACCACGCAGAACCTCTACACGATCTAGGTCGAAAACCGGAAAACCTTTGAGGATTGGGTTCTCAAGAACGACATCATCATAAACAAGGCTTACAGGTTGGTTTGCATTCAAATCAAAATCCGTATTGCCGAGACCGCGAATATAAAAGCGCGGGAAGGCTCGGCCAAAAGATGTTTCCGCATAGAGGCTGGGGACACGCGCATTCAAAAACAGAATATCTTCACCACCGGAACTCAATACGTCCAATTTCTCTTCGCGAAGAACTTCAACGGAGAGCGGCACATCTTGTAGACTTTGCTCTTTTTTCTGAGCTGTCACGATAATTTCGTCAACTTGGGCAAAAGCTGGCGTCAGAGCGGATGAGGCCATAAGGCAGGTTAAACCAATCACAGCAGCGGATTTAGTTTTCAGATTATATTTGAACACGGTTTATCTCCTAAGAAGTCACAGATCGGTCTGGACGTGTTGCCCGCCTCACACACAATTTTCACGGCTATGACAAGAGCTTAGGCCCGCATCCGCGTGAGTCTCACGCGAATGTGTTCACAGTGTTGCAAAATTATAACGCTTTTTCACAGAGTCGTGCGCGGTTTGAATGCTCGGCAATAAACCCACCCGAATCAGAGCGTTATACCAATCGGCTTTGAGCTAGAGCGGCTTTGATAAAGCCTTTAAACAAAGGGTGAGGCTCAAACGGGCGGCTCTTAAGTTCCGGATGATACTGCACGCCAACAAACCAAGGGTGGTTCGGTATCTCAACGATTTCCGGTAAAACACCATCGGGCGACACACCTGAGAAATGAAGTCCTGCCTCTTCGAGACGCTCTTTAAAATCAATATTTACTTCATAACGATGACGGTGACGTTCTTCGATTTGGGTTGTGCCATATTCTTGCGCGACCTGTGAATTAGGAGCGAGAATAGCAGGGTAAGCACCCAAACGCATCGTGCCGCCCAAGTCCGTATCTTTTGTACGCTCTAGGCGTTCATTGCCGCGCGTCCATTCGGTCATCAGACCCACAATATTGGTGCCCTCTTCTCCAAATTCAGAAGAAGACGCATCGTCAATATTCGCCAAATTTCTGGCCGCTTCAACGACAGCCATCTGCATGCCCAGACAAATCCCGAAATAAGGAATTTTCTTAGTCCGCGCGAAGGTCACAGCTTTGATCTTACCTTCGGCTCCCCGTTCGCCAAATCCGCCGGGGACAAGAATAGCATTCGCGTCTTTCAGGATGTGAGGATTATCAGATTTTTCAAACTCTTCCGCCTCGACCCAGTTCACATTCACTTTGACCCGATTTGCAATACCCCCGTGAACGAGTGCTTCGGAGATCGACTTATAGGCATCGGGCAGAACCGTATATTTCCCAACAACGGCAATATTGACTTCTCCGGCATCCGGATTGGTCAATGTGTTTGAAATATCCCACCAACGCGTCAAATCCGCATCAGGGGGATTGATTACACCAAAATGATCTAGAACTTCTTTATCGAGCCCCTCTGCATGATAAGCCAAAGGCACGTCATAAATTGACGGGGCATCCAGACCTTGGATGACAGCACTTTCGCGGACGTTACAGAAACGGGCAATTTTCTTTCGGTCATTATCCTGAACGGGACGATCTGCCCGACAGAGTAAAATATCCGGCTGAATACCAATAGACCGCAGTTCTTTAACACTATGTTGGGTGGGCTTGGTCTTCATTTCTCCGGCTGCGCTAATATAGGGCAGCAGTGTGACATGAAGAAAACAGGTCTGACCGCGCGGCAACTCCTGACTAAGCTGACGCAAAGCTTCGAAGAAGGGCAGACCCTCAATATCGCCTACAGTTCCGCCAACTTCGCATAATACGAAATCCACATCTCCGGCGTCAGAGAGCACAAAATTCTTAATCTCATTAGTCACGTGGGGGATAACTTGCACAGTGGCACCAAGGTAATCACCGCGCCGCTCTGCAGCGATGATATTGGAATAAATGCGTCCGGTCGTGATGTTATCTGATTGTGCCGCACTCACGCCGGTAAAGCGCTCATAATGTCCGAGGTCGAGATCCGTCTCCGCCCCGTCATCGGTCACATAAACTTCGCCGTGTTGATAAGGGCTCATCGTACCGGGGTCGACATTCAGGTAAGGGTCAAGCTTACGAAGGCGCACCTTATAGCCACGGGACTGCAATAATGCCCCCAAAGCCGCAGAAGCCAAGCCTTTGCCTAAAGACGAGACCACGCCTCCGGTGATGAATATATATCGTGGCATAGCCCGCTTTCTCTAAATTCCGCGGGTCGAAAAGAGACGTTTATTCGCCTTTTTGCGGGCCCTCGGATTCGGGAGTATCCGTTGCTTCCGGCTCATTTTCAGAACTAGGCTCTGTTGAGTCGGGAGTCGTAATAACATCCTCCAACGGGGTTGTCGTATCACTTGACTCGACGGGGGCCGTCAAGGGGGCGACCTCATTTGTTGTGTCAGTAATTGACTGATTTTGGTTTTCCAGGCCAAACACAATTGACAAGGCCAGAGAGTTTACCACGAACAGAGCCCCTAGAATGCCGGTCATCCGCGCAATAGAGGTTGTTGCAGAGCGACCGGACATCAGGCCGCCGCCGCCGCCGCCGCCAATGCCCAAGGCGCCACCTTCTGAACGTTGAATCAGGATAAGACCCGTCAGAATGACACTGATGATAAGCTGGATGATAAGCAGAACTGTGGACATTATTATTTCTCGGCTGCGGTAATCGTTTGCGACGAAAGCGCGGTTTTCAATGCCGCGCCGCTTAGACCATTCACATCGTTATGACCAGAGGGAATTACAAGGGAATATGAAGCCGAACGACAATCATTCACTCTCTTTCGGCCTCCATTGCATCATCTAGCAGCCTTCAGCCGCCCATAAACCCTTCAAATAACCCCGCCTAGCAACCCCCTTGCGATAAGCCCGTTCCAATGTCTTATCATAGCTTTTCGCACCTGTGGCGGTGCGAACCAGGCCGCGAAAGGGAATAACGCCTCCGACGACAGATGATACCGCTGTCAGGGCTTTCGTCTTTGTCGAGCGTTCATATTGCTCTTCATCATCAAAATCAGGCCCTAAGAGGCGGTCATATTCGACAATTTCAACCCGTAAGGCTTTGCAGCTTCTGTCCTCTGGTGGCTCATAAGGGCTATCCATGGATAAAAGCACTTCGGGGATTTCATCCTTGCGGAGGTTTAAATCCTCTAAGGGCGTTAAGGCCGCGTCAGTCAGGCTATTACTGTCACCCAAATTATCCACACTCTCATATTGTTCGCCCGTTCGGACTTCCGTGACCGTTTTGCTGGCTCCACTGCCTACAGAACTCCCCATGGATTTAAGTGTTTTGGTTGGCACGGAGGCACAAGCCGTCACGCCTATTGCCAGTAAAACCAAAGCACTCAATCTGAGTCGAAATAACATCAGCACAACCCTCTCCTGTTCAACCTGTCACGCATCAATGACACTTAGGGGAAAAAAGCGTCCAAATGTGGCAAATTTAGGGTCAAATCAATCCGGCAAGCGGCGAACTTGGGTCTGCATACATTTTCTTGGGCATGCGCCCTGCTAAGTAAGCGTCACGACCCGCAATGACGGCGTGTTTCATGGCACGGGCCATGCGGATGGGGTCTTTCGCCTCAGCGATGGCCGTATTCATCAAGACGCCATCACAGCCAAGCTCCATAGCCGCTGTCGCATCAGACGCCGTGCCCACACCTGCATCGACAATAACAGGGACTTTCGTTTGCTCGACAATCAGTCGGATATTCACAGGGTTCTGAATGCCGAGACCCGAACCAATAGGCGCCCCCAAGGGCATAATGGCGCAACATCCCATATCATCGAGTTTACGGGCAAAGACAGGGTCATCAGAGCAATAGACCATCACTTCAAATCCGTCTTTCAATAACAATTCTGCGGCGCGTAAGGTCTCTTCCATATCCGGATAGAGATGTTTCGGATCAGACAAGACCTCAAGCTTCACCAAATCCCACCCCCCGGCTTCCCGTGCCAAACGCAAAGTTCTGACGGCATCTTCGCCTGTGAAACACCCAGCCGTATTCGGAAGATAAGTCGTTTTCTCAGGGTCGATAAAATCAGCCAACATAGGCGCTTTGGGGTCAGAGAGATTGACCCGTCTGACGGCTACCGTCACCATATCCGCACCCGAAGCCTCCAAGGCTGCCGCGTTTTCAGCATAGTCCTTATATTTTCCTGTACCAATAATAAGACGCGAACCGAATTCTCGACCAGCGACAACCAACTTATCGGTTTCATTCATTCGGGACATTCAACCCCCTCCAATAAAATGTATGATTTCGAGCTTATCGCCCTCTTCCAATTTAACGTCAGCATAGGTCGATTTTGGAATGACCTCGAGATTACGTTCAACGGCAATCTTTTTCAGGGGCATATCTAAAGCCACCAAAACCTCGGCCAGAGTGGTGCCGACTTCAAATTGATGAAACTCACCATTCACCATTATTTCCATGACGGTATAACTCTCGTTTTTCGCATAAGCTTCTAACCTGTCGATATGCCGGTTTACGATTGCAGAGCGCGTTACCATGCCATAAACGGGGTCTCAATGAGCAAACCCATTTATATCATAAACGGCCCGAATTTAAATCGCTTAGGAAGCCGCGAACCGGAGATTTACGGCTCTCAGACCCTAAATGATATTGAGCAGGCCTGCCGCGCAGCCACGGAACATGACATCGTCTTCCGCCAAAGCAATATTGAGGGTGAAATTGTCAATTTCGTCCAAGAGGCAGCGGACAAGGCCTCAGCCCTGTTGATAAACCCTGCCGCATACACCCATACCTCCGTCGCCATTTATGACGCGCTGAAACTTTTGAGTATTCCAATCGTTGAGATTCATTTGTCTCAACCTGCGAAACGCGAATCTTTCCGCCGGCGCTCTTACGTGGCGCAAGCGGCAACAGGCACTATTAGCGGGTTTGGCGCAAATTCTTACCTCCTGGGCCTGCAAGCCGTCTCAAATTTGCTAAAGACATCTGCATAAGCCTCCCTTATACGGGCGGAAATCTTAAATTCGGATTGTAATTCAAACGACCATAAAAGCGCATTAAGCGAGACAAGGCATCCAAAGTAAGAGAGAGACTTTATGGCCAGCCCTAAAAAAACCAATGATATTGATGTTGTTCGTGAACTGGCGGACATCCTCAAAGACACCGACCTCAACGAGATTGAGATGAAAAAAGGCGATTTGAAGATCCGGGTCTCCAAAGGTGGCAGTCAAATCGTTCAAACCATGGCGGCGGCGCCCATGGCTCACGCAGCAGCGCCAATGGCCGCTGCAGCCCCTGCTCCGCAATCCGGCGGATTGGAGATCGACGCCTCCAGCGCAAATACACCACATAAAGACGCCACACCTTCGCCCATGGTCGGCACGGTCTATACGCGCCCCTCTCCTGACGCCGATTCTTTCGTGAGCGTTGGTGATAATGTGAATGAAGGCGACACCATCCTCCTCGTTGAAGCGATGAAAACCTTTAACCCTATTACCGCACCAAAATCGGGCAAGGTTGAAGCGGTCTATGTTGAAGATGCGCAGCCCGTTGAATTTGGTGAAGCTCTGTTCGTGATTGTCTAAACCATGGCCAAGCCGTCTACCCAAAAGAAACCTGTTCGACAGCGCAGTTTCAAGAAAGTCCTGATTGCCAATCGCGGAGAAATCGCTCTGCGAATTCACCGCGCCTGTAAAGAAATGGGCATTAATACGGTTGCCATTCATTCCGAAGCCGACCGCAACGCCATGCATGTTCGCCTAGCCGACGAATCCGTCTGCATTGGCCCGAATAGCGCGACAGACAGCTATCTCAACATTCCGGCTATTATCGCCGCTTGTGAAATTACCGATGCAGATGCTGTCCATCCCGGCTATGGCTTCCTGTCCGAAAATGCCAAATTCGCCGATATTGTCGAAGCTCACGGCATGGCCTTTATTGGCCCGACAGCGGAACATATTCGCATTATGGGTGATAAAATCACCGCCAAGCAAACCGTGATGGACGCTGGCATTCCCGTCGTTCCCGGCTCAGACGGCAGTGTCGAAACCTATGAAGACGCAAAAAAAGTGGCCGAAGATGTTGGCTTCCCTCTCCTCGTTAAGGCGGCGGCAGGGGGCGGTGGACGCGGGATGCGCTTAGCTGAAACACCCGATAAGCTCAAAGAAGCACTGGCCGCAGCGCAACAAGAGGCGATTGCCGCCTTCGGTAATGGGGCCGTTTATCTGGAACGCTATCTCACCGGGCCGCGCCATATTGAAATTCAGGTTCTGGCCGACCAATATGGCAATGTTGTGCATTTAGGTGAGCGGGATTGTTCGCTTCAACGCCGGAATCAAAAGGTTCTCGAAGAGGCTCCCTCACCCACGCTGACTTCGAAAGAACGGGAAGACATCGGAATGGTCGTCGCCAATGCCATTCGTAAGATCGGTTATCGCGGCGCAGGCACGATTGAATTCCTCTATGAAAAAGGTGAGTTCTTCTTCATTGAAATGAACACACGTCTACAGGTCGAACATCCCGTGACCGAAGAAATCACCGGCATTGACTTGGTTCGCGAACAAATCCGTGTCGCCCAAGGCCTCGAACTGAATTATGAGCAGTCTGATGTGCAGTTCAAAGGTCATGCCATTGAGTGTCGCATCAATGCGGAAAATCCGAAAACATTTGCCCCCTCACCGGGTAAAGTCATAGATTTCCATGCACCCGGCGGGATGAATACGCGCCTCGATTCGGCGCTTTATGCCGGTTATTCAATTCCTCCTTATTATGATAGTCTGATTGGAAAATTGATTGTCTGGGGCAATACGCGCGAAGGTGCGATACTCCGCCTTCGCCGCGCCCTTGGCGAAATGGTGATTACAGGGATTGAGACCACAAAGCCGCTCCACGAAGCCCTCCTCGACGATCCCGATTTCCAAAAAGGCGATTACAATATTCACTGGTTGGAGAAGTGGCTCGCGGAGCAGGAATAGTTATGAAACTCCTATTCTTATGAATCCCAATAGTTTTGACTTTACCTGTGGTTATGACAGGAATGCGTAAGAAACGCTTCGCGATTCCTCTTATCTTCTGTTTCTATTTCTTCGGTTTAGTGCTGGTTTCGACACTTCCTCATTTATTAGACATGACTAAAACAGGTATAAGTGACCCAGAGTTAGTTGCTGGTGCAATATCCGAAAATCTTGTTAGTGGCTTTTTATTATCGATTATTATTCTCCCAACGCTCATCGGAATTTGGCT
Organism: uncultured Algimonas sp.; assembly: GCA_964511495.1. GTDB lineage: Bacteria > Pseudomonadota > Alphaproteobacteria > Caulobacterales > Maricaulaceae > Litorimonas. The sequence continues at coordinate 1,468 of CAZEFT010000029.1, read as the reverse complement.
TTTCATCAGGAATAAAAAACTGAGTGGATAAACTCCATCAATCAAGGTCTTTCATAAAAGCCCTCTCGCCTTGTAAGCTTTACGCCTTTACGCCCGATTGCCGGCCTTATCGCTCCCAAAGCCAAAGCCAATTTCCGCCCTTTACTCGCGCCGACGCGGCCTTCCCATGCCTCCGGGCCGCCTTTTCTTAGAGCTTCGCCGATTTCGCGGTAGACTTTCAATGCGGCAGAGATCGCCCATGCACAGCGGAAATCGAGTTCTTTGATACCGACTTTGGCGCTCGCATAATAATGCTCCGCAATGTCGAGTTGCTCGCAAGCTGCGGCATGGGCCGCGGGCCAATTTTCGCGTTTCGCTAACTCAACCGCCTCAGTCGGTGCACCATGTTTGACCAACAGCTCTTTCGGTATGAAAACACGGTCGGCGCGCGCATCATCAATCACATCCCGCGCGATATTGGTCAGTTGAAACGCCAGACCCAAATCACTGGCTCGGTCCAAAGTTTCAGTGTTCCGAACCCCCATAATATTGGCCATCATCACGCCGACACATCCCGCCACATGATAGGAATAATCAAGAATGTCATTGACCGTTTCATAAATACGGTCTTCGGCATCCATCTCAAAACCCTTAAGCAATTCAAAGGGATGTTTATGATCTATTGCATGTGTTTCCACCACACGGCCCAAACCCGCAAAAACGGGATTGTCTGTCGGATTACCCGCTAAAACGGCCTTTGTCTGAAGACGCAAATCTTCGAGACGCTTGGCCTGCCCGGTTTTATAATCCGCAATTTGACCATGCCCCATTTCCTGACCGTCAATCACATCATCGCAATAGCGACACCACGCATAGAGCATGGACGCATCATCCCGCAAAGCCGGCGGCAAAACACGACTAGCCAAAGCAAAAGACTTCGAGCCTTTTTTAATACTGGCATGTCCGAATTGGGTCACAGAATCCATGCCCTCTCTTAGGCAGGAATAACCCAAAGGGAAATGAGGAATATACCCATCCGCGTGACGAGTCCATCCGAACGCGGCGCGCGAAGCGCGTTAGTAAGGATGCTGTTCCTGCACCATACCAAGCCTCTCAACAGCAGGAGATGGATTGCCGTGTCAAGCACGGCAATGACGGGGTTGTTGGGGTGGTTTGTGTTACGTCTTCATATCGCTTGCTCTGTCTCTCATTGCTTTCGTTGTTATCTTTCTATTGTTTGTCTGTTTCGTTTCTTAGTTTCAGTTCGGAAAAAGTGGGCGTCTGCGGGGTTGTGTGGATGTTGGCGGTAAACCACGGATAGCTAAAAGGTGTTTTCACATCCGCACAGAGTGCAAATGCCCGGATCATCCGCGTGATCCATAAGGAAAGCGCGAATGGTATTGCGACGCATTTAACTGCGCCAATATATCAGGACACTCACGCGCCCCCGCAGTGACATGTTTTTTCCGACAACGGCCAAGAGACCTCC
>CAZEFT010000028.1:0-26994 GCA_964511495.1 uncultured Algimonas sp. | reverse complement strand
CCAATCCAACGTACGATTAGGCCCGTCGTGAAGAACAAACTCACTATACCCTAGGCTCACAGACCGTGGATCATTCTCTTGATTTTCTAACAAGAGACTGAATTCATTGAGGGTTTCAAAACGCTAACCGAGGATCATTATTTTTTTGGGAACTTACGACACGTTAGAGATTGAGTATAATATAAGCGCTATCAAGGCTTAAACATGCCAACTTCTCATTGTTAAGGCCATCTTGGTTTTGTAACAAAGCGTATGTCAAACCCGCCCTCACAACTCACGTTTAATGATATATCTCTTCTAAGGCGATATAGATTAAAAGAGGCGCTTCGAACGTTTTTATTAATCACTCTGGTCATCTGCTTTGCAGTAATATTTTTTGATTATGTCTTTGGATATAGAGTCTTACAAAGCAATGCTTCAATATTGATTGGGATTTTGCTAATTTTTTGGATTACACTTTTTCTAAAAAGTCCCCAAAACTATTTAAAAATAGGCTCCGACATAAGGGGCGGTGAAGCCAAGTTTGTTGACGGCTTGATCAATGTGCAGGTTCATCGCGGCATTGGTTTAATTGCCCCTCTGAAACAAATTATTTCAGTTAACGGTATGAGGTTAAATACACATCTGGAATTACTAAAACTTTCTGGAGCAGAGATATCGGCCAAATTCGCGCCGACAAGTAAAGTGCTATTATCCTACAAGATACACAATGAACTCGATTCAAAGCGTTTATTTGATGATAAGACAAGCCTTACTGAAGGCGAATGTTCACTATTGAAGATGATTGCAAACGGTTTGCCGGACAAACTCATCGCTCGAGAATTAGACTTAGCGCCCTCAACTGTAAGGACCTATAACTCTAAACTCTTTAAAAAGATTGGCGCGAATAGTCGCAAACAAGCTGTTGAAATCGCGAAGAAAGAAGGGTGGTTGGATGTTGATTGACATCTATCAACATAATCCTGCTTTTTACTGAACAGTTAACATGTTTGATGCTCTTAAGGAGCACAATCATGACCCATAAAAACCGTAGATTACTCAAAAGACTTAGCGGGCCATGGTCCTTCAAACAGGGCTTGGTGGTCCTTCTGTCATTCATCGCTATTTTTATTTTTTTGTCTTGGGCGCATATCTTTTGGATCAAGAGCACTGTGGGGTTTGATGCCTATCTGGGAGATGGTCCAAGACTGCCCCCGCATTTATTAATCACAAACCAGCTTATAAAAGCCGCGACGCTTTTAGGAGTCATATGGTTGGTAGCAATAAGAGGGTTCAATCTGAACTGGAAGTCCGTTGGATTAAAGACGTTTCATCCAAAGTGGGCATTAATCGCTGTTCTCTTTGCGGTTATTGGCGCCTCAGCCAGTCTTATTCTGGCAAAGCTCATGATCGCTTTCATTCCTGAATGGTCGGGTTTTTCTGCTTCACGTTATGCGTGGGGTGATGGATCAGTGTTCCAAATGCTGACGCTGATGATTCTCACTATTCTATTAACGCCAATCGCTGAAGAAATTTTCTTCAGAGGTTTTCTGTTTCAATGGATGGCGACTTATCGCCCGATCTGGCTTGCTGTTTTTATTAGCTCAATAATGTTTGGCGTATCTCATATTATTCCTCCGCAAGTTATTGTCGCAATTTTCATGTCGTTTTTCATTTTATATCTTTACCTGAAAAGTGGCTCTGTTTGGCCGTGTATCATTTGTCATGTCACTAATAATGCTTTGGGAATGATATTGGGAATGATGTCGGTAGCCTCACAATTACCAACATGGTTGACGCCCCCGGGTTAAGGCCGGGAATTCGTATATAGAGAAAGAATCGAGGATATAGTTTGGACTTACAAGCTGGGCCTGTTGAACGGATGTCAGCAATCGCCGCTTCCGTCGAAAATTGCCCATCAAGGAACAAGACATCAAGAAAGGACTTGGGCCAGAAAATTTCTGAGATGGTGGAAACGCATGAGGTCAATGGTTTGGCTGTCGCAATCATAGACAATGATGAAACTAGTTATCGCAGACACTTCCTATTTCGCCAAAATCATTTCGCGTATCTCTCGTTCTAATACCGATTTTTCTTCCGGCGTTAAGCTCAATAATAAATCTTGATAACGTTGACTGGCTTTGCCGTATCCTTTGCGACTGGCTTTGTAATAATGGGCTACGGCTTTTGCTCTGTCTTGTTTATAATAATGCCCTTTCTCATAGGCTTGTCCGATCAGGTAGTGGCTTTTAAAATGTCCTCTTTGGGCTGATTTTTCCAAACAGGGTATGGCCTGTGCGTAATCGGCGTCTTCGAAAAACGCTTTGCCATCATGGTAATCTTCATCGGCTCCGTCATCTAATTCGACATAACCGTCAGTCGTTGTGAATTTCCCGACGCGAAAGCTGAGATAGGCGATGAGGGCGAATTTAATGACAAATCCTGTGGTTTCCTGACTGCCTTGCCCGCCTGCCCAATAAAGCAGGCCAAAGAAAACGGTGAGGGGGACGGCCCAGACATAAATTTTCCGGAAACCGTCAAATCGTTCGGCCAAATAAAAGAAGACCGAAATCGTCAATATGGCGAGCAAATCCATATGCCAGACGACGTTTCCCAAATCGGGAAGCATTTCAAACAGGCGCAGTAGAATTAATTTCGTGACCAGAAACGGCGCAATGAAAAGTGCCACCCAGAGTTTGAAATTATGCCGTGCATATCGGAAATGGATATAGATAAAAGCGGGAACATAAGCCCCCATCAGAACGCGTCCAAACCAAGGCGTCAGCGGATGGCGTTTCTTGGTTTTCTTTGCCTTGGCATTCTTTGCTCTGGATTTCTTTGCTTTTCGTTTTGCCATTTTGGTCTGCGCTATATTTGCCCTGAGCAAACGCTATCACAGGAAAACTGGCGTGCCAAACGCAGTTGGTAAACTCAAAGGCTTAACCGTGGTCAAGGCGATATTCTCGCGCCTTTGGGCGTCTATCCTCTTGTCAATGATTTCAGTCTTGACAGTTTGATTATATGTAATAATGTAATTACATGATTACTAATGACGATATGGATGCTGTCTTTCAGGCCTTGGCCCATGTCACCCGTCGGCAAATGCTGGACCATGTGCGCGCCAAGCCGGGCCTGAGCGTCGGAGAGATGGCCAGCCATTTTGATGTCAGCCGGATTGCTGTGATGAACCATCTCGCCGTGCTGGAGAAGGCCAATTTAATTATCAGCGAAAGAGAAGGGCGCACACGCAAACTCTATCTAAACGCCATGCCCATTCAGGAGATTCACGAACGCTGGACCGATACATTTTCTGCGCATTGGGCTGATCGCGTAAGTTTGATCAAAAAGGCCGCAGAAGCCGCAACCCGCAAATCATCATGGAGAGAGAAAGATGACTGAAACAAAATATGCCAAAGCCAATATCAACCGAACCTTCATAAAGGCGCCCATCGAAACCGTCTGGTCGACCTTGGTGGCAACAGATAAGGCATTGCCGTTTTTCTTCGGGTCAATTTGTCAGACAAAAGACGGGCTGAAACCGGGCGCGGGTTACCGCATGGTGCATCCCAATAAGAAAATTGCGATGGTCGTGGGTGAGGTCTTGGCCTTTGAGCCGCCGCATATTTACGCCCATACTTTTCAAATGACGAATATTGATGAACCGCCTTGTAAGGTCACATATGAGTTGAAAGAAATGGATGGCGGAACGGAATTTTCCCTGACGATCGAAAATGCGATTGAGGGCGGTAAACTCATCAAGGAAATGGCGTCGGCACAAGGGTTTATCGGCACGAATTTGAAAACGCTTTGTGAAACCGGAAAGCCTGCTTTTAGCGGTTGCATGGTGGGGGTTCTGTCGCCCATTTTTGCGCTCTTCACCAATAAGAGCCAAAGGGTCGAGAACTGGCCTCTTTAACAGAGGACTGTTATGTGGCGTCTTGACGAGGTTGGCAAGTATCCTTCGAGGCTGTCGCGCCCCCTTGCGCCAGACATAAAACTCCCCACATAGGCGCGCATGAGTGATACACAGAACATAATGCCGAGCCTTGATAATAGGGCCGATGACGAAGTGACCGTTTTTCAATTAGACGGACAGCCCGTGCGCGGCAGAGCCGTGCATTTGGGGGCGGCTTTGCATCAAGCACTGACAGGGCCGAATGGCGAAACCCGTTACCCTGACGCCGTGGCGCGCCTATTGGGCGAAGCCATGTTAATCGGAGCGCTGGTGACGCAGGCCTTGAAATTTAAGGGCCGCCTCGTGGTGCAATGTCACGGCACGAATGAAGGGGCTATCAGCCTGTTAATGGCGGACTGCACAACGGATGGGGCCATTCGCGGCTATGCCCGTTGGGATGAGGCGATGTTGAAGGAACTTATGCTTGATAGTCGTAATCCGGGTGCGGATACGCTTTTGGGCAAAGGGACATTTTCCATGACCATCGACCAAGGGCCGGATATGGATCAATATCAGGGTTTGGCCGCTATTCAGGGGCACCGTCTCTCTGATTGTGCGGAACATTATTTCCGTCAATCGGAACAAATCCCGACAGAAATTCGCTTAGCGGTCGGACAGGCTCAAAGTGAAGCCGACGCACCCGTCTGGCGCGGTGGCGGCATGATGATCCAAAAAATTGCCGAAGATGCGTCTCGCGGCGCAACGGATGAAGCCTGGGATACGGCTCGCTCTTTATTCGGAACATTGAGTGATGCGGAGCTTATTGATCCGGATATTTCACAAAACCGATTGCTCTATCGTTTGTTCCACGAGGACGGCGTGCGCGTCGTGGAAACGCATAAAATTACGGGACAATGTCGGTGTTCACGCGAACGGCTGGAAAATACCTTGCGCAGTTTTAAACGTACCTCTCTGGACGATATGGCCGAGGACGGGAAAACCATCAAAGCCAATTGTGAGTTTTGCGCGACGGATTATGTGTTTGATCTCGCCGATCTCGCATAAGTCACTTGCGAAGTGAAAAATCTAGCTCCGCCAGAAGGCAGGGCTTAAAATCACCAAAGCTGTGACAATTTCGAGGCGACCCACAATCATGGCCGTCATCAAGACCCATTTCGCAGAACCGGGCAGAGACTGATAAGTGCCTGACGGGCCGATAATCTCACCGAGCCCCGGGCCAACATTGGCCACGGCACTGCCTGCCCCTGACCAGGCTGTGATGGGGTCAAGCCCGATGAGAGACAGCAAAATGGCCGTCACAGCAAAGGTCAGAAAGAACAAAAAGAAATAACTTAAAACGGAATAGACCACAGTTTCCGGCAAAGGCGCACCGCCATAGCGCAAAGGGGCGACAGCGTGATTACGCGGCATTTTAAATAGATAAGCGCGCAGGGCTTCAAAAGCGACTTGATAACGGAAAATCTTAATTGAACACGCGGTCGATCCGGCACAGCCTCCTATAAACATAAAGACAAAAAATGCCCCAACCGCAAAAGGTCCCCAAAGATAATAATCCGTTGTGGCATAGCCCGTTCCTGTCACGATGGAGACGGTATTGAATGCGGAAAGGCGTAAGGCCTGCCAAAAGGTCTCGCCTTCCCCTGCGCCATATTCCGTCCCGACCCAAAGCCCGATTGTGACCATGGCAATCAATGCGCTCATAATGGTCACAAAAGCGCGTACTTGGGAATCTTTTAACGGTGCCGTGACTTTGCCACGCGTCATTAATAGGTAAACACCGAAAGGCATGCCGCCCGCCATCATAAAGGCGATACAGACAAGGTCTGCGCCATTATCCATAAAGCCGCCCATGGACGCATCTGATGTGGAATAGCCACCGGTCGCTACCGTGGTCATGGCGTGGGCCACGGCGTCAAAGCCGTTCATACCAACCACCATATAGAGTACAGCGCAGGCCGTGGTCAGGCCGAGATAAATCAGAGAAATCGCCATGGCGATAGACGCCGCACGGGGCAGAATTTTCTCACCCATATCAGAACTTTCAAGACGGAAAAGTTGCATCCCGCCGACTTTCAGAAAGGGTAAAACCGCCATCGCCGTGACGATAATCCCGATGCCCCCAATCCATTGCAATATGGCGCGCCACATCAACACGCCGCGCGGCATGTCATCCAGACCCGTCAATATCGTCGAGCCGGTCGTCGTAATGCCCGAGGTCGCTTCGAAAAATGCATCCGTAACCGACAAGCCCACCGGCTCCATCAAAAAGGGGAGAGAGGCAAAGGCCGACAAAACGACCCATGACGACACGGTCAAAAGAAATGCACCGCGAAAGCCAAGGTCAGGGTCAGGGGTATAATTGGCCAATGCCAAAGAAGACCCAAACAAAAAACAAAGCATAGCCGAAATCGCAAAGGCGCGCCAAGACAGGCCGTCATGAAACATATCCGTCAGCATGGGGATGATCATGACCAAACCCAAAGCCGCGACCATCAGGCCGACGACGAAAAATATCGGGCGTAAATCAAACATGGTGAAAACCTATCTCAACCCATTAAAACTGCAATGATTAAGACGGCAAAACTTGTGATGAAGATTAAACCTGAATTTCGGGTCATATGGCCGTCTTTCAGATGGAATATTGAGGAATGACTTGAACCCGTTAAATCCATGATATTAAAGGGAAGCGAATTCAGTTTGTACCTGAACCTGTCGTTTGGGACTTCATTTGTGGATTAGGTCATGGTCATGATGCGTCACGGTTTTTTATCTCTTCTTTTGATGTCTACGGCATTAGGGCTTTCTGCCTGTTCCGATGAGCCTACACCCAGAGAGACAAGTCAGACTGATATTACGGCGGATACGGATAGCTTACAAGCGGCGGCGGCGAGTGCGCAGACGCGAACGGATCGATTGTCTGATCTGATCCGTAATCCGGGAGCAGGGTTTCTGACGCCGGAAATCATTAATGGTTCGCCCTCTCTATCCGGCACGACATTGTCGAGTGTCAAAATCGCGCCGAGCGGGGATTTTATCACAGTTTTACAGGGCCGAGAAGATGACGCCCAGCAACAAGACCTTTGGGCTTATGATTTAATAACAGGCGAAGGTCGTCTATTGGTGAGTTCCACCGATCTTTTGGGCGCTCCGGAAGTTTTATCCGAAGAAGAAAAAAATCGCCGGGAACGCGCGCGTGAATATGGCAAAGGCATTGTAAGTTATTCATGGGTGGGTGACTCCCTTCTTCTCTTCCCTCTGGGCGGAGACATTTATCTCTATGATTTGACGACAGGCCAAAGCCAGCAGGTCACGGCGACGAAAGGCTTTGAGACCGACCCCAAAGTGAGCCGGGACGGTGAGAAGATCGCCTATGTCAGAGAAAATGAGCTTTATGTCAAAAATCTGGAGACGGGGTTAGAGCGTCAATTGTCGGACGGCGCGACCGAGACCATCCGGAATGCCACGGCAAGTTTTGTCGTGCAGGAAGAACTTGACCGCAGCACGGGCTATTGGATGTCACCACAGGCCGACCGCATAGCCTATACCCAGATTGATGAATCAGGCATCGCCATTGAAAACCGATTGGATTTCGGGACGGACGGCGTCAAAAATATTGCCCAACGCTACCCCTTTGCAGGCACCGATAATGCAACCGTCAAGCTCGGTCTGGTCAGTACAAAAGGTGGGTCGACACGTTGGCTCGATTTAGGCGATGACGATGATATCTATCTGACACGGGTCATTTGGGACGCTGATGGACAATCCGTCGTCGCCGGGATTTTATCGCGCAATCATAAAACCCATATCTTCAAACGGTTCGACGCCAAAACAGGGCGAAGCGAAGTTATCTATGAAGAAACTTCACCGACATGGCTGAATATCGGGTCAACCTTGCGGGCTTTGCCGGATGGCAGCCTCTTATGGTCAGCGCAACGCAATGATAAACGCCAGATTTTCAAAATCAAAAAAGACGGGGCGATCGAAGCGCTCACGCCTGAGACCTTGAATGTGCGCGGTTTGCTGTGTCGCGAGGCTCTTACGGGTGACCTCTTTGTTTCCGGTTGGCAGGACACGCCCCTTGAAACCCATATTTTCAAAGTGTCTGCAAATTTAGATAAGACGGTAGCGCCGGAAAACGGCTCTGATAATCCTGCGAATAAAGAGAGCGGCGCTGACGCAAATAAATTTACCGTTGAGCAGATCACACAACGTCCCGGTCAGCATTCTGCGCGTTTTGCCCGCGGATGTGAGCGTTATATCGGCAATTTTTCGAGCCTGAACACGCCGCGCCAAACACGGGCTTTCCAAGCCGATGGCACGCCTTTAGCTTGGCTCAATGAAAACGCTTTGAATGATGATCACCCTTATGCTCCTTATCTGGATAATCACATCACCCCCGAATTTGGTCAGATCAAAGCCGAAGACGGGACGTCCCTTGATTATATGATGTTCAAACCTTTGGATTTAAAACCGGGTGAAAAACGCGCCAGCGTGACTATTGTTTATGGCGGGCCGGGTGTGCAGAGAGTGAAGCGCGATTGGCGCAATCAATTCGCACAGATGTTAGCCCATCACGGCCTTGTTGTTTTCCAATTAGATAATCGCGGCGCAACCAATCGCGGCAAAGCGTTTGAAGACGGGCTTTATCGCTCTATGGGCAATATCGAAGTCATTGATCAAAAGGTTGGTGCAGAATTTTTGAAAAAGCAAGATTTCATCGACCCAGATCGGATGGGTGTTTATGGCTGGTCTTATGGCGGCTATATGACATTGCATATGCTCGGCCAAACTGACTTATATGCAAGCGGTGTCTCCGGCGCGCCCGTCACGGATTGGGCGCTCTATGATACAGCCTATACAGAGCGTTATCTGGGCCATCCGGTCGTCGGAAATGTTAATTACACCGAGGGGGCCTATGAGAACGGCAATGTCCTCGCGCATTTGGACGGATTAAATGAACCCTTACTTCTGATACACGGCATGGCCGATGATAATGTCGTTTTCCGTCATTCCATTTTATTGATGGATGCGATGCAAAAAGGCGGCAAACAAAATTTGCATGTCATGACATATCCGGGAGAGAAGCACGGTTTTCGTCAACCAGCCAACCGCACGCATAGAGATCGTCAAATCTTGGAATTTTTCCTCAACACGTTGGATAAATAGATAGCTCTATCGCGTTTTCTGCTTGTCCGATTTCATGATCGGACATGTAATTACTGCACTTGATTATTGCACTTGTGTGACGATTGGGGCGAGTTTCACTTTGCTCTCTTTGCGTTGCGCTTCTTTGATTTGGCCGCGCAAGAGAGCGGTCTCAACGCTTTCAGGATCAAGAGACAATGCTCTTTCAACATCTTTCAAGGCCGCATCATATTTCTTAAGCCGCAAGCGTGCATCAGCGCGGTAGCGTAAGGCGGACGCATTTTCCGGTTCAAATTTTAAGGCATAGGTGAGGTCGGTCTCGGCATATTTATAATCCTCACGCATCGTATAAGCTCGAGCGCGGGCTATGCGTAGATCGGTGCGGGTTTCATCAATCTCCAATCCATTTTTGGCCGAATTATAGGCCTTTAAGCTATCATTGGCGGCGAGCCAAAAATTAGACGCTTCTAGATAAAAATTAGCCCGCATTTCAGGAGATCCGCCATCCGGAGCTTTCGCGAGTTTATCCAAGCGAAAGGCCGCTTCATCTTCGTGTCCCAAAGCAAAAAGAGCCATGGCAACGCAATGTTTGGCCCGACGGCCTCCTCCTTCAGAGCGCCAAATCATGGCTTCCTCATAAGCAATTTGAGAGTCGTCGGCGATGCGTTCCAGACACGCTTTATGCTTGGCGTCAAAATAGGGCGTCAAATTACCGATCCGCAAAGCCGTTTCATTTGCTTCGCTGGGTTGAGACGTCGATTTTTGCGCCTGCAGGGCCTCAGAGTTTGGTGTCTGGGACTTGGCATGAGGCGCAATTGCGGCCACAGTCAAAAAAGATACTGACGCGATATAAAAGGTTCTTAACATAAAGCGCCTTTAGCAAGGGGAGGGGCGGCACAGCAATGCCGACACACATTAATTCGCATACAGGGTCAGACGCCCCGTCTTCGCCCTTGCCAACGGCATTATTATTAGGCGCCGGGTATACAGCTCGTCATGCGGCCAAGGCGCTGATGCAGCAGGGCTATCACATTGTCGGAACAACCCGCTCGGAACGCTCTGCGGAGTCTCTGAAAAAATGGGGTATTACGCCGCTAATCACGCAGCGCTTGGACAACCCCGCCTTGAAATCGCATTTTGAAACAGCGGATTTGATTATCAGTTCCATCCCGCCACAAAAATCGCCCGAAGTCTGTGAGGGTGGCAGAGCTTATTACGATCTGGCTTTATGCGCTTTGCAGGGTCTAAAGCCGGCTGCACGGTGGATAGGTTATTTGTCTGCGACCAGTGTTTACGGCGATAGAGATGGCCGATGGGCTTTTGAAGGCGAAGCCGCAACGCCTCAATTAAAACGCGGGAAAGCCCGTGCGGAAGCTGAATTGGAGTGGCTGGAAACATTATGGCCGGTTCATATCTTCCGCTTGGCTGGCATTTACGGGCCGGGCCGAAATCCGTTCAGGAAATTAAAAGATGGTTCGGCGCGCGCCGTCATCAAAGATGGGCATGTCGTTAATCGTATTCATGTCGAGGATATTACATCAGCATTGGTAGCCTCGATTAAGGCTCCGAACCCACAGCGGATTTACAATATAGCAGATGGCCATCCCGCCCCGCCGCAAGTCGTGTTGGATTATGCCGCCAATCTTCTAGATGTACCAAAACCGCCGCGTGTTTCTATGGATCATGAGAGTGTGTCGAAAATGGCAGCCAGTTTTTACAGCGAAACCAAGAGGATTGATATCAGTCGCGCCCAGTCCGAATTGGGATGGTCGCCGCGATATAAAGACTATCGCGCCGGATTGAGCGCGCTCATGCAAAAAGCCGCTGACGACTAAGGCTTTGCCAAGCTTATATCGCGTCCGAAGCAGGCGTGTATGTTCCGGATTTATAACCGAGAGCCGACATGCAGTCTGCGAATTTGGGATCGGCAGAATAGCCTTTTCCCGTCCACAGCATATAGCCTTCGGCCTCTGCTTCACAATCAAACCAGTCTTCAACATCGGATTTGCCTTTGGCCTTGTAGAAGCGAATATCTGGCACAGTGACAGCTTTGTCTCCGGATTTTTCAATTTTGCCGTAAATCGCATCGGATGATAGCGTGTTTTCCAAGCTATTCGCGCTGAGGACAAACACTGTCTGGGTTTCGAAAATCTCAAACTCTACGTCCTGCACATCTTGAGAGCCGCGAAGGGCTGCCATTAATATTTTCTTGTCCGTTTCGTCAATTTCAGGAACGGCGTCTAATGTTTCAAAATCGGGGGCTTGTTCCGGTGTCTCTCTTAACAGAGAGGCAACGGGGCTGTAGATTAACTCGGCTGCATTTTCGGTCTGCGTCCACGCAAATTTTCCAACAGAATTGATTTCGGCACAGGCAGACAGGCCCAAAAGAAGGGTTGATAAAGCGGCAAAGCGCGTCACGCGCTTATTCAAAGTGGACAATTTCATAAAATCCTCCCGCACAGTCTGTTCTGTCTGTTTCTTGTCACTGCTGCAAAATCATACAATTTCTGTGCCAATTTCGTGATTTGGGTTAGACATGTGCCTCTCGGCATAGGAAAAGAGCGTATGAGAAAGACAAGCGCCAAAAAAGCTTCTAAAAAAAATGAAGACACGACCTCCCGTTTGGACCGTTTGGCGAAAGCCGCTGAAACCTATGGCGACCGGAGTTTTCAGAACTATTCCCAAGTTAGGAACGTTGCGGAGACTATTCGCGATTCATTTTGTAAGTTTCTCGATGAAGAGGAGCAATGCGTTTACCTCGTGCCGCCAAAAGGCCCTTTTGCAGCGCAAAATTCGGGCTCAGCGGCGTTTTCGGCATGGGGAAAAGGGTTTTTGCCTTTGGAGCCGATTAGCTTCGGCCTTGCCGTCGCGATTTCCAAGAAAAATGATTATATGCGTTTGGTGCTGACCTGCCGCAAAGAAGGCGAACAGGTCTTTATCAATGTAGAAAAAGGCCGTGAATTTGAAATGTCTCTTCCGTTGAATGACATTGATATCGGAGCCCTGATGGAGGGGCTTTACGAACATATTTTCGACTATTTTCAAGATCAGGTCGATGCCTTTGATAATGGGCATTACGGCAATAATGATATCGGGTTTGATATCCAACGTGTGTCGGATTAGGCTTCCTAGAAAGAATCACAGACAAACAGGCTGAACACATCACTTTGTGACCGAAGAAGGGGTAATAATACTTCGGGACAAGGTGTCAGTTTCATGAGGGACGAATATGGCTGTTGATATTGCGCATCACGCGGTAAATGCTTTGCCGCTGAAAATTGCTGTTATCGGTACATTGGGGATTGGGGCGCAATGGCTCGCTTGGCGTTTGCAGCGCCCCGCGATTGTCCTGATGGCGATTGCCGGATTGATATTTGGCCCTCTAATCGGTTATCTTTTGGGTTTCAACCTGCCGGCTCCGATTACAGGAGTGTTGGAACAACTTCGTTTAAACCCCGTCAATGACTTTGGTGACCTTTATCGCCCTATGATTGGTTTGGCTGTGGCGATTATCCTTTTCGAAGGCGGTATGACATTGCGCTTTAAAGACCTTGGGGACTCCCGTCAGGCGGTAGGGCGTATGGTTTTTGTCGCCGCACCGATTGCTTGGGCTTTAGGGGCCGCGGCGTGTCATTACATTGTCGGATTAGCTTGGGATATTTCGGTCATGGTCGGCGGGCTCTTCGTCGTGACTGGCCCGACTGTGATTATGCCGCTCTTGCGTCAGGCGCATTTGAAATCCCGCCCGGCCAATGTTTTGAAATGGGAAGGTATTGTGAACGACCCGTTGGGTGCGCTTTTTGCCGTGGGGGGCTATGAATTTATTCGTTTCTCCCAGACCGAAGCCTCAATGTATTTTGTCTTTGGCAAGCTCGCTTTCGCCGCTATCTTCGGCACATTGGTTGGGATTGTCTCCGGTATCGGCATGGCTTGGGCGTTTCGGCGCGGACATATTCCGGAATATCTGAAAGCGCCCATTGTTCTGGCTTGGGTCTTATTGATTTATGTAATCGCCAATCAACTCGCTGACGAAACAGGGCTTTTGGCTGTGACGGCATTGGGTATGACTATGGCGAATACGAAATTCGCCTCAATGGTTGAGATGCGCCGCTTTAAAGAAAATATCGCGATTATTCTGGTCTCCGGCGTTTTTGTGATTTTGACCGCGACGCTGACACCGGCAATCCTGCAGCAATTCTTTACGAATTGGCGGGTTATGGCCTTTGTTCTGGCGATGATTTTCATCGTACGTCCAATTGCCGTGATGCTCTCGACTTTGTGGTCAGGGCTCCACTGGAAAGAAAGCCTCCTCATCAGCTTTATCGCGCCGCGCGGTGTTGTAGCTGTGGCGGTGGCTGGTCTCTTCGCCGCAGAATTAAATGCGATTGGTCGCCCTGACGGGACGTTATTTGTGCCATTGGCGTTCGCTCTGGTTTTTGCGACCGTTTTATTTGCCGGATTTTTAATCGGTCCAATCTCCAAACTCTTGGGGCAGGCTTCGGGCGGTGGACATGGGGTTATGATCGTCGGGGCCAATCCATGGTCATTGGGTCTGGCTAAAGCCATAAAAGACATGGGTATTCCCGTCACAGTCGCCGACACGAATTGGCGGCGCTTACGGGGGGCAAGATTGGAGGGTCACAACACATTTTATGGGGAAGTCCTGTCCGAAAATGCAGACTATTCTCTTGATCATTCAGCGTTTAACTGTCTCATCGCAGCGACGCCTAATGATGCTTATAATTCCTTGGTCTGTGTCGAATTTGCGCCGGAATTGGGACGCCACCGCGTGTTCCAAGTGCCGGGGTCAGATCAGGATGAGGACGATAGTGATACAATCGCCTTTACCTCTCGGGGGCGAACCTTGACATCTCGCGGGCGAAGTTTCGACTCTCTGACACGCGATTGGTGGGGTGGATGGCGTTTCCGTTCAACGACCCTGTCTGAGAGCTATGCATTGGAAGACCTTTATAAAGATCGCGGGGATGATTTGGATTTGATCCTTGCCCGCCGTCCTGATGGCAGTCTTGAATTTATACAACCGGGTCAGGAAGCCCGGGCGGAAGGTGCCGCCGTGTTGAGCTTTTCTCCCGCCAAGGACACTGAACAAGTCCGTGGCGCAGGCGCCAAGAAAAGCGGTGGTTTGACGGGCCCGACCAGCCCTCTACCGACCTAAACGTCCAATATAGTGTTTAAAAAAGCCCAGTCTTTGATCGGGCTTTTTACTGCTCACATTTTAAAGGTATTGCACCGAGCAAAAAGGACTGATGAAGCGCTGTCTTTTGCAGTGCGACAGGCGGAAATTAAACTTCCCGTAAAGGGTTTTAGGGCATGACATAATAAGGCCTTATTAACCCTGTTCTATGCGTGTATGACCCTGTCGAAGCTGACATTTCGAGTGAAAACAATTTGGCAGTCTTGTCAAAAGACGCTTGCGCGCCTGCCAGAGCCACAGCTTTCGACACGTAAAAAGGCTATTTTAAAACCTCTCTTTTTGGGCGGGAGTTTCCTTGCTTATCTGGGAGGCATGGCCGTTTTTTGTGCTTTCACCTTTGCCGCTAATGATCTGCCCAACCCGCAAAAGCTGTGGGAAAATCAACGTCCTGTTAGTGTGCAAATCGTGGATCGCCAAGGCCGCGATGTTTTAGTCCGTGGTGCGACTGTCGCCCCGCCTGTTGATTTAGATAGGCTGCCTTTTCATATCCCTCTAACGATTCTGGCCGTCGAAGATAAACGTTTTTACAATCATATCGGTATTGACCCCGAAGCCCTAACACGCGCCATGGTGCAAAATATCAAGGCCCGCGCCTATGTGCAGGGCGGCTCGACGCTCACACAACAGCTTTCCAAAAATGTCTTTCTCTCGCCTGACAAAACCCTGCGCCGAAAGGCTCAGGAAATGCTTATGGCGATTTGGCTGGAGCGGAGTTTTACCAAGGATGAAATCCTCGAACTTTATCTGTCAAAAGTTTATTTCGGCAGTGGGGCTTGGGGTTTAGAGGCCGCCTCTAAGCGTTATTTCGATAAACCGGCTGCCGAATTGAACCTTTCAGAGGCGGCCATGCTTGCGGGATTATTGCGCGCGCCGTCCCGCCTCAATCCTGTGAGTAATCCTGATGGTGCAGCAGAACGCACCGCGGTGGTTATCAATTTGATGAGAAAACAAGGTTTGATTGATGAAGAGATGCGGGCCCTCGCACTGTCTTACCCTATTCGCATTCACCGTCCGCAATCCGATAATTCTGCGCAATATTTCGTCGATTGGATTTGGCCGGAAATCGAAGAGGTTTTAGGCGATAGTCCGACACAAGATTTAATCGTCCAAACGACACTAGATCGCGATGCTCAAATTTTGGCGCAAAATGCCGTACTGAAGAATCTGAATGCTGAGAAGCGGGCGGAGCAAGCCGCCTTGGTCACTTTGGATGGGACGGGGGCTGTTTTAGCCATGATTGGCGGGGTCTCTTATTCTGAAAGCCAGTTTAATCGGGCTGTTCAAGCCGAGAGACAGCCCGGTTCAGCGTTTAAATCTTTTGTTTATTTGGCAGCCTTGGAAGCGGGCTTTACGCCTTGGGACGAAAGCATGGATGAATCCGTAACGCTGCACAGTCGAATTGATGCGTGGACGCCGCGTAATTTCAAAAAAGAGTTCCAAGGGTTGATGACGCTCGAAGATGCTTTCGCGCGTTCCATCAATACGATTGCCGTGAAACTTGGCGAAGAGGTTGGGCGGGAGCGTGTGATAGCTACCGCGGAAAGATTTGGTTTTGAGGGATTAACGCCAATCAGAAGTTTATCCTTAGGGTCGCATATAACGACCCCGCTGCAATTGACACAAAGCTATCTGCCTTTTTCAAATTTCGGAGACCGTGTGACGCCTTATGGTATTATCTCTATTTCCACGGCTAATGGCACACCGCTTTATGATGCAAGAGCGCCCCAGAAACAGGCTGTTATCGGCACAGACGTCTTAGCCCAAATGAACCGTATGATGACGCGCACCGTGCAATATGGCACAGGCCATCGGGCGAAAGTCGCCGGACGGGATATTGGCGGAAAAACGGGGACAACAAATGATTTCCGGGATGCGTGGTTTATCGGTTATGCCCCCGATATTGTAACGGGCGTGTGGGTCGGGAATGATGCCAATGACCCGATGCGGCGCGTCACAGGCGGCACAATCCCTGCACAAATCTTCCATGATTATATGAGCGTTCAACTACAAAGCCTGCCTGTCTCCAAGCTTTTAATCGCAAGCGAGCCTGAGTCCGTTATCGAAGATCGAGACTTAAACCGTTTGCTGAACCGAATCGAAGATGTACTGCCTTAAATGGGCCTATAAAAAAATGGGCCTGTAAAAAAGCCCGCATGAAGCGGGCTTGAAAGCGGTTAGATTGTCTCTGGATAGATAGGTCTTATGTCGTAGGGGATATCATCCAGATTACCCAAGACCGTTTTCGCGGCGTCATCCAGTGTCAGATAATTATCCAAAAAGGCTTTGGCGTTGTCATAACTGCCATCACCCTGAACCCGCACGACTTTTCCAGTCAGGTCTGAAATGGCTTGCTCCAATTTATCAAAGTCCAATCGGAACCGTTGTTGATCCGGCAGCCATTCCGCTGAGCCTGTTTCTCGAAAATAATTATATTGGAAGGCTGCGCCTTTGGCATGGGCTGCGCCTATACCGAAACGCATAGAGCGGAACTTTCCGGTGAAATATGTCGCGAGATAGGCTTCTTTATCTTCTGCTGGTAATTCGCCCCGCTTCATCATGTAAAGAATATTATAGGCCCCCATGACATCGGCTTTGCCTTCTTCAAGGCCAGAGGCGAGATCTTTTAATTGCGCGTTGACCGTCGTTTCTTCGCCGTCAACGCTTATGGTGCCGGGGCCTAAGGAATGCGATAATTCGTGGAACAGCGTATTATAGCTCATCCATTTTTTTGCGGTGAGCGCGGCTTGTTCTTCGACCAGAACCCGTTCCCCAATTGGAGCGAGTATGCGGTCATATTTTGCGCCGAGCACATTATTCAAAATGACCTTTTTCGCACCTTTGGCTTCGCGGACACGCTCATCATTGGGCAGGTTAAACGCGATTGTCTGAACGCCGTTTTCATTATCGCCGCCGCCATGAACTTGGTAAGTGACAGCAATCGGACTTTCAAAACCGCGGGCGAAATTTTTATAGCTTTCTTCGACGGGAAGGTTCTTCTCCATATCGACGAGGTAGTTTTTATATTTTGCCAGAGCCGCAGACTCTTCTGGGTTCTTCACCGTCACAAAACTCTCATAGGCTGTTTTATAGCCGAACAGTTTGTCGTCATAAACTTCATAAGGGCCAATGGCGATTTCGATATTACCGTCTAAATCCATCCACGCCATTTCTGACTCAAAATAATCATCATTTAAAAAAGCGTCGGCCCGCAAATTTAGAAACCGTTTGAGACTAGCATTGTCTGACAGAGCGGCGGCTTCACGCATGAGCGCAGCCGCCGGGGCGAGATATTCTGCATATTCTACATGATACGGCACGGCTTTCAGTCCGCCCTCTTCTGTGCGGCGAATAACGGTATAGCCTGATGTGAAGGCGTCTTTGTCAGCAGGGTTTGCAGCAATATGCGCTTCAAATTCTTCCTTCGTCATATCTGTTGGGTAAAAGCCCGCTCCTTTGGGGCAGGGTGCATCCCCATAAAACGGCGCATCATTTTCGAGCCCGTCACAGGGTCCATAATGAAGATCAAACATGGCGAGTTGTGCGGGCGTCCCATTGGCCACAATCTCTTTGCGTAAGGTAGGATAATCGGCCCCGCGTTGCAGGAGATAAATTTTCGACAGATAGTCACTGGCTTCAATCAGCTTGTTCACGACCGCACGTTCTGAGGCGCTCAAAAAGCTTGTATCAATTTCCATCGGGACTTCGGCGAATTTCGCATATTGCGCTTTGACGTCATAATCCTCTTTTTTCGCCATAGTCGTTTTTTGTGCTTCTTTCACTGCATCTGTGGCGGGTTGACAGGCGCTGAGTACGGCGAGGGCCGCCAAGGCGGTGAGGGAGGTATGGGTGAAGAAGGAAGGTTTCATAATCTGTCCTTTATAAAATTGAGGCGTTTTGATTAAACGATTGACCGAAGCCGGAAAAGAGGGGCCTACAGATGTTTGGCAATTTTCTGGGCCAAAGCGTTCAACTCGTCCATCTCTGCCATGCCGCCTTGGGCGTGGGCGGATAGGTCCTGATTTTCATATTTCGGAATAACATGAACATGGAGATGGAATACGGTTTGTCCGGCGGGTGCGCCGTTAAACTGCATCACAATAATACCGTCCGGTGAGAGCGCTTTGTCCACGGCTTGAGACACACGCTGCACGGTGCCGAACAGGCGACCGACATCTTTGGGGGCGAGGGCTAGCAAATTTCGAACAGGACGTTTCGGTATGACAAGGCAATGGCCCCGCGACTGCGGAAAAGCATCCATGATAACCAAGATATTGGCATCTTCGAAAACCCGCGCGGCAGGCATGTCATGGGCCATGATTTTGGCAAAAATATTTGTCGGGTCATAGTCGGCGTGAAGCGTCATGCGGGCGTCTCAATTTTGATAAAGCGATATAGTTCGCGTGAAGTAACATAAGCGGGAAGAAAAGCCAGATGATTACAAAAGGAAAACTGGCGGTGGCTTCGGCAAGATTATTCTGCGTAGAAAATCTTATCAGCGCCTATCAGCCTTTCCTAAACGGTGTGTGCTGATCCAGAATTTTTATCTCTCTTTCAACCGCCAGTCTTTCTCGGGCCAAATAACTCTCTACCGCATCACGTAATCCCGGATGGGAGAGGTAATGCGCGCTATGGGTGGCGACAGGCTCGTATCCTCGCGCCAATTTATGCTCGCCTTGCGCGCCCGCTTCGACACGGGGTAGGCCGCGTTCCAGCGCCGCCTCAATCGCCTGATAATAACAGAGCTCGAAATGTAAAAAAGGTTTATGAACCAAGGCCCCCCAATTCCGCCCATATAGTGCGTCTGACCCGATAAAGTTCAGCGCCGCCGCTATCGGTGTCTCTCC
The DNA here is from genome assembly GCA_964511495.1 of uncultured Algimonas sp. GTDB lineage: Bacteria > Pseudomonadota > Alphaproteobacteria > Caulobacterales > Maricaulaceae > Litorimonas. The sequence goes on along the minus strand of CAZEFT010000028.1, from coordinate 7,895 downwards.
GTCAAAAGCCATGATGAGACAAATATCCTCTCGCATCGTCTCTTGCAAAAGTGAGAAGAACTTCCGGTTCAAATAAGGACGCCCCCATTTGCGCTGCCCTGTATCCAGATAGCATTGATAGAACGCATCCCAATGGCTTTCGCAAAGGTCGTCGCCGCTCAAGCGTTTGATTGTGATACCGTCCTGTGCAGCCTTGCGTTCTTTGCGGATATTTTTACGTTTCCGGCTAGTGAGACTTTGTAAAAAGCCATCAAAGTTTTGGTAGTCGCGATTGATAAAGTGGAATTGCCGGTCCTCACGCAGGGCAAATCCACTTTGTTTCAACACTGTGCGGTCATCGCTGTTCAAAAATGTAACGTGGACCCCAGACATATCCCATTGCTCACACGCTGATAGCATGGCTGCACAGAGTGCAGTTTTATGCGCAGCAGAAGCCGCCAAAAGGCGCGGTCCAGTGGCCGGGGTAAAAGGTATAGAGCCTTGTAATTTTGGATAATAGCTACCGCCTGCGCGTTCCAACGCATCCGCCCATGCATGGTCAAACACATATTCACCTTGGCTGTGGAATTTGGCGTAAAGCGGTGCGGCTCCAAGGGCTTGCCCGTTTAAATCTTCCAGCCAGATATGACGCGGCGCCCAACCCGTTTCTTCAACGGCACATCCGCTCTCTTCCAAGGCGTTTAGAAACCGCCATGATAAAAAAGGATGAGAGCCCTGCGGCAGCAATGCATCCCATTGGCCCTCAGTTACGTCGCTGACACGGGTCAGGATACGCGCTTGAAGTGCGGGCGTTTCAGAATGGTTTGTGGGGTGATTCATTAGGGTTGATACGTCCCGAGGCTAATCCAGTTCACCGCAAAGCTGCATCACGCGCAATTTATACGCGGCCATTATGGTAATGGCATCCGTTATCGCGCCGGTTTCAATGTGATGGATAAGATCGGGGAGGGACAGGGTGAGGGATGTTATATCCTCTGTGGGTTCCAGATCAGGCTGTCCTTCGTGCAAGTCTGTGGCGAGAAAGATCTCCCCATATTCATCTGTGACCGAATTGGACAGATGAAATTTCAAGAAGGGTGTGAGGCGTTCTGCCGTAAGGCCCGTTTCTTCTTTTAATTCACGCCGTGCCGCATCCACCAGTGCCTCATCTTTAGGGACGCCGCCCTCGGGGATTTCCCAACTATAGCGGTTCAGCGGATAGCGTGTTTGTCCTACTAAATGCACAAGACCTTGCCCATCCGGTCCCGGCTCATACGGGATGACGCCCACGGCGCGATTGTGAAACCGGACAACTCCGTATAGAGCCTCGGTCCCTCCCGGTGTCGTCACAGGCGACGTCTCGACCGAAAACCAAGGATTCGAGAACTTTTTTTGGGTTGAATGGGTCACCCATGGATTGGACGGAGAGGGAGGCAGAGATTGAGTCATAATTCTTCCTAGCACAGTCAATCAGCGCGTGAAGAGCTGAGGCGTGAAAGAGGCGCTTTCAACAGGCTTGCCCTGACTCATCGAGGCGGTTAGAGAGTCTCAAAGACAATTCAGACCGCCTGAGGGGATTATGGCCGATTTATTGACACTCGAAGCATTGTTCACACTCTTTATGTTAGTTCTGTTGCAAGCCGTTTTGGGCTTTGACAATCTTCTCTACATTGCGATTGAAAGTAACAAGGTTGGCGACCCTAATGACGCCAGGAAAGTGCGGAAATGGGGGATCGGCCTCGCGGTTTTATTCCGGATTGTCCTGCTCTTTATTATTGTGTCAATTTTCGGTCTTTTGGCTGAGCCGCTTTTTGGCGTCCACCTTGAAAAATTTATTGAGGGGGAGTTCACGGTACAGGCTATCGTGACACTCTTGGGCGGTGCCTTCATTATCTATACGGCGATTAAAGAAATTCATCACCTTTTGGCCGTGGACCATATTGAGCATTCCGAAGGATCGGGCCGCCGAACGGTTATGGGGGCAGTTGCGCTCATCGTGGCGATGAACCTCGTCTTCTCTGTCGATTCGATTTTATCAGCTATGGCAATCGCCAGTGTCGACGCCGCCAATATCGTCAATAGTGCCGGTGATGTGCTTGGTCAGTTCAAAGGCACAGTGGTGGATTGTAAGGCAGCGTTGATCGCAGAGCCTATGGCTGGTGCTGTGGGGTGTGAGCCGACAAAAACTTATCAAGTGCCGCTTATGGTGATTGCGATTCTTCTTTCAGGTGTGGCCATGATTCTTTTGGCCGACCGTGTGACGGAATTTCTGAAGAAAAACCGTATGTATCAGGTTTTGGGCTTATTCATTCTTTTCCTTGTTGGTGTTTTGCTTGTGACCGAAGGGGCGCATCTGGCCCATTTGAAACTCTTTGGTTTCGCCATTGATGCTATGAGTAAGTCTACGTTCTATCTCGTTATCTTCGTCCTTGTCGTGACGGATATCCTGTCCAACCGCTATCAAAAGCGGTTATGGGCGCAGAAAGAAGCGGAAATCCGTGGTACGACAGAGACAGCAGGTCGAGATGCGGTGGATGCGTTTAAGGCAAAGCATTAATCCTTATTGGGCACAGATAAGCCTGTTCCTGTCCGGCCAGTTTCAAACAGTAAAGTTTGGGTGATTTAGTGCTGTCCGATGCTTATTTTGCGAAAAGGAAGCTGGTGGTTTCCCACGGCAAAGAGAAACACTTAAGAATTTTTCTGAGCTTTAACAATCTTGGTGAGTTCAACTAAATGTTCGCTCGTAGGGGGCTTTTTAAAGAAGGCCTTTACTACGTAATAAGACATGGCGAGTTCGCGTTCCTCCGGTAAGATAGAGGTTGTCAGCATGACGACCACGGCTTGGGCAAATTTGTTCCCAAACTCTTTGGTCGCCACATCCAGAAACTCAAACCCATTCATTTTCGGCATATTAATGTCGAGCAATATGGCGTCGATTTTCGGGGATGCTGGATCTCTCAAAAAGTCCAGAGCCTCTGTTGCCCTTCGAAACTGAATTAGGTTTTTGACACACTTCTTGCGTTTGACGAGGAGAGATAAGAGCACTTGGTCCAGCTCGTCGTCATCAATATAGACAAGCGTATCAATCATTTCGTCGTTCATTATCTATTGACTCTTATGTTGGGGCAGTAGGACCGTAAAGCTTGCCCCCCCTAATGACGAATCGCCCACTTCTATTGTGCCCTCATGGCGTACGACGATATGTTTGCAGATGGCTAATCCCAGACCTGTGCCGCCAAATTCACTCTTCAGGTTTAATTGTGTAAACAGGTCAAAAATACGATCACGATATTTGCTTTCGATACCAATGCCGTTGTCGGACACTTTAAAACCGACGAGCCTCTTTTTGTTTTCAAGAATGGATAAAATTTTGACCTTGGGAGCCGTGTCAGCTTTTTTGAATTTTATGGCGTTCGCCATTAGGTTCTGCATTAGAAGACGCATTTGCATGGGATTCGCTTTTATGACGGGGAGATCGTCAACGTGAATTTGGGCGTTTGCTTCCGCAATGTCCTTTTGTAAATCTGACAGAATCTCTCTTACAATTTTATTCAGGTCCACTTTCTCAAAGGTAAAGTTTTCGCCCAGTACGGTTGTGAAAGAAAGTACATCCTCTATCAAAACTTGCATCCTACGAGCTGTGTGTTCACACATACTGATTAAAGACTTTACGTCATCATTAAGTGACTCTCCATAAGACGCATTAATCTCACTTAATATCGCACTGACGGTGTTTGCGGGCGCTTTCAAGTCGTGAGACAAAGCATAGGCAAAAGATTGGAGTTCTTTGGAGGCGTTTATCGCTTTTTCTTCTTCTGCTTTTGCAACTTCTTCGGCTTTTTTAATCGATGTGATGTCGTTGTGGGCGCCCAACATTCTGATAGGCTTGCCCATCTCATTTCTGATTGCAATGCCTCGACATCTGACCCAGACCGTGGAGCCGTCAGCATGTTTATATCGTACAATTTGATCATAGGGGTGAGACGGGTCAGCACAATGTTTGTTAAAATTCTCAAGCGCGACTTCAAGGTCTTCTTTAAAGATCAAATCCTGCCATGCCGAAGGGCTATGGGGCATATCATTGGGATTGAAACCGAATAATCTCCAAAACTCCGGGCTCATCCACTCAGAATTAGTATCTTCCAAGTCCCAGTACCAGACACCATCCAGTGAGCCTTCCCGAATGAAATTCCATGTTGAAGGGGATGTTTGAATCAAGTCCTCCAACTCACGCTCTAGATAATGAAGTTCGGCTGTTTGACTTTTTTCTTTTTTCATCTGTGTCAACATTCAGTTTTCATGTGTATCAATACTCAAGGTCAAATCTCACTTTTGAATGGGTAAAGCATTGGCTACTTGCAATGCTGTAACACTCATAATGTGTTAGGGAAACCGCTGACCCTAGAATATCAAATAGGTTTACCCACTTATATCGTGATGCAACACTAAATTACAGTGGTGCAACACTAAATTTTCTTAAATTTTGGGGTTTATGTGAAACTTAGTAGAATCCATGGTTAATTTTGCCGTGCGGTTCTTGTCGTAATAATAAAAGTGAAATCGGGGTAAACTTCAGAAATCCTGCATATCTGCTGTTGACGGAACCGATTCTCCCCCGTATATCGCGGCCACGCTGATAGATGTGCTGTCTGGGGGTCGCCCTAGAAACCTCATTTAAAGCAAAAATGGAATAACTTAGTCGCTCATGTTGCGGAGCTTTTCGTGGCAATGGGTGGTTTTTGCGGTTTAAACCGTAATCGGGCATGGGGTCCGATTGGGGTCTCTACCGCATTATGTGCAGGAAATACGGCCCATGCCAACAATTCAGCAGCTCATTCGTAAGCCGCGCAAAGACAAGCGTAAGCGGAACAAGGTTCCGGCTCTTGAGGCTTGTCCGCAAAAGCGTGGTGTATGTACACGGGTTTATACAACAACGCCGAAAAAGCCGAACTCCGCTCTTCGTAAAGTGGCGAAAGTGCGTTTGACGAACGGTTTCGAGGTTTTGTCATATATTCCGGGTGAGGGTCACAATCTGCAAGAGCATAGTGTTGTGCTGATCCGCGGCGGTCGTGTGAAAGACTTGCCGGGTGTGCGTTATCACGTCCTTCGCGGCGTTCTGGATACTCAGGGCGTTAAAGACCGTAAACAGCGTCGTTCGAAATACGGCGCCAAGAGACCTAAGTAATCGGTCCGGAAGTAAGGGTAGTATAAGATGTCACGTCGTCACCGCGCAGAAAAACGGGAAATTCTCCCTGATGCCAAATATAATGACTTGGTTCTGGCCAAGTTCATGAATGCCATTATGTTGGATGGTAAGAAGTCCACAGCCGAGCGTATTGTTTACGGCGCGATGGATATTGTCGAAGATAAAGCCAAGACAGAGCCTGTCCGTGTTTTCCACGATGCATTGGAAAATATTAAGCCAGCTGTTGAGGTGCGTTCCCGCCGTGTGGGTGGTGCGACCTATCAGGTGCCTGTAGAAGTTCGTCCTGACCGTCGTCAGGCTTTGGCTATTCGTTGGTTGGTGAATGCGTCCCGCTCTCGTAACGAGAACACAATGCGTGAGCGCCTTGCGGGTGAATTGCTTGACGCCTCTAATAATCGCGGCACGGCCGTGAAGAAACGCGAAGACACGCACCGTATGGCAGAAGCCAACCGTGCCTTCTCACATTACCGCTGGTAATCAGGACTTAAAGAGACCGATCATGGCACGCGATTACGAATTAAAAGACTACCGTAACTTTGGTATTATGGCGCATATTGATGCGGGTAAAACAACCTGCACCGAGCGTATTCTGTATTATACAGGTAAAAACCATAAAATCGCCGAAGTGCATGACGGTGCGGCGACGATGGATTGGATGGAGCAAGAGCAAGAGCGTGGTATTACAATTACCTCTGCTGCGACGACCTGTTTCTGGAAAGACAAGCGTCTGAATATCATCGACACGCCCGGTCACGTTGACTTCACGATTGAAGTTGAGCGTTCCTTGCGTGTTTTGGATGGTGCTGTTGCGCTTTTGGATGCCAATGCTGGTGTTGAGCCGCAAACAGAGACTGTTTGGCGTCAGGCTGACAAGTACAATGTTCCGCGCATGATTTTCATCAATAAGATGGATAAGATCGGCGCGGATTTCTACGCTTCTGTACAATCTGTTAAAGATCGTCTGGGCGGTAATGCGCTTGAGATGCAACTGCCTATTGGTGCTGAAGATCAGTTCAAAGGTGTTGTCGATTTGGTGAAAAACGTTGCCTATGTATGGGAGGCTGAAGCTGACCTTGGTGCAACTTACGAAACTGTCGATGTTCCGGCTGATATGGCTGACAAGGTCGCCGAATACCGTGAAGCTCTTATCGAGGCTGTAGCCGAGATGGACGATGCTGTAATGGAAGCCTATTTCGAAGGTGAAATGCCTTCTGTCGAAACCATTCAAGAGCTCGTTCGTAAGGCAACAATCGCTAACAAAGTCGTGCCTGTTTTCTGTGGTACAGCGTTTAAAAACAAAGGTGTACAGCCTTTGCTCGACGCTGTTGTGGCTTACCTGCCGTCTCCGCTGGATATTCCTGCGATTAAAGGCATCGACGCCAAAACAGGCGAAGAGACAACACGTCCGGCGTCTGATGATCAGCCGCTCTCCATGTTGGCCTTTAAAATCATGAACGACTCATTCGTTGGGTCTTTGACATTCTGTCGTCTTTACTCTGGTGTGCTAGAGGCAGGTTCAACTGTCTTGAACACGGTGAAGGAAAGAAAAGAGCGTGTCGGTCGCATGATGATGATGCACTCGAATGATCGTGAAGATATTAAAGAGGCTTATGCTGGTGACATTATCGCCGTTGCGTCTCTAAAAGGTACGACTACGGGTGATACGCTTTGTGATCCGAAGTCCCCTGTTATTCTTGAGCGTATGGAATTCCCTGATCCGGTTATCGAGATCGCGGTTGAGCCGAAGTCCAAAGCTGACCAAGAGAAATTGGGTGTTGGCCTCCAACGTTTGGCCGCTGAAGATCCGTCATTCCGCGTTTCTACTGACGAAGAATCTGGTCAAACAATCATGGCCGGTATGGGTGAGCTTCACCTTGATATTCTTGTCGATCGCTTGAAGCGTGAATTCGGCGTTGAAGCGAATATCGGTCAGCCTCAAGTGGCTTATCGTGAGTCTCTCGGTGGTCCGGTTGATATTGATTACACGCATAAAAAGCAGTCTGGTGGTTCTGGTCAGTTTGGCCGCGTGAAAATCAGATTTACACCGGGTGAGCCAGGTTCAGGTTACGAATTTGAATCCTCCGTTGTTGGCGGTAACGTCCCGAAAGAATATATTCCGGGTGTTGAAAAAGGTATTCGTACCATGGCTGAAACAGGTCTGTTGGCCGGTTTCCCGGTTATCGACTTCAAGGCTGAGCTTTATGATGGGGCCTACCATGATGTTGACTCATCCGTGATGGCGTTTGAAATCGCGGCGCGTGCAGCGTTTCGTGAAATCAAATCCGAAGGTCGTATTGACCTCTTGGAGCCGATCATGAAGGTCGAAGTTGTCACGCCCGATGAGTATATGGGTGACGTGATTGGCGATTTGAATTCTCGTCGCGGCATGATCGAGGGTACAGAGATGCGTGGCAATGCCAATGTTGTAAACGCCATGGTGCCTTTGGCGAACATGTTTGGTTACGTGAATGACCTGCGTTCCAAAACACAGGGTCGTGCACAGTTTACGATGACATTTGATCACTATTCTAAGACGCCACAAGCGGTTGCGGATGAAGTGATTTCGAAGCAAGGCGGCGCGTAAGTCGCTGTAAAAATTGAATTTAAAGGTTTTGGCCTCTCATAGAGGTTAGATTGAGAAGAGAACGGAGCTAAACATGGCAAAAGAGAAGTTTGAGCGTAATAAGCCTCATGCCAATATTGGTACGAT
>CAZEFT010000027.1:0-28339 GCA_964511495.1 uncultured Algimonas sp. | reverse complement strand
TAGCTATCCGTGGTTTACCGCCAACATCCCACAACCCCGCAGACGCCCACTTTTTTCCGAACTCAAACAAGAAATGAAACAAACGAACAACAGAGAGAAACGAAGAAAGAAAACAACGAAAGCCATGAGAGACAAAGCAAGCGATATGAAGACGTAACACAAACTACCCCACAACCCGTCATTGCCGTGCTTGACACGGCAATCCATCTCCTGCTGTCAAGAAGCTTGGTATGGTGCAGGAACAGCATTCTCGCTAACCCCGCTGCGCGGGGCCGCGTTCGGATGGAAAATCAAGGGTAGAAAAAGTCTGAAACCTCTTTACCTATTATATCATGATACCTTTTCTTATCGGAGGTCTCGGCGTGGCCGGGGCTGTGTCTTATTTCGGCTATAAAAAGCGGGTTCGGGCCTTGGAAGGGCCGGATTTGTCAAGTTATGGCGGGCCTCGTCCGGCTGATTTCACCCCTGACCCCTCTGGCGAAGGTTTGTTGGCGTTGAACCAATATCTGATCCAGCGATTTATTGAGCCAGCTAAGGTGAAACAATCGCGCATGGAAAGCTTGAAAGAGAAACGTCAAATGTTTGACGAAGGCGGCCTCGCGCGTTCTGACCCCGATACGGAATATCGCACTGCACATTTCATGACGGACAGCCTGTCCGGCACCACAGCCGATGGCGTGCAATTGGACGGGGAATGGACTTTGGTCAAAGGTCATGATCCTAATAAACGCCTGCTTTATTTACATGGCGGCGGTGGAACGGTCGGCAGCGCGATGAGCCACCGCGCCATTACGACGGCGCTCGCTAAACGCACAAAGGCGGCTGTCTTTGCGCCCAATTACCGCCTTATGCCCGAAAACCCACGCCGCGCCTCTGTTGTTGACTGCCGCGCCGCCTATCAATGGTTACTCGGCACCAGCCCCGAAGATAAAAGCGCCGCCGAAACAATTGCCGTCGCTGGGGACAGTGCAGGGGCCAATCTATCCTTATGTCTGGTTAATGGATTGCGGCGGTCAGATCTTCGCCAAGCCGATGCCGTCGTCGTTTTTTCAGCCCCGACGGACTCAACCGCCTCCAGCCCATCCATTAAGGAAAATTTTGAAACGGATTTAATGTTGCAGCCCCTTATCAAACCGTTTTTGAAATTGCCGCGTCTTTTATTATTATCGGGATTAAAAAAGATGTCCGGCTATGAGCCCACGGACCCGGACATCTCGCCCATACATGATGATCTCTCGGATTTACCGCCGACTCTCTTGCAAGTCAGTACGGCGGAAATGCTGCATGATGATTCTGTTCGTTATGCCAATAAGTTACGTGAAGCAGGCTCTCCTGTGACACTTCAAAGCTGGGCACATGTCCCCCATGTCTTCCAAATGTTTGAGAATTATATCGAAGAAGCAAGTCATGCCCTTGATTTATCAGAAGATTTTTTAAACACTCACATGAAATGAGTACAGTTAATTAATTCTGAACTGAAAATGAATTTGAAAATCAGAGTCGGTTCAGAGCCACTCAGCTAAATGTCTAATCAACGGAGCGGGACTTCCCCCGAACCGCAACAAAGACAGGAGACTGAGATATGGCATTCTTAAAAAACGCCAAAACTTTAACTGCAGTCGCCCTTACCGCGACTGCCTTTGCCGCCCTTCCGGCGACAGCGTCCGCAAAAGACTACCGTTGCGAACAAAAAAATGATGAAGCCCAAGTGATTGGTGGCCTGTTAGGGGCTGTTGTCGGTGGCGTCATCGGTTCCGAAGTGGCGGGACGCGGCGATGGTAATGAAGGCGCCTTAATCGGGGCCGCAATTGGTGCCGCCGCAGGTGCCGGGCTCGGTGATGAGAGTGTGAAATGTTACGGCAAAAATGATCGACGCATTGTTCACACAACACAATATAACGGCAGAAATAACGGGTATAACCGTAATGTCGTGACAGTGCGTCACAACGGTCATAATTCTCGCAACAATCAATATGGTCACAATAATCGTGGCTATAACAACCGGAATTATTACCAAAATGATCGCCGTTATGATCGTCGTTATGATCGACTAAATCGCATTGACCGTCGGATTGACGCGTTAAATTACGAGATCAGAGACCTGCGACAACGCAACCGTTATGATGATCGTCGCTGGGTTGACCGTCGTCTACACGCAGCCCGTAAGGAATTGCGTGAGCTGAAAGACCGTCGTCGTGACATCAAGCGTCAGTTGAACCGGAACGATAATTATCGCCCATATAATCGGCGCTAAACGGCGCACAACCGTAACGTTTGTTACGCTTCACATGAATTGGCCTTCCCCCAAGCCAATGGCGAACCTCGACCCTCGGGTCGGGGTTTTTTCATTTCATTTTTCGACTTTTGCGAAAACGCAACGCCCTCTGCCTATCCAATGAACTTAAGAGAAAAGACCTTTTAATCCATAATCTTCGTGAGGTTTTTCAAATTTTAAGACTCGCCCAATAAGAGAGAGACTTTGAAACCGCGCCATTACAACTGATAGTCTTCGTTCATCATCAATTGTTTATGGATGTCAAAGGGGCAACCGCGAAGATAGCGGAAACTTTTGCAAGCGCAAAATGGAAAGCGCGAAGGAGCCAGGGACATGACAGATTTACGCAAACGCCTTTTTGCCGCAACGGCAACACTGTGCCTCGCCGGTTGGATGTCAACCGCCGCTCAGGCACAACTCATTGGCAATCTTGATAATAACACCGTGTTAGGTGGCGCGATTGGGGCGGGCCTTGGCGGAGCAATCGGCTCTAACCTTGCTCCGAACGGTCAAGGCGACGAATATACGGCTATAGGGGCAACAATAGGCGGCCTCACCGGAGCAGCTTATGGAAATTCGCGCTCTAATTATGGCGGCAATCCTTATGCGGGACAATTCAACCCCGGATTTAACGGTCACAACCTTGCCGGCACAGCCGTGGGCGCGGGTCTTGGCGGCGTTATCGGCTCCAATCTTGCCGGATCCGGCCAACGTCAAGAAGGCACAGCGATTGGCGCAGTCTTAGGCGGTGCAGCAGGATATGCTTTTAGCAATCGTGGACAACGGTCTCGCTATGGTGGCCCCGCACCTTATGCCGGTGGGCCTTATCCTGCCGGTCCAATAGGCGGCCCTGGTTTTGTTAATAGTGGTCATTATGTTGGCGGTGGTTCATTTGGCGGTGGTGGTCTTATCGCAGCTCCTGTCGGCGCGACCCCAATTGGCGGTGCCCCCATTGGTGGTGTAATTAATGGCGGTGTTGTGAATGGAGGCTTTGTTGGTGGCCCCGTGATTGGAGCCCCGGCTCCAGGCCCGTTTTTTGGCCCTGCCGTCGGCGTAAATAGCGGTCCCGTGCTTCCCACAGGTGGTAATTTTCAGCATCGCGGCGAATATGTTGCCGGACCTATTATCCCGGTCACACGCTATACCACACCACAAGTTAACTATGTGCCTGCTCCCGCAATTCGCGTACAGCGCGAAATTGTGCGTAAGGAACGAGTCGTTGTCGATGCCGATTGCCCCGCAGGTACAACAGAACAATCTGACGGCACTTGTTTGTCAGCTCCGAAACAGGTCGTTCAGCCCGCTCCGGTCGTGATTCCATCTCAGTGCCCGAGCGGCACGGTGGATCAAGGTAACGGCACATGTTTGGAACCCGCCAAGACCGTCATTGGTCAGGCCCCCGTTGTCATCCCTGCGCAATGTCCGAGCGGAACAACAGATCAAGGCAACGGAACCTGTCTCGAACCCGCCAAGACTGTGGTTGGTCAAGCTCCCGTCGTCATTCCCGCGCAATGCCCAAGTGGAACGACAGACCAAGGCAATGGAACCTGTCTCGAACCGGCCAAAACCGTTATCGGTCAGGCCCCCGTTGTCATCCCAGCGCAATGCCCAAGCGGAACGACAGATCAAGGCAATGGAACCTGTCTCGAGCCTGCAAAGACTGTGATTGGACAAGCCCCCGTTGTCATTCCCGCGCAATGCCCAAGCGGAACAACCGATCAAGGGAATGGAAGCTGTTTAGAAGCGCCTAAAACTGTCATGCAAAATCCACGCGTGATACAGCAATATGCGCCTTGCCCTAGCGGAACGACCCGACAATCCGATGGTGTCTGTGTGTCCTATAGCAATCCGGTTGTTACTCAGCCGACATCGCCTGCGCCGTCACAGCCTCAATATGGTTTAGTCCCTTCGACTTCCCCAACAACACTTTGCTATTCCGATAGCCACAAACGTTATGATAGCCGAGGTCATCTCGTCAAAGCTCCGAATGGCGGATATTATTGTAACTCCCGCCACTAGGGATGAATTGCTCTCATTCAGAGCTTTAATTTCAATGAAACCACCGCTTAGACGGTGGTTTTTTTATGACTCTTTTTTAATGTAGATGACCAAGACATTCCGGAACGGTTCATCTTGGTAAATGTAGTGTAAAGACTGACTGTGTGAGTTAAGGGACGAACTCTGCACATTCATGATTTAACTCACGACGATTTCGAGGAGTCTCACATGCAATTTAAAATTGGTTTTGCCATTGCTGCAGTTGCTACAGTTTCATTGGCCCCCATAGCGGCATCCGCCCATAATACAGGCTATCATCATACTCATCAACGGTCTAACGGCGACGACCAACTCGTTGGCGGAGCTATTGGCGCTGTCGCCGGAGCCGTCATCGGCAGTCAACTTGCCGGTAATGGAGCCCGCACAGAAGGGTCTGTTTTAGGAGCGGTCATTGGCGGCGTCGCAGGCGCAGCCATTGCTGATAATGGTAATAATCGCCATTATTCACAGGGCGGCGGTTATTATAATCCAAATACAGGTTATTATGGCGGCTATAATACGCATCCACAGACCACTTATCGCACAGGAACGACCACGCATTATGGGAATGGACATTATTCCCATGGCGGGGGTTATTATCAGCCCAATTACCGAACGACTTACACGACCACTTATTCAAGACCGCATTACAATTCTTATCACCGACCATATTATGGCGGTCATGTTTACACCCGCCCAAGAACATCGATAAATATTAATCTTGGCAACACACGTCGTCACTATAGTAACAATCGCGGATATCGAAACCGCAGTCATGGACACAATCGCAATTATCGCAGACGTGGCCATTAAAGATTAGTTCACCGTAAATTTAAGACCTCGCCTCGCGCGAGGTTTTTTGATTCAAATGATATGTGTCAGAATATCTTTAGCGAGGTCTTGGTAACCGGATAGGGACGAAGGCTTTGTGAAATAATTATTGGCCCCATTTTCTAAAGCCAATGCATAATCAGCGGGTTCCGCTGAACCTGAGATCATAAAAACCATATGCGTGCGCAGCTCTGATATATCACGCATTGTTTTTAATAAGCTGATCCCATCGACTTCTGGCATGCGCATATCTACCAATGTTGCCAAAGGGCGCTCTTTAAGAATACTTTGAACAGCCTCTTTAGCGCTACCTAACTCAACGACTTCAAAATTATCATTGATCTTTTCAATCGCCAATTTCATCAGCATGCGGTCTAATGGATCATCATCAATGAGGAATAGTTTTTTCATTACGCTTGCCCCACAGCGTTCAAAGTGAAAACGAAATCTGTGCCCCCGATATTATTTCTGTGTGCGGAAATATCTCCGCCATGGAGCGTGATAAAACGCTTGCTCAAAGCAAGTCCAATACCGGTTCCCTCTTCGTGGTTGTGCATTTTGGAACGATTGTATAAATTGAAAATACTCTCATATTCGTTATCATTGACGCCTCGTCCATTATCACTGACTATGATTTTCCATAAGCCATGTTTTTGAATTGCGCTTACATCAATAAGGGGCGGTCTGTCAGGATGACGGTATTTAATCGCATTGGATATAAGATTCCGTAGAACCTGCCCGAGCAAATTCTCATCACCACGCGCCCAAATTTGTGAGTCAGTGGCAGAAATTTCGCCACCTAAGGCATCTATCTCAGACCTATACTCATTGACCACTTCCTTCAGTTTGTCAGAGAAGCGTATTATTTCGAATTCTGTTTTATCAGGCGAAGCTCTCATAAATTTCAAGAAGGTTAAAATAATGTTCCGCATATTATCGGCACTTTGACGAATCTCGGACGTATATTTTACGGCCAAAGGCGAAATATCCTCTCCTAATTCGGCTTCCAATAACTCGGAAAAAAGAGCAACGTGACGCAAAGGGGCTTGCAAATCATGTGATGTCAAAGCGGCAAAATCATCCAAGTTACGATTAACCGTTTCCAATAAGGCCTCACGCTCCTTTTGCTCAGTTATATCAGTTACAATTGCGATAATGTGTTTATCGCCCGTTATTGAGTCATCAAACGGTATTTTATCGGTTCTGACCCAACCTGCTGGTCCCTCGGCAGGCGCATAACGCTCTTCATAACCGAGCATAGCTTCACCAGAATTTATGACCGTCAGATCATCTTCATGATAGGATTTCGCTACGTCCCCAAAGAGGTCATATGTACTTTGCCCCTCTATGTCTTCAACCTTCATGCCCAAAGAATCAGCACCGGCTTTGTTAATCCGGAGAATATTATTTTTGTCATCTTTGTAGAAAATTTTCGATGGGATAGCATCCATGATGACGCGAAGTTGGTTTCGAACAAGATTCAGTTCTTGATTTCTTATTTCTAGATCAGCGTTAGATTGCATAAGGAGCGTCACATCTCGCCCCACTGTTTGGTAACCTACCAGATTTTGTTGTTCATCGAATAAAGCGACAGTTGCCCAATCAATTAATATTGATGATCCTTCAGAGTCTTGTCTTTCACTGACAAGTGATAATTTTGGACTCTGATATGTCAGCAGTTTCGCCTTCTCAAAAAAAGCATTCTGACTTTCCGATTTTACGAATTTTTGTATCGGAAACCCGATAAATTTTTCTGCCGTTCGCCCATAATGTTTTGCGAATGCCTCATTCACAAATGTTAGGCAAAAATCGGGAGTGTACCGGCAAATCAGGTCCGGATGCGTTTCGACGATCGATTTATAATTATTTATTTCTGTCACATCCCTTTTGACTCTGCCATTTCAGAGACCCCTTGGCCTTAAAAGGCCATATATTTATCCACTATAATAAGTATATAATTTGGTGTTATTTATAAAATACTAACAAAGGTTGCTTTCAATAAATACTCCTTATTGCCAGATCCTCCTTTAATGGGTGAGTCACAGACGCCATCAATTCTCCACCCCAGATATGTAAGCCATGACTCAACATCCTCTAGTGCCTGAAGAGCCAAGCCTTCTGATTTCACCAAACCTCCACGGCCTATTCCGCTTCGGCCGACTTCGAATTGCGGTTTGACGAGGCTAATCAGTGTTGCACCGACTTCGCAAAAGGATAAAGGCACGCTCAGCACTTTAGACAGGCTGATAAAGCTCGCATCGCAAACAACTAAATCAGGTGCATACCCGATTTGCTCTTTTGACAGAGTCCTCGCATCCTGATTTTCCAATAATGTGATACGAGGGTGCCCCTGTAGCCTTATGTGAAATTGATCACGCCCCACATCCACTGCACAAATGTGCGCCGCCTCGTTTTGGAGTAAGACTTGCGTAAAACCGCCGGTCGATGAACCGACATCCAAACAGTTCAACCCTTTTGCGTTGAACTCAAAAACATCCAAAGCATGTGCCAATTTCAGGCCGCCCCGAGAAACCCACGGGTGCTCCTGTTCGGCAACTATCTTTGCCTTATCGGGAATGGTTTGAGAGGCTTTGCGAAGCAAAGTGCCATTCACGCTGACCTTGCCCGCTTTGATAGCTGCCTGCGCCCGCGCGCGAGACTCATAATGACCATTTTGAACGAGATAGTGATCGGCACGCATAACGCACCGATAAGAGATTTTAATGCCGGAGTCGAAGCTCTTTTCTGCTTTCTATTGCGGAACGCCGAGCCAATAGAAATCGAACCGCGTCACCGCTTTTTGGAAATATTTGGAATTTTCCTTATAACCTTGCGTTTGTTGCAGGCCTTTTAAATCGGGACCGTTCGTCCATTCAACAATCGTTAATTGGGAGGGGTTGCCTCCTTCATCAGTGTGGGATTGCAAACGAATATCATTAAATTGCGTAACATATTTCGCACCAATTTCATCAAAATTTGGCTCAATGCCATACAGATAACGTTTGTAATCCCCCAAAGTGTCAGGCCTCGTCCAAGCAGCGGCTAGCGTATAATCTTTGTTCGGATCAAGTGTCAGCTTCATATCGGAAGGTATTGTCGCGGAAAAAACATGTAATTCATCCCACCCTTCTCGGCGCATTTTTTGATATTCCGGCCACTCGGGACTGTTCTGAAAGGCGGACTGCGCAGCCTCATTGGGGAAACTATAGAGCGCAATACCTCTGGATTTATGCTGCCCAATCAGCGTATCCTTGATTTTTAAATAGCCCAAATATTTATCACCTAAGCTTTCTGCATGGGGGATAGCTGTTTGAAAATATTTTTTCCGTACTGCCTTCGCGACCTCGCCGTCCTTTTCCTTAATCAGAGCTAATTGCAAAACCTGACCTGCTTTCAAATTCAACAGAAGTGGGTCAGCCTGCTGTGAAGAGGCCGTGTTTTTCGGCAGGGTTTTGGACGAAGCGGGGCTGGCACAAGCCGTTGAGGATAGTGCGCCAAGGGATAAGGTAGACATGGTCAAGGCTGATATGAAAGCCATACGAGACAAGGGGAAGATGTGTTTGAGCATAGAGTATCCTTTCAGGGTTTGAATATTTTCGAACCATAAAAGAAGAAATTCCTCCCATAAATGCGAGTTTTCTTGCCTGTATGGTGCATTTTCGTTACAAAAGCCCATGCGCGACTGGGATAATCACAGACTTATTCTAACACTTCATCGTCACGGGACGCTGCGAGCGACAGGTGAAGCGTTAGGGGTTACGCATACGACGATTGCACGACGGCTCGCCGCTTTGGAAGCACAAGAGCCCGCACCTGTCTTTACGCGACATAATCGTGCCTATCAGGCGACGGCTTATGGATTGGAGCGGGTTGCTTTGGCGGAACGCATGGAAGCACTGGATCAGTCGGCAACGCGCATACAGCGTAGGTCAGGAGATGGGTTATCGGGCCCAATCAGCCTGTCCGTTCCGCAAGCCGTCGTGGATTGTCTATTACTGGAAGATATTCATGCCTTTTCGCAAGCCCATCCACAGATTGAGCTAACTTTGGTCGGGTCTGACCGAATTGTAGATTTAGACCGTGGTGAAGCCGATGTGGTCATACGAGGAGATATGAACCCGCCCGATCATCTGGTCGGCCGTCAAATCTGCACGGTCGCCCTCCACTATTACGCGCAGAAACATTATTTAGACAACACACCCGTTTCAGAACGCAAATGGGTCGCCTTGCGAGCAGAAAATGATTGGATTTTGAACTCGCCTTATCCTGACCGCCCCGTTGGGCTTATTATTCACGACATTCCCTCACATTTCAAAGCCCTCACACGGGGTTTGGGATTGGGTCGCACGGCCTGTTTTATGGCAGACGCTCACCCTGACCTTATAAGATTGGATAGCTCTCCGGCGACGCCCCGCTACGGCCTCTGGGTCTTGACCCATCCTGACCTGCGCCAAAGCCCCAAGATAAAAGCGCTCATGGCGGCGATGAGTGACGCCCTCAAACGTCAAAAAGACAGGATAGAAGGTCACTCAGTGGGATAGGCGTGATAAGCGTGTATCAGTTAAGCCAAGTTCATTTGGGCGTTAAACTCTTGCCCTAAAGCTTTGAACACTGTCTCAACGATTGCCTCTGCGTCTAGCCCTGCTTGCTTATACATATTGGCGGGCGTGTCTTGGTCTATAAAGATGTCCGGCAATGTCATGGTGCGGATTTTCAGGCCATTATCCAAACGTCCGCTATCCGCAAGTTCGTGTAATACAAATGCTCCAAACCCACCGACAGAACCCTCTTCAATCGTCACCAGCACTTCATGCTCGTCGGCGAGACTACGAACCAAATCCTTATCCAAAGGCTTGGCAAAACGGGCATCTGCCACAGTCGTGGACAAGCCCTGCGCATCGAGGAGGTCTGCGGCATTCATCGCCTCGGCCAAACGGGTTCCGTAAGAGAGAATTGCCACGCGCGAACCTTCTTTCATGATACGGCCTTTCCCGATTTCTAACGGTTCGGGATTTTCTGGAATTTCAATGCCTGTGGCTTCGCCCCGTGCATAGCGGAATCCTATGGGGCCGCTATCATGGGCAACAGCCGTGGCCACCATACGGGCCAAGTCGGCTTCATCCGCCGCCGCCATCAATGTGAAATTCGGCAAACATCCCAAACAGGCAACATCAAAAGCACCGGCATGAGTCGGACCGTCCGCCCCTACTAATCCGGCACGGTCCATAGCAAAGCGCACGGGCAGGTTTTGTATCGCAACGTCGTGAACCACTTGATCATAGCCGCGTTGAAGGAATGTCGAATAAATAGCGCAAAACGGTTTGAAACCATCCGCAGCCAAACCCGCTGCAAAAGTCACGGCATGTTGTTCGGCTATACCCACATCAAACATGCGATCCGGGAAAGATTTTCCAAAGATATTCATACCCGTACCGCCGGGCATGGCGGCCGTGATGCCAACAATTTTTTCGTCCATTTCAGCCTGCTTCACAAGTTGATGCCCAAAAACGGAAGTATAGCTCGGTGCATTAGGGATGGATTTACTCTGCTCCCCGGTCACAACATTAAATTTGCTCACCCCGTGATATTTATCCGCGGAGTTTTCAGCAGGCTCGTAGCCTTTGCCCTTTTGCGTGACCACATGGATGAGGGTTGGGCCGCGCTTCATCTTTTTCACATTTTCAAGCACGGAGACTAAAGCATCCATGTCATGCCCATCAACGGGGCCAACATAGTAAAAGCCAAGCTCCTCAAACCATGTGCCGCCCATAAACATACCACGCGTATACTCTTCGGCTTTACGGGCCGTGGCTTTAATCGGACGCGGCGCATCTTTGACAATAGCACGTCCCGCGCCTCGTAATTTCTGGTATCCGCCTGAGCTCACCATTTTGGCAAGCATATGGCTCATCGCACCGACGGGTGGAGCGATAGACATATCATTATCGTTCAGAATAACGATTTGGCGCGAATCTGTTGCGCCGGCATTATTCATGGCCTCATACGCCATACCAGCCGTGATAGACCCGTCTCCGATAACGGAGATCACATGGCCATCCTTGCCTGCTAAATCCCGCGCTGTCGCAAATCCCATACCAGCAGAAATAGAGGTTGAACTATGAGCCGCGCCAAAAGGGTCATATTCACTTTCTGCCCGCTTAGTGAAGCCTGACAGACCGCCACCTTTGCGCAAAGTACGGATACGGTCCCGTCGACCGGTTAAAACCTTATGCGGATAACATTGGTGTCCGACATCCCAGATGAGCTTATCCTCAGGCGTGTCAAAGACAGAGTGAATAGCGACGGTGAGTTCCACCACGCCGAGCCCGGCACCCAAATGCCCTCCAGTAACAGACACGGCATCAATCACTTCGGCTCGGACTTCGTCAGCGAGTTGCTTGAGTTGATCAACAGAAAATCCGCGCATATCTGCCGGAAATTTCACAGTGTCCAATAAAGGAGTATTCGCCATGGATGTTCTTCCTTTTTGCCTGCCGTGTGCCACTGCAACTGTAGACTTGTTACGTCTTAATGTTGCCTATGGAGCACAAAATCGACAGTGTCTTTTAAGGTCTGCGCGCGGTCACCGAAAGAGCTAAGATGGTCTTTTGCAGATGTACCCAGAGCCTGTGCCATGTCTTTCGCCTCTTTCAGGCCCAAGAGTGACACAAATGTGGCTTTACCAAGGTCTTCATCCTTACCGACCGCCTTGCCCATAAGGGCCGCATCCCCTTCCACATCCAAAACATCGTCCTGAATTTGGAAGGCCAGCCCTATATCACGGGCATAGGCAGAAAGGGCCGCTAATTCGTCTTTGTCGACACCGCTGATAATCCCTCCGGCGCGCACCGCAAAATCAATCAACGCGCCCGTTTTCATAGCTTGCAGGCGTGTAATTAACGCTTCATCCCGGTCTGATTCGGACACAGTAATGTCGATAACTTGTCCCCCAATCATGCCTGACACACCGCCTTTTTCAGCCAATTCACAAATCAAGCGCGAACGTATGGCCGGATTTTCATGAGCAGCTTCCTGACCCAAGAGAGCAAAAGCATGGGTCAACAACCCATCACCCGCTAGAACTGCAATCGCTTCATCATAAGCTTTGTGAACCGTTGGGCGTCCGCGTCGCAAATCATCGTCGTCCATACAGGGCAAGTCATCGTGAACGAGACTGTAAACATGGAGGCATTCAAGCGCACATCCCACGACCAAAGCCGCCTCCAAATCCCCACCCAACATACGGGTTGTTTCAATCGTGAGAAAAGGCCGCAATCGCTTGCCCCCACCTAGAGCCGCATAACGCATGGCTTCTACAATAACAGCATGCTCGCCTTCAGGGAGAGGCAGAAGCCTCTCAAGCCCCTGTTCCACCTGTTCAGCAACGGTTGTGAGTTGTGCCTTAAAGTCGAGCATCGAGAACAGCCCTACCCGTCAAACTCTTCCGTTCCGGCGGCACCTTTTCCGTCCAGAACAATCTTCTCGACTTTCATTTGGGCGTCTTTGAGTTTGGCATCGCAATGAGCCTTGAGGGCAGCACCGCGTTGATAAATGGCGATGCTTTCCTCTAAAGGCGCATCGCCGCGTTCCAAACGTTGAACGATTTGTTCCAACTCTTTCAGCGCCTCTTCAAAAGAGAGGTCTTTAATCGGTGTTTCGGCCATAATTTCCTCGCTTATCCGCTCTTATTCAGGCTGATGCTTTGTCAACTGTGGGACGTTCATAACGGCGGAAGGACCAGTGTAAATCACCGTTTTGAGATTTCATCTTCCATCCGCGTTTTAAGAGCGAGCCCTTCAACATTCGATTAAACCATCCATGCGCGGACACATAGACAATTTTACCTCCGGCTGCATGGTCGGCCAAAACATCACACATTTCATTGGCACGTTGGCGGGCATCGGCATGGCTCTCCATCCCGTCACTCCACCCGATATACCAAACAATACGTGCAAGCGTGCCCCAACTTTTTGGGCGTAATTTCAATCGTCCAAGCGGAGGAGACGGCAGAGCCGCTTCAATCAAACGCTCATCTACGAGATCAACAGATCGTCCGGCGGCATATTCCGCACTCTCCACGGCCCGTCGCAAAGGGCTAGAGATAATTAAGTCTGCCTTATTGATCCATGTGAGGAGTTTCACAGGCAGGCGTTGATTGGGGACAATACCCCCTGCGTCATAACGGCCCCACCATTCACGATACCCATCCCAAGTCATAAAAACTTTTCGGGACAAAGACGGTTTGCCATGACGCGCAATAATGAGCGTATCCATTTGCGGTTTGGCTTTTTTTGTCCGTGTTTGTGTGCCCATCAACGTCAGCTCATCAAGTCTATTTGAGGCGCTGTGCGAAGCGGCGCGGGGGGCAATAGAGTTCCGGCTCAGCCTTACACCGTTTGAAAGAGAACATCAGAAAATCAGCACGACCGATTAGATGATCCTGAGGCACCATTCCTGGCCCGTCTGGGGCACGGCTATCTGTCGAATTGTCGCGATTATCCCCCATGAAGAAGAAATGTCCTTCAGGCACGATAAAAGTTTCGGTATTGTCCAAATTACCACGATCCGTTTGCTCATAAATCTTATGGCTATCCTCTTCGCCGGGTAGGCTTTCCTGATATACATCTACACCGACGACGGGGCCTTTATGCTGTCGATAAAGATAGTTTGTGATCGGTTTACGCTCAATGGCTTCGCCATTGATATAAAGCTGCCCGCCGACGACTTTGATACGATCCCCTTCCAATCCAACGACCCGCTTAATCATAATAATGCCGCTTTTCGGGTTTCGGAAAACGGCAATATCACCACGTTTGGGTGAGCGAGACAAAATCTGTCCTTCCGGCAAAGAGAGTTTATGCAAAAGAAACGGCAAAGAATGACGCGAATAACCATAAGCAAATTTCGAGACATAGAGGTGGTCACCAACCTCCAAAGTCGGCTGCATGCTTTCGCTCGGGATTTTGAAATGTCCCCAAATCAAGGTCATCATCGCTAAGAGAAAAGTGAATAACCCCAAGAAAAATTTCACCTCGGAGATTATTCTCTCTTTCAGAGACTTTTCGCCTTGAGGGTCCGCCTCTTCCGCACTTTTGGCGGGTTTATCATTTGCAGTTTGAGTCATCCAAATTGCAATGCCGCGCCGCGCCCACCTTATCAAGTCAGAAATCATATCGTGACTGACTCTTATAAATCTGTTTTCTGCCAGATTCTGTCTTTAGAGGTGGTGCCTTGGCAGACATGTTTTGTCAAAGCGGTTCCCTTTTCACCCTCTGTGGACTATTAAAAACTATGAACAATTTGCGTCAGACAGTTTTCACACCTTTGGCTTTCTCTCTCATGGCATTTTCTGCCATCACTATGCCCGGCTGTGCCACTCCCCCTGAAACGTCTCCTCTGGCGGCTCCAGCGGGTGAATATGTATTAGACCCCACCCATACAAGTGTGATTTGGTCACTTTCCCATGCCGGCCTGTCCAATTACACAGCCCGCTTTGATAAAGTGACAGGTGCTTTAGAGTTTGACCCGGAAAATCCGGAAAACAGTCAGGTGGATATCCGTATTGACCCCAAAAGCGTCAATACGGGAATAGCGGGTTTCGACAACACAATCGCCACGAGCGGACGGTATTTTGACGGCGATAACCACCCTGAAATTCGCTTTGTTTCCACAAGTATCAAGGTAACCGGCGAGAGAACAGGCCTTATAACAGGGGATCTTACATTACGCGGTGTCACCAAACCCGTAACCTTGGACACAGTGTTTAACGGTGCCGGAAAAAGCTTTGGCAACCCCGGAGAGACATTGGGTTTTTCGGCCACTACAGAGATAATGCGCTCTGATTGGGGTATGACCCATCTCATTAAACTCGCCAATATCGGTGATAAAGTCACCCTCCGCATTGAAACAGAGTTTAACGAAAGCCGCTAAGGCGAACGGAGCCAATCATGGGGACGCCGCGCGAAGTCATGAGAGTTCTGCATTATGACGGGGTAGTCATTTTGCCAACCGAAACGGTTTATGGTCTTGCCGCTCGCGCTGACCGACCGAATGCGGTTCAGCGTCTTTATGACATTAAAGGACGTGAATTTGACAAACCTCTCGCGCTATGTGTCAGCAATCTGGAAAATGCCATGCTTTATGGAGAATTTTCCCGTATCGCGAAAAATATGGCAAAGAAGTTTTGGCCGGGGCCTCTGACTCTGGTCGTCAAAGCAGCCTCTCCTGACTTTTTTAATCAACTCGCGCCGCAAATGTATGCGAAAAACTCCAAGGGAGAAGCGACGATTGCTATAAGGTGCCCCGATATTGAATGGCGGAACCTTATCAATCATCGTGGGCAGGATTATCCGGTGGCCCTGACCAGCGCCAATCGTTCCGGTGGAGCTGACCCGACAACAGCGAAAGAGGCAACGACAGCCGTCGGGATGGATGTCGATGCGATATGGTACGGCCCTGATTGTGAAGAAGGCCTGCCCTCCACGATTGTCACCCTCGCCGAAGACAGTCCAAAAATATTAAGGCAGGGCGCCCTTCCCGCGAAGGCGTTAAAACAGTGGAAAGTCACGTGAGTCCGGCTGAGAAAATTGAGTTATTGAAATCACAACTTTCGCCCAACACATGGACGCAAGACGGTGATATTATCGCGCCGCATTTAAAGGAATGGCGTGATAAATACTTTGGTCACACACCGCTTATGTTGACGCCACGTTCAACACAGGATGTCGCCGATGCCGTTAAAATATGCGCAAAGCACAAAATCACGCTTATGCCACAAGGCGGGAATACCGGTCTGGTCGGCGGGAATACGCCGATGGGTGAAGTATTAATCTCGCTCAAACATATGACCCACATTCGAGAGGTTAATCCGACAACGAATAATATGATTGTCGAAGCCGGGGCCGTTCTGCAACATGTTATAGATACCGCCAACGATGTTGATCGCAAATTTCCTATGACCTTATCCAGCCAAGGCAGCTGCACGGTGGGCGGCGTATTATCTACCAATGCAGGGGGAAATCACGTGCTGAAATATGGCACAACGAAAGAGCTAGTCTTTGGCGTTGAGGCCGTTTTGCCCGATGGGGAGATTTTCAACGGCCTGACAAATTTGCGTAAAGACAATACGGGATATGATCTCAACCGCCTCTTTCTGGGTGCGGAAGGCACTTTGGGCATTATCACGGCAGCCTCACTGAAGCTCTTCCCGAAGCCCAAACATGTTCAACGCGCTCTCATCGGGTTAGAGCATGTCGAAGCGGCGGTGTCTCTTTTAGAACCTTTTCGCGCAGGTGGACGCTTGGCCATGTTCGAGGTCATGCCAGCCATAGGGTACCACGCTGTTGTCGACAATTTCGAAACGATTCGCGACCCGTTTAAAGCGCCACACGCATGGTATCTGCTTTGTGACTGGGAAGTTGATAGTGAAGCCGAAGGTCTATCGCTCGCCGAAACTGTTTTAGGTGAGGCTTTTAAAGCCGACACAATCAAAGATGCGGTCATCGCACAAAGTGATGTTCAAGCTACGGAAATTTTATCAATTCGAGAGCATATGAGCGCCGGACAGAAATTCCTCGGTGGATCGGTCAAGCATGATATCACTGTGCCCATCGACCAAATTCCACTTTTCTTCAAATTGGCAGATGCCAAGATGAAGGACATTGTTCCGGATTGCCGCCCCGTCGGATTCGGACATTTCGGGGACGGAAATATTCATTACAATATCGCTCAACCCGAAAGAGCGGACAAAGATACGTTTCTCAAAAAATGGGACGTCTTGTCCGAGGCGGTTTTTGATTTATGTGACCGGCTTGGCGGATCCATTTCAGCGGAACATGGTATCGGGGTCATGAAACGTGATGTTTTGGCCCAGCGGTCAGATCCAACAAAAATGCATCTCCTGAGTGCTATAAAAAATGCGATAGACCCGGACAGGATTATGAATCCAAGGGTGATGATATAAGGGTGGTGTAAGTGAAATGTTCAGTAATATGAGATTTGCACCGATAAGCATATGTTTATAAGCTCCCACCATGACACAGTCTTCATCATTAAACTCTAACCCTATTCTTCACCGCCCCTTGCTTTTTAAGGCCCTGAGCGACCCTATAAGACTGGCCCTTCTCTCGACACTGCTGGAGCAAGGCAGAGCTTTGAAAGTCAGCCAGTTGACAGAATGCTGCGGCATTGATTTTTCTGGTGTCTCTCGACATTTGAAAATCTTACAGGAAGCCGGAGTTTTGATCTCCGAAAAAAAAGGCCGAACGGTAGAATATCGACTTAATGCGAAAGCTATAGCGGATGATTTTCGAGATATGGCCGATATTTTTGACATTTAATAAAGTCAGATAAGTTTCTCCTCTTTTTTATTTGCACATTTGCACACATGTGCATATATAAATTCTAGGAGATAATCATGAAACGCTTTCACATACACATAAACACAACCCAGACAGACTTTGAAAAATCGATCACTTTTTACGTTAATCTGTTTGGAGAGGCCCCCACAAAAGAACGAGAAGGCTACGCAAAATGGATGTTGGATGACCCCTATATTAATTTTGTGATTGAGGCTGAAGAGCATCGTTTACAGGGTAAAGGCATTCATCATATTGGGTTACAGGTTGAAAATGGGACGGCTCTAAACGCGATCAAAGACAATTTAAAACGCAGCGCAGCCCCCTTGCTTGAAATTGGTGAGACCCAATGTTGTTTTTCCAAATCCGAGAAGAATTGGACGATGGATCCAAATGGCGTGAAATGGGAAACCTTTCATTCATTTGGTGATACCGAAGATTATGGCGAGAAAACGATTAAGGAAGTTATGAACGAATAGCTTGCATACAAGGCAATAATTTAAATTATCGTTAAACAATAAAAACTTGACTTTAAATTTCACCTTCATTATCGAATAACAATAATAAAGGAGACAATTATGTTTAAGACCCCTACACTAAAGTCGATAAGTGCCCTCTCGATTTTTGCCCTGAGCGTGACGTTAGGCGCCCAAGCCTATGCTCATCCGGACGATGATGACAAAAAAGATCATATTGCTCAGACCTTTGATTTCAAAGGGTTTGACGGCATTGAAGTGGTTGGCGTTTACAATATGGATGTCACGGTCGGAAAAGATTTCAGCATTGAAGCGTCAGGTCGGGCGAAAGAGATGAATCGCTTAAGTGTTGAGGTCAAAAATGGCGCTCTCGTTCTCTCAACGGATGAGAAAAATAAGCGCAGCTGGCGCGGAAAAAATAATAATCGCGGCATTGATATCACCATAACCCTTCCCGCTCTCAACAGTTTGGAGATAACCGGCATCGGCAATGGAGAAATTACCGGCATAGACAGTGAGCGGTTTGATTTAGACGTCTCAGGAATCGGCGCCGTGGAACTTGACGGCAAATGCGGCACGTTAAATGCAGATTTTTCAGGCATGGGCGATTTGGATGCAGAGAATTTAAAATGCAAAGAAGTTAAAGTCGACGTATCCGGCATGGGGTCTGCCAGTGTCTATGCCTCTGAAAAAGTCGATGCAGATATGTCCGGCATGGGCAGTATTGATGTTTACGGAAAACCGAAAACTGTCAAAAAAGATAAGACCTTCATGTCATCCGTGGATATTCACTAGGCTGTCGACACACTCATAGTAAAGAGCGAGGCCTTCAGCCTAGCTCTTCATAAGTGAGATAAGATGAGAGAGCTCTCTCGCTCATCGTTGGGAAGTCGTCGCGGAAATGTCCGCCACGACTTTCCTCCCGCGCCAAAGCCGCCGAGGCAATGATGCGCGAGGTAATCAATGGGTTGGCCCGTCCCACCTGAGAAATCAAACCATCAATATAATCAATAAGCTCGTTGAGACCCTTGGCATGACGGCGAACGCCGCAATGTCGCGTCATGGCCTGTCTTAAGCCGAGACTGATCTCTTTCTTCATGGAAAGCCAAGGTTGAGAACGAATAGTAGCGGCCTTTCTGGGTGCAATGTCCATATTATTGATATGGTTAGCCGCACGCCCGCCAAAAACGACCGCCTCCAAAAGTGAGTTACTTGCCAAACGATTGGCGCCATGCACACCTGTCGCGCTACATTCACCAACCGCAAAAAGACCGTCCAGATTAGTCTGGCCGACGCTATTCGTCGCCAGCCCACCCATATGGTAATGCACTGCAGGGGAGACGGGTATAAGTTGCGTGCGTGGGTCAATCCCAGCGCTCATACAGCTTTCGAAAACGGTCGGAAATTCTTCATCAAAATGCGCGCCTATTGCACGACGGCAATCCAGATAAGGCTGACGTCCGGCCTGAATTTCCGCAAAAATCGCGCGGGCGACATCATCGCGCGGTGCTAATTCGCCTTGTTCATGATAGCGGTGCATAAATCGCACGCCATCAGAATTGGTCAGAGTCGCCCCCTCCCCACGCAATGCTTCGGTGGCGAGCGGAGCCGGATCCCGACCAATGTCAATCGCGGTGGGATGAAATTGCACAAATTCCATGTCCCGCATCTCTGCACCGACAACAGCGGCCATGCCTAAAGCATCGCCCCGTGCCGTTTTCGGATTGGTGGTAACAGCGAATAATCCACCCACGCCGCCTGTTGCCATAACCGTAATATCGGCTTCAATTCCTAATAAGGCTCCATCATCCCGACGGGCCAAAGCTCCTGCGATTCCGCCATGATTATCTGTCAGCAGACTTTCGGCGCGCCAACCAATCAAACCGGTAATGTGGTCGGCAGATTGAGCTTTTTCGACCATGATATTGATGATCTCGCGTCCTGCCGTATCGCCTTTGACACGTGCGACACGCGGCATGGAATGCGCCGCTTCTAAGGATAAATATAAACGTCCCTGACTGTCCCGATCGAAAGGAACCCCCATATCGGCCAAATCATGGACACGGCCAGGCCCTTCCTCAGCCAGAATTCTGGCAATGTGCGGATCGACCAAGCCGTCACCGGCCGCAATCGTATCGGCGGCATGGCTTTCTGACGTATCATCAGGGGAGAGTGCCGCCGCAATGCCGCCTTGCGCCCAAGCCGAGGCAGCGCCCACTTCTGATCGACGCGAGGTCAAGACAAAGACAGGTCGAGGCGAGAGTTTCAGGGCCAAATATAACCCCGCCAAACCTGCTCCCACGACGAGAACAGCCCCAGGAGGCAAGCGCTTACTATCCAGTGAGCTTGACAAGCTTAGATGACCTTCACGTCTTCTTCAGGGAGTTTAGGGTCAAAATGTCCGAGTTTAGGGTCAAATTTAACATTAATCATCCGCATCACGGCATCATAGGCCCGCTTCCGCATGGCTTCGGGAACAAGCACTTCATTCGTCTCATCGCGCAAACACTCATAAAGATTTTCGAGCGTGATGCGTTTCATGTGTGGGCACAAATTGCAGGGGCGAACGAAGTCCGTTTCCGGATTCTCCATAGCGACATTATCGGACATGGAACATTCCGTCAGCAGGATGACGTTTTTGGGTTTATTATCGGACACATAATCCGACATGGCTTTGGTAGAGCCGGTGAAGTCACTCTCGGCAACAACTTCGGGCGGGCATTCGGGATGCGCTAGCACCACAACACCGGGATGGGCCTCGCGCATATCCCGCACATCATCGGCAGAGAAACGAGCATGGACTTCACACCGCCCATGCCAAGCAATCACTTCGATATCGGTTTGCTTGGCAACATTTTTGGCCAAAAATTCATCGGGGAGCATGATAACTTTGTTCACGCCCCATTCGGCAGCAATATGTTGAACAATCGCCACCGCGTTGGAGCTTGTACAACAAATATCAGATTCAGCTTTTACATCTGCCGACGTGTTCACATAGGTCACAACAGGAATGCCGGGATAGCGCTCTTTAATCAGCTTAATATCATCCCCGGTTATAGAGGACGCCAGAGAACATCCCGCCCGCATAGAAGGAATAAAGACACGTTTCTCGGGGCAAAGAATTTTTGACGTTTCCGCCATAAAATGCACGCCACCTTGGATGATTATATCGGCATCCGTTTTTGTCGCTTCAATCGCGAGTCCCAGAGAGTCTCCCGTGTAATCTCCGACAAGGCCGAAAATATCAGGCGTCATGTAGTTGTGAGCCAGAATAACGGCGTTTTTTTGTTTTTTCAGTGTGTTAATCGCATGGACAAGAGGCGCGTAAGCAGGCCATTCAAATTCAGGGATGAAGTCTTTCACTTCATCATATAAATGATCCGTCGCAGCTTTCACCTCATCTGTGTAGGCCAGTTCACTCGCAGGGATATCTGGAACGGCGCAGACGCCGTTTTCGACTTCTAGGGTTTGGCCGATCCAACGCCCATTTTCCCAATTGATGAGTTCTTTACCCATAAGATTTCCACCTCCGACTCTGTCTGCCATCTATATAGGAAGGCTCATAGCGTGTTGCTAATGAAATACGCCTATAAAAAGGGAAAGGCGAAAACGGCCAATCCGCCTATTAAACCGATGATGATGCCCAGCGTACTGATACTGGAAACCGGGAGGCCCATACGCAGAGCGCGGTACCGTCCGATATACCCGGCAACAAGAGCAATCAAAGCCCCGATCAAAGCCCACATCTGAAAGGCCAAGATGGTCATGCCTGCACCATTCGCAAAGGCGTCAGTCACCAAACCATAGAAAAGTGACACCGCGCAAAAAACAGCGATAAAAGCCCCGATACAGGTCAAAATATTGATGAATTTCCGCATAATCCTGTCCAATTCCGGTACTTTAATATCTACCTCTGGATGGCACCTAAAAGCCCTAAAAGACCAATCTGATTAAAGTCTTCGACCTAGCCAAGTGCATAGGCAAATTCTTCACGATAGATTTTGCCATCGTCATTGACGTAATAAGTTGCGACTTCTCTCATTTGCGTGCGCTCATTCGTCGTTTTATCCGTCACATCCATCTCAAAAATGACACAGAAGCGATCCTCCCCATGCGCAAATGGACCTTCTGCCGTTGCTGAGTGCACTTCATTCTGGCTCTCCCACCAATCATGCTTGCCGAGAATAGCATCCATGCCTTTCACTTCGTTAGAGGCCTGCCCTTCCATAGCAATCGCCTCCGCGGATATAGCGTCTTGGCTGTAAAGTGTGTTGACCGCTTCACGGCCTTTATCCTGATTGTTTAGCTCAACCAGTTTTTGGCCGATTTGCATTAATTCTGCGGGGTTAGGCATGTCTTTCTCCTTTAAGTCTTATCTTATTTGACAGGCTTACTATCGCGCCACTGGCCAGCGTGAAACTCACGGCCGTCGGGATAGTAAGCCGTACCATATCCGTGAAAGGCTCCATTTTCAAATGCGCCGATATATTTTTGACCATTTGAAAAATAATAGGTCCCCATACCGTGGCTCTGCCCGTTCACATGGTTCCCCACATAAACCCATCCTTCAGCGCTGTAATAGGTTCCATAACCATTGGGCTCGCCTTCTTTGTGCGCCCCGACATATTTGTCGCCGCTTGCATAATAATTGGTTCCATGACCCGAGGGTTGGCCCGCTTCAAATTCGCCTTCATATTTATTGCCATTGGCCGTCAGATAGACGCCTTTGCCTTGCTTTTTCCCTCGAATAAACGCCCCGCTATAGGCATCACCAGTGGGCCAAACATATGTGCCCTGGCCTTGAGAGTCGGAATTCACATGTTGACCCCTATAGAAGCTTCCATCGGCATTCACGAAAAGGCCCATGCCATTGACGCAATTTCCTTCCAAACAGCCCTTTTTGCTTAAAATCTTATATTCCATGGCTTTCGCCATACGGTCTTGTGACTCTTGTCGGATCTTTGCCGCTTCAGTCACAATATTTTGGATATCAGACGGGGTGAATTTCGGACTCTCGCTCGGCCCGCTTTGCGCATGGGCTGTCAAAGCGGATATCAAGGCTATGGCAAAGAGCCCTAAAATGGTTGGAACAGTGCGTTTCATGCGACTTTCCGGACAAAGATAGCTCCGGCGGAATATCCCGCTCCAAAACTACAAATGAGCCCGGTTTCACCCTGCTCGAAATCATCGCTATGTTTGTGGAAAGCAATGATAGAGCCGGCGGAAGATGTATTCGCATATTCGTCTAGCACGACAGGCGCTTGTTCAATCTCGACATCCTTCCCTAAAACTTTCTTGGCAATCAGCACATTCATGTTCAGATTTGCCTGATGGAGCCACATGCGTTTCAAATCATGCGGATCCAAATTATTCGCTTCGCATTCCACCGTAATCATTCTCGCGACCATTGGCACAACT
Organism: uncultured Algimonas sp.; assembly: GCA_964511495.1. GTDB lineage: Bacteria > Pseudomonadota > Alphaproteobacteria > Caulobacterales > Maricaulaceae > Litorimonas. The sequence goes on along the minus strand of CAZEFT010000027.1, from coordinate 4,946 downwards.
TCCTTAAAGACGCTGCGGCCATTTTGGACGAATAACTTATCTGTCAAACCTTTCTTCCCCCGCTCACCTTGAAGGCCGTCATCTTCGGGGGCACAATGATTGAGAAAGCCGAAATTATTGCGGATATTATTGGAAAATTCCGTCACCAATTTCGATCCGATAATTTCCCAATGCTCTGCCGGAGCCACTTCTTCGGCTTCCACCAAAATCGCTGTAGCCACGTCACCAAAAATGAAATGGGCATCGCGGTCTTTAAAGTTCAGATGTCCCGTACAGATTTCAGGGTTGACCACCAGAACGGACTTGGCCTGTCCACCGACTATCAAACCCCGCGCCGTTTCCAACCCAAAGGTCGCAGACGAACAAGCCACATTCATATCAAAAGCGAAACCGGATGTCCCAAGAATGGATTGAACCTCTACCGCAATCGCCGGATAGCCCCGTTGCAAATTGGAACAAGCAACAATGACCGCACCAACATCTTCGGCGCGACGCCCGACACGCTCCAAAGCCTGACGCGCGGCATTCGCGGCAATCTCGGCAAGAATGGAGGGTTCCTCATTCGACCGCGCAGGAATATGCGGTGCCATAATATCAGGGTCTAAAATAGGGGCTTTAGAAATAACATAACGCGACTTCACACCTGAGGCTTTTTCGATGAATTCCGCATTGGAATAAGTCAGCGGCAATTTCGTCCCGGCCTCAATTTCGGCGGCATTTTCACTATTCCATTTATCAACATAGGCATTGAAACTCTCCACGAGTTCTTCATTGGAAATGGAGTCTTCAGGGGTCCAAAGACCTGTCGCACTAATGACGGCTTTCATGCCTGTTCCTTTTTCGGCTTCTTAGTCTGATAGCTATGCAACGTTACTGATATTAAATTCAAGACTTAATCCCAAACGGATGCATTATCCCTTTATTAACCCTGCGGCTTAAAGCGATTTTGAGACTAGCTCGTTATACCCGTTCCAAATTGGAATTTCCAAAACGGATGGATGACATGAAAATAACGGCAAGAGACCGCCTGAAGCTTCTTGCAGGGGCTAGCGCACTCATACTCTCTAGCTGTGGCGGGGGAAGCGGCAGCTCAACACCCGTTTCAGTGTCCCCGCCGCCTTCACCGCCGCCGCCGCCACCTCCTCCTCCGCCGCCAACATCACAGGCCCCGGCAGAAGGGTTATTGCGCAATAAATACAACAATAACTTCGTGATTGGCGCGGCGTTAAAGAGCTTCCAATTGGGAGAGACGGATCTCTCAGGCAATCTCGCGAAATCGCAATTCAACAGCCTGACACCGGAGTTCGAGCTTAAACCGGACATTATCGCGCCTTCCGAAGGCGTATTTAACTTCGATGCGGCCGATACATTGGTTGACTGGGCCATTGCCCAAGGCATGCAGGTGCGCGGTCATGCCCTGCTCTGGCATGAAGCGACGCCTGCCTATTTCCTCCAAGGCAATCGCGACCAAATCCGGGCACGTCTGGAGAATTACATCACCACCGTCGTCGATCATTTCAAAGACCGTATTCAAGTCTGGGATGTTGTGAACGAAGTTGTCTCCGTTGACTTGTTTAACGGCAATAATGGTGTCGGGCCTGACCGACGGACGAACTGGTTTGACGCCGTAGGCAATGCAGATTATCTGGATTGGGCGTTTCTGGCCGCACGGGCGGCCGATCCGAATGCGCAATTATTCCTGAACGATTATGAGACGGAAAACCCACAGAAACGGGCATGGCTTCTGGAAATTGTCCAACGCCTGATCGACCGAGGTGTGCCAATTGACGGTATTGGTCATCAATTCCACCTTCAACTCGACACTGTGGCGAGTTTAGCGCTCGAGGCGATTGATGATGTCGACAACCAATTCTGGGGATTAGTGAATCACATCACGGAAATGGATGTGAACTTCTACAACAATCCCGGTTCGTGTTGGGAAACCCAGACAAATTGTGAAGCGGATCTTGGCCCGACAGCGCCGACTGACAGGCTTGCAACACAGGCCCAATTGCTGCGGGATTTATTTGACGGGTTTGAGGCTCGCTCCACTGTCGAGTCCGTGACCATGTGGGGTGTCGTCGACAGTGATAGCTGGCTGAATGATGTGCCGATTGAGCGATTTAATTACCCGTTACTCTTTGATCGTGACGGCAATCCAAAACCCGCTTTCCTCGCGATTACAGATGATAATTACGAGATTCCGACCTAAATTTCTTTAGTCCAAAAGACAGGGCGGATCAGTCTCTTTGCGCTTTTTGTCGCGCACGCATTGAACGTAATCTTCCATGCGTGAGGGCTCTGATTCGTATTGGTCGGTTTCGGGTTGCACTGGAAAATCCAATAGCGACGCACAACCGCTCAAGCCTAGACCGGCTAAAACGAAAACGACTATTGATATAGAGACATCTTTCATAAATTCAGCCTTTTATTAAACCACCCTTGTATCCCGACAGGCTTCGTAAACATGGCAATCCGTGCTGTGATCATTGACCATGCCCACGGCCTGCATGAAGGCATAAACAATCACCGGGCCGACAAATTTGAAGCCGCGTTTTTTTAAGTCTTTTGACAACACCTCCGAGCTGTCGGTTTTGACGGGCGCATCTTTAAACTTTTCCCACTTATTTTGCACGGGAATCCCACCGACAAAACTCCAGAGGTAATCCGAGAAATTTATCCCTTCCTCATCCCGCATTTTGAGAAAAATCTGGGCGTTCACAATGGCCGCATTCACTTTGAGCTTGGAGCGGATAATGCCTGCATCCGATAAAAGTCTGGCTCTATCCAAATCGGTATAATGGGCGATAATATCGGGATCAAACCCGTCATAGGCCTTCAACAGATTATCGCGTTTGCGCAAGATTGTAATCCACGCCAACCCGGCTTGCTGCCCATCTTGGATAAGTTTGGAAAACAGCGCCTTATCATCATAAATAGGCCGCCCCCATTCCTTGTCATGATAATCACAATAAAGCGCGTCATCAGGTGGCACCCATCCGCATCGCGGCAAGGTCGGGTCGTGGTCCGGAAACCGAGGGTCTTTTACGGTGTCGCCCATTTCATCATCTCCTTCTCTGTGACCTCTTCATAGCGAGAGCGCCCTTGAGTCCCATCGCCTGAAATCCATTGCCATTGTAATTCCATCGCGAGACCCCCCGTATCGGTCTCAATAAAATCGGCAATGGCTTTGCCCGCTTTCAAATCCTGATCCGTCGTCAGACAGTGATAGAGCATCTCACCTTGGCCTTCCGCATTAAACTTGCCGATAATGTGGCCTTCGCGCACATCACCGCCAAAATAATCAGCATAAAAGACGACACCTTGCTGCCAGAAATGAAATCGCGTCTTTCCCGAAACAACGCCATTTTCCGTATTCTCAACAGGGACGAAGACGCGATTATCCAAAGAGACCGTTTTGCGAGATTTGACGGCGCGCGGCCCGCTCACAAATATTTCTCCATCCCGATATTGGCGCGATCATAAACCGGATGCGGCCCTTCATGATTAACCGTCCACCCGTTACGGGCGTAAAGGCGCAAAGCCGCTTCATTTTTTGTGTTGGACAAAAGAAAGAGGTAATTCAAACCCAACTCTTCTTTGGCATAGCGTTCAATTGCAGTCATTAAGGTCTGCCCAATGCCACGCCCGCGAAAACTGCCGTCCACAGCCATTTTGGTGAGTTCATATCGGCCGTCATCATGTTTTTTCAACGCCACCGCACCGGCGACATCATCCCCAATATGCGCCGAAAAGACATGATTGCCATTTTGGATGTAAATCTCAGGATGCGCGACCATTAATTTATCGGATTCTTCGAGGTAATGAAGGTCTTCAATCCATTCTGCGTTTAACGCGGCAAAGCGCGGCAGAGCAGAAGGCGCATTACGCTTTACGATAACGTCTAAATCTTTAGTGTTTTTGCCCATCGACCGAGTCCATAATTTTCACCTCAACATCATTAATTGTCGGCGTTGTTTCTGCGGCCTGCCATCGATCCAGTCGAACCAAAGCCAGACCCATTTGACCATGAACATGAAGCACGTCACCGATCACTCGCGTGCCTGCCATAATGCGATCACCGGCTTGCGCCGCGCCGTTTAAAATCAATCCCCGTATCCGCTTTTTCACCGTAGTCATGCGTTTCATGCGGGAGACCACTTCTTGCCCGACAAAGCAGCCTTTTTGAAAATCCACGCCATTCATCAAATCCATATTGGCATCGGCGGGAAAGACCTGCTGCGTCTCAAAATCCCATTCGCTTTCCACCACACCGAGGGATAAACGATGCGCGTTATAATCACCTGAACCATCAATCACGTCTTGCGTGAGCAGACGTTGCCCTAAGGAGGGGTGACGCGGATCTGTATGACCGATCTCCCCTTCCCCGTCCCATAAGGCATAAAGTTGATAGGTTTCGCTGACATCCGAAATTTCAATGGGCGCGCGCAAACGGTACATCTTCAGGCGTTTAAAAAGATCGGCTTGAAATTTTGACGGTGTGTCCAGAAAAAGTGCTCCGTCTTGTTTCGTAATGAAGAAATCAGCAATAATTTTTCCCTGCGGGGTCAATAAGGCCGCAAAGGTCAAATCCTGATTCATGGAATTGGTGATTATCCCTTCGAGCCAAGCGTCCACCCCGTCACCGGAGAGCTTTAAAATGGAACGATTCAACAAGGCGATAGGCATGCGTAAACTAAACACGATTCACTCAAAGGAGCAATCCCGCCACGCTTCACTCATTGTTTCAGATAGACTCGATATTACGTCCTCATATTGGCCTTTTTCTCATTCACTTATTTTATTTTCTTTTTTATTTTTTCTGTCGTTTGTCTGTTTCGTTCGTTTCTTAGTTTCACTTCGGAAAAAGGTGGGCGTCTGCGGGGTTGTGGGATGTTGGCGGTAAACCACGGATAGCTAAAAGGTGTTTTCACATCCGCACAGAG
>CAZEFT010000026.1:0-29999 GCA_964511495.1 uncultured Algimonas sp. | reverse complement strand
GCCTTTTAACAACGCATGTCATCTTTCACGCCAATCCAACGTACGATTAGGCCCGTCGTGAAAGAACAAACTCAATATACGCCAAGATCACAGATCGTGGATCATTCTCTTGATTTTCTCACAAGAGACTGAATTTATTGAGGGTTTTGAAATGCTAAATGCGGATTAATCCCCAAAGCGGAAGTTAGAGACCGTTATTTCAGGTGTCGCTTATTTGAACTGGGATGTATATTTTGTTCTACAATCATGTGCTTGTTTACCGCTTATGAAAAAAGTAAAAATTGCAGTAATCGCGCCTACAAGCAAACCACCCAATAAGCTGAAGAACAATGAAAGCGTGACTAGGTCTATCAACAAAATATCTTGCGCGTAGCTTAGCCCCACAACAGTCATAGTTAGTATGAAGACCAGAATAATTGTAATAAAGATATTTCGAAAAATCGAATAGTCTACCTTTGTTTTTTGGATGTTTTTCCTCATATTATTATATATTCATAGGGTGTTTTCATTCAGTATATCATTATAATTTCCTGTTAATATGAATGGAGAGTCAATGACAGAGGCTAACATCATTGCTCCTAATTCTAACGCCTTCAACGTTTCAATCCTACCAATCACGCAAGCGACGACCGCGAAATTTACAGAAATGTACTTTCGCAACACGTTTTTATTTTTCATCGCAAACGGTACGAAAGAGGTTGTCTGTCCCATAAATGGGGAACTGACCGGTCAGTCAGGTGATCTGATAATATTCCCGCCTAATTCAGTTGTGACAATGGAAAATCACCCACGATTGAATGATGACTACAAAGCGACAGGGGTTAGTTTTACAAAACAGCTCGTCCAGACAGTTTTCCACGAACGAAAATTTGTATCGCAGCCTGATGGAATTCAGATTATTGAAGCCATCCCAGATAATCCGATGTCGATTTTGGCGTTGATAGAGCAAACGCTGAACGATACCGACCTTCCTCAGAGCATTCTCCAACATCGCTTATTAGAGCCTTTGGTTTGGTTAAAATCTAAAGGCATTGCCCTATTTCATGCCCATGATGAATCTCCACTTAGCCGCGTACGGGCTGTTATCGAATCCGATATTGGCCATTCTTGGAAATCCAGAGAAGTCTCGAATGAACTTGCCATGAGTGAAGCCACCTTGCGTCGAACACTCGCAAAGACGGGGGACAGGTTTTCCAAGATATTAAAAAACACCAGATTAGAACACGGGTTAAGCCTGCTGCAATCTACCACTGACCCAATAACAGAAATCGCCTTGATATGTGGGTTTAAAACTCCCTCGCATTTTTCTGACGCCTTCAAAGACCGCTTCGGAATTAAACCAAGTCAAATCAGATTCTCAGAAAGTTGAGCGTTTGCCGACAATCATTGCTTGGATGACGGAAGCTTGGCCTCAGTTTTCCTTTTAATAATGGAGCATCAACAATGCTTTATGAAAAAGGAAAAACATCATGTTTCTTAAAAAACTAAACTTCGGACTTATTCTTACAATGGTCTTTTCTTCCGCCGCTTTTGCTGGTGATTTCCGGCTCCAAAGTTCAGACATCGCAGAAGGTGAGAAACTCTCCAATACTCACGTTTTTCAAGGGTTTGGGTGCGAAGGAGAGGATATGTCACCGCAACTATCATGGTCCAACGCACCTTTAGGAACGAAAAGTTTTGCAATCACTGCCTATGACCCAGACGCACCAACAGGGTCTGGATGGTGGCATTGGAATACCTTCAACATTCCCGCCACTGTCAAATCAATTAAGAAAAATGCAAGTGGCACATCACTCATGCCTAAACAGTCAATTGAATTAAAGAACGATTACGGAACCATCGGCTTTGGCGGGGCCTGTCCGCCACCGGGTGAAGTACATAGATATCAGTTCAAAATTCATGCGCTTGGAACGGAAAAACTCGATATTCCGGCGTCGGCGAGTAATGCTTTAGCAGGCTATATGATTAATGCTAATACCATTGCGTCTTCAAAAATTACAGCGGTATACACGCGGTAGAAGCGAAACAGAGTGGGAGCTTTACGCTTCCATTCATTTTGTATCCGCTTTGCCACTGCCGTGGCCTTATCCGACTAAAATCGGTTCACAGAATCGATTTTTAGGCAAGAGCCTAACGTCTCCTAAGCCCCCTAAGCGGATAAGTAATCTTACAACCCAACGAACTCAGAACCGCTATGACATCAAATTCAATATGAAATTTCTTGTCCACCACCCCTAGCGCGCAGCAAGCGCTTTGACGAGTTCGTCCGATTTTTCCTGTTTCAGGGCGGCGCAGAGCTCGATGCTTTCCAAGACCTGTTTGAGGCTGCGTTCATAGCCGGGAATGGTGTCGGCATTGGCTGTCATAAAGCGTTCAACCTCATCGCGGTCTTCATTGGAACAGAAATTACTGCCCGCAAAAGGCATACGGCCTTTGCGGACGTCCGGCACACGATCATTGACATATTGCGTGAAATTCGCCGTCAGCCAGTCCCATGTCATTTCGCCATGCAGGGATGAGCCCAAGAGACCATTGACGATAGAGCTTGCCTGCCGCCCGGTGAGGGCGCTGTCCTTATCCAAGGCGAGAGCCAAAAGCCTCTGCGCAATATCTTTATCATTTGTGGCTGTCAAAGCGCCCAAGGCCCGGCTTTTTTCTAAAGGCGTGCCGGATATGGCCAAGTCCATGAGCGGCTCATATGTGGCCTCCCCCAGTTCTTTCATGGCCATGGATAGTGCGAGGCCCAGCATATTCGGGGCGACGGCTTTTTTATCCAGACGTCCATCAAGCCCCAAATATTTTGCACCTTTTAAGGCCATGTCTTCACGCAGGGATTGGTCATTGCCACGATAGGCCAGTTGCGCCGCCAAAGACGGGGCCAAGAGATTACCCTCAATCGTGTTTGTGCCGCGCACGCGTTCAAAACGCGCTTTGTAATTATCAGTGACATAACGCGCAAGGTCGTCACGGGCCTCGGGTAATTCGTCATACATAAAGCCGATGAGACGGGTAGAGCCGGAGGCCACATCATATTCAGGATGGGCCGCGAATTTGGACATGCCGTCGAGGAAGACGGAAGAGTCGACTTCACCGGCGCGAAACGCCGCGACGAGACTGTCCATCACCGTCAGAACTTCACGTGTGTTGAGTGCATCAATATTGGCGATAAGGTCTGACCAGCCCTGCGTATCTAATGTGAAGCGATAATAGCCGGCTCCATTTTCATTGGGTGTCATAAAGGTCGGACAGTTTTCTACATCCGAAGTTTGCGTGAGGTTGCGGTCTTTCATCAAGACACAGGATTTCGATGTCTCGCCATCCGCATAACCGAATTTAGCGCAAACCGGAATTTGCCATGTCTGGCCCTGTTGTGTCTTTGATCCTAAGGGGGCGTAGCGGGATTGCGACAAACGCAATTTCATCTTGTTATTGCTGCAACTCAACGAGGCCTTCACCAAAGGCAGGCCCGCTTGGTCGACAAAGCTCTTCATCGCGTCGACGACATCAGGATTACCCGACCCGTCCGCTATGGAATTAAAGAAATCATCACCCGTCGCCACGTCATCGGCATAACGGTCCATATGCAGGCGGACGCCGTCGCGGAATTTATCTTCGCCGACATAGCTCTCAAACATGGACAGCACGCCCCCGCCCTTGCGGTAAGTAATACCGTCAAATTGATCCATGACATTTTCAGAGCGGTCTAACGGCTCGCGCACTTTGCGGGTTGTCGACAGCGTATCAATATTCATCGCCCCCAATGCCGAATTCAACGTGCGACGATCAAAATTGCCTTCGGGTTTCCAAAGGGCTGTGCCTTTATTGCCCGCCCATGTGGCAAAGGCTTCGTTCAGCCAGATGTCTTCCCACCAGACAGGGGTCACTAAATTGCCGAACCATTGATGCGCCAATTCATGAGAATGCACACCCGCATAAGACCGAATTTGTGACAGGGGTGGATTATCGCCCAAGAGTAACAGGCTTTCGCGGTAAACAATCGCGCCCGGATTTTCCATCGCCCCGAACGCGTAATCAGGGGCCGCGATAATATCGAGCTTCTCATAAGGATAAGGCGAGCCGAAATAGCCCTCCAACGCTTTCAAAATACCGTCCGTATTCTCCAACGCATAGGTCATGTTTTTGCCTTCGCCTTTGGCCGCAATGCCGCGCAGGCGCAAATCAGTTTGGCGAATATCGTTTTTGGGCAAGATACCGAAATCCACGACATCCCACGGCCCTGCCCCAAAGGCGATGAGGTAGGTCGGCAAAGGCCGCGTTTGAGCAAAGTCATGTTTCACCCAACCGTCTTCCATCTCTGTGGAGTTGGTTTTCGGCGTATTGGCGTAAACGAAATCAGATTGAGGCGCTGTGATGGAGAGCTTGAACGGCACTTTATATTTGGGTTCATCAAAGCTCGGGAAAGCCTCGCGCGCACCGAGAGGTTCGAACTGAGTAATGATATAGCCTTCACCGCTGCGTTTCACTTGATAGGCGGAGTTTAGAGCTTGGTTATAAGGCGTTTGGTAATCGAGCGTCAGCGTCATCATACCTTTGGGCAAAACCGTTTCAGATGTCAGATGCGCAATACCTGATGGTGCAGCCTCTGCCGATAATTCCGTAAACGTCAGCGGGACATCTTTGCCATCTGACAGGGTCGCGACAGCGCGGGAGACCGTCATGTGTTTGCCATGCATCCAGATTTTCTGTGTCGCTTCTTTATTCTCCACAGTGATTTGAACCGTGCCCGAAAACCCCTCTGCATCCGGGTCCATACGCATATCAATGACGTAATTCTGCGGAATAACCGTGTCAGGGAGCTGCGCATGAGGGATGCCGTCAGCGGAAAAAACGGATGTTTTGACTGTATCAGAATGCATATCCTGATCCGTGGACACTTCCCCACACGCTGAAAGTATGAAACTGAGCGAAGTCAAAGCCGCGAGAGAGAAATATTTATAGGACATAGAACACCTGAAAATGAGAACAGGTCTCTGTTAACGAATAAAAAAAGGCAACACCACCACGCAAAAAGGACAATCTAAGGCGAAATATTCCAAATTATTTTGGGCTCCGTTCGCATCTGAATACGGCGCCAATAAAAATAGTGACAAAATTGTCGCCTCCTTAAAAGTTATGGTATAACAGCACGATTATGAGCGCCGCACCGGACAATTTTGACCCGACGGAAGACACACGGTTTGATCGACCTGATCGGCGTGGCCTGCCTGGACGTCTACCACCTGAAAACGCCTCCCGTATTACGCGGCGGATTACGGCCCTTGCCGTTATCGTCGGCTTGTTGTTGACGGTCGGCAAATTATTCCTCTGGCAAGGCACCCATTCCATCGGTATTTTGTCCTCATTGGTTCATTCAGGGCTGGATATGTTTGGTGCGATTTCTAGCTTTATTGCCGTTCGTTATGCCTCACGAAAACCCGACGGAAATTATCGTTTTGGACGCGGCAAAGCAGAGAGTTTTTCTGCGGTCTTTCAAGTCTGCTTAATCGTCTTTGCGGCATTTCATCTGCTGGAAGAAGTTATTGAGCGCATAGACGGACATCACCATGTGACCAATTCAGGCTTCGCTATCTTCATCATGGGCGTTTTTATCGTGATCACGCTCTGGCTGATTATCGCACAAAGCTGGGCCATTCGGGCTACGGGGTCTATCGCCGTTCGGGGTGACCGGGCGCATTATGTTGCTGACCTCTTTGCCAATCTGTTTGTCATTTTAGGGCTAGTTCTGGCCACCTTCACACCATTTGTTTGGGCTGATGCGGTCGTCGGAACGGTGATGGCTCTGTGGTTGCTTTACACGGCCTATCGTGTCGGGCGTCTGGCTTGGGCGCAACTTATGGATATGGAATTGGGCGAAAAAGAACGTCATCTGATTACGCGATTGGCCATGGCAGACCCTCGCGTGCGGGCCGTTACGGAATTACGCACGCGCGCTTCGGGGCCACATGTCCACATTCAAATGCGTTTAGACATGGATGAGACGCTCTCCTTATCCGAAGCCCATGACATTATTTTGCAGGCAGAAAAGCGGCTTATGGCGGAGTTTCAAGCGGCGGATATTTTAATCCACCCTCACCCGGCAGGATGCGGTCATAGTCATGGCAATCGTCGTTTCTCGATTGATGCCTACAGAACGCCGTAAACGGCTAAGTTTATTCATAGACTTATTCACAGAGTTACACAGACTTTGTCCCGAAATTGGCCCACAAATATCGCAATTTGGGACAGCCAAACTTTATTATTGTTAAGGCTTCGTTACCCTTCTGCTGATTAATTGCACGCATGCGCACTCTCTATCATTTCGCCTTACACCCTGCGAGCCGTCAGGCCCGCATTGCCTTGGCTGAAAAGAAGTTAAAAATTACCGAGAGCCCGATTAACCCTTGGCAAATTGATAAAGGGGAATGGGCCAAATTCGAACAATTAACGCCAGAAAGTGTTCCTCCGACATTGGTTGATATGACGCCCGCCGGGAAGGTCGTTATCACGGGGGCCCGCGCTATTTGTGAATATGCCAATGACGGTTCCACACGGCACCCGCTCTTGGCTGATGATATTACTGAACGGGCAGAAGCCCGTCGTCTGGCCGATTGGTTTGATCATAAATTTGCGCAAGAAGTTGACGCGCTCATCCTGCATGAAAAAGTTGAGAAGGCGATGACGGCGGGCGGAACACCCAATCCGGCGACGTTAAGAGAGGGTCGAGAAATCTTAGCGCAGCATTTGGGTTATTTTTGCTGGTTGTTAGAACGCAGGGATTGGCTCGCCGGGCGCTATTTCAGTTTGGGCGATATCGCCGCCGCCGCTCATATTTCCTGTTTGGATTTTTTGGGGGAAGTGAATTGGCGCGATTGGCCAACTTTGAAAGATTGGTATCAAAAAGTGAAATCTCGCCCGTCAATGCGGCCAGTTTTAAATGACCGCATACCCGGCTTTCGCGCGCCACGGCATTATACGGATTTGGATTTTTAGAACGCCCTTTTCGGGCCCGTGCTTGTATCCGTCTTCTTTTTCTCTAGTGTGCCTTCTTAATCTACAATCTGGCGGAATGGGACAGCTATGAGAAGAAAAAGTCTATGTCATGTTTTTTGCGGAGTTCTCCTCGCCGGAATTATATTCACAGGCGTTACACCCCATCAAAATTATCACCATGTCAAAGCCTATCAATCTAATAGCATTCAGATTGATGCGCTCCAAAATATGGTGGCTTGGAACCAGGAATATCTAGCGGCCAACACTGAACTCTCATCCATTTACAGTTCCCAAACTATGGCAGAGCTTTATGCTACCGACTTTAATGACCTCGTAGCCCTTAAGAGGGCCTATTCCCGCTTTAATGCGGAAAGAGAGGTAATCATCAGTAGAGCTACGGCGATGTTTGATGCTTTGGAACCGCCGGAGCGATGGAATGTTGAAAAATCATTATTCGATAAAACCGAACGGGCTATTTATAACGCGGCAGTCAAACAATATGAGGACATCCCCGCTCTTTTGGAGAATACAAGAGAGGGGTCTGACTTCCTACCGATGATAGAACTCATGGAAGCCGGCGACTATGACGAAGCCATTAACGGGTTTATCGACAAGCAACTGACCGCCAATGAACAAATCGTCATATCAGAGAACAAGCAAATTGACGGATATCTTTTAGCGATACCGAAAAACCATCCCAATTATCAAATTCAAGAAATCTTCAAGGCTGTCAATTTATTCGGTTTGGAAGAATTGGCCTGGACACGCCTTGATTTGACAAAAGGCGGTAGTTTGGCAGAGCGGCAGAAATTTGCAGACCGATTAGAGAAAACGCTCAAAAATATTCCAGCTCTCTTAAAACGCTCGGAAACCAATCTTGAACGGACTTTGAAACAATTAGAAAAAGCAAAGTCCACCAGAGGCTTATCCGCTAAGGACAAAGCTTTTATGGAACGCGTTCACAAGGCTACAAAGTCGTTTAAGGACAGTATTGAGGTTGAAGAAAAGCTTTATGCCAACGCCCTTTCAACAGTGAAGGCTTTTCGCTCTAACCTTATCGAAGACGCTTTTGATACTGAAACTGACAAAATAGACTTAGAGTTTTTTGCCCTATTGGAACAAAGAACAGACTTAGCGACAGAGCGCTTGGCGCTTTTACAGCCCTAATATTTGAATGCGCCGACTGGCTTGGCATAAACGCGCCTTAGCATTGGGGTTCACGGACCCATTTGTCTTGACCCTTGCAGAATTTGGGTCGCAGTCAGGGCAGCGCTTACAGGATTTCATCCGCAAAGATTATCACGGCACGATGGATTGGCTCGCACAGAGTGAGGAAAGACGCTCACACCCTCAAAACCTGTGGATGGAGGCCCAATCCGCGATCATTTTGGGAATGAATTACGGCCCTGAAACGGACCCGCTCATCACATTAGACCAGTCTGAAAAAGCAACCCTGTCCGTTTATGCCCGAGGGCGTGATTATCATGACGTGATGAAAGGGCGGCTAAAGGAAATTGCCGGACTTATTGCCAGAGACACGCAGGCCGATGTGAAAGTCTTTGTCGACACCGCCCCCCTAATGGAGAAGCCTTTGGCTGCAGCCGCAGGGTTGGGATGGCAAGGCAAACATACAAATTTGGTGAGCCGCGATTATGGATCATGGCTCTTTATCGGGACTATTCTGAGTGCCGCCAAACTCTCACCTACTCCAGCTGAAATTGATCATTGCGGAAGCTGCACGGCTTGTCTTGATATTTGTCCGACCCAAGCCTTCCCTGCTCCCTATCAACTGGATGCGCGCCGCTGCATTTCATACCTCACCATCGAGCATAAAGGCCCGGTTGATGTTTCCTTGCGGGAAAATATGGGCAACCGGATTTATGGTTGTGATGATTGTCTGGCCGTTTGTCCGTGGAACAAATTTGCGCAAACCGGGCAGGAGATAAAACTGTCCGCCAGAGAGGATCTCAACGCGCCGGATTTATCATCCCTTTCAGAATTAGGGGAGGCAGGCTTTCGCCAAATGTTCGCTGGCTCCCCTATCAAGCGGATCGGTTGGCTTCGCTTCTTACGCAATGTTCTCTATGCCATCGGCAATAGTCAGCAAGCTCGTCTCAAACCCTATGCAGACAATCATTCCGAGCATGACGATCCTGTGGTAAGAGAAGCTGCCCGTTGGGCCGTGAGCCGTTTGAGCGCGGTATGAGTCTCAAAGATTTATCGGGGGTTCCGCGCGCAGAACAAAAAGCCTCGCTCTGGCTTAAACTTTTCCTATTTATTCCGCTGCTTACGCTCCTCTACGCTTTTTGGAACCACCCGCTGAATACAATTTTGTATGCTGCCTCTGTCATTGCTTGGGCCAGTGTTATTGTGGCCTTATTACGCATAGGGGCCGCCCTGACAGAAAAACCGCAAGCCCCCGAAAGTTATACACCTGATGATTATCCCGTTTACTCGGTTCTTGTGCCGCTATTCCATGAAGCGAATATGGTCATTCCCCTAATGGAAAATTTGGAAGCTCTTGATTACCCTACAGAAAAGCTCGAAATATTCCTGATTTGCGAAGCCGTTGATCCTGAGACGGTGCAGGCCGTCAAAGATAATTTGCGGGCGCCCTTCAAGCTCATCATTGTTCCTCCCGGTAAACCGCAAACTAAGCCCAGAGCTTTAAATTACACCCTTCCCCATACACGAGGGGATATTATCACAATCTATGACGCAGAAGACTGCCCTCATCCCGACCAATTAAAAGCGGCCCTTCATGCCTTTGAGACCCATCCGGATTGGGCGGCAGTTCAGGCCCCTCTCAATTACTACAATCATAAAGACTCGTGGATTTCCGCTCAGTTTGCATTGGAATATGCCGCTCTTTTTCATGTCTGGCTCCCTTTTTTGGCGAAGATAAATTTTCCTTTTCCTTTGGGCGGAACATCCAACCATATGCGCCGAGGCCCATTGGAAGCCTGCGGCGGCTGGGACGCTCATAATGTGACGGAAGATGCCGATTTAAGCTTCCGCTTGAGCGCGCTTAATTATCTCATTGGTTATGTCTTGCCACCCACACGAGAAGAAGCCGTCTCAACATTCAAAGCTTGGAACGACCAACGTTCGCGTTGGATGAAGGGCTATATGCAGAGCTGGCTCATGCATATGCATAAACCTTGGAAGCCCATAAACGGTTTGGGGCTAGCGAGATTTTTATCCCTGAACTTTACGGTCGCCTATGTGTTTCTGTCAGCGCTTATTTTCACACCCGCCGTTTGTCTGGCTGTAGCCTATGCCGCCGCTTATTGGAGCTTAGGATGGAGCCTGCCTTTTTCATGGGCGCATTTGATTGCATTCGGGACAAGTCTCGCCGCCGGAATGCTTATTGGTGCGATAGGCATTTACCGATGCGGAAAACCCAAACTGATGCCATTGGCTCTGTTCATGCCCTTTTATTGGCTCATGTTATTTTGGCCAACAGTTAGAGCGTTAGCTGAATTAAAAACACGGCCTTTTCACTGGCATAAAACCCATCATGGTGTTAGCGAGCCGCACAAAGACACCTGACCCACTCCGAAGAGGATGGGCATAAGATATATTTGATAGAGGCGAAAATGACCCGCTCTCAAGATTTAACGCTCACCTTGATAGCGCTCGCTATTTGCGCCGGATTGGCCCTTTTGGGCCTCCGAAACCATTTCGCAGAAAAACCCAGTATCAAACCTCACCGCATGCCTTGGATGATTATTTGTCTGACGAGTATTGCCACCGGGTTCATGGTCATTGTGCATTTGGTCAATGTGTTAGGGTTCGAAACCGGACGGCTTTAATAAGGGGTGCCTATCCCAATAAAGGATAGCTCGCTTCCATACGGTAAGTGTTGGGCCCGTTTTGTTTTTTCCAACTCGAAAACAAAAAGAACTCATCCACCAAAAAAGGGCCGGCTTCAAAATCAGCCAAACGCTGCTCAAACTTTATAATGCGCTCAAGTGGCGCGCCCCTTTTAAGATAGGCGAGGGTCACATGGGGGACATATTTGCGCTTCTCCATCACAATCCCTGCCCGTCTGGCGGCCACCCGACAATGATCATGAATGCGTGTCAGAGAGGGGTGAGGCGTCACACCGGCCCAAATGGAATGAGGCTCTATAGACCCAAAATGTCCTGTCCCGCGCAAGGAGAGCTCAAACGACTGAAGCCGTAAACGGGCCAATTCACTGTCCAAAATTTCAGCCCGGTCATCATCCACCTCACCGAAATAGCCCGTCGTAATGTGAAATTTTTCCGGCGTAGACCAGCGCGCGCCTGAAACGCCTTTTTGAATTTGTGTGAGCGCAGCAATGGTTCTCGGCTGCATTTTAATTGCGGCAAATAGGATCATATATTGAGGGGCCATTGATCGCCCCGGAAGTTAAAAATTTTTAGTTCGTGGTTGGTTAATAGTCCCGCGTCATTTAGCCCGCCGCGGGTGAACGGTATGTTTGCTGAATGCGTGTTGCTTCTTTTTCCATATCCTCCGTCCACACGATTTCATGGGCATTTATATTCTCTTCGAGTTGCTCCATGGAGGTGGCGCCAATGATATTTGACGTGACGAAATCGCGCGTTTCTACGAATTTCAAAGCGAACTCTGTTGGTGTGAGACCAAGTTTCCGCGCTGTTTCATTACAGTCCAACATCGCTTCGCCTGCCAGTTCATAACGGCCAAGGAATTGCGGGAATAAATCTTTACGCGACCCTTTCGGCGCAGCGCCCTCATCATATTTCCCGGTCAGATATCCCATTGCGAGCGGCGAGTAAGCCAAGAGACCAACCCCTTCACGATGGGCAATCTCCGCACGATCATAATCAAAACGACGTGCGACCAGACTATAGACACATTGATTAGAGACGATGGAGGGCCATCCTTCACGCTTGGCAATCTCCAAGAACTTCATCGTGCCCCATCCTGACTCATTCGAGACACCAAGGTGACGAATATTGCCTTTCTCAACATGTCTTTGCAGCGTCTCAAGAATGTCCTCAAACGGCACCATGTCCTGCGTGTCGTAATCGTGATAGGCGTGAAATCCGAAACCGGAATAAGGACGATCCGGCCAGTGAAGCTGATACAAGTCGATATAGTCTGTTTTCAAACGCTTGAGTGACGTCTCAACCGCCGCATTAATTTGCTCACGGGTATGGCGTGTCATAGACAAATTGGCCTCTCGACACCATGTCATTTGCGACCGCCCTGTGACCTTTGTAGCCAAGACATATTGATCCCGGTTTTTTCGCGCGTCTATCCAACTTCCGATATAACTTTCGGTGCGACCTTGCGTTTCGGCCCGCCCGGGCACCGGATACATCTCTGCCGTATCAATAAAATTAATGCCCCGATCCAGAGCATAGTCTAGCTGTTCATGGGCTTGCGCTTCGGTATTTTGCTCCCCCCATGTCATGGTTCCCAGACAGACTGAGGTCACTTGAACATCTGTAAAGCCTAAAGGGCGTTTTTCCATGAATATCTATCCTTAAATTATATGGAGCATAGCTTTGAATTATCAGAAAAATGCCTTATATATATGAAAGACTGCAAGGCAAACTGGTTATAATCTTGCAAACAACGTTTATGAAGGAGCGTTTAATGAATGATTTTAATACGTCCGTCGGCTCCGGTGCACAAACCGATGTCGGCCTGAAGAATTTTATGCTGGGCACTTATCGCTATATGGCGATGGCAATGCTCGTCACAGCCGGTGTCGCTTATGTCGTCGGGCAAGCGATTATCGCAAATCCCAATATTTTGGGCCTGGTCTATAATCCGATCACTGCAATCGCTTCGATCGTCATCATTATGTTCGGTTTCGGCGCAGTCGGGCGCAAACTACCCAGCATGAGCTTGGGCGGTGTTTTGGCCTTCCTCTTTGGTTTTGCCGCTTTCATGGGTGTGTTGATGTCCGCTTATGCATCGCTTTATGAGCCAATGATTGTTGCCAAAATCTTCTTTATGACTGTCGCTATGTTCGCGGCGCTAAGCCTGTTTGGTTACACAACCAAATTTAATCTGAGCGCGGTTGTCAAATATGCCATAGCCGCATTCTTTGCCTATGTTGCCATCGGTGTCGTCGGGATGTTTGTCCCTGCACTGAGTGTCTTTAATGGCGGAACATTCGGCATGATCATCAATTTCGTGGCTTTGGCGGCAATAGCCGTGATCACAGCATGGGAAACACAAATGCTCAAGCGTATTTATTATGGTGCTCAAGGTGACGCCCTGATGATGAATAAACTCAGCGCTTTTGGTGCAGCTAGCCTCTTGCTTGCTTTCATCAATATGTTCCAAATCCTCATGAGCTTGTTCGGTCGCGAATAATCTCGCAATAAATTGAGACCTTAGAACCCGCCCTCTTGGCGGGTTTTTTCTTGCCTAACCTTTCCCTTAGATGGACGTTTAGAAAGGTTCTTGCTATTTGCACAATTTTGTGACAAATCTACCTCAGATTGACGCCACAAAGAGGGCGCAATCCTTCGCAAAATGCGACATCAGGGGAGAGAAACTATGTCACTTGCAAAAATTATTTGGGGCGTCAGCGCGCTCGCAGCCGTTATTTTAGCTTTCGTTAATCTGGGCGGTCACGACGCGATGATATTGGCGATCTTAGGTTTGCTTTCGGGCTTTTTCTTAGATCACGATCATCGACGCGGTGTCATCATTGCAGCCATCTTTTTGATGATGGGTGGTGCTGGAAGCTTGGGGAGCATACCCGGCATTGGTGAACATCTGACAGCCATCCTAACAAGTCTTGGTGCTGTATTTGGTGCCGCTTCTGTTATGGCAATCTTGAAGACGCTTGTTGAGCGACTTCTAAAGTCTAACAAGGCGTCTGCTACATCATAAGCTAGGACCTATAATAATAAGAGTGATCAACCCGTCCTTGTGGCGGGTTTTTCTTTGGCGCCTCTCAAGCACTATTCAAAAGAGTTCAAAACTGACAAAGGTGGGTAAGGGTAATAATTAAATCGTTTTGAAACGTTGCTTGTCAAAGACACGCAAGACTGTCGACAAATCATGCCCACGTTTGAGGATCAAGCCGCCCGGCGCAATGACGGCAAACTGTCCTTGTTTATTTCGCAAAGCCGGCGTTTTTTCGATACGGTAAAGCGCATGCTCAGACGCTTTACGATAGACTGAGAACACAGCGCGGTCTTTTAGGAAATCCATCGCGTAATCTTTCCAATCGCCCTTAGACACCATTTGTCCATAAACATTTAGAATGAGGCCCAGTTGCCGCCTGTCAAACGCCACCTGAGACGGGGGTTTACGAGTCGTTTGCGTGAGAGGAACAATATTCGACATAATATCTACCTAAAGCGGGTGCGATATTTGGCAAGTCGATTAAATCATAATTTCGCCCCAATCCTGCCTTCTTCTTGACATCAAGCTGTCCCACTAAGAGCCTGTCTTTTGGTGGTCTGTTGAGCAATTCGGTTCATAGCCCCCCAGCCCCCGGGTTTTCACAAACTCGCCAAATGACAAATCCCTTCCCCGGGTTGAGCTATCAACCCATGACGGACCTTCGCGTTTCAGCCCCGCCAAGGTCCGTTATTTTTTGGTCGATGAAGCGCCCCAAACTGTGGCGGATATAATTGTCTTGGATTTCGGCGCATGAAAGAGCATCGCATATTTTTGTCCGTCTTCCAGTTCCGAGCGAAGCGTCAAAGCTTCGCCCTGCCATTCCACAACATCAACATCCAAGACGACATTTTCAATCGCCAAAGTGCGTCCTGAGTTCTCACCCCGTTTTACGGCAACATTTTGCGTACCTGGTTGGAACCGGATAATTGACAGACGGTGCCCCTTTGCGATGTCGGCTTTAACTTCCAATTCATTCCCGGAGAGGGGTTTGATTGACGTTTTCGGGCGGCTATCGGGCAGAGGCATGGAAATCACGTCATCTTCTGAATATCGCGGGGAATGCGCGGAGCCATTAAGGACAATCTGCGGCGTATAATTATTGGATCCCAAATACTTTCCATAATCGCGCTGGCGTTCGGCAAATCGCGGATCACCAAAGGTGTCGGCCCAGCCTAAATAATCCCAATAAGTGACGCCGTAAGACAATGCCAAAACATTGTCTCTCTTACGGGTCATATCGGCCACAAATTTATTGGCAGGCGGACAGGAGGAACAGCCCTGCGATGTAAATAATTCAAGAATGACGTCAGGTTGGGATGTTTCAAATCCGACCTCTGATGTCATTATCGTTTTCATTGAAACTTTGGTTTGCTCCGTCTTCATCTGAGCATAAACAGAACTTGCCCAAAACGGCGCTGTCAAAGCACCGACAGAGAGAGCAGCAAAGGCGGATAGGGTCAAATATTTCATGAGACCTCTATATCAAACTTTCCTGAATAGGCGATTGACGAAATCATCACGCCTACGTGACCCGGAGGCATGAGAACGGGCAGACATCATAGTGAGGGTTGCGCATTCTTCGCCTGTTTTTCCATCGGGTCCAAATCCGGTTGTCCATCGGCCGATAATAAAACGGCAATCCAACGGGTCGTCGGAAATTGTGCCAATATAATCATGATTATGACGGTCAAAGGTGCAGATAGGAACGCTCCCACACCGCCCCACAAAGCGCCCCATAATGTCAAAGACAAAACAACGACAAGTGCGGAGAGGTTCATACTATCGCCCATCATTTTGGGTTGGATTGTATTGCCGATAATAAATTGCGCCCCGAAGAGAGCCCCGGCCAGAATGCCGATCCGTCCCACACTATCAAATTGTACGCCGGCAAAAATAACGGGTAGCGCCACAGCCGCCAACCCGCCCACAATCGGAATGTAGTTTAGAATGAAGATGACTAAGGCCCAGAATAGGGCGTTATCAAGACCTAAGGCCACCATGGCGATGTATGAAACCACAGTTTGCATCAGGCTGATAATAGTCTGAACACCCAAATATTTTTCAATTGAGTGACGAATACGCTCACCGACTTTGCGGGCCTGTGCGCGGCGCGTGCGGTCAGGAAACAAATCATCCATCTTCTTTGGAAAGCTGGACTGGGCGGCAAAAAGAAATGCGACGTAAATCGCAATAAAGCTTAGATCGCCCAGAACGCCCTGAATGGAGCTGGCAAAGCCTGCAAGACCGGATTGCAATTTTTCGCTTAAACCGAAGCGGTCATTCAGGCTGGAAAAATTCACATTTTCCTGCCCGGTTATATTGCCGAACCAGTTAAAGATGTTCTGAATTTTAGCCTCATAAAGCGGGGCTTGTTTCACAATGTCAGAAGCCGTGTCAGCGATGATAAAGCCGATACCGATAAATGACGCAACAACGGTCAAAACCGCAATCATCAAAGCCAGCCAATAAGGAAATTTAGGCGAAAGCCTGTCCATCCAACGGGCAAAAGCGTCAATAATCAACCAGATAAACACCGCCAAAGCAAAAGGTGTTATGAGGTCGCGAATGACATAAAGCCCTGCAATGCCCAAAATAAAGGCAATAAAAAGTAAGCTGCCGCCAATCGTTTTTTCGATGCCATGAGAGTGGCTTACACCATTGAGATTGTTTGACATCTGCATCCTTTATATATTGGGTCAGTCTATACAAGTCAGTCTCTGCCTCCGCCGGGTCACAACTGCGACTGCGCCGAGAGAGAGCGAGCTTTATCTTGTACTTTACACTCCCCTATTTCATAACATTTTCACGTTCAAGTAGCGAGAGTTTATAAATGACTGCGAATTCTGAAGATCATATTTTTGTTGGTACAGATGATGAAGGTGTCCGCCAAAATCTGTTGCTGAAAATGGCAAACCGTCACGGCCTGATTGCAGGCGCCACAGGCACAGGTAAAACCGTCACATTGCAAATCCTGACGGAAGGTTTCTCCAAAGCAGGCGTGCCTGTCTTCGCAGCTGATGTGAAAGGTGATTTGTCCGGTTTATCTCAATCGGGTTCGGAAAGTCATAAGCTTCACGATAAGCTTGTGGCGCGGGCGATAAAAATCGGCCTCATCGGGAATGATTATGAAAGTCTGCTCGGCAAAGGGTATGAATATGAAGCCATGCCTACTCTTTTCTGGGACCTTTATGGCAAGCAAGGCCACCCCGTTCGCACAACAATTTCTGAAATGGGGCCAACCCTTCTGGCCCGTCTTATGGGGCTGAATGAGACCCGAGAAGGTATTTTGACCATCGCTTTCGAATTGGCTGATGACGAAGGCATGTTATTGTTGGATTTAAAAGATTTGCGGGCTTTGCTGAACCACCTGTCTGATAATCGGGCAGAGATCAGCCGCGAATATGGCAATGTCACCACGCAATCTGTCGCCGCTATTCAACGCAGCCTTTTACGCTTGGAACGCGCAGGCGCAGAAGAGTTTTTTGGAGAACCCGCCCTCAAGCTCGAGGATTTGATGCAAACCACAAAAGACGGACGGGGTATTGTCTCTATTCTTGCCGCGGATGAGTTAATCAATTCCCCTCAGCTCTATTCGACCTTTCTCTTATGGCTTTTGTCAGAACTATTTGAAGAACTTCCTGAGGTCGGCAATCCTGACAAACCCAAAATGGTGTTCTTTTTTGACGAGGCGCATCTCTTATTTGATGACGCGCCCAAAGCTCTGGTCGAAAAGATTGAACAGGTTGCCCGGCTTATTCGATCCAAAGGTGTAGGGGTCTATTTCGTGACACAAAATCCGATGGATATTCCCGACAGCGTTTTGGGGCAACTCGGCAATCGTGTCCAACATGCTCTGCGGGCTTACACGCCGAAAGAGCAAAAAGCCGTGCGGGCGGCGGCAAGCTCGTTCCGTGAAAACCCCGCTTTTGACACAGAAGACGTCATTACCGATCTCGGTGTGGGGGAAGCGTTGGTGAGCCTTTTGGATGAAAAAGGCGTGCCGAGCATTGTGGGTCGTACCCTTATTCGTCCACCGGCAAGCCGTTTGGGGCCGGCCAAGCCTGCGGAACGTAAAGCCATTATGGCCGACAGCCCGGTTGGCGACCGCTATGACGAAGCGATCGATCGCGAAAGCGCTTATGAAGAATTAGAAGCCAAGGCGAAAATCCGAGCCAAAGAAGAAGCCGCTGCGGAAAAGAGGGCTGAACGTGAAAAAGCCAAAAAAGCCCGCGCAAAAAAATCATCATCTTCTCGCTCCCGCACGCGTCGCAAAAAAGACAGCGCTATTATGCGCGAAATTAAACGCGAAGGGCGGCTTATTGCCCGTCGCGCCATGCGAAATGCCGTGCGTGGCATTCTCGGCAGTATGATGCGACGTTAGGTAAGACGTCCCATGCGAACACGATTTGCCCCCTCCCCTACGGGCTATTTACACATTGGTCATGCCCGCGCCGCGCGGGAAGCTTTCGACTATGCGCAAGACCGCGGCGGAACCTGTTTGGTTCGTATCGAAGACACAGACCATACGCGGTGTAAGCCAGATTACAGACAAGGCTTGTTAGAAGATTTGGACTGGCTGGGATTTGATTGGCCGGTGCCGATGAGACTGCAAAGCCAGCACTATCCGGATTATGCCAAAACCGTCATGGCCCTCGTGGAACGAGATTTAGCCTATGCTTGTTTGTTGACGCGAAGCGATATTCGTAACGGCCAGAACCCCGATCCCGACAACGCCCTCAAGGACTTCCCGAAAGCCCGCATATTAAACACATTAAGCGAGGCGTCATATTTGGAAAAACCCACCTTACCGTTCGCCATTCGTTTAAATCTCACAAAGGCAATTGAAAGTTTGGACAAGGCGCCTCTCTTTGATGAAATTGGACCTTCGCATAAAGGTCGATATGATGCGCGGGATACGCTAAGCACTCAGCAAGACCCGATTATTGCGCGCAAAGATATCGGTTGTAGCTATATGGTGGCCGGTCCGCATGATGATGCGCTGCAAGGCATAACCCATGTCGTGCGAGGAGAAGACCTATTCCACGAAACAGCTTTTCAAGTGCTTTTGCAAAACCTTATGGGTTGGGAAACCCCTCTTTATTGTCATCATGCTTTGGTGAGAAATGATTTAGGTGAAAAATTGTCCAAGCGGAATTTGGACACAACAATCCGATCCCTCAGAGACGCCGGACAAACGCCGGAAGACCTTTGGGAATTGGCACAACTCTGATAGAGGCCATTTACGCGTTTCTTTTTGCCAAACTCGGTCAGGACTGGTCAGTGACTTCTGCATTTTTTCTGGATTTATTTGATTGGATCGGTGTGTTCGTTTTTGCCGTCTCAGGCGGGCTGATTGCCGTCAGGCAGCGCATGGATATTTTTGGGGTTGTTGTGATTGCTTTATTACCCGCGATTGGCGGCGGGACATTACGCGATATTCTTTTAGGGCAACCTGTCTTTTGGTTAGACGACCAGATCAGCCTTTTGATTGCGACAGGGGCAGGCATTGCCGCCTTTCTGGCCCCACGTTTTTGGACGACATTCCGCTCATTGCGTTGGCTCGATTCCGCAGGGTTAGCCCTTTTCGCCGTTGTCGGAGCCTCAAAAGCCTATTCTCTTGATTATGATTGGGTTATTTGCGCCGTTATGGGGACAATTACGGCAACCGCAGGCGGCTTGCTGCGTGATGTCGTCTGTAATGAAACGCCGATGTTGTTAAAAGCCGATATTTACGCCACCGCCGCCTTTGCCGGAGCCGTCGTCTATTACGTGTCGCGCGTCCAAGGCTTGTCTGAATTAATCAGTCTCTCTCTGGGGGCCGGGCTGATCTTCTTTTTGCGCACAGTGACTATTCTTTATAAATTGAACCTGCCGACTAGTAAGGGCGAATAAGGGCCGATATAGATTTCATATGGCGCGTTTGACCACAGATTTTGTTTATGACATTTGGTATTTTGCCGGATTGCTCAGTGACCTCAAAAAAGGGGAAATGATCCGCCGCGAGATCGCCGGAGAGCCCATTACAATCGGGCAGAAGTCTGACGGCACAATCTTTGCCATACGTGATATTTGTCCACATCGAGCGGCTCCCTTCTCTGCCGGACGGATTGAAGGCAACACGGTTGAATGCCCCTATCATGGCTGGCGCTTCGATGTGAATGACGGTTTGTGCAAAGACATTCCCGCGCTCTGCCAAGATCAAAATATCAAAACGGACGGAATTAAAGTTCGCACCTTCCCGATTAGAACCGAAGGCGAATTACTCTGGGTTTACCTTGCCGGTGAGTCCAAATTGTCAGAAGAACCCGATGTAAACCCGCCTGACTTCCCATTCGCCAATCGTAAACCCATTCTACAAGATTCGCTTATTCTGAACTGCCATATCGACCACGCCGTCATTGGCTTGATGGATCCGGCTCATGGCCCTTATGTTCATCGTCAATGGTGGTGGCGTTCAGAACGATCCATGCATGAAAAGTCCAAAGATTTTGCACCTTATGGTGCGGGCTTTGCGATGGTGGCACACAGCCCTTCCTCCAATAGTTTTGCCTATAAATTATTGGGTGGAAAGCCTGTTACAGAAATTCGTTTCCAACTTCCTGGGATAAGGACGGAGCACATTCAGGTCGGCACAAAAACGGTTCTGTCTTTCACCTCTGTCACACCCATTGACGATAATCACACAGAAATCAGACAGATTTTCTTCTCTGATCATCTGGCCTTTAAACTGTTAAAACCTCTCATTCGTTTGGGCGCACGGAAATTCCTGCGCCAAGATGCCCACATGGTTGACCTGCAACAAATGGGTTTGAAATATGACCCACGGCTTCTTTTAGTTGAGGATGCCGATACACAAGCAAAGTGGTATTTCAGTCTGAAAAAGGCTTGGGCTAAATCCCGTAAAGCAAACACGGCATTCATAAATCCGGTGAAACCAAAAACCTTGAAGTGGCGCAGTTAATGAAACGATTTTTCATCGCTGTCTTCTGGATCGTTCTGGCGCTGATCATCGCCGCGGGTTTTTACGTCTTCGCAATCATGGTGCCGGGTGTTGATAAGAAGCTTAATCACGTTGTGCCGCATGCCCCTTACACAGTCTCCAAAGCGGCCGAGGCGCTTCATCAAGACTTACTGATTGTGGATCTCCATGCCGATAATCTTTTGTGGCGACGTAATCCTGAAAAGCGGAATGGATACGGACAAGTTGATTTTCCAAGATTGCGCGAAGGCGGTGTGAATATTCAGGTTTTTTCTGCCGTGACAAAATCACCGCGCGACCTAAATTTTGATGGCAATGATGCAGATGCACCCGATGACATAGCACTCTTGGCGAAGGCGCAATTATGGCCTTTGCGAACATGGGATTCGATTTATGAACGCGCCGCTTTTCAAGCGCAACGTCTTCACAGATTAGCAGATAATCCGAAAAATAATTTGGTCATTGCAAAGACCAAATCTGACCTCAATCAAAGCGATGACGTGTTGATTGGCTTGCTTCTGACAGAAGGTGCACACCCGCTCGAAGGCGATATCGATAATATTCAACGCCTTTATGATGAAGGCTACCGCGCCATGGGCCTTCAACATTTCTTTGATAATGAGTTGGGCGGTTCCATGCATGGACGCAGTCAAGCCGGTCTGAGTGAATTCGGGAAAGCGGCTGTCTTAGAGATGGAGCGTCAAAACATCATGATTGATGTGGCGCATTCATCAGTCGCCTCTGTCCGCGATACGCTCGCCCTGACGCAACGCCCGATTTTTATTTCCCATGGCGGCACGATTAGCCATTGCCCGAAAACGAAAAACCGCAATCTGCCGGATGATATATTGAAAGAGATCGTCGCACGCGGCGGGATTATCGGTATTGGTTTTTTCGAAGGTGTTATTTGTGATACCTCACCTAAAGGCGTTGCGGCGGCGATTATTCATGCCGTTAAATTATTAGGGCCGGAAGCCGTGGCCTTGGGCTCGGATTTTGATGGCTCCGTCATAACGCGGTTTGATACATCGGAACTGGCCGCCCTGACCCATGAATTGATGCAACAAGGTATGAATGAGCCGACACTGCGCAAAGTGATGGGTGAAAATGCCAAACGTTATTTCTCAGAGAATCTACCGGAATAAATCATGAAAAATATCATTAAGTTTGCGAGCGTCGCTAGTCTTATCTCTTTAGCAGCCTGTTCAGGAAATGTCCCTGATAAGAACGTCAAAGTCGAAATGGAAACGGCCCTGCGTGTGTTCGAAACCCTCTCCGCCGACGATATGCAGGGGCGCGCCACGGGCACACAAGGCGGAGATAAAGCCAGAGCCTATCTAAAAACAGAGATTAAAGCCCTCAATATCTTCGACGAAAGGATTGAAAGCGTTTTCACCTTTACTCCGCGCAGTCGCAATGGTGAGGTCAATGACGAGATCGAAGGGGCTAACCTTATTGGGTTGATTGATACGGATGATAACAATCAAGGCCCTCTCTTAATTATTACGGCTCATTATGATCATCTCGGTATGCGAGGTGACGACATCTATAACGGAGCTGACGATAATGCCTCCGGCAGTGCTGCGCTCTTTGCCATTGCTGAAAGCTTTCGAGATAACGCGCCTGATCATGATATAATGTTTGTCTGGCTAGACGCCGAAGAGCGTGGATTAAGCGGTGCACGCGCTTTCGTCGCTCAAAATGAAAATTTCAAAGATCGTACCGCTTTCAACCTTAATCTGGATATGGTCAGCCAAAATGAAACAGAGCTTTATTTTGCCGGGAGCTATCACACGCCCGCGCTTAAACCTCTCATGGAAGAGGCGGCGCAAAACACAGGTCTAACCCTTTTATTCGGGCATGACCGTCCGGAAGACGGACCAAATGATTGGACGTTACAATCTGACCATGGGGCTTTCCACCGTGTCGGTATTCCGTTTGGTTATTTCGGTGTTGAAGATCATCCACATTATCACCGCCCCAGTGACACCTTCGAAACAATTCCTCAGGTCTTTTACAAAAGCTCGGTTCAGACCTTGGTCAATGCTGCGCATAGCCTTGATGAGAATTTAGGGAGTTTGGCGAAAACCGGGACGTCACCCGAATCGCAATAGGCTGTTTGGCGATCTTTATGAGTTGGTCTGTTTACATCGTGGAGTGCGCGGATGGCACGCTCTATACGGGCATTGCAAAAAACCTGACCCAACGTATTGAAGCCCATAATAAAGGCAAAGGGGCAAAATATACTGCAGCGCGGCGACCTGTGACATTGGCCTATTGGGAAGAGGCCGAAGACAGACGCCAAGCCAGCCAACGCGAATATGCGATTAAACAACTCACGCGTTTTGAGAAATTAGCGCTGATTGCAGAGAAAAAACGTTAGAGAACGTCTCCGTTCAAATTGCTCTCCAATAATGCCAAACGGTCTTTCACGGCTTTTAATTGCGGGTGCAGCTTATGGGCCTCTCGATAGGCTTCCAGCGCCTCTTCATTCCGGCCCAATTTTTCAAAAATATTGCCCATCGTCCATAGAGCATAAAAATGACGGGGTTCTAACGTCAGAGTTTTGGCGGCTTCGGTGAGGGCGCGGGAGAGATTTTCCTCCTCCATCGCCAAACGGGAAGAGCGCGCCCAGCCTTCTGCATAGTCAGGCGAAAGCGTTATGGTTTGATCATAGAGGCGACGGGCGAGGTCTTTTTGTCCTGACTTATGGGCCGCCGTACCGCGCCTTAAGACGAAATTGACGGAGGCCGAACCACTATCAAGCCAAATAGCCCAGACTTCTTCGGCGACGAGTTCGGCTTTTTCCTCATTTTCCGCATTTGCCAGACGTGCAAAAAGAGCGTCCAATCGCACGGTCCGCTCCCCCTCCGCCGATAGGCGGGAATAATCGGGCTTGTCAAATTTGGGAGTGTCCGCAACATTTTCATCGTCTTGAGGCGGCTTGACCGTCTCTAAATCCGGGATAGCGATTTCCGGTAAAGGCGTCGCTTCATCAGGCGGCACTATTTGAGCAAAGGCGCTCAGGGGCGTCAGGCTTATGAACAGGCCCATCATGAAGGCCCGAGGCATGGTGGCCAAAGGCATGATGCCTCGAAACGGGGGGATTCGGAGAGATTTTTTCAACACCCGAATACACTGACGCCTCCTGCAGTGAGTGGCAAGAGGCGTTAGACAGTTTAAAAGCGCACGGAGGCGCAAATTATTGTGAGATCGCAAAGGCGATTTAACCTTGGCGAGCCTTAAAACGAGGGTCTGTCTTATTGATAACGTAAAGACGACCTTTACGACGCACGATTTGGCAATCGCGGTGACGGTTTTTGAGGGATTTCAGTGAACTACGGACTTTCATCGGTCTATACTTTCATGCGGGCGCAACAGCGCCTTGTTAATCTCGAAGGCGGCATATACGTATCACAACACCCAAAGTCAACGGACAAAGCTGTATTATCGCGCCAATTCCGGCACAGCTGTTTTAACCTCAGACCTTTGTCTTTCCTGTTCAAAAGTGTGGTTGCGCCACAAAAAATTTGATACGGGTCTTTTATGAAAACACTGCGTGCTATTTTCCTTCTTTCAATCGCTTCAACTTTCGCCACGGGCTGCACCGCGACACCGACAACGAATAGTGTTGTGTCTGCTAATGCTTCGCCAATATCGGCCATAACAGCGTCGTCAACGACGCAGGCGGCCACGCAAATGACGCAACAGCAACGCTTTGAAGCCTGGAAACAGGATTTCACAAACCGGGCGATTGCCAAGGGATATGACCGCGCCCTTGTCACATCTGTTTTGAGAACGGCCGTCATTAATGAACGCGCACTCGACAGAGACCGTAAGCAACCTGAATTTACCAAGCCGGTTTGGTCTTATGTGGATAATGCGGCCTCCGCGGATCGCCTGAATACGGGGCGCGCGCGAATGGCGGATACAAAAGATGTTTTTGATGCCGTAGAAGCACGGTATCACGTTCCTCGCCATATCTTAACCTCCATTTGGGGGCTAGAGACGAGCTATGGCCGGATTATTGGAAATCATGAGACCGTCAGCGCTCTTGCAACATTTGCGTTTGAAGGACGTCGGAAAGCCTTTGGGGAACAGCAACTTTTCGCAGTTCTGGATTTGCTTCAGGCCGGAGATGTGCGGACGGAACAATTAACCGGGTCATGGGCCGGAGCCATGGGGATGACACAATTTATCCCCACCACGTTCCGCGATTACGCCGTCGATTTTGACAATGACGGGAATAAAGACCTCTGGACAAATCGTGCCGATGCCTTGGGAAGCGCCGCTCATTATCTCGCACGATTTGGATGGCGCAAAGCCGAACCCATCATGGCTGAGGTCAGTGTCCCGCAAGGGTTTGATTACTCTTTGCTCGAAGGCACAAAGAAAACAGTCAATCAATGGACGGCCCTCGGGGTCGCGCCGATTACGGGACAAAGATGGAGCGATGAGGCCGGTTTCCTAGAGGCCAAAATGATTGCCCCCGGCGGTCATAGAGGGCCAAAAATTCTGACCTTCAAAAACTTTGACGTCATTAAAAAATATAATAATTCTACCAGCTATGCGATGGGGATCACCGTGTTGGGCGAAGCCCTGCGCGGGCGCTCAGTGCTTACGACCCCTTGGCCGCGTGATGATAAACCTCTGTCATTCGAGGATAAAAAAGCCATGCAGAGCAAACTCACGCAATTAGGGTTTTCAACAGGAGGTGTCGACGGACAGGTCGGGCCGAATACTCGCAAAGCGATACGGGCTTGGCAACGAGCCAATAATCTGCCGGCGGATGGTTATATGGAACAAACCTTATTTAACCGGCTCATCGCCCAATAAGGGTTTGGCCTTTTCAGGTTAACCTTCCCGCAAAGATATGGCTGCGCCGCGTCCCCTGACCCTCTGTCCTCCGGCTCAATTAGATTGGAGCCGACCCGGCACACCTGCTGCCCCTCAATTTGGAGACATTTATTTCTCCACAGATGGTGGTTTGGATGAAACGCGCACCGTTTTTTTGAAGGGCTGCGGCCTCCCCGAGGCTTGGCAGAATAGATCCCGTTTTGTGATTGCAGAATTAGGATTCGGGTCAGGCCTCAACTTTCTGGCCACATGGCAAATGTGGGAAGAAACAGCTCAAAACGCTGAATCAGAAACGGGCTTTCTGCATTTTGTATCGATCGAAAAATATCCTTTCGACAGAGAGCAATTAGCGAGAGCCTTAGAGGCTTGGCCTGAGTTAAAACCTTATGCCGCTCAATTAATCGCGCAGTGGCCGGGGCGGGTGCGCGGGTTTCATCGCCTCCATTTTGGCCGTGTCACCTTGACCCTTATCCATGACGATATTGTCGAAGCATTGGACGCGTTATCTCTAAAGGCGGATGCGTGGTTTCTCGACGGTTTTAGCCCCGCCAAAAACCCGGAGATGTGGTCTGCGGATATTATGGCGCGTCTTGCTGGCTTATCAAAGCCAGGGGCCAGACTTGCAACCTTCACCGTGGCCGGAGATGTCAGGCGTGCGCTGAGCGAGGCGGGATTTACCGTCGAACGCAAAACGGGCTTTGGTCGCAAACGCCATAGGCTTGAGGCACACCTCGTCGGAAAGAGTGCTATTTCATCGCTTTATTCTGACAAAGAGAACCCTATTATATTAGGCGCAGGCATTGCCGGGGTTTCATTGGCGCAGGCCTTTCTAAGGCGGGGCGTGACGCCCCGCATCATAGAAGATAAAGCACATATCGCGGCAAGTGGAAATCGAGCCGCTTTGGTCAAACCGAGACTGGATTTACAGGATCGCCCCGAGAGCCGTTTTTTTCTCTCCAGCTATCTTTACGCCATAAAGCAATATGAAGCGGTACTGATCCATAGAGGGATTACGCATCTTGCCAAAAACGAGCATGAGCGTGAAAGACATCAAAAATTAATTCAAAACGCCCCCTTACCCACAAGCCATTTATCAACCGGAGAGACGGACGCACTCTTCTTCCCAAGCGCAGTTGCTATTCATCCTGGTGAGCACAAAGCCAAAGCCTTGTCCGACTTAGTCGTCGAGGACAGCCAAGTTGAAAATTTGAGCGAGTTTACTGGGCCAATTTTTCTGGCTGCAGGTTTCGGTGTTCGGTCTCTCTTACCCGACTTACCGCTCAGATTTTCACGGGGACAGATTACGCATGTTCAGGCGTCAAACAGGCCGAACCATTCCGTCACCTATGGCGGATATGCCGTTCCTTTGGACTCAGATATCCTCATTGGTGCTACGCATGACAGGCTCACCGAGGGAGAGAGCCCGTTTGAGATAGACCCTGCCGATGACCGTAAAAACATCGCCCAATTTGAAAGTTATATTGGCGAAGGCGTGACGCTTTATCCTGAAAAATCACGCGCGAGTATCCGCGTGACATCCCATGACACTTTACCCATTATCGGTGAAATAAATACCGGTCATTATATTTTATCAGGATTGGGGTCGCGCGGTTTTGTTTTCGCCCCGCTTCTCGCCGAAGCTTTGGTGTCCCATTATTATGGCGATCCCCTGCCGATCGCGCGGCAGGTCTGGGAGAAGTTTTCTGTCGCGCGCCTTCATTCACGGTAGCGTGCGACAGAACATTCAGATTTAATTGACGTGAATATCAGCAGAGCCGCTTTCTTTACGGGTCAGAGTACCACTCACCTTTTTCAGATAAACATCAGACGAGCCTGAGGCTTTCACATCGGCATCAATAATCTCGGCATCAATATCAACCGTACTGGACCCTCCGGCGCGGACATAAAGTTCGCGGATGGAGCCATCATCAATGTCGGCATCGCCACTGCCGCGGGTTTGAATACTGACCGTTGCAGGGCCGTCACCGACAAATTTATCGACAGATAAATCACCGGACCCCGAAGCTTGAAAATCCAGGCTCTCATGCACTTTATCAAAATCGAAATCACCTGAACCGGACGCTTCTATTGTGACGGAATTGACATTGTCGACTTCGACATCACCGGATCCGGTCAGTTGAATATCAAGTGTGCCGACCTCATCAAATTCGATATCACCGGATCCTCGGCCTTCGGCGGTCAAGAGACGGGCATATTCGCCTTCAATGTCTCCTGAACCCGTCATTTCGCTGTCAAGTCGGTCAACGCGACTCACTGTCAAATCTGCCGAGCCATTGCTTTCCAAATCCACATAGGTTTTGACGTTACCCAATTTGATTTTCCCACAATGCTTAAGCGATAAATCGGCTGCAAACACATTGGGTTGACCTTCAGTGAATAGAATAGAGTCTCGAATGATAACGGTCGTATTTTCGGGAATATTGATATCCAAAATCGGGAAATCTTCGAGGTCTTCATACCCGCCGAAATTACCCTTATTTTTCTTACTGCCAAAAAGGCTGATGTCATAAGAACCGTAATAGCCTTTGCATCGCGTTCCTTTTAAATTCTCAATACCGCCATCAATGATCAGGTCATATCCGCGGTCATCGATTTGCGTGTCACCCATATTCTTCTGAGACGTCAGTCGGGGGTCACCCGAAGCGTTCTGCCAATTAATGGTGCCAACAAAATTCTCAATAATGAGTTCCGAACCACTGCTTGCCTGTTCAGTTGAAGATTGAGCCTGTGTTTGGAAAGACAGCGCCGCAAGGGAAAGCGCCGCTGTCGTTAATAAGATCGGTTTCAAAGAGCCTGTCATATCTCGTTCCTAAAATTCGAGCGTGACGGTTTTGTCACCTGAGAGTTTCAGTTTCAAAGCGAAGTCAGCTTGTTCTGACAGTGTGGCTTCGAACCCTTCTTCGCCCCATTCCAGATTAAACTGGGAGACGGAAACTGTGGCCCCTTTTACAGGTTGAATATTCTGTACGGCGGGTATTGTTGTTCCGGTGGCAATGACTGCCAAGACTGCGACTGATTTTAACATGACCGTATCCTCCTTTGGTCTGTTAGCGGGGGCGTTAGGATTCTAGGTCACGAAAGTCGCGACGGAGTTTCCACTCTTTTGACGTAATGGACTGTTCCAAATCCTGTAAACGCGTTTCCAAAGACCGATATTTCGACTTCACATCCTTAAACGTTGTGGTCCGAACTGGTGCACTCGGAGACTCTCTGTAAGCGCGGCGCGCTTGACGATATTCCCGGCGGTATGGCGCTCGCACATCTTTCGGAATAAAAATCCAGAGGATGAAATAAGCGATCAGCGGGAAGCTCAGGAAGATAACGGAGAGTACAAAGATAACCCGTACAATCGTATGATCCAGTCCGAAGTAATCTCCGATGCCGGAGCAAACGCCCCCAAAGACACCATCAATTTTATTACGACGGAGTTTTTTATGACCCTCATCAGACGCGTGATTATAGTCGTCGTAATGGCTCCAATCTTTACTGTAAGACTTTTTCTTAGTCATTTTTCTCTCTCCAATCCGGGACTTCGTCGTCTAGGATGCGCTCCAGAACGGCGACGCGTTGGTCCAAAATATCTGCCACTTTGGACATTTGCTCGAGTTCGGCGATTTCGTCGCCACTCATGTGATTGAGCTTTTTGTCTTGGTGCTTAAAATGCATGACTGTCCAGACAATAAAGACGGGCATGAGGATCGCAATGATCGGGATTAACAAAGCCAATTCGTCCTCCATTAGTTTTCTCTCTCTTTTCTAAATATGTGGTCCGGGCGGTTGGGAATCTCATCAGTTCGAAGGGATGAGTGGGGGGATAGACCGCCCGGACCGTTCAGCAAACTAAATTAGCCTGCCTTTTTGTTATTTTTCTTTTCGGCTTTGCCGCTCAGACGCGCTTTCAATGCTGTCAGC
Organism: uncultured Algimonas sp.; assembly: GCA_964511495.1. GTDB lineage: Bacteria > Pseudomonadota > Alphaproteobacteria > Caulobacterales > Maricaulaceae > Litorimonas. The sequence continues at coordinate 358 of CAZEFT010000026.1, read as the reverse complement.
TCGTCTTCAATGGCGTCATTCGCTTCCAATTCAGCGAACTGGTTTTCCAAAGACTGACCAGCACCCAGATCAAAGCTTTCAACTTGTGCTTCCAGGTCATCGACCTTGCGCTCCATCCGCTCATAGCGAGCCAGAGCATCATCAACCTTGCTGTCTTTCAACACAGTGCGCATTTTAATTTGACCGCGGGCCACTGTGCCGCGCATCATGAGCGCCTTATGTTTGGCTTTGGCTTCATCCAATTTGGTTTGAAGCTTTGACAAATCAGCATCTGCCTTATCAACCGCTTCATCCAGAATACCGATTTCTTTAATCACGACTTCAGACATGGCTTCGGCTTGCTGTTTGGCACTTAGCG
>CAZEFT010000025.1:0-32591 GCA_964511495.1 uncultured Algimonas sp. | reverse complement strand
CCGCGTTCGAATGGAATGCATCCGCGCGTTCCGACCTTTGGTCGGCAGACCTTATCAGGTCACGCGGATGGTGGGCATCCTCACTAACGCGCTTCGCGCGCCGCGTTCGGATGGAAATTACCAGAGGGTCTGTAAGCCGGGTTTTGTCCTTTTGGGTTTCACGCCAAAATGGGCAATCATTCATCTGGAACGGCCGTTACCGGACGTTTCTAGCAACCAACCCGGACGGCTGCTGTAACGCAGATATCCGTCCCTATTTGGTTTTGCTCCGGATGGGGTTTACCTTGCGGGAGCCGTTGCCGGATCCCCGGTGCGCTCTTACCGCACCCTTTCAGCTTTTCCTCTGCGGACAGAGGTAGTCTTCTCTCTGTGGCACTTTCCCTGGGGTCGCCCCCGCCGACCATTAACCGGCATCCTGTTACAGTGGAGCCCGGACTTTCCTCGAATGATAGCATCCGCGATTGCCCGACCCTCTGGCGGTTGCGCGTTTAATGCGAAAGTCGCGCTATGGCAACAGCCTGACCAACGCCCCCACCCTTTGGAGGCATTCCATGTCAATCAGGCCCGAAACATCATCTTGTCGCCAGCGTCTTTGGAATGCCGTCATGACCGCTTTTGTTCTGTCATCAAATTGGCCTGTCACGGCGATTTGATAGCCGATCTGGGCCAGTCCCTGCTGCATAATGGCAATCCCGCGATCTCTGTCACCCGGTTCGAATAAGAGACGTTTATCCGGCTCAAATTCCGGCTCCGTCCAGAGGCCGATACCCGCCGCCGCCAGACCGTCCCATGGGAAATGCTCCCCCGGGTCTTCTTTGCGCTCAGGCGCAATATCGCTGTGGCCGATGATATTCCAAGGCTCGATATGATGCCGTTCGACAATGCCATGCGACAATGCAATCACAGCATTAATCTGCGCATCAGGGAAAGGCGGCAAACCCTTTTCATCCGGAAAATTATGGCCGCCATTGACGATTTCGATACCGATAGAGGCCGAGTTGACATTGTCTATGCCGCGCCAACAGCCCACACCCGCATGCCATGCGCGCTGCTCTTCTTCGACGAGGTTCTGCACTGTGCCGTCTTCGTAAACGAGATAATGCGCGCTGACTTTGGCCTCTGCATCACACAGGCGGTCCCGCGCCGCTTCGCCGCTTTCCATGCCCGTATAGTGCAGAACCAGTTGGGTAATCGGCAAAGTCCGTTTGTCGAAATTCGGACTCTTGAAGCTGTGGTCAATTTTCACGGGAGGGTTTCGCTATTCGGGGTATTTCTGCGCGAGCAGTTTCAGGCCTTTTGCGATCATTTCTTCCAGAACGGCTTCATCCACATCGGAAAGACGTTTGATATAGAGGCAAGACTTACCAATTTTATGTTTTCCCAATCGCGACAATTCATCGCCGAAATCCTGATAGCCCGGCATGATGTAAATACTGATATTTTGCGCGCGAGAGGCAAATCCGGTGCGTAGCGCGTCGCCTTCGCGGCCGCTGTCATATTTATAGTGATAGGTCCCGAAGCCCACTATGCTCGGTCCCCACATGACAGGCGGATGGCCGGTCAGCTTTTCCATCATAGCCGCGATTTTACGGCAATCCTCTTGCTTTTGCTCCGGCGAGATTGCGCTCAGATAGTCTTCTACCGAAGCGTCATTCGCAATTGTTTTATTCGCCATTTATGTCTCCATCATTTCCGGTGCCGTTTTAGCCGTGCTTTGCCGCCGCGCAATAATATAGACCGAAGGCAAGATTATCGCCGCCCCGATGATATAGCGCATTTCTAGCTTTTCATCCAGAAAGGTAATGCCGAGCACTGTGGCAAAGACCGTCATCATCAAGGTCAGCGGCACAACAACCGACACATCATAGCGTTGCAGAAGGCGGAAATATTGCCCATGGGCGAAAATACTCACGCAAATCGCAGCATAAATCGCGGCGACCAAACACTGAAGCCAATAGGTCTGAATTGTGGCGACTTGTCCAGTTTCCGTAAAAAATGATGTTACCACACTGCCCGAGAAAACGACCACAGCGGTCCATGCGACGTAAACTTTCCAATCAATGTCCCCCACCAGCTTCATCAAAATGCTCCCGACAGCCAAAGAAGCATAAGCGAGGAAAACCAGAAACAGTCCCCAGTCCAGTTGGAACGCCCCCGGTTCATATACCATGAAACACACGCCGAAAAATGCAGTCGTAATCGCAATAGCCCTCACACGACCAATCCGTTCTTTCAAGAAAATCACCGAAAGGAGTGTCGCCATAGGAATCAGCATTTGCGCTACAACGGATGAGCCCGAAGCCGGAGCGGTTTGCAGTCCTGTATAGAGAAATCCTAAATGCAGGAAGCCAACGGCTAAACTCACACATAATAGGAGGGCAAATTTCTGCGGAATTGGCCGGAAGAGGAAGACGCCCATGATAAGGAGAACGAAGGCGGCGCGTAAAGACGCCAACATGAAGGGTGGTAAATCAGTTGTGCTCAGCGCCCAGGCGCTCACCACAAAATTGCCGCCCCATCCCAGACAGCACAGCATTAATATCCAAAAATCCAGAGCTTTCATGTGTCGGACTTACCAAGGCCGACCGGAAGCGCAATCTCTATTCGTCGACGCTCCACCCATCGGGGGTTTGTTTGGCGTCAATAATCGGGCCGTCCTGATCGTCTTGTGGTGTGAAGGTCATGCCGAGGTCTTTCTGCATTTCCTTCGCTTTCGCCTCGAAATGCGCACGCGGGCCAAAAGGCTTGCCTAAAATCTTGGCGCGCCCCCAAAGGAAGGCAAATGCCAAGAAACCAATAATGGCAATCGCTGCGACAACAAAGAATGCAAAGGCTGCCGATATAGCCAGCATAAATAATCCGGCAATCGCCGCACAACCGACCATCAGCGCGCGTGTCAGCGACCCAAACCAGTTAGAGGGGCCGTTTAGATTGTAAGTATTTGTCATAACATAACCTCGTCCTATATGTCGGGGCATTTGGACGTTTCGTCAAGTCTCAGACCTTATCATTTCCGTAAGGCGGAGTTATCGCCGCGATATTAGCGCGACGGCAACCCACGCCCCAGCTTCGGATTTAGGGCGCGTTCGGCCACAATATCCGCGTAAGCCTTGTTAATCACGGCCATTTTATGATTGGCCAAGCCCGTCAGCTCGCGCGGCGCACCTCTGGCGACCAGTCGATCAGGGTGGTTCGCCGCCGCCATACGCCGATAGGCCCGTTTTAAATCCTCATCCGAAATATCTTCGTCCACGCCGAGAATGAGGTAAGGGTTTTTTGGGTCAACACCCAAATTTGACGACCGAATTCGATCATATTCTCTTTCGGAAAAGCCGAAAATTTCCCCGACTTTCTCCAAATAAGCATGCTCCTCCTGCGTCACAATTCCATCAGCCAAGGCAATATGAAATAAGCCGTCCATGACATCTTCAAGGGCGGCAGGCTTGGCCCGAAAATATCGCGCGACGATTTTGGCATAGCGTTCGAAACCCAGTGTAGTTTGACGTGCTAAATCAAAAAAGCGCGCGACTTGCGTTTCTGATGAGGGTTGAGGTCGGAAAACCTGTTGAAACGCATGAATATCCTCAACCCGCACTTGACCGTCCGCTTTGGCCATTTTTGCGCCCAAAGCCACAAGCGCGACAACCAAACCAGTTTGGTCAATGGGACCGGCTTTACCATCATCAGAGAGGGTCGCAGGTGGGCCGAATATTTGAGCGGCGCCGCTGAATATGGATTGCCATAAACTCACAGCTCACGCGTTAATCAGCGCTCATCCAAATATCAACCGAGAATACACACACAGTTAGACTATTCTCTAAGCCGAGAGCTTTCCAGATTTAGCTTTACGGTGATGAAGGCCCAGAATTCGAGAGACCGTGACGGCCAATTCGGCTTTGTTCAATGTGTAGAGATGGAAATCACGTACACCTCGGTCATGCAATTCCGCAGTGAGTTCAGCCGCCAGAGAGGCCGTCAATAATTCACGCGTTTGCTGATCATCATCCAAGCCGTCAAATAATTCAGCATACCAATCCGGCACAGAAACACCGCACATTTTCGACATACGGGCCAGGCCTTTGAAATTGGGCTGCAGCATCAAACCCGGAATGACCGGAATATCAATACCGGCATCCAAGACACGGTCTTGAAAACGCCAAAAGACATCAGGGGAGAAGAAGAATTGCGTAATTGCACGTGTTGCGCCTGCATCTACTTTACGTTTGAGATTATCAATTTCCTCACGCCAATCACCACTCTCGGGGTGAAGCTCCGGGTAAGCGCCGACGGAAACGTCAAAGTCACCAACAGACTTAATTCCGGCAACCAAATCAGAAGCATAAGCATAACCGCCTTCTGTCGGTTGATATTTTGCATCAATACCGTCCTGTGGATCGCCCCGTAAAGCAACAATATGACGAACGCCCGCATCCCAATACTCTTGAACAATTTCATCGATCTCCGCCTTGGTCGAGCCAACACAAGTCAAATGAGCCGCAGGGTTGAAAGATGTTTCTTCGACCATACGGCTGACGGCTTTGTGCGTGCGTTCACGGGTAGAGCCGCCCGCCCCATATGTCACAGACACAAAATCAGGATTTAGGGGTTCCAGTTTTTGAATGGCGGCCCAAAGACGTTCTTCCATCGCGCCCGATTTTGGCGGGAAAAATTCATAGCTGACACGAATATCACCAGTCGGAGCGGCTTTGGCTGAACTCGTTGCCGCGCGCGCAATCGCACCAATCGCGGCATTCGGGTCTCTTTTCGGTAAAATTGTCATCATAATAATCTCTCTTCAGAGTGTATTTGTATAAATTAGCGTTTAGCGGCTTCCCAGATCACCACTGTTGGGTATTTTTCATGTGAAATCCGGCTGACTTCTCGCAGATTCAGACCCGCACTTTCCGTCCAATCGCGAATTTCATGGGTTGAGAAACCTAGTCGGCGGTGAGCGTATTCATCTCTGAATGTCTCAACATCATGAGAGGCGAAATCAATTATGAGCAGGATTGCTTTTGCGTCCATTATCCGCGCACATTCGGCAATCGCGTCTGCAGGATCATCCAAATAATGAAGCACTTGATGAAGGGTGACGAGATCCGCAGAGCCATCCTTAAAGGGAGTTTCTTGTAACTCGCCCTGCTGAACCGAAATATGGGCAAACTCATCAGCCGCAAGTTTGTGACGCGCGACTTTGAGCATTTCCGGACTCATATCTATCCCGGCTCCGCGTTTGATCTGGGGCGCAAAGAGCTCCAACATCCGCCCTGTTCCCGTCCCCATATCGATCATAAACTCAAAGGATTGAGCGTTGAGATTGGACAGTAAAGCCGTTTCAATATCTTTTTGCGGCAAATACTCATTGCCCAATTGTTTGTCATCATTCGCCACTTTGGCGAAAAAGGCGTCGGCGACCTCACTCCGGGCTTCCTTCACGCGTTGCAGCGCCGCGCGATCTTCTTTGAACACATCACAATCACGCGGTAATTTCTTCATAACCGCCGCCACCAATCTGGCAGGTTCACTCTGGCCGCGCTTCAATCTTGAAAAGACCCAACTCCCTTCACGTAAACGCTCAATAACACCGACGGCTTCCAAAGAACTGATATATTGCGTGATGCGGGGTTGGGACAAATCTAAGATTTGCACCAGTTCTGTGACTGTTAATTCGCCATGCTCAAGCAATGCCAGAATGCGCAAGCGTCCTGTGTGCCCTAAGGTTTTCAATATGGCGGCAAATTTATCCATCGCAGTTTGCTAACATAGGCGATTTGAAAATCATATAAGAAAATCTTTATATGATGTAATTATTAGCGAACAAATTTCGATAAAAGCCGAATATAGGCCACTTGATAACTATTGCTGTTTTCCGTGACCGACCAGCTGTTCAGCGGCCAGCCCTCATTAAAATCAGCATAAGATTTAGCAGGAGGTTGACCCGTCGGAGGGCTTAATACCGGGAGCTTACACATCTCTTTACCGTAACCGCCACAACTCATATCCGCGCAGCACGGATCGCGGTCATATCCAGGGTTAGGACCGCCCACAAGAAAACCGGGGGCCGGACCGTATTTAGACGTTCGCACATCATCAAACGCCTCGGATCCATCCTTAAACCACGCATGATAGAAACTATTGGCTGAGTTTTCGGCGCCGTAAGCTTTCATATTAGACAAATAGACTTTGCCTAAGGGATTCACGCCGTGAATATAATGAAGATAGCCTTTTGCCGCATTGAGATAATCCTGATTGGACCGCTCCCCAACACCGGCCAAAACGGCTTGAGTATAGACTGATCCGCGACGCGCTTTCGTGCTGTTACTGCCCCACCAATATCCATCAACATAGGCACCGTATGCTCCATCGCCATTAGCGATGACGGGCCACGCATTATAGGCATTTAAAAGGTTGCGCTCATAATCGCGCTTGATGCGGTTTCGAAAGCGTGGATCAATCCCTTTTTGTCTGGCGAAATACAGCATTTCAAAGGCCATATGGCCTTCAAACGCATTGGGCGTATCAGCCGCCATCGGCTTAACTTGATGGTATAATTGACGGACTGTGTCCTGAAATTTGCGTGTGTTTGTCAAACTATAAAGGTGAACCGAAGCGATAAGCCTTTTCTTACGCAAGCGCTCAGCATCCACTTCTTGCTGACCCGCCGCCAACCCCAGTGAACCTTGCGCTTCGTCATTATTATAGAATGTCACATCCGGGTTGGCTTCCGCCCAAGCCCACGCTTTTAGGGCCTTTCGTTTATATCTCTCACTGTGCTGTTTCAAAGCGGGGCTATCACCGAACACTTTAGCGGCCATCGCAAAAGCGCCCGCCGATGTAACAGTCGCTGACGTATTTTCAGGCCCATAATAACTGGGGCCTGTTGATTTGGAGGGTGGAGAAGCTTCGGCGAGGCTCATAACGGAGAGCATGGAGCCATTCTCATTTTGCATCCGCTCAAGCCAATCAAGACTCCATTTCACTTCATCCAAAATATCCGGCACACCGTTCCCTGACTCAGGAATACCAAAGTCATCCGTCCATATGGCGGGATTTTCCAAATAACTGGAGAGGAGTAAGGTCACATAATTCGCTGTCCAACTCGTATATTTGTTGTAATCGCCAGCATCATACCAACCACCTCTGAGGTCACGCGCCGTGCGCGCATCATCTTTGGCATTAAACAAACGCGCCTCAGTGTCTTGCCCTGCCCTAAGATGGCTGGCCCCATCGGCATAAGCAGCAGACACGAAAGGTGTACGTTTTTCAAAACCTGCTCTTTGAAGGTAGAATGTTTTAAACGCCGCTTTTAAGACGGGCTCATAAACAGTGTTGGAAATCTCGAAAACATGACTTTCTGCACCAGTGGACAGGTCCCGCACCAAATACTGTCCAGTCGCGCTCAGCTCAGAAAAATCAAACCACCAGATCTGATCTCCCGATGTATCATCGGTTTTCCCGGCCTTCCAAGCGACAGGAGCACCTTCAAACACGGTCGCACCCGATTGAACATCAATGACGGCATAACGGTCACCCGGAGAGAAAGATAAATGAGAGTCAAACCCTTGTTTAGGGTTTTTAATCACGGCCCGCTTGTCCAGATCCGGCAAATACCCGAATTGATCAACCATAATAAATGTGTCTTGTGAGTTCGGTTCAGAGCAAGCCGAAATCGAGAGAGACAGAAAAGCTAAGATACCGATAGAGAGAAATCGCAACATTCAAATAAACATCCCAAGAGTTTTCATCGAGCCCGCTTATACAGCATAAACTATAAGCGAGGATTATTCTTTATCTGTATATGTTTGATTGGCGGCATTCATTTGTTTCAGCGCGGCTTCGATTTTCAAAGCCAACATTGTTTGCCCAATCTCTTCATTAGCTTTCCAAAAGGCGCCATTAGCCCCTTTTCTTTGCTCCGTTTTCAGGCGTTCTTTATCCCTGACCCCATTGCGGTCCACGGCGATAAGTTCAGAAGTATCGCGTAATCCAGCATGCCAGCCAATGGCTTTTCGGGTAAAGCCTTCTTTTAACAGGTGCTCGACCTGACCATTGGCCTCATAATAATCTGTGACGTGAAGGATGGATTGTTGAGGCGTTAAATCAGCCTTTATGGCGTCTTCCGCTCTTGATTGAGCCGCCACGCTATCACCACTATCACCAATGATGTAGATATCGGTAAAACCATGAGCAAAGAGGCTTTTGGCTGTATCTTCCAAAATCATCTCAAAGGCTTCTTCGCGAATTGAAAGCGTGCCTGTGTAACGCATATGCCCCGTTTTCGGTGAGATTGACCCCTCCGGTACATAGGTCATGACGGGAGCAATCAAAGTGTTTCCGTGACGTGAGGCGATTTGAGATGTCGTATATTTAATGACTTTATTGTGCTTGCCCAAAATCACATGAGGCCCGTTTTGCTCTGTTCCCCCTGTGGGAATGATAACAGATGTAAAACCTTTCTGTTTGGCCTCATCGATTTCGGTCCACGTCATTTCTTCGAGGAACAGGCTCGGCGGCGCATATTGCCCGACGGCAATCGCCGCGGTGGACAATCCTGCGCCGGCAAAAACGAGGCCCGCCAATGTCAGTTTATGGGCATTGAAAGCCTTTTTGAATGGTAAGAAATAAAGTTTCAAAACCGAGTTAAACTCTTTCGCTTCGCCGTCAGGTAATCCCAAAATAATCTCTTCATCTTTTCGCGGGATGTAGTGCGTTTTGAATAACCTATCCCAAAGCGCAAATATCAAACCCATATTCTTATCGAAATGCGCTTCCACGCAGGAATGATGCAACTGATGTTGTTCAGGACTTATCAAATATTGATCGGCGGTTTTGCCAAAAGACAAACGAATATGCGAATGCCGCAAATTATATCCGAGAAGATAGAATAAGAGCGCAACCACGTTCAGCCCGCCCAAAGCAAAGAGAGAAAAGGGCTCGGAAAAGAGATAAGAAAAAACTGAATGCACCAAAGCGGCACCACCACCCGCCAAAACGCCCGTAAGAACGAAATCCATAGGGTGTTGCCGATATAGGGTCATGGGGTTCAGGACTTCCGCCGCATGATGGACTTTATGAAATTGCCACAAAAACGGCACTTTATGTTGCAGATAATGCGCCAGAAAAATCATGAAATCCGTCATCAATATGACGCAAGCAAAATAGAGAAGAGCCACACCGACTGGCGGTCCGTTAAATGTGGGCACATTCAGAGCCTTTAAGGTCGACATGCCGCCCTCTAAAACAGCTGGATAAGCAAATCCGATAAGCGGTGTGAAAATCAAGACCATGATGAAGGCGTTTACCGCGAAATAAGCGTAATCCAGACGCGACGATTTATGCCACCAAATTTTCTTCGGAAAAATAAAGCGTGCCGCTCCGGCTAAACTCCAATCTCGTTTGGCTTGTGCAACATAAACACCAAAGGCCAAACCCAATGCCGTCAGCAGGAACAGCCAATGCGTGCGTTGGGTGAACGCCGTAAAATGCGACAGTAAATAGTCAAAAATTGAAGCCAGAATGTCCATCAAACCCTCTTTCGAAGGCCTTCATAGCCAAAATTGACAAATTCTAGGTTAATTCATTACGGTATCATCAGGCGAAACATCTCTGTCGGCTGTGCAATAAGCAGAGCAGAATATAAGAATGCCGAATGGTTCTTTTTAGATTGAGGGAAATAAAAAAAGCCCGCTTTAAAAGCGGGCTTTTCCATGCTTGAATTTTGACTGTAACTTTACCGATCAAATTTCACAAATTTGAGTTTCTTCGGCAAATCAGCATCGGGGCCGAGGCGGCGCTTTTTATCTTCGATATAGTCGGCGAAATTACCTTCGAACCACTCCACATGGCTATCCCCTTCATAGGCCAAAATATGGGTCGCAACACGATCAAGGAAGAAGCGATCATGGGAGATGACCACAGCACAGCCGGGGAATTTTTCCAGTGCCACTTCCAATGAGGCAAGCGTTTCACGATCAAGGTCATTGGTCGGTTCATCGAGCAATAAAAGGTTGGCGGGCTTTGTCAGCATTTTGGCAAGGTTCACACGGTTACGTTCACCGCCTGAAAGTTGGCCGACATTCTTTTGCTGGTCAGTCCCTTTAAAGTTAAAGGCCCCCACATAGGCGCGAGACGGCACTTCGCGTTTGCCCATGTGAATGACATCCAAACCATCAGAAATGGCTTCCCAAATGTTTTTAGAATTATCCAGCGCATCCCGGTTCTGATCAACATAACCCAATTCAACGGTTTCACCGACTTTGAACTCACCCTCATCCGGTTGTTCTTGGCCTGTAATCATTTTGAACAATGTGGTTTTACCGGCTCCGTTCGGGCCAATCACGCCAACAATGCCCCCGCGCGGCAGTTTGAAGGATAAGTCCTTGATCAAAAGCTTATCACCGAACCCTTTAGACACATTGTTGGCTTCGACCACAACATTCCCCAGACGTTCACCCATGGGAATGCGGATATCCGCGTGAGTGACGACTTCGTTCTCAGCCTCATCGCGTAATTTTTCATAAGCGCTGATACGCGCTTTCGACTTCGTCTGACGGGCTTTCGGATTGGAACGAATCCATTCCAATTCTTTTTTCAAGGCTTTCGTCTTTGAGTCAGCCTCTCGGCCTTCTTGATCCATGCGCTTGGCTTTGGAAGCGAGCCACGAAGAGTAATTGCCCTCATGTGGATAGGCCCGACCCCGATCAATTTCCAATGTCCAATTTGTGATATTGTCGAGGAAGTAACGGTCATGGGTAATCAGAATAATCGCGCCGTTATAATTGACGAGATAATTTTCAAGCCAAGCGACAGTTTCTGCATCCAAATGGTTGGTTGGTTCATCCAATAAGAGCAAGTCTGGCTTGGACAGCAACAATTGACACAAGGCCACGCGGCGAGCTTCACCGCCGGAGAGGTTATTGACCGGGTCATCTTTGGGCGGACAACGCAGAGCTTGCATGGCCATTTCAATTTTAGAATCAATGTCCCAAGCATCGCGCCCATCGACTTGCTCCTGCAAAGCCGTCATTTCTTCCATTAATTCATCGGAATAATCCTCGGCCATTTTCATGGCGACCGCATTATAATTGTCAAAGATCTGTTTGTCTTCACAGCCCTCGATCACATTACCCCAGACTGTCTTTTCTGGATCAAGACGCGGTTCTTGCGGCAGATAGCCGACCTTCACACCTTCTGCAGCCCAATGTTCGCCTGTGACTTCTGTGTCCACACCGGCCATGACTTTCATCAAGGTCGATTTACCGGCACCATTCACGCCAATCAGGCCAATTTTGGCATCGGGATAGAAAGACAAATGAACATTATCAAGAATGGTCTTATTGCCGAATTTCTTCGACAGACCTTGCATATGATAGCAAAATTGGCGGGCCATAGTGCACTCTTTAATTCAGTGAAATTAGTGAGCGCGATATGCGGCGAAGTGCCTAAAAATGCAAGGGCTAGTCTTCAGTTGATAGGGGTTTAATATTCCAAACCATGTGTAACGTCGGTAAAAACATGATGATATAAAAAACCGCGACGACCAGAATAGAAATCTCGAAAATATCAAGTGTGAGAGTTTTACCAAGATCTATGTTTATAAAATCTGTAAATCCCAAAACCCCGATCACTCCAATTAATGACATTAATGCGAATAAAACTAATATGGCCAAGAAAACAGTCTGATAGGCGAAGGCTTTTGCTTTCATCTGGATGAGCCTCTCCCATTCATCAAGACCTCGATTAAACCCTAGAAACCTTAGATGTAAGCGATTTGAGCAGACATATAGTCCAGCCATTAAAACGATAAGGCACGCAACACCAAAAAGAGAAAGAGCGGCCGTTGACATCAAAAATGGTTTAACCTTAGAAAACAGCATCATGGCACCAAGAATTTGGGCCAGAACAGGAATGCCAATTATAGCAAGGGTCGTCATCCACTTTAGATAGGACAATTGTTTTGGACTCAGTGTATTATTTTGTATCTTGATTTCGGTTAAATTTGGCATCGGATTGACCTTCTAAATATTCAATGAGAATTATAAATTAGCGCTTGGCGCGTATTGAGTTTATTCACTCTCAGCAGGCAGAGGTTTTTGCGTCCAAGCGATATGTGCGATTGGTAAAAACATCAGCAGAAAAGCTATATTCATTGCGATCATCGCTACGGCAGCGATTGTGAAAACAGGCATGCGGATGGATGCACCCAACAGATATGTGAGGGCTAAGCCAATGATGATGGACACAATCAATGTGATGATAACGGCTCGGTAAGAAAAACTCATGGCGCGCTCAACCGCCTCTTTTTCTCTCTCGTCTAACCGTCCTCCAGATCGGGAGAAGTGATTATAAATTCGGTTTCCAACCAGAGGCACAAAGCTCATTAATAAGGCCAATGTCAGAATGAAATGCACCGGCTTGCTAAAACCGTCCAAGAGGTTGAACATTTCTAAGACTGAAAATGTCGGAAAACCTATCAATGCCATCACCGTAAACAACCTCAAGCGTTGTAGGGCTTGCGGTGAGAAACTATAATCTTTCTGCGCACAGCTTTTTTCAACAATATTTAACATGATCTTTCCTATTCCGCCGCGCGTTGCGCCGCTAATTCCTCTGCTAAAGTTTTGAAGGGACGGGGGCTGAAGGCCATATCGATGGGCACTTCGAAAAAATCAGCCAACTTAAAGGCGAGTTCCAGCGAAGCATTATAATCCCCACGCTCCAAATAACCAATCGTCTGAAAGTTTACGCCAACAGCATCAGCCAAATCCTTTCGAGACAAGCCTCTTTCAGTACGCAATATTTTGATACGGTTATAAATCATAAAATTGTATATATACAACATTATGTAAATTTCAATATATTTTTTATATCCTACGCACTTTTTGCTTTCTCTATTAGAAAAAAGTGGCAAGTAACACTCTATTGTAAGTTTTGCCGTACCGTTCCCATGCAATTGAGGAAGTGATAGATGTCGTTTGCATCCGATACAGTCAGTCAGGAAAGAAGGCTCTTATCACGCTTGAATGCCGTGCGACTTTGCTTGGTCATTTTTATTGCCATTGGATATGCTTCGACCATGCCGCGTGGCCCTGAATATTCGGAAATCCTCAATCTATACGGCTATGACCCCAGTTGGTTCGGCATTCAGCTCTTATTCTTCCTCTCAGGCCTTATGGCTATGCGAAGCCTTGAACAAGGGCGAGCAGGAATACGCTATCTGCGCTCCCGCTTTCTGCGAAATATCCCATTATTGGCAGCACTTACAGTTTTGACATTGCTCATCCTCTTCCCCCTCTTTGGCACACCTCATGATGAGGGTTTGGATTTCTGGATGCGTCTGGGCAAATATATCGCTCTGACCGTTTTTTGCATTGATCCGGGCGTTCCCATTCAAGGCCTGATGGATGATGCCAAATATATGTGTCTGGTTCAGGGCAGTATCTGGACGTTACGTTACGGCGCTATTATGCATATAATAACGGCCGTCTCAGGAAAAATCGATCATCGCCTATACAGACCGTTCATATCTTTGGCGGCTTTGGGTTCAACAGTATTATATCTCATAATGAGTCATTGGACGGCGGTAAATGCTATTGACAATTTGGCCGTCCCCCTCACCGCTCTCCGGCTGAGTTATGCGTTCTTAATTGGTATGGCACTATGGAGCCACCGCGCGCAGTTATTGCGAATGGGCAAGAGCCTTTGGGCTTTACCTTTGGGTTTCGTCTTTATTGCCAGCGTAAATTATATCGTGAGTTGGACTTCTCTCATCGAAGTCGCCCTCACCTTGGCTTGGATGAGTTTAAGTTTCATTCTTCTCACACAGCCTCACGCATTGTTTGATCGTTTGAAAAACTGGCCGGATCTGACACTTACCCTGCTTTTGATAAATTGGCCTGTTGCTCAGACGATTTTGTTATTTCGAGAAGATTGGCCGCTCGCCATTTTCATACCGCTCAGTGTCTCACTTTCACTGTTGCTCAGCTATACGGCTCGTCAGTTGTGGGATCAGAATATCGGGCGGCTATCGGCCAAAAGGAAGGCCACTCACTAACCTGTCACACGCAATATTCACGCGTTTATCGGCCCTCTATCTTGACTTCCGAACATAGCTGACCGACCACGACTCTTATGAAAATTGCGACATGGAATGTGAACTCAATCAAAGCCCGCATGCACGCGGTTACTGCATGGTTGGAGAGCGCCAAACCGGATGTCGCTTGCTTACAGGAAATTAAAACAGTCGACGACGCTTTCCCCCGTATGGAGATTGAAGCGCTGGGATATAATGTCGTCACTCATGGGCAGAAAAGCTATAATGGTGTCGCTGTTTTATCGAAATTACCTTTTGAAGAGGTCAACCCCCGCCTGCCCGGAGATGAGAGCGACGAACAAGCGCGCTATCTGGAAGTGGTCGTCTCCGCGGAAAGCGGCCCCGTCCGCATTGCCTCCATTTATTTGCCTAATGGCAATCCGGTTTTGGAAGACCCACTGAACAGTCCAAAATATACTTATAAATTGGCCTGGATGGAGCGATTGCGTCATCACGCAAAAGCGCTTCTTGAAAATGAGGAAGCCCTAATTTTGGCCGGAGATTATAATGTCATTCCTCGGGCCGAAGACACACATGATCCGAAAGGGTGGTGGGGAGACGCACTATACCGTCAAGAGACCTTAGAGGCGTTCCAAGCGCTCAAATATCTCGGTCTGACAGAGATGTTCGAACAATTCGATAATCGCGCCGAGCAATATACATTTTGGGATTACCAGGGCGGAGCGTGGCAGAATAATTCAGGAATCAGGATTGACCACCTTCTTCTCTCGGCACAAGCGGCGGATAAGGCGGTCGGTATAGAAATTCACAAAAATGTACGAGAGGGCGAGAAGCCGTCAGACCATGTCCCTGTCGTCGGTGAATTTGACCTCTGACCTTTAGGAAGGAGCGCTAAAAGCGGGGCCGTAAGAGTAAATGTTGCCAACTGCCCGGGGTCTCGAAACCGTTTAAAGACCGCCCCTTCATTGACGGAAAAGCCGCTTCACCTGCAGATATGGAACTCCGCAAAGTCTCCATTAAGGCGCGATAATACCGTCCGCGTTTTTCATCGGCCCCTTCCGGCCCGTCCCTGCCGATGCAAGCCTGCAAAGCCTGCACTTTTTCCAAAAGGTAAAAAATCGCACCGATTTCACCTAAAATTCGTTGTGACGCTTCTGTATAAGCGCGGCTGTTGAAATCACCCGAAAACTCAAATCGGTCATCAATATCCAAGGAAACATGAAAGTGATCGGCCTCAAAAACACATTGGATGTGTCGCCCCAGATAATCTTCATCAAAATCAATCAAGCGCGCCATAAAGTCAGGCGTCAGTAAAGCCCGCGCTTCCACTTGATCATCGCTATAAACTTCAAAAAGACGCTCAAATTCCAAACTGGCAAATCCAACGCGTTTCAACCCGTTGATACGTGGTGGATTTAAAGCGGCACGGTCGCGGCGGATAATCGTTTTACCCGAAAATTTTCTGTGGTGGTCCAAGGTTAAGATAACCCCTTGAAAACCGTCACTGATGCGGGTCTCGCCTTTTCCGAAGGAAGATAGGCCCCAAAAATCAGCATCGTAAGGGTCGTGTTTAAACTTATCCGGTTTGGTTTGCGGCACAGGCACGGCCGTGACGTCATTCAACTCGAACCTCTGTTTTTTATAAGCGTGACCGCTTACGCTGCCTTCAAAGGTGAACACGCCCGTTTTACTGTAAATAATGCCATCATCAATCATAGCGTTCAGAATAGGCGGACGTTGGTGCCGCCCGTGATAGGCCCAACCCAATGCATCATGAATATATCGCCGCAAAGCCTCGACTTGGGCTTTGTAATCATAGTTTTCAGAACGAAGGGCAACCATAGGATTTTCGTAGCAGAAAACTATTTACAGAGAATGAGCGCAGAGAATGAGTATAGAGAATGAACGAACCAGTCTCATGAGGTTGGTGAATGTCAGGGCTTTTCCATAACCCCATCAACCAGATGGAAAATCGCGCCAATCTCATCCAGTATTTTTTGCGTCCGTTCGGGTGATGCCAATGGGGACAGCATCGAACCCACCTCAAACTGGTTTGGCGTTTCGACAACGATGAGTAACCGTCCTTCGTGAAAACCAAAACGGATATTATTTCCGGAAACTGAACGTTCCAAATCAACGAGCTTTTGCATAAATGTGGGCGTCAATAAATATCGCGCTTCAACCTGATCGGTGCCATAAGCTTCGAAAATGCGCTCGAAAACAGGATCGACCAAGCCCACCCGTTTCATATCGCCAATTTTTTTGGATTGAAAGAATTTCTGGTCTCTTAGGACGACCGTTGTGCCCATAAACTTTCGAGGGAAAGTGAGAGACATCATTTGCCCGCGCATTAATGTCCGCCAGCTCTTATCGTGGCGTTCTTCAATGTGAATTTCCATTGCCTCGAAATGACTGTCACCCACAGGGCCCTTCATATGGTCTTCGAAGGAAATCCGTTGGTTCAGTTTGATTAGCTTATTGCGCGGAATAAGGCCCATAGACTGCCAACCACTCAATTCGGGTTTGCGTTCGACCTCCGCCTGAAAAGACCAACCGACAAAACCGCAAATCGCGCCAACAATTTTATCTTTTGTCTCTTTTTTAAGCTTATAGGTCAGAAAACCATATAGAGCACCTGATGCGGCAAAACAGACTACGGCAGGGTAAAAAATGAAACGAGCATCGGGGCTGTAGAGTTGCATTAAAGTAACAACACTCAGAATGGTTACAACGCACAGCACGGCAACACCGATTTTTGTCTTCTTAATCGCTGACAACCGAACGGCTTCATTTTCCTCCAAAAAAGGATGAACTTCGGCTTGATAGTAAGCCGAGAAGTCCTTCAATACGGGATGCGATATTTTAAATTCTGGTGTCGTCATAACCTTCTTTATATGCGTTGAGACGCATTAGCCGAGCCCCTTAAATTAGCCCAAGCCTGACAAGGCTTCTTCTAATTTGGCGATTTCATCCGCATAATCAGCACGTCTTTCCTTTTGCAAATTAACGACCTTCTCAGGCGCTTTTGCGACAAAAGCCTCATTGCCGAGTTTTTTGTCAATTTTATCGATTTCCATTTGGGCCTTTTCAATTTCTTTGCCGAGGCGTTTTCTTTCGGCCTCAACATCAATCAATCCGTCCAGTGGAATCGCATAAGTTACCCCTTCAACAACGGTTTGTAATGCGCCCTTCGGCGCTTCTGCCGCTATATCGACGCTCTCCACACGGCCCATAGGCGACAATACATCCGCATAAACCGCAAGGCGTGGATCTAAACTCTTCGCCAACATTAAAAGCGGCGCTTTCTTGGCCGGAGGAATTTTCATATCCGCACGAACAGAACGTAAATTCGTAATCAAAGTCTGAAGCCATGCAATATCTTTGGAAGCCGTCTCATCAATCAAATCTTCCGATAAATCCGGCCATGGCGCGGTAATGAGGTGCGTCTCTCGGCCATCAGAAACTTTGCTCCATAACTCTTCGGTTATGAACGGCATAAAGGGATGGAGTAGTTTTAAGATTTGGTCGAGCACCCAAGCAAAACTCGCCTGTGTCTCCTCTTTATCCGCGCCGTCTTCGCCGGAAAGAAGCGGCTTGGACATTTCCAAATACCACGCGCAGAATGTATCCCATGTGAATTTATAAGCCGCATCTGCCGCGTCATTGAAACGATAAGCTTCAATATACTCAGACACATCTGTGACCGTTTTGACGGTTTCAGAAATAATCCATTTATTCAAAGCCAAACTCGCCGAGGCCGGATTAAAGCCTTCAACTGAGCGGCAATTATTCATTTGGCCGAAACTGGCGGCGGACCAGAGCTTGGTGCCGAAAT
Organism: uncultured Algimonas sp.; assembly: GCA_964511495.1. GTDB lineage: Bacteria > Pseudomonadota > Alphaproteobacteria > Caulobacterales > Maricaulaceae > Litorimonas. Next base: position 14,703 of record CAZEFT010000025.1, on the reverse strand, counting down.
TGCGATAGCCTGCAATACGATCAACAGAAAGGCGAATATTTCGCCCCTGCCCGGCTTGGCTGGCCAATGTGAAGCGCAAAGCATCCGCGCCAAAAGCTTCGAACCCATCAGGATAAGCTTTACGAGTCGCTTTTTCGACTTGCGGTGCTTTCTCCGGGTTTTTTAAGCCACGCGTGCGTTTGGCCACGAGTTCATCCGCGCTCACCCCATCTATCAGGTCAAGCGGGTCAAGCGTGTTGCCGATGGATTTGGACATCTTTTTGCCGTGCTCATCCAGAACAAGCGCGTGGATATAGACATCTTTGAACGGTACCTCATCCATGAAATGCAGACCTTGCATCATCATCCGAGCCACCCAGAAAAAGATAATATCAAATCCGGTGACGAGTGTTGAGGTGGGGTAGAAGCGCTCTAGCTCTTCGGTTTTCTCCGGCCAGCCGAGAGTCGAGAACGGCCAGAGCCCAGAGGAGAACCAAGTGTCAAGAACGTCGGGGTCTTGGCGGAGTAACAAACAGCCATCTATCCATTCCTTAGAGTCTGCGGGCGTATAGGTATCAATGTGAGCAGGGGAATTCACAATACTACTATCCCAATCGCCTTCGAAGGATTTATCTAGGTCCAATTCGCTGACCCTTGGATGATTGCCATCAATCACAAAGATTTCGCATACTTGCCCAACTTGGTTGGTTACATGCTGAACAATTTGATCCCATCTACCACTGACAGCTTCGCGAATTGTCTCGCCGACCCAAACACCGCCAAACTGATCATACCAAGCCGGAATCCGATGCCCCCACCAAAGCTGTCGTGAAATACACCAAGGCTGGATATTCTCCATCCAATGATCATACGTTTTTTTCCAGTTTTCGGGGACGAAACGGGTTGAGCCGTCATTCACTTTGGCGACAGCATCTTTTGCCAATTTTTCTGCATCCACAAACCATTGATCCGTCAACATTGGCTCAATAACAACGCCCGAGCGATCTCCAATGGGTTGTTGAATTTTCTTATCTTCGACTTTGATAAGCAAGCCTTCGGCATCAATGTCAGCGACGACCTCTTTGCGCGCCTTAAAGCGGTCCATACCCACATATTTGGTCGGCATAATCTCGCTTTCGATCATCTCTCCTTTGGGACCCATTAAAGAGTACATTGGAATATTATTCCGCTTCGCGACCTCGTAATCATTAAAGTCATGCGCGCCCGTAATTTTTACCGCACCGGAACCGAAATCCATATCGGGATATTCATCCGTAATGATCGGAATTAAACGGTCAGCCAGAGGCAAGCGTACCATTTTTCCGACGATTGGCGCATAACGTTCATCATCGGGGTGAACCGCAACAGCGCCATCACCCAACATAGTCTCAGGGCGCGTAGTCGCGATTGAGATATAATCGCGTTCCTCTTCGAGAATGACAGACCCGTCTTCGTCCTTCTCGACATAGGTATAGGTTTCGCCGCCTTCCAACGGATATTTAAAATGCCAGAAATGGCCGTCCTTTTCGACATTCTCGACTTCCAAATCCGAAATGGCGGTTTGGAAATGTGGGTCCCAATTCACCAATCGCTTATCGCGGTAAATCAGCCCCGCCTCATACATCTCGACAAAGGCTTTGGTGATGGCCTCGGCCATTTTATCCGAAGAGTCTTCCGGGTCGCCCAAAGTAAATTTCGAGCGCGACCAATCACAAGAACTGCCCAAGCGACGAAGTTGTTGTTCAATGATACCGCCGGACTCGTTTTTCCAATCCCAAACATGGTTGAGAAACGAATCGCGCGTCATATCCTTACGGGCTTTGCCGTCTGCGGCCAATTTACGTTCGACCACCATTTGCGTCGCAATGCCGGCATGATCCATGCCCGGTTGCCATAGAACAGCTTTCCCCTTCATACGATTATAGCGCACGAGGATATCTTGTATCGTATTATTGACTGCGTGCCCCATATGGAGGCTACCCGTGACGTTAGGCGGCGGAATGACGATCGAAAAATTATCGTCTTTCGTATCTGTCGGTTTGGCAGGGCGAGGCTTGAACGCGCCGCTCTCTTCCCACATTTTATAAAGCCGGGCTTCCGCCTCTTTTGGATCAAATTTATTGTCGAGCATGTCGAACCTGTACTCTGTCAAAAATTGACATCTTGCGATTAGAATTTGGCGCGGTATCGCCTATTCTCAAAGGATTGTCTATTCAGAGACAAAAGAAAACCCCGCGCCTTTACAGAACGCAGGGTTTTGATGTGTCAGACCCGGCGCTCCCGCACCGGAAAATGATTATTTGCCGGATGCGATACGTTTCACTTCTTTTTGCACCGCGCGTTCCACGATGGTTTTTAAATTGGCATCAAGCCATTCTTTCAGCATGGGGCGTAGCGCTTCCATGACCAAATCACCGATACGGTCTCCGCGTTCCGCTGTAATGGCTTTTTCTTCGACCAATTGATTAAGAGAGGCAAAAGCATTCGCAGATGCGGACTCTGTTACATCATCTAAAATGACGTCTTTTTGTGCTGTGGCACCGGCCATATCGGCACTCTCCTTTTCCATGGTTATCGTGTTTTCAATATCTTTTTGTAAGGGTTCCCTTTGGACGGGCTGATTAGCCTCATATGTCTCAGTGTTTTGACGAGGGGCCACAACTACGCCAGCCCCCAGAGCCGCCGCACCGAAACCGACTAGACCAAAACTCGCCGCCTTATCAACATTCAGTTCAAAGACAGGGTCCTTCCCTGCCGGTTCACCCTTATTAGGGCTTATAGATGTGGCGTCCAAGTCCAAAACAGCTGATCTGTCGACCTTAATTTGGCCGCGCTCTTCCATTCTTTCAGCTTCGCGCTCAGCTTCTGCAGCAATATCGGACAGGCTAAACTCACCATTTTCCAAACTGTCTTCACCCTCAGAACCGCCTTCAGAAGTTTCTAAACTTGCTTCAACATGTTCAGGAACATTAAGGTCTTCTGAAATAATCATATTTTCAGCGACGTTCAGGGCTTCGTCTTCGACAATTTGTTCAGCCGTTACCACCGATGATGATTTACTTTCAGGCGTCGGAATTTCAAGGAAGCTCTCAATGTCGCTGTCGTCTTCTGCGTCCTCAGCAAAAGCCGGAAGCGCCTCTTCACCAGACAATTCGTCCTCAATGGACATGTCCAAAATATCATCCAATATATTCTCTGACTCTTCCGAAGTCTCTTCCTCAATATCATCGGAGACGACGCTCTCTGACTCAATTTCGTTCGATTCAGTGGAGAGGTCAGCAGATTCCATACCCCCAACAGTCTGCTCGACGGCTTCTGGAAGTTCCTCTTCCGCGTCGGGGTCTGTCAAATCTGCCATGAGCGATTTAACGAGGTCCATATCCCCTTCATCCGTACTCAGCGACGTTTGCAAGAAATCGGCTTCATCCACCGTCAGATCGCTCTCATCCAAAACAGTCTCAATAGTCGCTGTTTCAGTTTGGGCATTAGCCTCATCTGACGAAGACATATCTGCATCGGAATTTTCAATGGACTCAAGGTCTTCCACCAAGCCGTTTAGCATTTGATCAAGTTGATCATCTGCGTCCGTCAAGTTCTGATGCGCAGGCGCATCTTTTAACTCAACTTCTGAACGGACTGGTTCCTCCGCATTTCGGACCTTCACTTTAGGGCGAATTGCGCTAAAGCCTGCCGCAGCGTAACCAGCGGCAAAACCGCGCTTCTTAGCCTCCGGTTCGATAACCGGTTTGACGATCTCATCCGCATTGGCTTCAACAAGATACTGTGCCTCATCAAAAACATCATTTGTTGTATCTTCGGATTCTGTCATATCCGCCAAAAGGTCTTCCAATATGGGAGTATCGTCTTGAATAATTTCGGGTGAGGCCTCTGCCAAGAGCCCTTCTAATTCTTCAAAGAGATTGTCTGCTTCTTGATCTGTTTCACCTTGTGCGTCATCGAACGTCGTAGGTTCCAAGAAATTATTTAATGAGTCGTCTTGACTGCCCGACACTGAGTCAGGGATTTCAATAGCAGGCGTTTCGTCTTCCATCGCTATGTCAGGCATTTCCAGAACCGCCTCATCCGGCATGTCCTCAGAGTTATCTGCTGCCAATGCAGCGCTTAAATCCAAGTCTTCAGTTCCGGCCAGATCATCCGCACTTCCTAAAAGAGCTTCGATGTCCAAATCAATCAACTCGCCTTCATCATCAGAGTGACTAATCGCCGATGATATCGTGTCGTCGGAAGCAACCGTTTTTTCGTCATTAAACATGGATTTGAAGACACTGTTTTCATCCTCTTCAATAGGAAGAGTATTCAAATCGCGCATGAGCGCTTCGGTCTCGCTTTCCGATGAATTTACCTCTGCGGCCTCAATATTTTTGGCGCTCGTTTCTGTATCCCTCAAGTCAGGCGCACTTTGCCCTGAAGACACAGCAAGGGGTTGGGGCGGAGAAATTTCCATAGTCTGATCATCATCCGCGATGATTTTGCGGATAGAGGCCAGAATATCTTCCATGCTCGGATCTTCACCTTCAGAGGCGATCTCTGGGGCAAGCTCCGCGGATTGTTCTGCTTCTGTAGTCGGTTCCGACATAAAGACCCTGATATTCTACGCCATTCGGCATAATATTAGATAAGGCCGTGTTACCCCCGATACGGTCTTTCTAAACAAAGGGTTAAGACACAGCTTGCATTTTGTCTAGTTGAGCAGCCGCTCTAAAAGGGGGTAAATCAATCGATTCTGTGGGTTTCTATGGCTTTCGCCTTGGCCTCCGCATCATCATAAGGCTCAGTTTCTATCTTAGACTGTTTTTGATTAACCAAGGGATGGAAATCCGATTCGGCTCCCGCCGCCTTATCAATCGCAGTTTTGCCCTCTTCGAACAGCTTTCGTGTCGCATCGGGTATAAGAGTGACTATTTCTTCCACGGCAGGCTCTGTCAAAACATCACCAACAGCGTCAAATTCGTCTTTTACTGCGTTTGAAAGACCGCGCGCGGCGGATTGCACAGGCTCCGCAATCGTCGTGTCGACCAATCGGCTCAAACCATCGTAACGGACGGCTTCAAAATTGGCATTTGGGTCATAAGCTTGGTCAAGCGGCAGATTGATCCCTCTGGCATCAAAAACACCGATTGTGGCTAATAGCTGATATTTCGCAGCATTGAGATTCCGCCTCGCATTAATCAGAGATAATTTAGCATTCAGGGTTTCCTGCTCCGCATCTAGCACGTCCAATTGCGTTCTATTTCCGACCTCTTGCTCTAAGGTTACGCCCTCAAAGGCCAGCTCCGCCGCTTCAACCTGTTTTCGTGCCGCCAACAAAACCGAAGCCGCAGCATCTTTTTGCGCCCAAGCGCGGATAACGGCTTCATCAATTTCTCTTTCGCGGTCACGGGACTCAAACGCCAAACGGGTCTTGGCATGCTTAGCCTGCCTCACGCGGGAACTATTCAAACCGCCTGAAAAAATGGGAATCCGAATATTGGCCGTTAGTGAGGCCGTTTCCGCCTCCTCAAAACCAAAAAGCTGGCCGCGCTGTGCGGCGACACTGCCGTTAAGAGAAATTGTGGGTCGGCCCGCCGCTTTGGCAACATCAATCGCAGACTTACCGGCTTCCTCATTAAAATAAGACGCGATGAGTTGCGGATTATTTTCCCGCGCTAATGCCAATGCCCGATCCACTGTCGCCGGCAGGACAAAATCTGGCGCAGTTCGGAGATCCGTAGGCATACGCCCGACCAAACGCTTATACCCCGCTCTGGCAATTTGAAGCTCAGCCTCGGCTTGGGCTAAGCCCGCCTCCGCTGAAGCAAGTCGTGCCTGTGATTGTGCAATGTCGGTTCGGGTGCCCTGCCCGACATCGAAACGCTCATTCGCAGCACTCAACTGACGGCTGAGGACTCTAACATTATTGCGACGAATACGTGCTGTTTCTTCGGAAAGTTGCACATTGAGATAAGCATTCGCCGCGGCCAGAAAAATCTGATTTTCTGTCGCCCGTAAAATTTCACGCTGCGCCGCTATGCCGGCTTTGGCCTGTTCTTTCAGCGCCTTTATACGGCCACCTTGATAAAGAGGCTGTATAACCTCAACTTGCCCCTGAGACGGCGCATAGAAAAATTTTGTATCGGCTGTTGTCGCTGTTGGCGGAACCGGCCCAACATTTTGTGGCACGCCTGTGCTGGGACCGTCCAAAACGGTACGGCTATATTGCCCGGATGCACTGACCGTAAATCTTCCCTGTGCACGCGCTTGTATATAGGTCTCGTCAATTTCGCGCAATTGCGCGCGCGCCGCTAATAATTGGGGGTTCTTATTATAAACAGCAATCAAAGCTTCTGAAAGAGTTTCCGATTGCGCCGCCACAGGTACTAATCCGATAGCTATGACCACGAAGGATGTGGCTAATAATCTGAATTTGTAAGCAATCATAAGACAATGGCTTCAGTCGCACGTTTATAAGTTGTAGCCTCTTTACGAAGCGCTGCGGTGTTTTGAGCAAATTTAAAACACAAAACTCAGTTCTATAGCAAAACCCGGAAGAAGCGGTACGCTGGCATCAAAATCAACGCGCTCTCCCACGACATTGCCGGATTTCGTAAATATTGTGGCTTTTCCGACCGGTCCGTCCTGAATGATACAGGCCAAACGTCCGCCGTCAGCAAGTTGAGACAGCCATGTTTTCGGAACTTCACTCACCGAGCCATTGATAAAGATTACATTGAACGGACCATGTTCCGAAGCCCCGGCCTTCAAATCACCTTGAACCACTGCCGCATTACTGATGTCTTCATCAACCAGTAGAGCCGTTGCCTTCTCGACCGCCGTTTCGCTTGTTTCCAATCCGACGACTGTGTCTGCCAATTTTGACATGATCGCGGTTGAGTAACCGCGCCCACACGCAATATCCAATACCACATCCGAAGGTCTGATATCGGCGGAGTCGACCAATTTGGCAAAATCTCTCGGGCGCATCATCACACGACCCTCATCCATTTCGATGTGAGCATCTCCATAAGCCAAGGCCATTTGTGCCTTAGGGACAAACCGTTCACGCGACGTTGTTCTGAAAGCTTTCAAAATTGCGGGTTCTGTGACGTCATTGGTGCGGATCTGGCTTTCGACCATATGATCACGGGCTTTGGAGAAATTGAACATAACATCCTCTCGAAATCATTCCGCCGACAAAGCGGGCTTTCACTCCACGCTATAGCCTGCCCACTGGACAAGGTGCAATGGGGTAATCCGCATAACTCATATGCATGTTGATAATTTCATCTTCCGAACAGACTGTTTTCGTAAGGAGCCCAATAATTTGAGGAAAACTGTGCGAAATCATACTTGCAGGTCATGGCCAGTCTCGCTAAGAGGACGGCCCCTGCGATGGTACCATGGCGGAGTGGTGACGCACCGGATTGCAAATCCGTGTACCCCGGTTCGATTCCGGGTGGTACCTCCAGGGGATTTATTTCCAACATTCGTAATTTTCTATTCGTGACGCATTGCTCTGCGACTCTGACTTGCTGTGAATAACATCATAAAAGCGCGGATGGCACTTTTAATGTTCTTTATTTGTTCTATAATGTTGCATGAGCAAAAAAACCTTAATCGACAAGCTCGCCATTTTGGCTGATGCAGCCAAATATGATGCCTCCTGTGCTTCATCGGGAACAACAAAACGCGATTCTTTAGGCGGAGCCGGTCTTGGCTCAACAGAAGGTATGGGTATTTGCCATGCCTATGCGCCGGACGGTCGCTGCATCTCCCTTTTGAAAGTCCTCTTGACCAATTTTTGTATTTTTGATTGCCGATATTGCATCAATAGGTCGAGCTCAAATGTTGAGCGGGCCCGTTTCACCCCTACAGAGCTTATCAAAATCACTTTGGATTTTTACAAGCGGAATTATATCGAAGGCCTCTTTCTCTCTTCGGGCATAATCCGTTCTCCTGATTACACGATGGAGCAATTGGTCGAGGTCGCGCGCAGCCTGCGCGAAGATTATGGGTTTCGGGGGTATATCCATCTCAAAACCATTGCCGAAGCCGACTCGCTTCTTATTGAGCAAGCCGGGCTTTATGCTGACAGGCTCTCCGTCAATATAGAATTGCCGACTCAAAGCGGGTTGAAGAGTTTTGCCCCTGAAAAAAGCGAGCATACCATTTTAAAGACAATGGGCGAGGTCAAAGAAAAAATAGACATCAGCAAGGCTGAAAAGAAATCCCGTTCAAAAAAGCGGTCAAATTTTGTACCCGACTTCGCCCCGGCGGGACAATCCACACAGATGATTATCGGCGCAGACGGCTCAACAGACTCTGATATTATCGAAACGTCCTCCCGTCTCTATTCAGGCTACAAAATGCGGCGGGTTTATTATTCCGCTTACAGCCCCATTCCCGACGCTTCGAGGGACTTGCCTCCGATTGCGCCGCCTTTGGTCAGGGAACATCGCTTATATCAGGCCGATTGGCTTTATCGATTTTATGATTTTGAACCTGCTGAAATTCTCTCCTCTGCACAATCGGGTATGTTGGATTTAGACATCGATCCAAAACTGGCTTGGGCATTGAAACATCGCGAATGGTTCCCGATGGATGTGAATAGGGTCAGTCGAAAAGAGCTTCTACGCATCCCGGGACTGGGAGCTATCGGCGCCGATAAGGTTATCAGAGCCCGTCGCCTCACCCGATTGCGTCTGGACGACATGGCGAAATTAACACAGTCTTTAAAGAAGCTTCTTCCTTTCATTGAAACGGCAGATTGGACACCCGGTCATCTCACTGATGCCGCGGATCTGCGGCAACGTTTTCTTCCGCCGCCTCAACAAATGGCTTTATTGTGATTTGCGTCAAATTGTCGTCAGAAACAGATTTCGAAGGTTGGCGCAAAGCCGCACGGCTCTTAATTCAAAACCAAATCAAACCCTGTAACGTGATTTGGCGCGTGCCGTCCGCGCCAGTGTCGCTATTGGACTCGACATACACCGATCATACAACTTTATCTTCGACAACGCTGTCCCCGAAAGTCCCTTCAGCGTTCCCTGACATTGCACATCGTGTTATTTGTCATACCGATCCAGAACGTTTTGCGCGATTATATAGCCTTTTATTTAGGCTCCAAACCCAACCCCGCCTTTTGAGCAAACATCAGGACCGTGACGTCATCTGGCTACAGAATTGCGACAAAGCCATACGCAGAGATATTCATAAAATGCACGCTTTTGTTCGGTTTCGTAAAATCGGTGAAGGCCGCTATAAGCGCGAGCAATTTGCCGCGTGGTTTGAACCCACACATTATATCACCGAATTGGGGGCTCCTTTCTTTATGCGCCGCTTTCCGAATATGGATTGGGCAATCGTCACACCCCATCGCTCTGCCCTGTGGGATGGTCGAACATTACGTTTTTCTGAGGGCGGCAAACAATCTGATGTGCCCGCCTATGACGCAGTTGAAGAGCAATGGAAAACCTATTTCAAATCTATCTTTAACCCTGCCCGGCTGAAAGTTCAGGCAATGACTTCAGAAATGCCCAAAAAGTATTGGCACAATTTACCAGAGGCAGAGTTGATTCCCGACCTCATATCTTCTGCCAAAGAAAGAGAGCGTCAGATGAAAGAGACCGCCGTGACGTCCCCAAACCCACTCGCCGCGAAATTGGCAAACCGGAAACAGTCTGACCCGTCATGACAGATTTAACCTTTACAGGCTCAACCGCTTTCGGCACGATTTAGCTATGGATATTCTCACACTGCTCATTTCTGTTCTCGTCGGCTATCTGCTCGGTGCTATTCCTTTCGGTCTTCTGCTCGCAAAAGTCACGGGGCAAGGCGATATTCGTAAAATCGGCTCCGGTAATATCGGAGCCACCAACGTATTGCGAACCGGACGAAAAGATATTGCCGCCCTGACCTTAGTCTTGGACGCAGGAAAAGCGGCCGTCGCCGGATTAGTCATCGCGCATTTTTATGGCCAGCCTTTCGGCTATATCGCCGCCGCTTCGGCCCTTTTAGGGCATTGTTATCCCGTCTGGCTCGGGTTTAAAGGCGGGAAAGGCGTGGCGACATTTTTTGGTGGTCTTTTCGCCCTTGTCTGGCCTGTCGGGCTTTTCGCTGCGATTGTCTGGTTGGCGACAGCCTTCCTTACGCGCCTGTCCTCTCTCGGAGCATTGGTCGCCTGCGTCCTATCTTCCCTGCTGGCCTGGTTCATTTCACCTTTCTACGCTGCCGTCATGGTGAGTTTCATGGCGTTTATTATTCTTGTCCGTCATCAAGACAACATCTCACGCTTATTGAAAGGGGAAGAAGGCAAGATTGGACAAAAGGGCAAGTGAGTAACTCTCAAAACTACGCCCCTCTCAGTTTTTCTGAAAAGCGGGATTGGCTCCGCCTGACGCGCACACAAACGATTGGCCCTGTTGCCTTTCGTGACTTGATAAATCGTTATGGGAGTGCGGCTCGTTCTCTGGACGCCTTGCCGTCACTGATCCGTAAGAAAAATATTGCGCCACCAAGCCTTCAACAGGTCGAAGCTGAAATGGAAGCTTCCGATCAGCTCGGCATTCACATAATTGCAGCGTGTGAGCCAGATTATCCTGATTATTTACGTGCCATTGATCCACCTCCGCCGATCATCAGCGTATGGGGGCGCAAAGATCTACTCAACAATAACTGTATCGCAATTATCGGCTCTCGTAATGCCTCAGCCAATGGGCAACGTTTCGCTGCCAATATTGCAGCAGAGCTAGGGGCTGCCGGCCTCACCATTGTATCAGGTCTGGCGCGGGGTATTGATGCTTGCGCGCATAGAGCGGCCTTACCAACAGGGACAATCGGCGTTTTGGGAGGGGGCGTAGACCACATATATCCGAAACAGAATGAAGACCTGCACCTGATGATGCGGGAACAAGGCGCGCTTCTGAGCGAAAGCCCGCTAGGCTATCGCGCTTCAGCGAGAGATTTCCCGCGACGCAATCGGATTATTTCAGGGCTTTGCCGCGGTGTCGTCGTCATTGAGGCCGCTGAACGCTCGGGTACATTAATCACGGCGCGTTATGCCGCCGAACAAGGACGAGAGGTTATGGCCGCGCCGGGGTCCCCGCTTGACCCGCGAACAAAGGGCTGTAACCGCCTTATCCGTCATGGCGCGGCCTTGATTGAAAACGCACAAGATGTCTTGGATTGTCTGGAAGCCCTCACGCACTCGCAGCTTCTAGAAAACACTGAAGGCTATCACGCGCCTACTTTCGATTGGGAACAGGTAGCGCCTTCCATCGAAAAAGCCAAAAATAGCATTTTGGCTCTGCTTTCGCCTACGCCCTCCCAAAGAGATGATATTATCCGTGCGAGCCAACTCCCTACACCTATCGTCACTGCGGCCCTATTAGAGTTGGAACTCAATGCAGACATTAGTGTCGAAGCGGATGGTCGCGTCTCAACTGTGAGGTAATCAGCGGAAAACGCCTCAGGGTTTCAACTTTTCAACCTCAGACCGAACTCTCAAAAAAGCGTTATGCAAGGCCGTTAAGTTCGCCGCTAAGGATAAATCCGCCAATTCACAGGCCATATCCTCAATATAATTCAGCAGTCCTAGTTGAGCGTCCGTTAGGCGGGTTTCCGCTTTATTGGATGGGTTCACAATCTTCGGAGAAATCACCATATCTTCATTTTCCTTATCATCGAAACAGTATGGCACAAAAAGGAAATAAAACTCAAGGATGCATTATATTAATATATACTATAAGGTGTAGTTTAGCAAATTCCACAGGAGAGCGAGTTGACATTGTAAATCGCACAGACCAAATGAGCGCCGTTATCGCCTGTGATTTCACTACGGGCGCATAAAAAGGTACGCAAAAAATGAACCTCGTTATTGTTGAGTCGCCTGCCAAAGCGAAAACGATTGAGAAATATTTAGGCAAAGATTACAAAGTCTTGGCCAGTTTCGGTCATATTCGCGATTTACCCTCTAAAAATGGTTCCGTTGACCCCGATGACGATTTTGCCATGTCATGGGCTGTCGATACGAAAGCCAAAAAACGTATCAAAGACATCGAAAACGCTCTCGAAAAGTCTGACAAACTCATCCTCGCGACCGACCCGGACAGAGAAGGTGAGGCCATTTCTTGGCATTTGCTCGAAGTCCTATCCAAGAAAAAGGCTTTCAAAGGCAAAGAAGTTGAACGCGTCGCCTTTAACGCCATTACCAAGAAAAACGTGACCGAAGCTATTCAGAATCCGCGTAAATTGGATATGGAATTGGTCGAAGCCTATCTCGCCCGTCGCGCGCTTGATTATCTGGTTGGTTTCACACTCTCCCCTGTCTTGTGGCGTAAATTACCGGGTTCACGATCTGCCGGTCGTGTTCAATCCGTTGCCCTACGCATAATTTGTGAACGTGAAACAGAAATTGAAAATTTTGACGCTCGCGAATATTGGACCATTGAAGGCAAAATCAAATCCGGCTCCGGGCAATTTCCGGCAAGGCTCGTCACATTAAACGGTGAAAAGTTGGATAAGTTTTCGCTTAATAACGAAGCCCTCGCCCTGAAAGCGAAAGCCGCTGTTGAAGCCGCGACACTATCCATCGAAAAGGTCGAAGCCAAACCTCTCAGCCGTAATCCTCAGGCTCCCTTCACCACCTCGACAATGCAACAAGAAGCCTCCCGCAAGCTCGGCTTCTCAGCCAGTCAGACTATGCAGACCGCCCAACGCCTCTATGAAGGCATCGACATTGGCGGCGAAACCACCGGTCTTATTACCTATATGCGAACGGACGGCGTTTCCATGATTGGCGAAGCCATCAGTGATTGCCGCGCGAGCATCGCCACCAATTACGGCGATAATTATCTGCCCGGCCAGCACCGCGTTTATAAATCCAAAGCCAAAAACGCCCAGGAGGCGCATGAGGCCATTCGCCCGACCAGCTTCTCACGCACACCTGACAGCCTCCCCCTCCAAGGCGATCAAAAGCGCCTTTATGAGCTGATCTGGAAACGCGCGATGGCCAGCCAAATGGCGTCCGCCAAATTAGAGCGGACAACGGTCACTATTTCCGACGGAAAAACCGTTGAGTTGCGCGCCACCGGTCAGGTCATAAGGTTTGATGGTTTCTTGAAACTTTACGAAGAATCCAAACCCAAAAAATCTGACGGCGATGAAGCGGATACAACGCTGCCGCCGGTTAAATCGGGTGATAAGGCCGACGCCTCGGAGATTTCCGCAGATCAACATTTTACCCAACCGCCACCCCGATATTCCGAAGCCTCTTTGGTCAAGAAGATGGAAGAAATGGGCATTGGCCGCCCATCGACCTATGCCTCCATTTTGAAAGTCTTGCAGGACCGCGGTTATGTCGAATTGGATAAGCGTCGCTTTACCCCCGCTGATAAGGGTCGGTTGCTGACCTCTTTCCTCGAAAACTTCTTCGGCAAATATGTGCAGTATAATTATACGGCGGATCTCGAAGAACGGCTCGACCTTGTTTCGGCCGGTGAGCTTGAATATAAAAAACTGCTGAGTGATTTCTGGAATGAGTTTTCGGCCAGTATTGATGAAACCAAAAACCTTCGCGTAACTCATGTTCTCGATGCCCTGAATGACGCCCTCCGCCCCCTTGTCTTCCCTGACAATGAAGATGGGTCTGACCCCCGCAAATGCCCGAAATGTGATGACGGCGAATTGTCTTTGAAGCTTGGTAAGTTCGGCGCATTTGTCGGATGTTCCAATTATCCCGATTGTAAAATGACACGTCCCTTCGGCCAAAGCGCCGGAATGAGCGAAGAAACAGAAGATAAAATTCTGGGCCAACATCCCGAAACCGAGAAAGACATTGTGCTTAAAACCGGACGGTTTGGGCCTTATGTCGAAATGGAAACGGAGAAAAAACCAAAACGGACGAGCCTGCCTAAAACGTGGGATTATGACGCTATGGATCTTGAAAAAGGTCTGCGCTTGATCAATCTGCCACGCAAAATTGGCTCTCACCCCGAAGATGGCAATCAAATCGCCGCCGCTCTGGGGCGTTTCGGACCTTATATCAAACACAACACAACCTATGTGAGCCTCAAAGACCCTGAGGATATGTTTGAAATCGGGATGAACCGTGCCGTCGAAATGATTGCTGAAAAACGCGCCAATCCCGGTCGGAATCGCGGTGGTAAAGTAGTCAAAGATTTGGGCAAACACCCCTCCACGGATAAGCCTATTCAAATAATGGAAGGCCGCTATGGTCCTTATGTAAAATACGAAAAAATCAACGCCACTATTCCTAAAGGCCAAGACCCGAAAGACGTCAATATCGACATGGCTCTTGAGTATATTGCGGAAAAAGAAGCCAAAGGCGGTAAGAAAAAAACCACTCGCAAAAAAGCGCCCGTCAAAAAGAAAACACCTGCGAAAAAGAAGGCCACGGCTAAGAAGAAGTAGCCCGTCCATCCGAACGCGGCACCGCGTAGCGGGGTTAGTGAGGATGCTCTCTCCGAACAATCCCAAGCCTAGCGACAGCAGGAGATAGATTGCCGTGACAAGCACGGCAATGACGGGGTGAGGAGTCGTTTGTGTTAGGTCTTCATATCGCTTGCTTTGTCTCTCATGGCTTCCATTGCTGTCTTTGTTTTCTTTCTTGTTTTCTTTCTTGTTTTGTTTCGTTTGTCTGTTTCGTTTCAATATTGGAAAAAGTGGGCGTCTGCGGGGTTGTGAGGATGTTGGCGGTAAACCACGGAT
>CAZEFT010000024.1:0-34982 GCA_964511495.1 uncultured Algimonas sp. | reverse complement strand
CATCCTCACAACCCCGCAGACGCCCACCTTTTTCCAAGATTAAAACGAAACAGACAAACGAAACATAGAAAGAAAATAAAGAGAGCAATGAAATCAAAGAAAACAAAAAGACGATTAATATGAAGAAGTGACACAAACTACCCCAATCACCCCGTTATTGCTGTGCTTGATACGGTAATCCATCTCTTGCTGTTGCTAGGCTTGGGATTGTTCGGAGAGAGCATCCTTACTAACGCGCTTCGCGCGCCGCGTTCGGATGGACTCGTCACACTTTCCAGCCTGTGTGGAGGGCTGCTATGCCGCCGCTATAGTCATCCCATGTGACGCGTGAGAAACCTGCTTGTTTGACCATATTGGCAAATTGTGCCTGTTTTGGGAAACGTCGGATGCTTTCGACAAGATATTGATAGCTGTCTCTGTCTTTGACCAAAACCTGTCCGAGAGTCGGGATAACGTTAAAGGAGTAAGCATCATAAAATTGACGAAGCCATTGTGTCGGTGGTGTCGAAAACTCCAATACACCCAAACGTCCGCCGGGCTTTAAGACGCGAAAGAATTCACGCAAAGCCATATCGCGATCCGTCACATTCCGAATGCCAAATGCAATCGTGACCACATCAAAGCTGTTATCCGGAAAGGGAAGTTTTTGCGCGTCACCACAAACGCGGGAAAGATCCAGGCCGGCATCTTTCTTGGCGTCAATCCCCGCCAAAAGCATTTCGGCGTTAATGTCAAAAACAACGGCACTGGCGGGCTCACCACCGCGACGCTCTCTGACTTTCTCGGCCGCTTGAATAAACCGTCGTGCCAAATCACCCGTGCCACCAGCCACATCCAAATGGCGCTCACCCGGTTGCGGGTTTAGCTTGGCCATCGTCATATTCTTCCAGACGCGATGAATGCCGAGGCTCATCGCATCATTCATCAAATCATAATTTTCAGCCACAGCATCAAAAACTCCGCGCACACGCGCAGCTTTTTGGCTTTCAGGAATATTCTCAAAGCCGAAATCAATCGTTTTTTCTGTCATGTCATGGCTCTATCAAGCGAAAGGAATTTTGACCAGCTATTCTGCTGCGTCCAAAAGACGTCGCGGATTTTGCGGCGGCACAAAGCTGTCATCTTGTCCCGGATAATCCCCGCCATTGAGGAAAAAGTCCTGATCCTGTTTGAAGGCTTTGACCAGAAAATCAAAAACGGCCCGAATACGCGTGGAGCGTTTCAAATCCTGATGCGCCACAAGAAAAAGATCTTCGGTCGCCGTCACATCAGGCAGGATGCGTTCCAAGGGAAATGTGCGTGTCTTGCTCGTGCCGCGCGTAATGGCCTGCATGCCAATCCCGTAACCATGGCCGAGTGCTTCATCGAAGGCCCAAATCGAATTGGTCTGGAAGGTGATGCGTTTGGGTTCATAAATCATGGTATCCCCGTCCCGCAGCCAGAGCTGTTTCCCATCCATAATATTAGCGACAACGCCGTCATGTTGGGCCAAATCGTCCAAAGTTTGAGGGCGTCCCATACGCTCCAGATAAGACGGGGCGGCGTAATAACCGAAAGAGACGGTTGTCACTTTCCGTCCGATCAAAGAATTCTGTTCACCGGGACTGGCCCAACGCAGGGCAATATCGGCTTCACGTTGCGCGAGGTTAAAATCCCGAAACCCGATTCCTAAATCAACCAGAATATCGGGGTGTTCTTCCCGGAATTTCTGCATCACACCGGGGAGCCACGCCGTCCCGATCCCTTCCGTCGCCGACAGACGCACAACACCGGACAGGCTGTCTTCCAATGTGGCGGAGCTGCGATCAATCGCAGAGGCTTCATCTTGCATGCGCTGAATATGTTCCAACATGGATTGGCCGAACCGGGTCGGCACCAAAACACCGTCTTCACGGCGCAAGAGAGGAGTTTGGAAGTGGTCTTCCAGCGCACGGATGCGCCGGCCCACCGTCGGTTGGCTCATGCCGAGTTTTTTCCCGGCAGCCGTCAGGCTTCCGACTTCGGCAACAGCGAGGAGGATAGGGTAATCAGACCAATTTTTCATAAACTGCGCCTAACAGATTTGAACATAAAGAGTCAATTTCATTCAAAATTACATAGCGTAAACTTTCCGTTTCTTCTTCGTCAGCTAAGGAAAATTAGGGCCTATAACCACTCGCAAGGCTGTTATGCGTATAGAAGCTTTGCGTCTATCCAGTGTGCACCTTATGAGAACCTTATGAGCGAAACCGACATGATTGACTTTCCAACAACGAAATGGGCGGCGTTCCGACGCGGAGCCGCCTTGAAATGCCCGCAATGCGCAGAGAGCAAATTATTTGCCTCTTATCTGAAGCCGGTTAAAGCCTGCCCGGTTTGCCATAAGGATTGGGAAAATGTTCGTGCGGATTTAGCGCCCGCTTGGGCCTCCATGACCTTTTCCGCCCATATTGTGGCCGTGTTTCTTCATATTTTGTTTTTCAGAACTGATCTGTCTGATCTAACCGTCATGGCTCTGCTAATTGCAATTGCTGTCTTTATCTGCCTCGCAACACTGCCCTCCTTTAAAGGGTTTTTCATGGCTATTGTCTGGTGGAATAAAATGGAAAAAGAACAACAGAGTTAAATCTCTTGACGGGCTTTAAATTCCCGACCATATCCAGACAACTCATTAAGACCGACCGAGGGACAGGCCCTTTGACGTCGGGGCAACCCAGATGGTGCCAAGTCCTGCGGCGAATGTCGGAAAATGAGGAACGGGTTACACCCGGCTTTGCTTTCCTGACCTTCATGGCAACTTGTTACCGGAAATGAAGGCAGCCTTATGGCGGATGACATTATTTTCGATCGCGGTGATGTCGCTTTGGAGCGCGGCTGCTCAATCGCCAATGATGTTGTTCGTGGGCGTCTTTACGGCAATCCTGACGGGCCTTTACTCATTGTTTTGGGAGGCATCTCCGCCACGCGGTTTATCGCCGATGGGGGTCGATTAAATCGTGGGTGGTGGTCGCGACTGGTGCGAGAAGGCGGCCCCATTGACCTGAATACCTTCCACGTCTTGGGTGTCGATTTTTCCCCTGAAACGGGCGGGTTGGATTGCCCCAACACGATTACAACAGCCGACCAAGCCTTGCGCATTGTTGACCTTTTGGAAGGTCATAATTTAGGGCCCGCGAAAGCGATAATCGGTTCCTCATATGGCGGTATGTGCGCGCTTGCCCTCGCCCAAAATCATCCACAATGGGTCGATAATCTCTGTATCATTGGGGCGGCCCACAGACCTTATCCCATCGGTGTAGGCTGGCGCGGTATTCAAAGACGAGTTGTCCGATTGGGCTTGGACGCAGGAAAACCCGAGGCCGGGCTTAAACTCGCCCGCGAGTTGGCCATGACCACCTATCGCACACCTGAGGAATTTGCCGATAGGTTTGAGTTAAATGAAACGGCCTCTAATCCATTTCAATTTGATATTTGCGATTATCTCGGCTCTCGCGGAGATGTCTTTGCGCAAGCTATGGACGCCCAGCGTTTTCTGGCGCTATCAGAATCAATTGATCTGCATCGTGTTGAGCCTGAAAATATTACGACCCCGACTTTATTAATGACGGCGATTTCCGATCAACTTGCTCCCTTGCCCGATATGCGGGAGCTTCGTGACCGCCTTGCGGGGGCCAGTGAGCTCTTTACCTTTACCAGCCTTTACGGCCATGATGCGTTCTTGAAAGAATATGATGCGATGAGCCCAAGGCTGGAAGAGTTTTGTAAGGGGTTGGCGTGAGAGTGAAAGAACGCATTCACATATCAATTTATGTTATCGTCACTCTAATAGTGAGTAGTGTGTTTTATTTTAGCTTTCGCTCAAGTGGGCTTCTACCGGATTTTAAAGCGCTTAACATCGAGACGCTTAAAAATCACTTCGCCAATCTTGAGGCAAAGAATTTGATTTGGCTGTTAGGCCTTCCTGGATTGATAGGCCTTTTGATATTACGGAAACGGTCTGAATACGGGAAGTTCTTTGTGAAGATTTTCAAGATTATTCTCCTTGTCACCGCCATACCAATCAGTCTTGGCCTTTGGTCGTCTCTGAACGCAACAACATCTACAGCTATGATTGCTCTTATCTTTCTCGTAATATGGCCAGCTCTTTCACTTTTTGGGGCCTTCACGATGACCCAAGCAGAATATGTTTTTGGAGGGTATAAGAAGGACACTGCGTGGCGAGAGACGTCCACGAAAAGAAATGTACAAAATGACTGATAAACCTGACATCCAGACACAAATAGTCCAAGCTGAGATTGGCACCGACCCTGCCTTTGGGGCTGTCGCGCCGCCGCTTTATACATCCTCAACCTATCTCTGGCCGAGCGTCGAAGAAAAAGGGCCTTATGATTATGGCCGTTCAAATAACCCGAATCGTGACGGATTGGCCAAAGCCCTCGCAACTCTTGAAGGTGGAAACCATGCGGTTATTACCTCTTCGGGCATGAGTGCGATTGATCTTTGCCTTAATCTGATAAAGGCCGATGACCTCATTCTCGCGCCGCATGATTGTTATGGAGGCACACATCGTCTCTTAACCCACCGGGCGGAACAAGGCCGTATCCGCGTCTTGTTCATCGATCAATCAGACCCGGAAGCTCTGCACGAAGCTCTGGATGAAAAACCGAAAATGGTCTTGGTAGAGACGCCTTCCAACCCGCTTATGCGCCTCGTTGATATTGCCAAAATTGCCAAACTTTCGAAAGCCTTTGGCGCGTTTGTGGTCGCTGACAATACATTCCTATCACCCGTGCGACAAAAACCTCTGGCGTTAGGCTGTGATATTGTTGTGCATTCCACAACCAAATACCTCAACGGTCACAGCGATGTCGTCGGTGGGGGAGTGATCGCCAAAACCACCGAACAGGGTGAAATCTTGGATTGGTGGGCAAATTGCGCCGGTGTGACGGGGTCACCCTTTGATGCCTGGCAAACATTGCGAGGTTTACGAACTTTGAGTGCCCGCATGGACGCTCAGGAAAGCAATGCTCTCGCTATCGCAAAATTCTTGAAAAAACATAAAGCCGTGACGCAGGTCTATTACCCCGGATTGCGGTCTGATCCGGGCCATAAATTGATGAAAGCGCAACAATCCGGCCCCGGCGCGATGCTCTCTTTCGAGGTTGAGAACGCAGAAAAAGCATCCTCTCTATTAAACAGCATTGAAATTTTCCGCCTAGCCGCCTCTTTGGGCGGGGTTGAAAGCCTAATTTGCCAACCGTCAACCATGACGCATCGCGGCATGGCCGAGGCCGCACGTCTGGAAGCCGGTATCGGCGATAATTTATTGCGACTGTCTGTGGGAATGGAGGCCGAGATGGACTTAATTCGCGCCTTAGATAAAGTTTTGCTCTAATTTTCGAAAAATCGCAATATTTTTGCTAATTACGCGCTGAAAAAGAAAAGCAGACCATAAATTTTCCTCTTGTTGACTCTTCTTTGATAACCTAAGGATGTGGATAGGGGGAGAGGACATGCAGTTTCTCAAAAACAATAACAATAAAACAGACACCAAGATGGTTGCGCGCGATCTCACGATCGAAGACCTGCCATCCGTGGGGTTGATGCTGGTCCTTCTTCTAACTGTGCTATTAATTAGCGGAGTTGCGAGCGGGATTTAGGGTATAATAATAAAAATAAACCCACCAAGCTCACCCGCTCCTTCCAGAGCGGGTTTTTTCTTGTCGTAAAGTTCATCCCTCTGAAATAGGGGCAATAGACTGTAAAATGTAGAAGAGGCGAGCGCCCATTCATTTTCCCAACTTTCCGCAATGAGCCACCTAAATTTTAAGCCAAGGCAACAAATTTTACCTGATTAATAAAATATTTCACGAAATTGAACCAATTATGTGTCGTTTTAACCCCGATAGAAGCAAAAATTTCCTCTTGAACAGCCCCGCGCAATGGGGTTTAAGCACAGCATGAATGCGTTAAGACCGAAAAAAGACAAAGTGAAAGTGGCCGTGCAAACGCGCACCGTTGATCACACAGTGATTATCAGCCTCTTACTTCTTCTTGTCCTTGTGATTGTCCTGATTGGGCAAAGCGCGGGCGGTATGTGAATAGGATAATCCGATGACACACCACCCGCTTCATCGAAGCGGGTTTTTTTGTGGGTCGGACTTAGAGAAAGACGGGATTGAAAGAGCAAAATGAGCAAACGTAGTGATGCCATCGTCAAAGGCCCCAGCCGCGCCGCTGCGCGCGCCATGTTGCGTGCTACAGGCATGGATGACGAAAATTTCGAAGGCCCGATCATTGCCGTGTTTAACACATGGACGAATATGGGCCCCTGCAATATGGATCTCGATAAGCTCGCCGTGCCCGTACGCGCCGGTATTCGTGCCGCAGGCGGAACACCCGTTGATTTCAATTCCATCGCCGTTTCTGACGGCATTACCATGGGCAGTGAAGGCATGCGCGCCAGTCTCATGTCGCGCGAAGTCATTTGCGACTCCATCGAATTGGCGGTGAAAGGTCATTCACTGGACGGCGTCATCATCCTTGTAGCCTGTGACAAAACTATCCCGGCCGCAGGCATGGCCTTGGCCCGGATGAATATCCCGGGCGTTGTGCTTTATGGCGGCTCCATCATGCCCGGCCATCACAAAGGCAAAGACCTCTCCGTACAGGATGTGTTTGAAGCCGTGGGCGCTTGCGCTGCAGGCATTATTGATGATGCCCAACTCAAAGAGATTGAAAAAGCCGCCTGCCCCGGGGCCGGTGCCTGTGGTGGACAATTTACAGCCAATTCCATGGCGATGGCGATGACCTTTTTGGGGCTTTCTCCCATGGGGGCGAATGATATTCCGGCCATTGATGACGAAAAGAACAAGGCCGCCTTCCGCGCCGGTGAAATTGTTGTCGATTGTGTGAACCAAAATCGCCTGCCGCGTGACATTATTACCAAAGACAGCCTGATGAACGCGGCGATTGCTTTGTCAGCCACAGCAGCCTCCACCAATGCGATTTTGCATTTATTGGCGATTGCCTCCGAAGCAGAAGTGGACGGATTCGAAATTGATGCCTTTGACCGAATTTCTCGCGAAACGCCCGTTATTGGGGATCTCAAACCCGGCGGGAAATATATGGCCTATGATCTCTATGCCGCAGGAGGTTCCGCATTAATCGGTCAACGCTTGGTCGAAGACGGGCGGATTGATGATGGCAAGACGGTGACAGGTCGCAGCTTATTCGAAGAAATTTTGGATGCCAAAGAAACGGCGGGTCAAGACGTTGTCCGACAGTTCAGCGATCCTGTGAAGTCACGCGGTGGCTATGGCATTCTTTACGGAGACCTTGCGCCGGAAGGCTGTGTTGTAAAACTGGCCGGTCACGGCGCCCTCTTTTTCGAAGGGACGGCCCGCGTTTTTGAAAGCGAAGAGGCCTGCTTCGAAGTCGTTCAAAATAATGGCATTAAAAAAGGCGATGTCATTATTATCCGGAATGAAGGCCCCGCAGGTGGGCCGGGTATGCGCGAAATGTTGGGCGTGACCGCCGCCCTTGTCGGACAAGACCTTGCCGATCATGTCGCCCTAATTACAGATGGCCGTTTTTCAGGCGCCTCTTATGGCTTTGTGATTGGCCATGTGGCCCCCGAAGCCGCCCATGGCGGCCCCATCGCCCATGTTCAAGATGGTGATACCATTACCATTGATGTCGAAGCGCAAACAATCAATGTCGACGCTGATTTGTCTGAGCGCGCCAAAAACTGGACACCCCCTAAACCGCGCTACCCCAATGGGGCTTATGCTAAATTCGCCAAGCTTGTCGGCTCTGCCTCCAAAGGCGCTGTGACAAGTTTTCCTTTTAAATAATTCTCTCCCTTTCAATCATTAGGACATAACAATGAGTATCGAAATTTTTTACGACAAAGATTGCGACCTTGACATTATCAAGGGCAAGAAAGTCGCTATCCTCGGCTACGGCTCACAAGGTCGCGCCCATGCGCTGAATCTGCATGACAGTGGTGTGGATGTCCGTGTTGGGCTGAAACCGACATCATCGACCAATAAAAAGGTTAAGGCGGACGGTCTTGAAAGCATGGCCACCGCCGATGCCGTTAAAGGAGCAGACCTTGTGATGGTTCTGACACCCGATGAGTGGCAGGCGAAAATCTACCGCGAAGATATTGAACCGAATTTGAAAGAGGGCGCAACGCTTGCTTTTGGTCACGGCTTTGCCATTCATTACGGCCAGATTATCCCCCGCCGTGATCTGGATGTTATAATGGTCGCCCCAAAAGCACCGGGGCATACAGTTCGCAATGAATTTACCAATGGGCGCGGGATTCCTGATTTGATTGCAGTCGCGCAGGACGCAAATGGCGGCGCAGCGCTGGAGACAGCCAAATCTTACGCCTCCGCCATCGGTGGCGGTCGGACGGCCATTATTTATACGACCTTTAAGGACGAAACCGAGACTGACCTGTTCGGGGAACAAGCCGTTCTCTGTGGCGGTGTCGTGGAACTCATTAAAATGGGTTATGAGACACTCGTCGAAGGCGGCTATCCGCCGGAGCTGGCCTATTTCGAATGTCTGCATGAGACCAAGCTGATCGTAGACCTGATCTATGAAGGCGGTATTGCGAATATGAATTACTCAATCTCCAATAATGCGGAATTCGGTGAATATGTGACTGGAGAGCGCGTTGTGAATGAGAGCAGCCGCGAAGCCATGCGCCAATGTCTGAAGAATATTCAGGACGGCAGCTATGCCAAGGAATTCATCCTCGAAGGCGCGATGGGCTACCCGTCCATGACCGCCCGTCGCCGCAATATGGAAGCCCATTCTATCGAGCAAGTCGGCGGCAAACTCCGCGAGATGATGCCTTGGATTGCGGCCAATAAAATCATTGATAAAGATAAGAACTAGCCCCTTTAAACCCGCCGACCTCGGCTTGTGCCGGGCCAAGTGGTGCTCACCCAAAGCGCTTTGACTCAAAGTTTTTTAGGATGAGCGAAACAATAATTGTGATGAAACCATGACCACAGCGAAACAATTCGAGCGACAGCGCACTGAAATTCTTGAGAATCGGGAGCCTAAATCCGGCTCTCAACTCTTATTAGAGTCGATTGCGGCTGAAGGTGTGGACATTATCTTTGGCTATCCCGGTGGTGCAATCATGCCGGTCTATGATGTTTTGCCCAGCGTCCCGCAGCTGCGTCATATTCTCTGCCGTCATGAACAAGGTTGCGGCATGGCCGCGATTGGTTATGCGCGGGCCACAGGGAAAGTCGGCACCGCCTTTGCGACATCCGGCCCGGGAGCGACGAACCTCGTCACGGCAATTGCCGATGCCTATCTCGACTCTGTACCCGTTGTCTTTGTCACGGGCCAAGTGCCGACAGATTTGATGGGGACAGACGCATTCCAAGAGGTTGATATTTTCGGCATCACCCTGCCGATTGTCAAACACAGCTATATTGCCCGCGACCCCGCCGACTTGCCCGGTATGATTGCCGAAGCCTATTTTATTGCAGCCGAAGGCCGCCCCGGTCCTGTTCTGATTGACTTGCCGAAAGACGTCGCCAATGCGGTGACGACGGAGCGTCATAAATGGCGACCCTATCCCAAGGTCAAACCTGAAATGGGCCAGAGCGCAGATATTAAAAAGGCCGAGCAACTCATCCGTGACGCCAAGAAACCGCTCTTTTATATTGGCGGCGGCATTGCCCAAGGCGACGGTGTGGCGGAGCTTCGCAATCTCGTCGAACGCACACAAATCCCCGTTGTGTCCACGTTAAAAGGTCTGGGTTCCTTACCGTCTGATCATCCGAATTATCTGGGCATGCTCGGCATGCACGGTTTGAAAGCTGCCAATTATGCTGTTCAGGAATGTGATTTATTGATCGTGGCGGGCGCACGTTTTGATGACCGCGCCACCGGAAAGCTCGACACTTTTGCGCCCGATGCCAAAGTCATTCACATGGATATTGATATTGCAGAGATTAATAAGCTCCGTCGTGTGAATGTCGGTTTGGATGGGAGCCTGAAGAAAAACTTGGCCGCGCTTGACCCGTTTGATGGCGGGGCGGCCCCGGATATCACGGATTGGCAAGAACTCTGCTATTCACGCCGCGCCATGTATGAATGGGATTATGAAGGCGCACAGACCGCCGCAGCACCCGGTGTCTACGCCCCGAAACTTTTGCATGATTTGTCGCGCCGCGCTCCGGAAAGTGCGATTTTCACCTGTGACGTGGGGCAGCACCAAATGTGGGTCGCGCAACATTGTTATTTCGACGAACCGAAAGATCACATCACGTCAGGCGGGCTCGGCACAATGGGCTTTGGCCTGCCCGCAGGTTTGGGGGCTCAACTTGGCGCGCCTGAACGCACCGTCATTACTGTGTCAGGTGATGGCTCTATCATGATGAATATTCAGGAGCTCGCCACACTCTATCGGTACGGTATTCCGCTGAAAATCGTGCTTTTGGATAATTCCGTTTTGGGCATGGTTCGCCAATGGCAGGAAGTCTTTTTTGATAAGAATTATTCCGAGACCAATTTGGATGATAATCCCGACTTCGCATTAGTCGCCAAAGCCTTCCAAATTGACGCCTTCACCGTGAACACGGCGGATGAAATGGAAGCAGGCATTGACCGTCTGTTAAAAACAGATGGCCCTGTGCTTATGCATGTGCGCATAGACCCAAATGAAAATGTCTGGCCCTTGGTTCCACCTGGGCGCAGCAATGCGGATATGATGGAGCGGTAGCGGTGAGTCTTGAGGCGGAAATAGCATTGACCAACATTGGACTGCTCGTCTGTGCCGCATGGGCATTAGGCTCTGCTTTTATTTTGGCTTTAGGACTATCTTTGGGTGGGTTTGGAGGGTTGTCTCCTGACACAAAAAGTTTTGTCCAAATGCTGACCCTTCTAAGCATATTCATCACCTTCCCTTCATTTGGTGCTTGGAAGTTCTTCAAAAAGATTCAGCGTCTTAACAGTCAGCGCCGAGATAATTTTATACATAAGGAAGCATTCGAGTGACCCAACTCCAACGCGATAAAACTTTTGAGCCTTCAAATGTTCGGTTTAATCCCGACATGGTGGAGCGGTAGGGTGTCAAAGCGCATATTAAGACAGTTACTAATAACCTTTGCAATCATAGTATTCATCGGGCAATTTTTATATGTCGTTCTTCCATTCTTTGTTCCTAGCTATGAAGTACCAACGGAAGACTATGGCGGTAATTTTGCTTACCTCATGCGTGTTTTGAGCTATTTTTTCGTGAGCTTACCTTTGCCTATTTTATCCCTTTGGGCGGCTCACAATTTAAAACCACTTGTCTTTATTACCGATAAAGCGCTCAAACAAAGTCTGGCCCTCGTGTCTTTCTTGGTCGCATTTTCTCTTCTAATTGAAGGCGTCAGATTTTTCAAAGAAATGGCTCCCTATTTCCCTGAATTTGTTATCTTATCTGCAAGCTCTTACATCGATTCAGTAAATTGGTTTTTATATTCTATTGCCGAAATCGCCCTGATGTTTTTTGCAATCTTCCAACTTAATCAAAAAATGGCATCTGTTCCCTTGAGCGGAGATAAATCATGACCCAACTCCAACGCGATAAAACTTTTGAGCCTTCGGGCATTCAGGGTAAGTTAAAAATTGTTCTGCATGATGTGTCGGGCACGCTTTTGCGGGCGCTTGGGACAATTGAACGACGCGGATATGATTATCGTGATGTGCATTGTACACAGCGCGTAGACGGCGATTTTGATCTTTTCGTGCAAGTCGAAGATACGGGCGGGCCGAATGATCTCGATATTTTGTGCAAACAGTTGGAACGACTTTACAACGTCGTCTCAGCCGAGCGGGTGGGACGACGTAAAAGAGCGGAGCGGGCCTAACGGTCCACCCTCATTTTTGTGAACTCCAAAAATGAAATTAATTATAAATGACCCAATCCAATAAAAATCACGTCAAAATATTTGACACGACCTTACGCGATGGTGAACAAGCGCCTGGCTTTTCCATGTCCTCGGGACAAAAACTCCGAATGGCGAAAGCCTTGGAATCCCTGCAAGTCGATGTCATGGAGGCGGGCTTTGCTGCGGCCTCCCCCGGAGATTTTGAGGCGATTAAAACCATCGCGACAGAAGTCAAAGACAGCATTGTCTGTTCTCTGGCCCGTTGTAATGAAGGCGATATCCGCGCCAGTGGCGAAGCGATTAAGCCCGCAGAGCGAGGCCGCATTCATACGTTCATTGCAACATCACCCTTGCACCGCGAATATAAATTAAAAATGTCCAAGGACGAGATTGTGCGTCGCGCAGTGGCCGCAGTCGAACTCGCCCGCCACTATACGGATGATGTCGAATTTTCCTGCGAAGACGCCATCCGTACAGAACGGGATTATCTTAAACGCGTGGTCGAAGCCGCCATCAAGGCCGGGGCGACGACGATAAACATCCCTGACACAGTCGGCTATACGACCCCCGAAGAAATTCAAAATCTCTTTGAATTTCTGTGCGCCGAGATTGAGGGCGCAGACGGCGTGACGTTTTCTGCCCATTGTCACGATGACCTCGGCTTGGCGGTCGCCAATTCACTCGCCGCTGTGCGAGGTGGAGCGCG
This sequence comes from uncultured Algimonas sp., assembly GCA_964511495.1. Taxonomy (GTDB): domain Bacteria; phylum Pseudomonadota; class Alphaproteobacteria; order Caulobacterales; family Maricaulaceae; genus Litorimonas. The sequence continues at coordinate 22,382 of CAZEFT010000024.1, read as the reverse complement.
GCAAGTGGAGTGTGCGCTGAACGGTATTGGCGAACGCGCCGGTAATTGCGCACTCGAAGAGGTCGCGATGGCTCTGCGTACACGTAAGGATTTTTTCAATATTGACACACGGCTTAAGACGGAAGGTATTTACGGAGCGTCCAAATTACTCGCTACTGTGACTGGCAACCCCGTACCGCGGAATAAAGCCATTGTCGGCAAAAACGCCTTTGCCCATGAGAGTGGTATCCACCAACATGGCGTGCTGGCAAACCGTGAAACTTATGAAATTATGAAACCCGAAGATGTGGGTGTCAGCACGGATAATCTGGTTCTCGGAAAACATTCCGGACGGGCCGCTTTGAAAGACCGCGTCACCAAGCTCGGGTTTGGGCTCGGCGATAATCAGCTTCAAAATTTATTCGTGCAATTCAAAGCACTCGCCGATGAGAAAAAGGAAGTTTTTGATGCCGATATTGAAGCTCTGATTTTGGGCGAAGCCACAGGCACAGTCGGGCCTTGGACGCTCGACAGTCTTTATGTCTCCGCTGGCTCGGATAATGGGCGTCACCCTGTGGCGACAGTCAAGCTTAATCATGAAGACGGCCAAACGGTGACCGCCGTCAAGGAAGCGGCCGGGCCGGTCAATGCCGTTTTCATGGCTATTTCCGAAGTGACGGGGCAACCGCTTCACCTCAACAGCTTCTCGGTACAATCTGTATCCGAAGGCGAAGACGCTATGGCCGAGGCCTCGGTTCAGGTCAGTACGGAATTTAATTCCTATCATGGTCGCGGTACGAGCACAGATACAGTTCTCGCTGGCGCCCGTGCTTATCTTGATGTCATTAATCGCATTGAACGCCGCGCCCACCGCCAAGCCAAAATCGCGGCCCAGCATTAGGAAAATTAAATAATGCCTAAAACACTCTTCGATAAAGTTTGGGAGCGACACATTGTTGTGCCCGAAACCCAAGCGAATCCTGCAACGCTCTATATTGATTTACACCTCATCCATGAGGTCACCTCCCCGCAAGCTTTTACGGAATTAAAAAACCGTGGATTGAAAGTGCGACGCCCTGACCGCACACTCGCCACAATTGATCATTCCACACCCACGCGGATTAACGCGGATGGTTCGCGCCCCTATGTAACGGCGCAAGCCGAGTCACAGGTCGAGACGTTACTGGAAAACACCAAAGCCCACGGCATTGAAACCCATGGCTGGGAGAGCGATAATCGCGGCATCGTGCATGTGATGGGCCCCGAATTGGGTGCAACACAACCCGGCATGACCATTGTCTGCGGCGATAGCCATACCTCCACCCATGGTGCGTTTGGGGCGATTGCCTTTGGTATCGGCACCACCCAAGTCGGCCATGTGCTCGCCAATCAGTGCCTCCTAATGCCCAAGCCTAAAACCATGGCCATCAACGTCAATGGTGAGCTACCAAACGGTGTGACGCCAAAGGATGTTATCTTACACATTATCGCCCAAGTCGGGATTGGCGGCGGAACAGGCTACGCATTTGAATATCGCGGAAATGTCTTTGAGCAGATGAGCATGGAAGGCCGTATGACAGTCTGTAACATGTCCATCGAAGCGGGCGCACGCTGCGGCATGGTCGCGCCTGATCAGATCACATTTGATTATATTCAGGGCCGCAAATTTGCCCCGAAAGATTTTGAAACGGCCTGTGAAGATTGGCTGTCCCTGCGCACAGATGACGGCGCGAAATTTGACAAAGAAGTCAATATCCGCGCCGAAGATATTAAACCCATGGTCACTTATGGCACGCATCCGGGTATGGGGATTTCAATTGATAGCCTCATTCCCGACGCTGATACAGAAGCCGATCAAGCTGCATTAGATTATATGCAAATGACGTCTGGGGAAAAAATTTCAGGCACCAGAGTTGATAAGGTCTTTATCGGGTCTTGTACGAATTCCCGCATGGAAGATTTGCGCGCGGCCGCGGAGATTTTCAGAGGCCGCAAAGTCGCAGACGGTGTCACCACCATTATCGTGCCGGGTTCCGTCATCACGAAATATCAAGCGGAGGAAGAAGGCCTCGATAAAATCTTCCTCGACGCAGGCGCGGAATGGCGCGAAGCGGGATGCTCTATGTGCCTTGGCATGAACGGCGATATCGGCGCACCGGGCGACCTTGTTGTGTCCACCTCAAATCGTAATTTCATGGGCCGTCAAGGTCCGGGCGTGCGAACAGTTTTAGCGTCGCCCGAAACAGCGGCAGCCACAGCGATTAACGGCGTCATCACCGACCCGCGTAAGATGGAGCGTGCCGCATGAGCTTTGCCCCTCTCACCCAAGTTACGTCTAAAACACTCGTATTATCGGCCACGAATATCGACACCGATCAGATCATGCCGGCCAAATTTTTATCCATGACAACAAAGGCCGGATTGGGCGAACATGTCTTTGCCAATTTACGGTATAATCCGGACGGGACAAAGACTGATCATATCTTGAATTCTCCCGAAGGCGAAGCTTCTGAAATCCTCGTCGCCGGGCATAATTTCGGGTGTGGCAGTTCCCGCGAACACGCGCCATGGGGCCTAACGGATTACGGCTTTCGCGTCGTGATTAGTTCTGAAATAGCCGATATTTTTCGTAACAATTCGCTTAAGAATGGCCTTCTTCCTGTGATTATTGAAAAACGAGCGCATGAGTGGCTCTTGGATAATCCGGGTGCAGAAGTGACCGTTGATTTGGACACATGTGAAGTCCACCTGCCGCGTAATGGCGGCACCTATAAATTCGAAATTGATGAATTTTCACGCCATTGCCTCATGCAAGGCGTGGATGAAATGGGCTACCTACAAATGCAATCCGAGGCAATTTCCACGTTTGAGGAAAAACAAGCATCGTGACAGATCAAACGGTTGAAATTGACCCCGAACGTCAGCGTGAAATGGAGAAAGAAGCTCGCCTTTTAATTGCTGGATTAAGACCAAATAAGCAGTTCGGGCTTATCGGGATATTGGCGTTGATTGTCGGAATATCGACAATCATTGCTTTAATAAAAATTCCGTTTGATAATGAATGGGTATGGGATTCCTGGGCTATACCCTCAATAGTTATATGTCTTATCCTTGTGATTGTTTGCATTTGGTGTTGTCCAATTTATTCCGCACACATTGATTTTGACCATAGAGGTTTTCGACTCCGGCGTTGGATATTTGGCATTATCCATCAATACGATTGGAATGATGTGACTTTTCTTCGAAGTGTTGGTTTGGAACATAGATATAGGTTATCTGATGACACAATATTAAAGACGATGAATAATGACGATTTTGGAAATAGTTTTTATTCAGCCTACGCCATCTTTGAATCTCGCTTCAGCCTTATAGAATAATAGGAAAATATTGTGGCAGATATTAATTTTACCTACCTACCCGGTGACGGGATTGGCCCCGAAGTCGGTGATGCCGCAATAGCCGTGTTGAACGCTGTCGCGACGAAATTTGGCCATTCACTTTTGCCAGAATTTCATTTGGTTGGCGGCGCCGCGATTGACGCGCTTGGCCAACCCCTCCCTGCAGAAACATTTGAGTCCTGCGAACGTACAGGGGCCATTTTGCTAGGTGCCGTTGGCGGACCAAAATGGGATCATTTAAAGGGCGCTGACCGCCCGGAATTAGGCTCGCTTCTGCCTTTGCGAAAAGAGTTAAACCTCTATGCCAATATTCGCCCTTGCGCGCCTTTCCCCGCCCTCATTGATCACGCTCCCTTAAAACGGGAACGCTTGGAAGGCGTTGATTTTGTCGTCATGCGAGAACTCACAGGTGGAATATATTTTGGGCAAAAAGGGCGGGATAATCTCGGCGCTTACGATGAATGTCGTTATTCCGAAGATGAAGTCCGCCGCATCGCCATTAAGGCATTCGATCTGGCACAAGACCGCAAACGCAAAGTGACCTCTGTTGATAAATCCAACGTGTTGGAGACATCCCGTCTTTGGCGCGAAACCGTGATTGATGTGGCCACACATTATCCCGATGTGGAATTGGAGCATTTGCTTGTCGATGCGATGACAATGCATATGCTTACCCGCGCGCAGGATTTTGACGTCGTGCTGACCGAAAATATGTTCGGCGATATTCTGACCGACGAAGCCTCTGTCCTCTGTGGGTCAATGGGCGTGATTCCATCGGCGTCATTGTCTGATGGCAAAACAGGCATGTATGAACCCATTCACGGCAGTGCCCCCGATATCGCCGGGCAAGGCAAAGCCAATCCGCTGGCGATGATTTTATCCGCCGCTTGGATGTTGCGCTTATCATTCGGATTGGACACAGAAGCTAAAGCGGTAGAGAACAGCGTCGAAGCCGCGATTGAACGCGGCTATGTCACGGGTGATTTGGGCGGAACGCTTTCGACCGCTGAAGTCGGAGATTGGATAGCCGATCATGTCAGCCACAACTAAACCTCTGGTCAATTTAAATGATCTGAAAGCCCGCATTGAGGCCGCCGATGTTTATGGTCTGGCCAAGCGGACACCCACGGAATTAGCCTCAAAGCTTTCAAGCGAACTCGGTCAGAATATCTGGCTGAAGCGCGAAGATCTACAGGATGTCTTTTCTTTTAAAATTCGCGGCGCGGCAAACCGCATCGCAGGATTAAGTGATGCGGAAAAGGCAAGGGGCGTCTGCGCCGCGAGTGCGGGTAATCATGCGCAGGGTGTCGCGGCATCTGCGCGCTATTACGGCACGCAGGCGATAATTTTCATGCCCGTGACAACTCCACCGATTAAGGTTGAAAATGTCCAAGCCATGGGCGCTGAAACACGCCTTGTCGGTGATAGCTATGACGAAGCGTGTGAAGCCGCCATCAATTATGCCCAAGAAAGCGGTGCGGTGTTTATCCACCCTTTTGACGCGGTCGAGGTCATTGCCGGACAAGGTACAGTTGGCAAAGAAATCTTGGAACAAATGCCGCGCAACCCTGCGGCCATTTATGTCTGTACCGGCGGCGGGGGGCTCGTCTCCGGCATTGCCGCTTGGGTCAAAGCGCGTTCGCCTGACACCAAAATATATGCGGTCGAAGCTGAAGGATCCGCCACGCTTAAAACCGCTATGGACGCCGGAAAGCCCGTCACGCTGAATAAAGTTGACGGCTTTGCCGATGGTGTGGCTGTGCGCACGATTGGGACACAGACATTCGACATTGCCTCCCGCCTCGTTGATGGCTGTATCACTGTCACCAATGATGAAATTTGTGCGGCCGTCAAAGACGTGTTCGAAGCCACACGCACTGTTGTTGAGCCGGCGGGCGCAGTCGGATTGGCCGGAGCCCGGAAACATATTGCACAAGGCTTGGCCCCACAAGGTGATCTCGCCGTGACCATATCGGGCGCGAATGTAAATTTTGACCGTATCGGCCATGTTGTCGAGCGCGCGGAATTGGGCGCAGGGGAGGAAATGTTATTTTCCGCCGCTATTCCTGAGAAGCCCGGGGCCTTTTTGAATTTTTGCAAAGCTCTGGGACGTCGCGCCGTGACAGAATTCAATTATCGTTTTGCGCCTTCAGAGATTGCCCATGTTCTTGTGGGCATTAAAACGCGAGATGTCACAGAACGCGCCAAAGTCATTTCCGACATGGCGCAACATGATATTACCGTGACGGATCTATCCCAAGACCGCCTCGCCAAGCGTCATTTACGGCACATGGTCGGTGGACGCACAAGCACGGATATTCCTGAAGTGATTTACGCTTTTGAATTTCCCGAACGACCCGGCGCGCTCACTGACTTCCTTATCGCTTTGGATGCGCGCTGGAATATCAGCCTGTTTCATTATCGCAATCATGGCGATTCAACCGGCCATGTTTTATGCGGTTTCCAGGTCCCCAAAGGGGATATTGCGGATCTCGAAAAAAGCCTCGCCAAAACCGGCTACCCAATGAGCGATCAAACGCAAAGCGAGGCTTACGAATATTTCTTAAGAGCGTAGCGGTACGGCCTATGTCTTCACCGTCTGAAAAACTCAGCTCTATCAAAGACAACACCCAAGCGGTTTACGAAAGACAGGGAGAACAGTGGCATCATATCCGACGGAACGAGTTGTTCGATAAATATTGGCTCGATTTATTTTTGGACACAGTTCCCGAGGGCGGCACGCTCCTGGATTTGGGTTGTGGTTCGGGGCGACCTGTGGCCGGTTACTGCATGACGAAAGGCTTGCGCGTGACAGGCATTGATTACGCAACCACAATGATCACTTTGGCCCGTGAAACCTATCCGAACAGCGAATGGCAAGTGGCTGATATACGCGACTATTCGCCTGAGACGTTGTTTGACGGCGTTTATAGCTGGGACGGATTTTTCCATCTGTCCATTCCGGAACAAAGGCAAGCTCTGCCCAGATTATCTTCTTGGGTCAAACCGGGCGGTTCTTTGCTTCTGACAGTCGGGCCTGAGGAAGGGGAAGTGACAGGAAAAATTGGCGAGGATATTGTGTATCATGCCAGCCTGTCGCCCGATGACTATAAAGAGAGATTAAATTCTCTCGGCTTTTCCCGTGTTGAATTTCTGAGCAAGGGAACAGATGAGCCGAGTCGTTGTGCTCTCTTAGCGACGCAAAAATTGACGCGCTAGGAAACGCCCAAGGCTTCACGTTTGGCCTTATAGGTAAATTGCCCCGCATCATTTAATCGACGCGTGACGAGACCACGACCTTTCAAACAATTTAAATGCGCAATACTTTCGCCCACGGCCATGATACGGTTCCCATCCGTAATTTCACGTCGGAAAAGAACGGAATAAACTTCAGTCGCCAAGCGCGGTGTGTGACAAAATCTTAGCAGGCGGGACAAGGCCTTTTCATGATGTTCGATTAATTTGTCCAATCGCTTATGCGCACCGCGGAAAGGAATGCCGTGGGCCGGACCGATGAGCACGCCTTCGGGTAATTGCGCCTTTAACTTATGGCAGGACGTAATCCAATCTTCTAAAGGATTACTTTCAGGTTCAGTCGGCCAAACGCTCACATTAGAGCTGATATTGGGCAGGAGTTGATCCCCTGTCAGACATAAATTTAATTCGGGGCAATAAAGACAAGCATGTTCAGGTGAATGGCCGGAGCCAATAATGACCCGCCATTCGCGACCACCGATTTGACCCAATTCCCCGTCAATCAAACGGTCATAGCTTTGTGGTAAGGTAGAGATTGCTTTCCCAAACCCGCCAAAACGCTGTTTATACAACTCAATTTGACCTTGGGTGAATCCGGCCTTTTTGTAAAATTTCAAACTTTCAGGCGGTGCGGCACGACCTGTATCAGCGGCCATAAGACGACAGAGAAAATATTCACCGCGCGTCATCAGAAGCGGAGCGCCGAAATGCCGACAAATCCATCCGGCTAATCCCGTATGATCCGGGTGAAGATGTGTACAGATAACACGATTAACAGGACGCCCGCCCAATAAGTCTTTGAAATGTTTTTTCCAAATGTCTTTACTGTCTTGATTGCCGATACCAGTATCGACAATCACCCATCCATCACCGTCTTTTAACGCCCAAAGATTGATGTGATTTAACCCTGACATCGGCAATGCAAACCGTAGCCAAAAAACACCCTCGGCAATTTCCATCACATCTCCGGCTTCGGGCGTGTCATAAGTGATGAAATCAAGCGCCAAGCCGCGCGATTGGGCCGCGACCAAGGATTGATCAGCAGGTGTTTTTTTTGAAGATCGACTCATAGGCTTTCATAAGTCGAGACGGTTAAGATTTCCACACCCATTTGTGCAAGGCTTTCATACAACAAACCCGCGACGGAAAAATAGAAAGAAGAAAACAAACTTGGGGGAAGTTGCCCTCGGCTACACGGGGCGCAATTGGTAGCCGAGGGAAGGGTCACGACACAAAGCCTGTGACGCTATTTAAATGCCATATTTCGATGACACTGTCATGACATGCGCTCAGTTTTACACAGAAACGTGATAGTTTCTTCGTCTTATTCCCAGAATTTGACTTTTTCATCTATCTTAGGTCGTGCGCGCTTGCTCGATGGCATTTCAGGTGTCCCGATATAAATATATCCGGCAAGCTTTTCCGACTCACTTAAACCCAGAGCCGTGTTGACGCGCGCATCATAGGCATACCATTCCGTGAGCCATTGCGCGCCAAATCCATGTGCCTGCGCCGCCAAGCACAAATTAAAACACACTGCACCGGCTGATAATTCCTGTTCCCATCGGGGCGTGCCGCGAGGACAGTCCACCGGAGAAGAAATAACACCCACCACAACCGGAGCCCGTAGGAAACGTTGCCCTTCAAAAACAGAGCGGTCCAAAGGCGCCTCCGGATTATCCCGCATGAAAGCCGAAGCAATATGTTTACCAAAATTAGCCCGCGCCTCATCTTTGAAAACAAGGAAACGCCAAGGCGCTAATTTACGGTGATCGGGCACGCGCGCCGCAATCGTCAAAAGAGTCTGAAGTTCGTCTTCTGAAGGCCCCGGTTCCGCCATAACTTTGGCGAGATTAGACCGTCTGTTTTTCAAAAATTCAATGAGCTCATCCTTACGTTCAGGAAGAGGAAATGTTTGCATATCAGGCATAGAAAATAATCTTCTGAGAAAAAGTGGGCACATTAAACAATAGCGCAAGCAAGAAATTTTTCTAGATATAAGTTTGAATAGGTTTTCTCTTAGGCTAAAGTTTCGTATGCCCAAGCCACAAAGAATTGGTGTTCCAAATGAACCTCGCGGCGGCTCTCAATGCGGAGCATGCGGCACACCATTTGAGTCGAACGAGCTTATAGATTTCTTATTCATGACTCGCGGCAATACGCTGCGCTGCATATCTTGTGATAAAGAGAATTATATCATCGGCAGAGGTGGTTTCATTTCCTTCCTCTTAAAATTAGCCGCCATTGTGACGACACTCTTTTTCGGGCTACTCTTTGGTTTGTTCATACCGCTTTCGTCTTATAATCCCGACACAGGTAGTTTTTACGTTTCACCCCTTGCATTTATTCTCGGCGTGGGTATCGGGATTGTTGTTTCACGCCTTGCCCTAAAAACCTTTCATTGGTTTTACGGTAAAGCCTCGATAGACCCCGTCGATCAATCAATATTGGATTTTGGAAAATGACACCCGAAGATAAATTGGAAGCGATGGGATTACAGTTACCGGAAGCGGCAGCTCCAGTAGCCAATTATGTGCCTTATGTTCAAAGCGGTAACCTCATTTTTATATCCGGCCAAATTTCGAAAATTGGTGACCAAGCCATTGGCGGACGTTTGGGTGAAGACCTGAGTGTTGAACAAGGCCAAGAGGCGGCAAAACTTTCCGCACTAAACTTGATGGCTCAAATGAAAGCCGCTTGCGGCGGTGATTTGTCCCGGGTCAAACGCGTGGTGAAATTAGGCGGCTTTGTTCAGGCAACGCCAGCCGCAACTCAAGCCGATATTCCCAAAGTCATTAATGGGTGTTCCGACCTGATGGTGGCGATCTTTGGGGATGCGGGGCGTCATGCCCGTTTTGCCGTGAGTGCGCCGAGCCTGCCATTGGATGTGGCGGTTGAAATCGATGCGGTGGTCGAAATATCTGATTAAGGCGCAGAGACTTTGGGCGGGGACGCTTTGTCTAATTCAAACGCATTGTGAAGCGCCCGTACTGCAAGTTCGGTATATTCTGCGTCAATCAGAACCGATATTTTAATCTCGGATGTGGCAATCACCTTCACATTGATGTTCCGCTCAGCAAGCGCTTCGAACATGGTTTGTGCGACACCGGTATGTGAGCGCATACCGATACCAACAACAGAGACTTTGGTCACATCCGAGTCAGATTTAACCGCCTCAAAACCAATGGACATTTTGGCCGCTTCGAGGGCGACCAGAGCTTTGTCCAAATCACGCTTTCCGACTGTAAAGGTCAAATTGGCAGCTTTATCGCTTTTCGAAATCCCCTGAACAATCATATCAACGATGACATTCGCGTCCGCCATCGCCTTACAGACTTTGGCGACCATGCCGGGCTTATCCGTCAGGCGCAGTAAAGTAATTTGAGATTCATCGCGTGAATAAGCGACACCGCTGACAACACGTTCTTCCATGGTTTCGTCCTCATGACACACTAAAGTTCCGGGATTGGCATCGCCGACATCGGCCATGCTGGTCAAAACACGGATCGGCAAATTATTATTCATGGCCAGTTCGACTGAACGCGTTTGTAAAACCTTCGCTCCTAGTGAGGCCAGTTCCAGCATTTCTTCGAAGGCAATACGGTTCAGACGACGAGCATCTTTGGCGATGCGGGGGTCTGTCGTATAAATTCCGTCCACATCTGTATAGATATCACAGCGATCCGCTTTCAGCGCCACGGCCAAGGCGACAGCAGACGTGTCAGAACCCCCTCGTCCCAATGTCGAGATGCGGCCATCATCGCTAATGCCCTGAAAACCAGCCACGACAGCAATATTTCCATCCGCCATTGACGGGCCTATAGCCGAGCTTTCAATTTCGGCAATCCGCGCTTTGGAATGGGCCATATCTGTGCGAAGCGGAATTTGCCAACCGAGCCAAGACCGCGCTCTTAATCCACGACGGCGAAGCGCAATCGCTAGAAGGCCTGATGTGACTTGCTCTCCACTGGCCACGATTGAATCATATTCATCTTCAATTGCGCCGCCTAAAATATGCCCTTGCTCAGGTGTATCCGCATCCAGCGCATCCACCAAGGCCACTAAACGATTGGTTTCACCACTCATCGCCGAGACGACCACGGCCACTTCGTTCCCGCCTTTGGCTTCTTCCGCCACTAAGGAAGCAACATGTCGGATACGTTCCAGATTGGCGACAGATGTACCGCCGAATTTCATAACAATACGGGCCATTGTATTGAGGGTCTTCGCTTCAGTTAAATCAGCCTTGCTTCATAGGCGGATACCATAAATTTTCAACTCTTAACTCTACCTTGTTTCATGTCCAAAGACCCTAACAAACAGAAACATGAAAAAACCTGCACAAGGCTTCATCGCCCTGACTGTTTCAGGGCGTGGCTTGGTGCGCCTTGCGAAAAGGCGCGGACTCTGTGCGTTGCGTCTGGCCAAGGCCTCTGCTAGGCGCGGCTCATGAATGACCGCCCAAAAAATGACCGTCCGACCAAGGGGCGTCCTCAGACAGCATATGTCAAAGAGAAGCCCCGCCGAACCACAAAGCCCTCAAACGGAGGTCCGCGACCCCATCAGCACCGTGACGGAGAAGACCGCAAACCCGCCTTTAAAGAACGTCCCCTGACATCGGCGCAACTCACCCGCCTATGCGCAGCATCAGGTGTCCGAAATGTTCGTCAGGACGGCCTGCCTTTGGAAACCGTCTTATCGGCTCTGCCTGATTATAATGATCTGGATTCACGTGATCGCGCCTTTGCTCGTCTCATTGCGGCCACGGTGTTTCGCAGGAGCGGACAAATCAAAGCCGCACTAAAACCCTTTATTCGAAAGGCACCGCCCGCTTTTGTTCAAGCCGTCATGGAAACGGCCGCTGCACAAATTTTATTTCTGGGGACACCGGCACATGCCGCCGTCGGAGAAACAGTAGCCCTTTTAAAAGCCAAGAAAGCCACAGCCGGATTAGCAAATATGGCCAATGCCGTGCTTCGAAAAGTGGCCAGTGAAGGCCCTCGCCTCGCCGCGGCAGAAGCCCCTCGCAGTAATATTCCGGGTTGGATCAGAGGCTCGTGGGAGAGGAGCTATGGTCGGGCCACGGTGAGAACATCCTCTTTACAGCTTATCAAAACGCCGCCGCTTGATATTTCCCTCAAAGATATATCAGAAAGCCATAGCCAAAAATGGGCAGAAGCTTTGGGTGGCGACGTCCTCATGCCCGGCACAGTGCGACTGCCCGATATTGGCAATGTCGCTGCTCTCGCAGGATATGATGATGGTGAATGGTGGGCGCAAGATATTGCGGCCAGCCTGCCCGTACGATTTATTTTAGACCATTATGCCTCACAATCGGGGCGCACGGATTTAACGGGATTAAAAGTTTTGGACCTTTGCGCGGCACCGGGTGGCAAGACCCTACAATTGGCCGCCTTTGGCGCCGAAGTCACGGCACTTGATAAATCCGAGACACGTTTGGTCCGCCTGCATGAAAATTTGGAGCGAACACAGTTAAACGCTCAGGTCATTTGCGCGGATGCACTCTCATGGGAGAGCGACGAAAAATTTGATGTCGTTTTATTAGATGCCCCCTGTACCGCAACGGGAACTTTTCGACGTCATCCGGACGTTTTGCATAACCGGACACCCAAAACCCTATCGCAACTCGTCAAGTTACAGGACAAACTCCTCCCGAAAGCTGCACACCTTGTAAAGGCGGGCGGGGTTCTGACTTATGCAACCTGTTCACTGCAACCGGAAGAAGGTGAGCCTAGAGTGACTCGCTTTTTAGGAGAAACGCCTGAATTTAGCCTTATTTCTACGCTATTACCAAAGGCCCTGATGGGGGATGATACTCAATCGGAACAGAAGGGGGTGAGGACATTCCCGCATTTTTGTAATCAAAAAGGCGGAATGGATGGTTTTTACATCGCTCTCATGCAAGCCCGACTGTGAATTTAAGAGACGAAAATAACGGGAAAAATTGATAAACTCACTTTTTTTGTATAAGTTGGGCTTTGTTAACCAAAAATTGGTCTAAGTTTTGCAAAGAAGCACATGTGATGTTTCAAAATGGGAGGCTCAACATGAGCACGCAATTTTATTTACGCGCTACAGCGGTTACCGCAATAAGTGCTTTGGCTTTTGCCGCAACAGTTTCTACCGCTCAGGCGCAATCCAGCCGTTATGGCAGTGTCTATAAATACGAAAGCGGTCAGGACTGCGGTAATAAATGTATGCATTCGTCGCATAAGGCGTCGCGCTACGGTAATCTTCCAGCGGCACCGATCATTCAACCGGGCGCAATCGTTGTACAGCCTAATGCTGGATATATTGATTGTTCGCAGCTCAACACATGTGGATCGCCTGTCCCAACGACTGTTTATACAGCTCCTGTGACAACAACATATGTTGAACCGACAACGACTTACACAGAGACTTATTCCAATTACACTGTCGATCCGACAATCGAATGTCCTGCTGGCACAACTTTGCAAGCTGACAATACGTGTATGCAAACGGGATCTTCCTACAGCAGCACGACAACGACTAGCAGCTATACGGCACCGACAACGAGCTATTCCTCAACAACAACAGAGTGCCCATCCGGCACATCTCTGCAGTCAGACGGAACATGTATGCAGTTCGGTTCGTCCAGCTATTCTTCCGGGACATCAACATATTCGTCCGGTTCAACATACACTGGCAGCACATATTCAGGCAGCACAAGCAGCTACACAACATCCAGCGAACCCGTCAGTTGCCCATCCGGCACAACTTTACAGGCTGACGGAACATGTATGCAGGCCAGCGGCTCCAGTGCTTACACAGGCAGCTCTGTTCAGATTTATTCCGGTGATGCGACAACGTCGACTTATGGCGGATATCAGTCTTCGACTTACAGTTCATCTGATTATCGTCCGATCCGTAAATAGACCAGTTTCGGTTTAAAGATTTAAAATTAAAGCCCGCGACAAGCGGGCTTTTTTATTGGGTGGATGATTATATCTATAAATTTGCGGGCGGCTGTATTCCAAGCCCCACAAAGGGACACATATCTTGCGCCAATTTCGCCTGACTGATAGACAGCGCCAAAGCGTGACAGAAAGACATTGCCATGGCCGATGATAAGCCTCCCTTAATCTCCCCTTCTATCCTATCCGCTGATTTTGCAGCCTTGGGTAAAGAGGTCAAAGCCATTGATGAGGCCGGGGCCGATATGATCCATATTGATGTGATGGACGGACATTATGTTCCCAACCTCACTATTGGCCCAATGGTCGTAAAAGCCCTTAGGCCGCATACGGATAAACCGTTTGATGTCCATCTTATGATTTCACCCGCAGACGGATTGATTCCGGCTTTCATTGAAGCCGGGGCGGATCTTATCTCTGTTCATCCTGACGCAGGGCCTCACTTGCACCGCACATTGCAAACCATCAAAGCGGCGGGGAAAAAAGCGGGTATTGTACTTAACCCCGGAACGCCCGTTGAATGCGTAGATCCCGTTTTGGACATGCTCGACCTAATCTTGGTCATGAGCGTCAATCCGGGTTTTGGTGGACAAAGCTTTATCGACTCACAACTGGAGAAAATTCGTCTCCTAAGAGAGAAGATCGACGCTAGCGGGCGCGATATTATCCTTGAGGTGGATGGAGGCGTGAACCCCGTGACCGCCAAGGCGTGTTTGAAGGCTGGGGCAACGGCTCTTGTGGCGGGCAGTGCCGTGTTCAAGGGCAAAGGCAGCTACGCCGAAAATATCGCCGCTCTACGCGGAGACACTTCGCTTTCACAGAAAGTCGCGTAAACGGCAAAAGCGCCCTATGTCATCTTCTCGCATATCTAAACCCACTTTATTTTTGGGGGCCCTCTCAGGGAAAATCAAAACATTGGGCGTACCTTTGAGTGAGCCGTTTCGCATGGCACGGTTGCGGTCCGGACGCCCCGGGCCCTTCCATTTGATGAGCCCCGGATATCAATATGGCGATAAAATAACGGGCGCAGATATCCTATCCGGCACATTTAATTATCGGGGGCAATCGCTTGACGTCGGAGCACAAGGCGACCCGTGGACGGTGAATATGCCGTCTGTGGCCTATGCAAAATGGCTCCATAGTTTTGATTGGATGAACGACCTTTTATCCACCGGCGCCAAAACGCGCGGTAAGGTAAAAGAGAAAACAGCCTCTTTGCGTGCGCGTGATCTCGTTGATAACTGGATCACACATTATGGAGAGTGGAATAGTTTCAACTGGGATGTTGAAATCCTAACACCCCGCCTCTGGAATTGGCTTGTCCATTGGGCGCCTGTCTTATCCAGCGACAATGCCGGGCCAAAGGCCCAATCCCGCAGAGCTTGTGTGATGCGGCAGATGAAATATTTACGGGGCCGTTATAAGAAAATCCCACCCTCCATCCTTAAGCTGCGCGCCGCCGCGACACTGACATTATTTGGAGCACGGCTGAGTGAGAAATCTGATGGATATTTTGCACGAGGCTTAGATTGGCTCGACGACGAAATTGATCGACAGCTACTGCCAGATGGCGGTCATATTTCACGCAATCCGCAAACGACCTTTGAATGTCTCGACATCCTGCTGACCTTAGATTTACTTCTCGCCGATCGCGGGGTTGAAGGATCTCGTATTTTAAGTCGCGCCATTGACCGCCTCGTGCCGATGGTGGCCTTTTTCCGTCACGGTGATGGGGCATTGGCTGGTTTCAATGGTGGCGGACCGGGAGAGGCTGAGGCGATTGAAACCGTTTTAAATGCTGCCCCCGGAGAGGCGAAAGCCTTTTCCTATGGCCCACACACACGTTATCAACGATTGGCAGCGGGTGAGACAATCCTTATTTTGGACGGTGGGACAACACCGCCCCTTGGCTTTGATACCGAAGCCCATCTTGCACCTTTAGCCATGGAAATGTCTACGGAACTCGGACGATTGGTGGTGAATTGCGGGTGGAATAAAACGCAATCTTCGGCGTGGCGAAGACCCGTACGGTCTTCCGCGGCACATTCAACCCTGACACTCCAAGAACAATCGCCCGGACAGCTTTTACCGAAAAACTGGATGAGCGAGTATTGGGGTGAATGCGTTCTCGAAGAAGCCGGGCCGACCAAGGCCCAACGCAAAGAACAAGAAGCAGGCGTTTGGGTTGAAAGTTCCCATAACGGATATTTGGACCGCTCTGGCTTGGCCCATAGACGTCGCTTATTCATGGCCAATGACGGTACAGATATACGCGGTGAGGACAGTCTCTATGTGCCCTTGGGCCATTCACCCCTCTCCCGTGAAGAACGCGGTTTCGACATTCGCTTTCATTTCCATCCTGATGTGAGAGTGAGCCTCAGTCAGGATCAATCCAGTGCCTTGCTCGTCCATAAGGGACAAGCTGGCTGGCGTTTCCGCACTGATGGCGGGCCATTAGTGCTCGAAGACTCCGTCTATCTTGCCGAGGGGCATAAAGCGGTGCGATGTCAGCAAATCGTTATTTCAGGACGCGCCCTCTCAGACAATGACGGCGAAGGACGAACCAATCGTATACGCTGGTCTTTCCGGAAATTGGAAAGCCGCCGTTAGGCCTAAAACATCCCTTATCAAAATCAGAACTCTAGGTCTTTCCCTCCCCGTCTGTGCATGTTAGGGCGCGCTCAATTCTTGCTGATTTGAACCGTCAAAAGGTATCACCATGCCAAGCCCTAATCCCGACCTCCCTGATTTTGACCCGCATCGTTTAGCTCCTGTCAAACGCGCGCTCATCTCTGTTTCTGATAAGTCACGCCTGATTGACCAAGCCAAAGCCCTGCATGAGAGAGGGGTGAAGCTTGTCTCCACAGGAGGGACGCACCGCGCCATTCAAGCGGCGGGCATTCCTGTGAAAGATGTTGCGGAATTGACGAAATTTCCGGAGATGATGGATGGGCGCGTGAAGACCTTGCACCCAATGGTGCATGGCGGATTGCTCGGCGATCGGGACTTGGCCTCCCATAAAGACGCGATGCATGATCACGGGATTCTGTCCATCGACCTGTTAATCGTCAATCTATACCCGTTTGAAAAGGCCGTCGCCTCGGGCGGGTCCTATGAAATGTGCGTAGAGAATATTGATATTGGCGGCCCGGCGATGATACGCGCTGCCGCAAAAAATCATGCCCATGTGGCTGTCTGCGTGGATGCAGAGGATGTTGACGCTGTGCTGTCTGATATGGACGCCCATGACGGGCAGACATCAGGACATTTGCGACAAAAGCTGGCGGCTAAATGCTATGCACGCTCTGCGGCTTATGATGCGGCCATAGCCAATTGGTTTGCCAGAGAAGTGGACGGGACACCCGCCTTCAGCGCACAGGGCGGCACATTGAAACAAACGTTACGTTATGGCGAAAACCCCCATCAAACGGCGGCCTTTTATGTGGATGGTTCAAACCGCCCCGGCGTCGCTACCGCGAAACAAATCCAAGGCAAAGCTCTGTCTTATAATAATATCAATGATACGGATGCGGCTTATGAACTTGTTGCTGAGTTCGGGCGAAATTGTGAGGGAGCCGATCCGGCAGTTGCGATTATTAAACATGCCAATCCGTGTGGCGTGGCTGTCGCCAAAAGCTTTATCGAAGCGTATAAAAATGCACTCGCTTGCGATCCTGTTTCCGCCTTTGGCGGCATTGTCGCGTTGAATGGTCGCTTGGACAAAGAAACAGCCACAGAGATTTTGAAAGTCTTCACCGAAGTTGTCATCGCCCCAAGCGCAGATGAAGATGCGATTGCCTTATTCGCAAAAAAGAAAAATTTGCGGCTTTTGATTGTCGGCGACTTACCCGATCCACAAGCGCCAAGCCTGACGCAGCGCAATGTCGGCGGAGGCATATTGGTTCAGGATCGCGATAATGGCTTTGTTGCGGATGAAGATTTGAAAGTAGTCACTAAGCGCGCGCCAACGGAAGCCGAAATGGCGGACCTCCGCATGGCGTGGAAAGTGGCCAAGCATGTTAAGTCCAACGCCATTATTTATGTAAAAGACGGTTCCACAGCCGGGATTGGTGCAGGACAAATGAGCCGGATTGACTCAGCCCGCATTGCCGCGCGCAAGGCAGAAGATGCTCAACAATCCGCCGGATGGGACGCCCCCCGCACACAGGGTTGCGCTTGTGCCTCAGACGCTTTCTTCCCCTTTGCCGATGGCATGCTCGCGGCGGCGGCGGCCGGCGCCACAGCTATTATTCAACCGGGCGGCTCCATCCGTGACGAAGAAGTTATCAAAGCCGCAGACGATAACAATATCGCCATGGTCTTTACAGGCATGCGCCATTTCAGGCATTAGAGTTTTGGAACAAGATCCCAATTCGATTTTTGTGTTTCTCCAGTTAAATGGAAATCCCTTATCGACTTAACAAATTTTTTGGCGTCAGAATTCTCTGATGCTAATCTATTTAACAAATTCCAATCTGCTTGAAGCCTCTCTTTTACAGGTACTAGAATTTGACTTTCCGATGGGTCATCACTGTTTAACAGTATGAACCCGATTCCGTGGGCTCCAGATAGTAACCTTAATTCATTCATTGCATCTTCAGTAATTTCAGATGCAACAAGATAGGAGGAGTTTGCCCAAGATGAATTGCTGACTGTCTGAAAGAAGGCTTCCCTAACATTGGATCTATTCAATTTCAGCTTCACTTCAAATGAGAATAATGACGCTCTTTCTACACCTGAAGCCTTTGCGGCCTCAACAGAAATACGCTCCCACGATGTTGTTAAATCTGTCATGCCAACTATATCAGGAAACAACCATCGATTACCGCCCGCTCCACGAGAGTTACGGCTACGTAATTCATCAATACGCATTGAATATATGTCTAAGGAGTTCCATAAATAGTTCCCCAAATATGGATATAAATCGTGCTCGCTTAACTTCTTTTTAGTTTCAGCAGAGACCAATGTATTACTTTGCAGTTCTGCATCTTCTGACTCTTCCGAATAAAAGTATTGTCGTGGTCGCGTTTCGATTGTTTGTAAATTCGCATATTTTCTAAAGAGAGGCTTTCGACAGGAACCAATTTCAGCAACAAGTTGATCTTGAAAAGTATAGTTTGAAAAATCAACTCTTGCGTTTCTCTTCTTGATTTCACAGTCCTCAGGAAACATTTCTTCTATTCTTCGGGCAATATCCCTTGCAATCATGCGCTTCTGAGGTTCAGATTTTAAAACCTCAAAAATCTTTCTTTTGATATCAAAACTGTTGCCTGAAGAATATGTCATAAAATTTCTCTAACAGTTGGAGTGACTATATTTAGTCTTTCACCAAGCTCCATCCACCTTTCTTCGTCGCGGCTCTTAAGAGTAAATACAGCACTAATCCGACGGGGCCGGCCATGAAGGTGAAGAACAGGCAGGGGATGAGGAGCCAGTGGTTGAAACCACGGCGTTTGGCATCACGCGCTTCCCAGGCGCCGACAAATAAATCAAAGACCAAATAATGGGCCCAACCAATGACAATGCCCGCATCGGATGAAAATAATGTACGGATACCGTCAATCGAGGTGAAATTCCCACCCTCGGCGCCATGACCCAAAAAGATAACCATGGCGAAACAAGCGATATAAAGGCCGCCTAAGACAAGCGGATATAGCATAGAATGAACAAGCTTCTGCGTGCCTTTCCAATTCGGCAAAAGAACAAGGCAGAGCCAAGCGGGCAGAACGCTGATATTGATAAATTTCAATAATAATTCATAGCTCATCTTCGTCTTCCCTATTTCGCGGACAATCTCTCGCCCTCTGCCTCAACGTTCTGACTTCTGATTATCTGACGTAAGATTAAAAGTCATTCATGAAATATATAACGGGGAACCAATCAAGCACTCCGGCGTAACTTCATTGACATCAATAACAGAAGGAATCTGGATATGTCTTATCGTAAAACTTTGATCGCCGCTTCGGCTTTAGCTCTTTTCGCTGCCCCTATGGCGCAGGCTGATGAAGCCAAAGACATGACACAAACCGGCACAACGGCACAGATGCAGTCTGAAACCACCGCTGTCAAAATGGAAGAGCGCCCTGAAGTACGCGCCGCTATTGCCAAAGGTGATATCGTGCGGGTTACAGACGAAGACGGTAAAACTTATTTGAACCGCTTCATTCCGGTTGAGGTCTTGCCGGATCCCACATTGGACGTCGAAACCCTCAATACTGTGACCTATGAATATCAAGGTCGCGTCTACACGAATCGTAATGTTCGTACCGACTAAACGTCATATCGAATATGATTGAAAAGCCTGACCTCGCGTTGGGCTTTTTTATGCTTGCACGACTATTTGCAAAGAGCACGTCTCGCCATTTTACATTTTTCAATCCGTGCCTATATTGAGGGTATGAAAGATTATCCTTTTGAGCGCACACAAACCGTTTATCCCGCAGGCACTTTGCTCCGTGTGAGGGCTTATGGTGTTATTCGACATTACGGTATCGCGACGGGCTATGGCACAGTCATTCATACATCTGCTCGTTTCGGACGGGTTGAAGAGACCGATATGGCCGCTTTTTCAAACGGGAATACTGTCACCGCCGTCAATGTCCGAACAGGGGTGAGTGGTTCTGAACTTGTAGCGCGGGCGCGTTTGCGCAAAGGTGATCGTTACAATGCCCTGTTCAATAATTGCCAGCATTTCGTCACTTGGGTGATGGAAGGTAGAGGCCGAAGTGAACAACTCGGCCCTCTCGATGCGCGGCGTTTATCCGGTAAATAAACCGCGCAAAAAAACGCGCTGTAGGAGGACACAG
This sequence comes from uncultured Algimonas sp., assembly GCA_964511495.1. Taxonomy (GTDB): domain Bacteria; phylum Pseudomonadota; class Alphaproteobacteria; order Caulobacterales; family Maricaulaceae; genus Litorimonas. The sequence goes on along the minus strand of CAZEFT010000024.1, from coordinate 1,988 downwards.
CGCGCAAGTTCACGGGGATGTTCAATCAAATAAAGTCTTATTCGACTTTATTTCTTGGCAAAGCGTTTCACTTTTCCTGCACCTGAATCCAAAGCCAAAACTTTTGTCCGACGAATAGTGCAGCTCACATTGAGGGTCTCACCGCCATCATGTGGAATGGCCGAGAAGTGAATTGTCTTTGTCCGCTGACCATCTTGGCGCTCATAGCGCAAACGATAATCGTCCATATTCAGCTCACCTTTTTCGACAAACGCTGTCCGGCAGGTTTGCACGTCTTTATTAGAAGCAGCCATGGCAGGCGTGGCGATCAGCGCGGCAGAAGCCATTGCAGATAAGAGAATAGTTTTTGTGAAAATAGATGTACGGGTCATAAGACACTCCTTTAATGGGTCGCCCATTCAATCCTTCATATGAGGCGCGGCGATGTAGGAGTGATATGGAGAATCAAGACGGGATTATCTCGTCGATAATGAAAAAGACCCGTCAGTTTTGAAATCAATCAGACCTTTTTACTTTCGATCAGTTGGCCCTTATGTCGTAGACGGAGGGAGGTCCTGTAATAATTTCTGCCGATAAGCTGTCGGGGTCATGCCCTCAATCGCCCGGAAGGCGCGGTTAAACGGGGCCAAAGAATTATAGCCAACATCCATAGCCAGGGTGAGAACGGGAATGCGTAATTTCTCAGGGTTGCTGAATTCTTCTTTGACCGCATCAATCCGGTAGCTGTTTAAAAAGGCTGAGAAATTCCGATAGCCCAACCCTTGATTAATCAAACTCCGCAGACGGTGTTCGGGTGTGCCTAAATGCTCCGCCAAGCCTCGAATTGTCAGGCCGGGTTCGCGGTATATTTTCTCTTCTGTCATCGCAGTAATTAATTGCTCTAATAAATCTTTATCGCGAGGGTCGACAAGATCCACGGAAGGTTCAGGGATGGGTTCTGTCTCAAAGCTCAGGCTTTTTAAATCCAAACGGCTCAGCCAGAGGGTGAACCAAAGCGTCATAGGAAACACAACCAGGGACTTAACAAAATAAATATAGTCAGGATTAATCGGCAACCACCCTTGGGCGGCAAAGGTTGAAAACAAGACCGTGACAATCAGGGCAACGATAAAATAGGCACGTGTCACACGGCGCGTCGCGACGAGGTCATCTCGCCCCTCGCGCAGAACCGTATAGGTCAAATGCGCCATCATTCCGATAACCATGCCTTCGCACATCAGGTTCAAAGTGGGCGGATAGATATAAGCCCCCGTCAAATCGGCAATATTATGGGGCAAGCGCAACGCAAATGTAACAATCAAAACTACCCAATGCGGCCATTTCAACTCAAAATCATCTCGGAACAATGCGAGGCCAAACCACCAGATGAACACGATGCTGACGGCTTCCAAAATATAGGCCGGCCATAAAACCGCCAAGGGCGGGCGTAGAATATCAGGCGCAGAGGTAATCAAACTAGCCGAGACGCCTAGCGCCGTAAGCACGATAAAAATCGTGGGTCGCCAGCACAGGCGATCGCGTACAGCCAAAATGCTCCCCAAAAACAAGAGTGTAATCGAGCCGATTCTCAGCAATGCATCAAGCCATAACATGGAAACAAAAGAGCGCCTTTTACCGCATGGCGCAAGTTAAAATGATACATCCCAGCGCAGAGCTGCTATGCAAAGACACGGGGTTGGTAGACATCCGCGTGACGAGTCCATCCGAACGCGGCGCGCGAAGCGGGGTTAGTGAGGATGCTGTTCCTGCACCATACCAAGCCTTGCAACAGCAGGAGATGGATTGCCGTGTCAAGCACGGCAATGACGGCGGTGTTGGAAGTTGATTTTATCTCTTCATATTCATTATCTTGCCTCTTTCATTGCCCTCATGGCTCGGTTTGCTTCTCTCTTTATTTTCTTTCTTCGTCTCGTTCGTCTGTTTCGTTTTAATCTTGGAAAAAGGTGGGCGTCTGCGGGGTTGTGAGGATGTTGGCGGTAAACCACGGA
>CAZEFT010000023.1:0-46864 GCA_964511495.1 uncultured Algimonas sp. | reverse complement strand
GATCTTCGGTCACATCGGCAAATTGGTTGATGCGGTCCTGTTCAATCGTGATCCAGTCTGACACGCCGGATTCTTGTCCGATCATGCCTTTGGCGGTATCAAGTGAGATAGATTTCATGAGCTTTCCCTTTATCGTTCTTATTGGCTTTGGCGCTTAGGAGGATTTAAGCGCGGCAGCCCTTTTCAACAGTTTTTCACCCTGTTGTCCACCTTGGGTAAATTCGACCATTGTGTCTTCGGCGATGATTTTATCCCAATTCGCGGCGATATTTTCTGCGGTTTGTTCACCGGGGGCGAAGCTGACGCCTTCGGTCTCCATCACTTTTGTCGCGGCATAGCCTCCGGCACCGGCGACGAGGATGGTGCGGTTGGGCGCATCATCACAGCAAAGATAAACGAGACCCTGGCTCACGCTTTCTACATCCAGCAGGGCGAGGATTTCGGGCGGCATAAGGTTTTCGGTCATACGCGTGGCCGCAGTGGGCGAGAGCGAGTTGACGCGGATATTATATTTCGCGCCTTCCAGACATAATGTGCGCATTAAGCCGGACAAGCCCGCTTTCGCTGCGCCGTAATTTGTCTGGCCGAAATTGCCATACATGCCCGAAGAGGATGTCGTCATCACGATACGGCCATACCCATTATCGCGCATATGCTGCCAGACGGCTTTGGTGCAAATGGCAGAGCCCATTAAATGCACATCCAGCACGAGGCGGAAATCATCCATTGTCATTTTGGCGAAAGACTTATCGCGCAAAATACCGGCATTATTGACGAGGATGTCGACCTTGCCAAACGTATCAATCGCCTGTTGCACCATGGCCGCGACTTCGTCTTCTTTGGTCACATTGGCACCATTGGCGATGGCGTCACCGCCTGCGGCTTTGATCTCATTGACGACTTGTTGCGCCATGGTTTCGGAACTGCCCGAACCATCCACGGCCCCGCCAAGGTCATTAACGACCACTTTCACGCCGCGCGCGGCCAAGGCCAAAGCATGGGTTCGGCCCAAGCCACCCCCTGCCCCCGTCACAATCGCAACGCGGTCTTTAAATTCTACTGCACTCATTGTCAGAACTTCCCCTGTTTATTTTAAAGAACTTCAAAAAGCCCTGCTGCGCCCATACCGCCTCCGACGCACATTGTGCTGACGACATATTTCGCACCGCGGCGTTTGCCTTCGATGAGAGCGTGGCCGACCATACGCGCTCCGCTCATGCCATAAGGATGACCGACAGAAATCGCTCCGCCATTAACGTTCATCTTCTCCATCGGAATACCCAGCTCACGCCGGCAATACAGCACTTGCACAGCGAAGGCTTCATTTAATTCCCACAGATCAATATCTTCCATTTTCAGGCCAGTTTGCTTGAGCAATTTCGGGATGGCATAAATCGGGCCAATGCCCATTTCATCCGGTTCTAATCCAGCCACAGCCATGCCGCGATACGCGCCGAGCGGTTGCAAGCCACGCTTCTCGGCTTCTTTGGCTTCCATCAACACGGATACGGACGCACCATCAGACAGTTGCGATGCGTTACCGGCTGTGATGGTTTTCTCCGGCCCGCGAACGGGTTTCAAGCCTTGCAACCCTTCGAACGTTGTGGACGGGCGATTGCCTTCGTCTTTTTCTAAGGTCACCTCATGCTCAGAGATTTCCTTGGTCTCTTTATTCATCACTTTCATGGTCGAGGCCAAAGGTACGATTTCGTCATCAAACGCACCGGCCTGCTGTGCAGCATGCGTGCGTTGCTGAGAGATAAGCGCATATTCATCCATGTCATCGCGGGAAATGCCATAGCGCTCTGCCACGATCTCGGCCGTATCGATCATTTGAATATAAGCGTGAGGATGTTTCTTAATCACATTCATATCCGGCGCAACGCGCATCTCCGGCGTCTGCACCATGGAAATACTTTCCACACCGCCGCCAATCGCAATGGTTTGATTGTCTGCAATGATTTGCTTGGCTGCGATTCCGATGGCCATCATGCCGGAGGAACATTGGCGGTCCACGCTTTGCGCGGCAACTGTCACGGGCAAATTTGAGGCAAGAACAGCGTTTCGTCCAATCGTGACCTGCACGCCCTGCTGCAAGGCACAGCCCATCACCACATCTTCCACCTCTGCACCGTCAATTCCAGCCCGTTTTACGGCCGCATCAATACAATGGCCCGCCAGTGTCGGAGAGGGCGTATTGTTAAAGGCTCCACGATAAGCCCGACCAATAGGGGTTCGGGCCGTAGAAATAAGGACAGCTTCGCGCATAATCTTTCCAATCATTCTTATAAATCACAGACCCAAATTACGGAACAGGGCGTATCTAACTATACGGGGCATGGCGGAAATGTCGATGCACCCAAAAATGAAGAGGCTTCAACCATTTGTGAAGGTGTAAAAAACAAGGCTGAACCCTTTATCTCCAAACAAAAATACGGTCTAAGAACGCAAATTCAAACAAGAATGAATAGGGAAAGGTAACTTTCATGACTGAAGCATATATCTATGACGCCGTGCGGACGCCGCGCGGCAAGGGCAAAAAAGACGGCAGCCTTCACGAAATCACACCGTTGAACCTGTCTGTCCAAGTTCTGGAAGCCCTGCGCGACCGCAATAATATTGACAGCAAGGAGATTGAAGATGTGGCTTTAGGCTGTGTCTCCCCTGTTGGTGAACAAGGTGCTGTGATTACGCGCACAGCCGTCATGAATGCAGGCTACGCCGAAACGACATCCGGCATTCAAGTCAACCGCTTCTGCGCCTCCGGTCTGGAAGCCTCTAATATTGCTGCGGCAAAAGTCATGTCGGGTGAATGTGATCTGGCTATCGGCGGCGGCGTGGAGAGCATGTCCCGCGTGCCTATGGGTTCAGATGGTGGGGCATGGCCGACAGATCCGGCTTCTGCCTTTCACAATTATTTCGTCCCTCAAGGTGTCTCCGCAGACCTCATCGCAACAAAATATGGTCTGTCCCGTGATGATGTGGATGCCTATTCAGTTGAAAGCCATAAGCGCGCGAAAAAAGCGTGGGATGAAAACCGTTTCGAAAAATCCATTATCCCTGTGAAAGACGTGATGGGTGTCACCGTTCTTGACCATGATGAGACCATCCGCCCTGATACAAATATGCAAAGTCTCGGTGCGCTAAACCCGTCCTTTAAAATGATGGGCGAGAATTTTGGCTTTAACGGTGTCGCCTTACAGAAATATCCAGATTTAGAAGGCATCAACCACGTCCATCATGCAGGTAACTCTTCCGGTATTGTTGACGGTGCCGCAGGTCTTTTGATTGGCAATAAGGAAGTCGGTGAGCGTTTGGGTCTGAAACCACGGGCGCGTATCAAATGCATGGCGTCTATCGGGTCAGAACCGACTATCATGCTGACCGGTCCAGAATTCGCGGCCAAGAAAGCATTGAAGCGTGCCGGAATGGAAGTCTCTGACATCGATATTTATGAGTTGAATGAAGCTTTCGCCGCTGTGGTTCTGCGTTTCATGCAGGCACTCGACATTGATCACAAAGACATCAATGTGAATGGCGGCGCGATTGCTATGGGCCACCCTCTCGGTGCCACAGGTGCGATGATCCTCGGCACAATGGTCGATGAGTTAGAACGGTCCGACAAAGAAACATCCCTCGTCACACTTTGTATTGGTGGCGGCATGGGCACAGCCACAATCATCGAACGCGTTTAAGCCAAGCAGAAAGGATAAAGATCATGAGTGACTATAAATCATTTACCCTCGACCTCGATGCGGATGGCATCTTGTTGATGAAAATCGATGTACCAAACCAAGGTATGAATGTCTGGGACGAAACCCTGATTTCAGAATTCCCCCATTTCGTAGATCGTTTAATCAATGACGATGAAGTCAAAGGCGCTGTTATCGCCTCTGCCCGCGACAATGCCTTTTTGGCCGGCGCTGATTTGCGCATGCTCGAAGGTCGCGATGGAGAGCTCAACAAAGAGGCCTTCGACCAAGGCATGGTGCTCACGCGTATGTTCCGACGTATGGAAACAGGTGGCCACACAGCGCGTCAGATTCAACGCGAAGGCAAAAAAGCCAAACCCGTCGCCTGTGCGATTGAAGGTCTGGCATTGGGCGGCGGTCTTGAGGTCGCACTCGCCTGTCATCACCGTGTCGTGGCGGATAATCCAAAAATCAAACTCGGCCTGCCCGAAGTTCTTGTTGGCCTTCTGCCCGGCGCAGGTGGCACCCAACGTGTGCCACGCCTGATTGGCCTACAAAATGCAGCTATGATGTGTACGCAAGGCAAGTCCTTGGATCCGAAGAAAGCTCTGGCGCAAGGCCTGATCAGTGAAGTGGTCGAGCCCGGCACAACGATTGAGGCGGCCAAAGCCTGGGTCAAAGTCAATGCTGAAAAAGGTGTCTTAGCACCTTGGGATGTTCGTGGATTTAAAGTTCCCGGCGGCGCCGGCGCGATGAACCCGAAAGCGGTTCAATTCTTTATGGCTGCGAATGCAATGGCCGTGAAGGAAAGCAAAAATAACTATCCCGCAATTCAGGCGATTATGTCCTGCCTCTATGAAGGGACGAATGTTCCCATTGATACTGGCCTTGCCATTGAAGTGAAATATTTCTGTACGCTTCTGGCTGACCCTGTTGCGAAAAATATGATCCGCACTTTGTTTGTAAACAAACAGGCGGCGGAAAAAGGTGCAGCGCGCCCGACAGACATTGACCCGATTACAATCAAAAAAGTCGGCGTTCTGGGCGCAGGCCTTATGGGGTCAGGTATTGCCCACGTCACCGCCAAGGCAGGCATGGAAGTGGTCTCTCTCGACCGCTCTATGGAGGAAGCGCAAAAGGCTGTTGATTATACCAAAAAGATTTTGGACAAACGCGTGTCTCGCGGTCGAATGACCAAAGAAAAAGCCGAAGCCTTTTTAGCACGTATCACACCGACCGATAATTATGACGATCTGAAAGATGTTGATTTAATTATTGAGGCTGTGTTTGAACGTCCTGATGTCAAAGCGGATGTTATTAAAAAGACCGAAGCGGTTATCGGCAAAGATGTTGTCTTCGCCTCCAATACCTCCACTTTGCCGATCGGCGGATTGGCGAAAAATTCATCCCGCCCGGAGCAATTTATCGGTATGCATTTCTTCTCTCCGGTCGAGCGTATGCCTTTATTGGAAATCATTCCGCATGAAGGCACGGGCGACCGGGCTTTGGCAGCGGCCTTTGATTACAACCGCAAAATCAAGAAGACTCCGATTGTCGTAAAAGATGTGCGTGGGTTCTTCACCAACCGCGTCTTCCCGCCTTATGCCAATGAAGCCAGCCTGATGGTCACTGAAGGCATTAGCATGGCCTTAATTGAGAATTGCGCATCCCTACTCGGCTTACCGATTGGTCCGCTCGCCGTATCCGATGATACGACGCTCAAGCTAGGCTACGATATTATGACATCGACCAAAGAAGAAATGGGCGATGATTACGTGCCGACAGGCTCCGAAGACTTCTATGAGAACATGGTTGTCAAATGGGATCGTAAAGGCCGTCGTTTCGGCGCGGGCTTCTATGATTATGATGAAAAAGGTAACCGTTTAGGCCTGTGGAAAGGCATGACCGATCATTATCCTTTACTCGAAGAGCAGCCTTCCGCCGAAGAAGTCAAACAGCGCCTCATGTATGCTCAGCTTATTCCAACGGCACATTGCTACGCCGAAGGCGTGGTTCCGGATCCGCAAAGTGCCGACCTCGGCGCCATTTTCGGATGGGGTTTCCCTCCCTGGACCGGTGGCCCGCTCTCTTATGTAGACACGATTGGCTTGGACGCCTTTGTGGCGACCGCTGATATGCTGGCTCAACGTCATGGCGAACGGTTTAACGTGCCGCAAATGTTCCGCGATAAGGCTGAAAACGGCGAAACAATCTATGGCGGGAAAGCCGCAGTCAAAATCTATTCCAAGTCTGCTCTCAACCGTATGCTCGAAGCCGATGTGGTCAAAATCGCCAATGCTATGGGCATCAGCGCCAGTGTTGATGATCTGAAAGCCGATACAATCGCCAAGATTTTGAGCGCTCAAAACGGCCAAAAAGCCGCATAAAGTACCCGAAAGTAAAACTGAAAAAGCGCTCCAAGTTGGGGGCGCTTTTTTTATGTCAAAATGGATAATCCCCTAGCCGTTTGAACCGACTGGACTTTTTTTGTTATCTTTGTGTAAAATCAGGCAAAACATTGGAAGGGAAATTTCATGCGTATGTATATTAAAAGTGTCATCGTCGATGACCAAAAAAAGGCGAAGGAGTTTTATACAAACATTCTCGGTTTTAAGGTGAAACATGATATCCCTATGGGGGAGCATAATTGGCTGACACTCATCTCTCCTGAAGAAGACAACAGCATTGAATTAGCCCTGGAGCCTAATGTTTATCCGGCAGCTAAATCCCTACAAGCCTCTTTGATGAAAGACGGCATTCCTTATACCGCTTTCTCCGTTGCCGATATGGATAAGGAATATGAACGCCTGAGCTCCAAAGGCGTCGAGTTTACCTCTCCCCCCAAAGATATGGGCGACTTTAAACTCGCTGTATTCAACGACACATGCGGGAATCTTATCCAAATTATCGAGCAGTAGGTTTTCACACAGAGGCCTTAAAACCTCGGATTAAAGCAGCGGTTTCCGCAATTGTCCGGTGACGGTCCTTTGTCGGGTAGAACATCCAATAATGTCCGAACTCCGGCTCACTTTGATAGGTCTTCAAACAATTCGCCGCTTTAGCTTTCTCGGCAAAGGCGGCAATATCGGCATGAAGAAGGTCTTTCTCACCCGTGAAAATATGGAGGTTGGACAGCCCGTTCAAGTCAGCATAAGTCGGACTTATTAATGGGTCTTTGCCGTCGCGTTCCTGCGCGAACCGCTTCGCCGATAAGGTTATCCCTTTAATTGACAATATAGGGTCGTGATCGGGCCTCGCTTTAACAAGCGCTTCGTCGCTCAAATCAACCCAAGGTGACCAGAGGATTGTCTCACGCGGATTGCCTTGCCCTGCCTCTCTCCGCAACTGTAAAATAGATAGTGCCAAATTGCCTCCAGCAGAACAGCCCCCGATCGAAACATTACCAAGACCTCTCGCCTGAATGACTGACTCACAGAAGGCAGTACTCCATTGATGCGTCTCTTGGGCTATGACCGGATAAATCGGATAGTCGGGGACAATAACGCTCACCCCGCTTTGATCCGCCAATTCACACAAAGTCGGAAAATGAATATCCAAAAGTCTATAAACATATGCACCGCCATGAAAATGAACATAGCAGTTTGGGCTTTCACCGGATTGAGGGTGGACCGTCCAGACCTTTCGGCCTTGGAAGTCACTGCTCTGGAAACGCTCTGCATATTGACCCTTAGGCCAAGCACTACCGACTTTTTCCTTCTGAATATCTTTCGTTAGACGATGGCGGTATCGCAGTAACCGCAAGCCCGTTTCGAACAGCTTATATTTGAGTGTCGTCATAGCCTTACCTCAAAATCATCCCAAATTGGGCTTTTCAATCGGCGCTTAAACTCCAATGATGAGCCTGGCCAATTATTGGTCACATGCTCACCATCCTTATACCAACTGGCTTCTATCTTCGCCCAAGCTAGAGTGGCTAACCGTGTTTGGATTTCAGTATTAAAGCTTGCCTCTGCATCAGGCTTTACCGTGATAGCCCCATCGCCTGCTTTGCCCATGAGTTTGAGCGCATATCCGACCTGTTGTTCAAGCTTAAAAATGATGGAGGTATGGCCCGTATTTGTATTGGGCCCGTATAGAATGAAAAGGTTTGGGAAGCCTGATACCATTGTCCCGTGATAGGCAAAAGCGCCGTCTTTCCATTTATCCCGCAAAGCCTGTCCACCTTCACCAATAATGTCTATGTCTTTTAAGAACGGGTTTGTGTGAAACCCTGTCGCAAAGATAACAAAATCATGTTCTCGGTGATGACCGTCTTTATCGATGAGACCCTTTTCATCAAAGGCTTTAACATCGCCATCAATGAGTGTCACATTATCACAGGCCAGAGCGGGGAAATATTTATCCGACAGTAAAACCCGTTTTGCACCAATCGGGTAATCCGGTGTTAAAACATCCTGCAATGATTTATCTTTGATATGTTCTCGCAAATGTCGTTTGAAAAGTCTGCGGCCCCAAGCCGCTGCGAGAGGGTTACCTTTTATCATCGGCCACAAGCCATATTCCCCCAGACACCAGATGTGAAAACGGTAAAAATTCGTTAGCCACGGCCATTTTTTTCCTAAGGCTTTTTCAAATTTCGAATAAGGCCGATCGCCTTTAGGAATAATCCAGTTGGGTGTGCGGTGATAAATTGTCAGCGTCTCTGCCTGTTCCGCGACTTCGGGGATAAGCTGCACAGCGCTCGCCGCATTACCGATGACCGCGACATTTTTGCCGGATAAAGGCACATCATGCTGCCATTGGGCGGAATGAAAGCTCTCGCCTTTATATATCTGCACACCTTTGAAAGAGGGAATATTTGGATGATGGAGCTGACCGATAGCGCTGACTAAAAACCGACAGTGAAGGGTTTCTCCACTTTCTAAGCTCACCGTCCACAAACCGTTATTATAGTGAGCCGAAACGAGTTTCGAGTTAAATTTAAGATGAGACTTTAATCCGCGATCATGCGCAAAATCATGGATATAGCGCAAGATCTGCGGCTGTTTTGCCCATTTGAAATCCCATGTCGGATTGCGCGCAAATGAGTAGGAATAAAGCGCACTAGGGACATCGCATTCTGCTCCGGGGTAAGTGTTTTCTCGCCATGTCCCGCCAATCGCTTGGGCTTTTTCCAAGATGAGAAAATCAGCCGTCCCACCCTCTTTCAATTTTGCCGCCATACAGAGGCCGCCAAAGCCAGAGCCGATAATGAGGGTGTGCCAAGTCTTTTTCATCCCTCAGTCTAAACCTATTTCACCCGACCGAGGATCAATAAAATCAAAGCCGCAATCCAAGACACCCATTTCTCCATCACGTCTGCAAAAGGCCCAGCAATATTCGCAAAACCGACGGCCATGAAAAATCCAGTTAAAATGGCGAGGAGAACATAGCCGCCGCTGACCCGCCATCCCAAACAACGCACCAAAACCACAGGGCCAAAAGCAGCGCCCAGAGCGACCCAACTGAACAATACTCGACTGAAAATGTCCTTGGGTAAAAACAAGGTCATCAACACCGCCACGACAGCAATACCAACCATCGCCAAACGTCCGAAAAGCAAAGCGCGTTCTGGCGTAGGATATTTCGCGCCCATATCGTGTGAGACGGCGGAGGCCGCCGCGAGGAGCAGGCTATCCACCGTGGACATCACCGCCGATAAGACGGCCGCCGTGACAATACCGGCCAATACGGCCGGTAAAAATGCCTTCGCTGCCGCAAAAAACAAACCTTCTGTTCCGGTTTCAATGCCACTGGCCCGTCCTGCGAAAGCGAGACAAATCAAACCTGAATAAATCACAACGCCCCAAACAATGGTAATCACGGCACCTTGCACACGTTCCGCCTGCGAGCGCACTGACATGATACGGTTCAAGAGCTGAGGTTGTCCTAATGCGCCCAGACCTGTCCCGAAGAGCCCCATAATCAAGCCCAGACCTGCCATGCCCGCCGCGCCTCCGGACAGGCTGAAATAGCTCTTCGGTTCTGTGTCATGCAATGTGGTCATGACGGCTCCTACTCCGCCCATATGGTTGACGGCGGCAAGCGGGACAAGAATACAGGCCGCCATCATCACAACCGCCTGTAAAGCATCAGTCACACTGGCGGCAAGAAACCCACCCAAGAGGCAGTAAACGACAATAATAACGGCCCCGATTAAAATCGCCTCTACCGTATTAATCCCGAATACCTCGGTCAGCGCATTTCCGGCGGCTTGGAATTGGGAAGAGATATAAAACACGAAACAAAAAAGTATCATGAGCGCACAAATCGGACCGATAATCCGTCGCCAATGATCTTCAATATCAGCGCTGATAAAATCCACGATCGTCAAATGTCCGCGCGAGGCCGTTTCAGCATTAAGTTGCGGTCCCATGACGAGCCACGTCATCAGATAGCCACCAAAAATTCCGGGTATGAGCCATAATGCGACAACGCCTTGGCTGTAAACTGCACCGGTAAACCCTAACAGAACCCAAGCGGAGGAAGTGGAAGCGGCGTAGGACAAGCCCGCCGTCCAGGCTCCTAATCCACGTCCCGCCGCTTTTCCGGCTAAGAAAAAATCATTCTCTGAACGCACATGGCGTGACGCCCAGAAGCCTATGCCCAATAGTAAAATTTTATAGATCACCAAAGTGATGAGAACGATCATAGTCGCCGACATATCTTCCCCCAGATACTTATCCCACAAAGCTTATCCCCATGAGGCGCCTCTTTTTCACAGCCTCTGACAATAACTCTGATTTATATTGCGGGGAATGTAAACGGTGCAATCCCTGGCTAGGCCGTGGCTCCGTAGTATCACGCCCTGTCAGGAGTGAAGAAAAGTAGGCAGACGAGGCGACCGGATGCGGCATCGCGGCCAAAAGCCGGGGCTGCATTGTGGAACATCATCGGATTAAATAAAATAAGGCGATTAAATCGCATGGGTGCACGCATGACACGTTCCCATTTTGACGCTTTATTGCAGTCCTTATTAATCACATCTTCGATAAGCGTGTTGGGGTCGGTATAACCGCTTTGCAAAAGTTCCGTTTGAGTGGTCGGTACTCGCTCCAAACCCGTCCGGCGATGCCTGAAGAAATCTGTGCCGCCTTTGCAATGTTTCGGCTCGGATAAATATAAAATGCCGGAGTAAAAACACGGATCAACATGGACACCCGTTACACCTTTATCGCCGGCCAAAGTCAGGCGGCAATATCCGTGCGACGTATTGGGTGCCGCCTTTAACGGCAGACCTGCGACTTTGGACACGGTTTTGTTCAATGCCTCTACGGGTAAGGCTTTTGAGGACAGAAGCCCCGGATAGTTTCCCTTCTTTAAAGACGGATCATAATCTAGCCCTAGGGCCTGACGCCTGACATCATAAGGGTTGGATAGAAAATCATCGAGGATGAGAAAGCTGGGTAACATGTTGAGAGCTTATCAAATCCCAAACATCAAGTCGCCTTGAATCAACCTATTCCTAAGCTAGTCTCAGCACAAATACCTAATATTGTATTTTAGTTTTTATCAGGATTTTGCTGACGCTCCCCACTCTTAAGTTGTTCAATCAAAGCGTCCTTGTCGATACGTTCCTGCCCGGTCGTCGCCGTTTCAGAGGCACGTTTCATATCGGGATGACGCGTTGTCAGAGACAGGCGGCGCACCCATTGCGTTCTGTCCTCAGAAATAAAAGCACGCTCGTCCCCCATGTGAAAGACGCGAACAATTTTACCTTTGTCAAGCTCACCAACTTTCTTGTCATTAATGTCAAAGATCGGCGTAGTGTTTAGTATCCAGTAGTTTCGAAACGCGTTTTTACTGCTCGGCATATCGCTTACCTCTACCCTCGTTTCTTTAGTCTCTATTGGTGCTGCTTGTACGGGGCGTTCCTTCTCTTCAGGCGACACCATTTTCGCCTGTGCTTTATCAGAGAGTGGTTTGGCTTCGATTGTGCCCTGAACAGTTTGAGAGGCACACGCCACCATAAAACTCGCACTCGCCATTGTCGCCAACGCAAAGACAATCCTTGTTTTCGGTTTTTTCTTCATATTATCAGTCCTCCGACAAACAGGCCTATACCACTAAAAACAAAAAAGCCGCTCCCAGTGAAGCGGCTTTTTCTAACATATTCTGGCTGAACCTAGAATTTATAAGAAATTCCGGCGCGGTAAGTACGAGCTTCCAGATCGCTTCGTCCGACTGTTGTATCAGCGGATAAGCTAATCTTAGCGCGGTCTATGTTGAAACCAAGGCCGATACCTAGCTCGCCCCAAGTCTTATCCGTTCCAAATAGCGCAAAATTCGCTGTTGGTGTTCCCGCACCAACAAAGCGAGCATCGAAGTCATCATCAACTTCGCCCAACTCTGTCACAAGGTCAGCATATGTGCTGAGCGAGACATTGGCATTATCCGCTGACTTAACGGCGAAACCAATACGGCCTTGCGTGCTCATATGTTGGTCACGGTCAATTTGTAGACCCGGGAAGCCACCAAACTCTTCTACATCATCATATTGAATGACATTCGTTTGCAGGCTAGCGCGTGGGACAAACACAGCCTGACCCAACTCTGTTGGACGAGAGACACGCAGGTCGAAACCATAGGTCATATCCGTACTCTCTGAACGCAGAGAAATTGGGTTAGGGAAAGCCACATTCCGTAAAGTTTCTGTTTTCAAAGAGCCAATACGAACTTGTCCATCCATGACCACATTCTTCTTAGAGCGTACCTGGCCATAGAAAGAAGCGGCTAAGTGATCTGTTTCAACAGACTGATTTAGAGACGCATCGGCATCCAAAGTGGTATATGTCAAAGACGTACCGAAGCTGACCATATCAGAGAAGCGATGTTCAATACCGCCGGAGATTGAAAACCCGTCAAAATCTTCTTCACCGAAGTTTTGATTGTTTGGCATCGGGCTACCATCACCATCAATAAAGGCACCGGCGACGAAGATTTCGTAATTATTTGGAACATTGACGTTGGTCTGCATGATCTGACCTTCTGCGGCCTGAAGCGTGGCAACGTCAGACATGACGGTCGCGTATTGTGCGTTGGACGCCATTTGGACAGGACTGCCCATTACGGTCATCTTACCACCCCAACTATCAGACATCATGCCATCTAAACGATCTCTGTGGAGACGGGCAACATGATCCGTTGATGTTTTGGCAAGGCTACGCGTCGTTGTCTCGGAAACAGGGGCCCAACTGTCTAGCACGGCACGAATAGATTCGGCTGTCGACAAATCAAGCGTCGCCAAGACTTCATTGAAGGCTCCGATTTCACGCGAATCGTCCAGAAGCTGCGCATAGCTGTTTTGAACCTTGCTATTCTCATCAATAACACGATCAAAAGACCCGGCAACAATACGCGCAACAACAGTATTATTCTCGTGTGATAAGACCACATCCAGAAGTGGACTAATGCCCTGCGTTGTAAATTCACCGCTTTGAGTGCCCTGTGTGACCAAGAACTCATAAGCATTGCCGTTCCGCGTCTCCGCTGTCGGGTTAAAGAAGACTTGCCCGCCCAAGCTTGAATCGCCTGTAATGACGATCCGGTCTGAATTTTGGCTTTCGGCCAAATCAATCAAGAGCGTCGTTCCTGATGAGAAGACAGCACTGCCGTCAATCGTCAGCGTGCCAATCTCTCCCATTTCGGCACCGGGTGAGATAACGCCCAAAACACTTGTTAAAAACGGCGTTTCAATCGTGCCTGTCCCGCTCAACATGCCGGACATGAGAAGATAATCGCCAACGGAGGTAATACGGCCGTCAACGTCGACCCAACCGCTCATCTGTTCGATGTCAATCAGGCTTGTTAATGAGCCACCTGACGCCACATCCAAACGCGCTCCCGCGCCGTTAAGCGTCAAACGGTCAATCTCAACATCACTTGAGAGTGTCGTTGTGCCATCGGCAGACAAGGTCACATCAAAATAGCGCCCACGTGTGTTGGCCGCTGCATCAGGGTCAATATTATTCGGCACAAAACCTGTCGCTCCAGCCAAACCATTTTCAATGGTTGGTGCCGGAAGTGGCCCCGCACCGATAACGGCACCACCGGATTGAGCCGTTACACCCTGTTGGAAATTGCCATTGCCGAGATCAATGATTGCATTGCCGCCCTCTAGAGAGGCAGAATTGTCGCCAGAGCCTCGTTGAGCCGCCCCGAAAACAGAGGGATCAACAAAAGCCGCAGCATTGACCGGGCCTGCCTCATTGCCATCTTCAGCCGGCGCCGGAATAAAATCACCTGTACTGTAATCAATACAATTTGTCGTGCGTGGCTCATCACGAGGGTGTTGATCAAAACAGCTTGCGCCATAATCACCATCTGAACCCGCTATGCCGTCAGGTTGTTCATCCGGGAAGCCATTCACGATAGCCCCATTGTCATCAATTACAAAATAGTTCGGATCCACATCGGTTTGCCAATGACTGGCATCTTCCCAATTCCCGTCTCCTGCAACCGTGCTCACATAACGATAAGGGTTTGCCGCAGCAATGTAATCAGCAAAGAGGTAGAGTGGTTGATAAAGCGAATATTCGCCATAGGCGCTAAAATTACCGAAGAGGCCACCACCGCCGGAAAGAACACCGATTTGAAGGTCTATATCCGTTAGATCATTATTCGCAGCATCGAGAATAAGGGGGCCACCGGAGTCACCGCCTGCCGTAGTGCCTTCATTTTCTAGAGGCTCGTCCAAGAAAAGGTTGAAGTCAAAGAAATCAGCCTGATTAGGATCATCAAAATCTGTCCAATAAAGGTTTTGTGGCAAGTCCGATGGCGTACCGAAAAAGAGAGTGTCGAACTCATCGATTGATGTCAGGGCGCCCAACATATTCTCTGCCGCACGACGTCGGAAGTCGATTGCTTGGAAATCCCCTATCGTCCCGTTACCGGTTCGGCCGTAGCCCGCAATATTTACATGATAGCCAGTTCCTGTAAGCGGATCGAGTTGGTCCGGAGCCGGTAACGCTGAAAACAACAATGCCCAAGTGGGGATATCTGCTGCCGGTGTATCAAGGGTTGCCAACGCAATATCAGCCTCAAGGAAGCCGCGAGCTTGCGGATTTAGTAGAGAATCAGGATGGTATTGAACCTGATTAACCGAAAAAATATTGTTCGCGACATTTGTTAATCGACCGCCATTAAACCATTCCAACAAGGCCGGAAAATTATCGACATTGAAAGAAAAGGACATATCGACAGTTGTGCCGTAATCCGTTTCAGGGCGGCTATTCACGCAATGCGCAGCAAATAGAACAGTCCGAGGGTTGATCAATGTACCGGTACAAACGCCGCCTTGTGACGTAAACATCATGCCGATGCCATTAACGCCGCCTTCATTATCAACCGCAGCTTCACCCTCATTATTATCATTTGGTACGATCGCATTTGCCATAGGGGCCATCATAAGGCCTGCAGCCATGGCAATCATTGTTGAGGTTGAAAGGAAGAGGTTGCGTTTGTGACTATTTTTCAAAAACATGGTGACCCTTTATGGTTGGCTTGGATGAGTATTGGCATCGGGACTTCTCCCGTTTTGTTATAGTATACTTTATTGCGAAACTTTACGAAAAAGCAATGTTCAATTTCGGCGTGTAGTGCTTTTTCGTGGTTTTTTATTGGTCATTCTGTCACAGATAAGATTTGGCTCGGGACGGCTTTAAAGACGCGATGAAGTTCTCGCCCTGTTTAATCAGCGCCTCTTTCACATCTTCGTCCATCTTATCCCAATTACGATAAGGCATGGCGAGACGGTTATTGCTACGCAATTTCTCTTCATTTCGGTGCATGAAGTGCCAGTAAAGCGCGTTGAAAGGACAGGCTTTCTCTCCGATACGGTCCTTCACGTTATACTCGCAATCCTTACAATAATCACTCATGCGATTGATGTACGAGCCACTACTGGCATAGGGTTTTGACCCCAAAAGCCCGCCATCCCCGAATTGGCTCATGCCTAAAGTATTGGGTAATTCCACCCATTCAAACGCGTCCAAATAAACTGATAAATACCATTCATGCACCGCAAAAGGATCAACCCCGACTAAAAGCGCGAAATTGCCCGTCACCATTAATCGTTGAATGTGATGAGCATAAGCGTAATCTAGCGTTTGCGTGATAGCTTGTGAGAGGCAATGCATGTCTGTCTCACCCGTCCAGTAAAAGTCGGGCAAATCCAATTCAGCTTCAAGATAGTTTTCAGTGCGGTAATCGGGCATTTTCAACCAATAAATGCCGCGTACATATTCACGCCACCCAATGATTTGACGGATATATCCCTCAGCCGCATTGAGTGGGGCTTTCCCGCTCTTATAAGCCTCCTCAATGGCTTCACAGATCTCCAAGGGTGAGAGCAATCCTGCATTCAAATAGGGCGATAAGAGAGAATGAAACAGGAAGGCTTCATCGGAGACCATTGCGTCCTGATAATCTCCGAATTTTTCCAAGCTTTCTTTGAGAAAATAATCCAAGGCGCTCAAAGCGCCTTCCCTGTCCACCGCATAGAAGAAATGATCCGTCTTTCCGAGTCGGCTTTCAAACTCTGATTCCACCATATCGATAACGTCTTGAGTAATAGCATCCGGTTTGGCTTTAAGCGGGCCTGGAAAATCTAAACCTTTTTTCGGGGGCTTCCGATTATCTTTATCATAATTCCACTTGCCACCTTCAGGGTCGTCCCCATCCATAAGCAGTTCCGTTTTACGGCGCATTTCACGATAGAAATATTCCATTCGGAATTGTTTGCGGCCCTCTGCCCATTCTGCAAACTCCTCTTTCGTTGCAATAAAACGGTCATCATGCGTGATGGAAACAGTAATGTTCAAATCTTTTTCCCAAGACTTCACATCTTCCAAAACGCAATACTCCGATGGCTCACACACCCGAATTGTTTCAATGCTTTTATCGCGTTTCAGCGCTCGCTTGATTTCTCCCTTAAAACTGCCCGTATTCTCTTTATCCGTCAGTTTGACGTAGCGAACACTCCAACCTTGCTCTTCCAATTCCTGCGCAAAGTGACGCATGGCAGAAAAAAGAAACACTAATTTGGTTTTGTGATGAGGAACATTATTGGCTTCCCCTTTCACTTCCATCATGAGGACGACACTATCTTCGGGGTCGCTGAGAGCGAGAGACGATAAATTATGGGACAGTTGGTCGGCGAAAACAGGTATCAATATTTTTGGCATGATCTGTTTACGACAGGACTCACATAAAAGGCGGCTCTCATTCAGTTTTTCCTCGAAAAAATAAATGCGGACAGCTAAGCCTATGCCATGAGAACATTAGCTGACCTTCCCCAAATTGTAATCGAGCCCATTGTACGCATGGCTTTGGCCGAAGATTTTGGTGAGTCCGGCGATCTCACCGCTAATCTGCTAGTGCCTAAAACGTCACAAGGCTCTTTGGTCATGCGGGCGCGGGAAAGCGGAGTCATTGCGGGGCTGCAGGCCGCTGCACTGACCTATGCATTCGTCGACCCGAATGTGACATTCGCCCCCCTCACCCATGATGGTGATAATGTCGAACCGGGGACTATTATTGCCAAAATTGATGGTCCTGTTCGCAGTCTTTTATCAGCAGAACGCGTTGCTCTGAATTTCCTTGGGCGGTTATCGGGAGTTGCCTCGCTCACGCGTCAATATGTTGAACGAGTGAAGGGGTTGCAGACCCGCATTGCGGCAACCCGTAAAACGACGCCGGGTCTTCGCGCTTTGGAAAAACAAGCTGTCTTGGCAGGCGGCGGTTATACACATCGCGAGAGCCTCGCTGCCGCCATAATGATTAAAGACAATCATATCGCTTTGGCGGGGGGCGTTGATGCAGCCCTAAAAGCAATTAAAGCCGAAGCCGATCACATGGCCCGCGTGAGTGTCGAAGTGGATACATTAGAACAGCTGAAAATCGTTTTAGGCTATGAACCCGATGTGGTTTTGCTAGATAATATGGATGCGGCTAAGCTGAAAAAAGCTGTCTCCATCGTCAATGGTTCTGACCATAGGCGGCCCATTTTAGAGGCTTCGGGCGGGGTTAATCTGTCAACTGTGAAAGGTCTGGCTAAGACAGGTGTTGATGTCATTTCCATTGGGGCCCTCACGCACTCTGCGCCGAATTTCGACATTGGCATGGATGATAAATAAATGGATGATAAATAAAGCGAACAATCCATCATTGATATCGCTGCCAGTTTTCCCAATAAAAAAGCGCCTCAAAAAGAGACGCTATCTTAAATTCACAAAATGTATTGTGTGCGATCGCTAAATAGGCGGAGCAACACTCATAGACACGCTATGTTTCACCGGACGTTCGCGCCATTTAAAACGATAAAATTTGTGAGACCCAATTTGTCCATCATATTTCAACGTCGCGGCCCAAACGGGGTCGACACTCGTCGTATGGTAATGTGTCGCATTATCAGTCAATTTCGGCGCAAATCCATTTAAGCTGAGAGATGCCATTTCTTTCGAACGTTCCCAAGCTTTACCGCTTGGCATGACATTCATAGATCCGTCGCAAGTAAAGCTAAACTGGCAACCCGTGCGCCGTTCTGATCCTTGATAAACGACCTCACAGATGGAATTTGGATAGTGTTTAGAGCGAACACGATTGAGAATAACTTCGGCAACGCCCATTTGACCAGAGCGTGTTTCAGAGCGGGCTTCGTAATAGACCGCTTCTGACAGGCATTGATGCTCGGACATGTCTTGTTTGGCAATAGTCGTAATTTGAGGCTTCACTCTCAAAAATGTTTGCGTCGCCGCCTTGTCATTCAAAATGAATGAGGGTTCGGACATCCATTCTGCAAACGCATAAGAATCCGCGTCGATATCATTTTGAGACCTTGCCTCGTTGTAATCTGCGGCCATTTTCGCCCATTGGGCGTCGGCGCGGTGATCCGCTGCTTTTTCGGCGATGGCCGGAAAAGCGACGCTAAGAGCGCCGGCAGCAAAGAGGCCTAAGCCCCATCCCGCTAATGTGTATACGCGTCTCTTCATTGTCGCGCTCCTTACAGACCTCTATGAGCCTTCACAACACCGTAGTGATGGCGATATCTTTACAATGCATGAATTGTGCAAAGCGTTGCAAAATTATCGCGCTCAAACACCATATGTTGATAAGAATCTTCAAAAACTCAAAATATAGTGTTTTTTATGGTCTTTTTTCGTCCTAATTTTTAAATTCAGGCGGCAGATAAGCATATTTCCTACGGTTTCAACCCCTACATTACAGCGAGTGCCTACCTAAGGGTGCCGATTAGAAACACCTTTCTAATTTTCCAAACATGAGCAATGGGATGCTAATGATACAAAACACCCTCTTTGATTCTCTTTAGAACACAAAAAACCCGACCATTGAGGCCGGGTAAAAGTCAGATTATTGAGTTTATTTTTATATTTTGAAAGGTCCGGATTAGATCGCTTTCAAATGCGGTGTGAAATCACGCTCTTCCGGCGTACTCTCTTGGTGGACAAAAACCTGTCCTGTTGAGCCACCTGAAATGGCCGCATAGCGCTCCAATTTCTGCTTCTGATTAGCGATGATTTTGCGAAGCGCTTCGATATCTTCAATCGCCATGCTGAATTTCGATTGTAATTCGGCATATTCCGCTTTGGATTGGGCCAAGGCTTGATTGTGGCGTTCCAGCTCTTCGGTTTTATTATGTAGGGCATTGGATCCGCGTGTTGTCCGACTCCGCTCAATATCCAAAGCGCCACGCACAGTTTCCAGCTCTTCTTCGACATGAGCAATCATGTTTTCTTTGATGCGCAATTGCGTATTGAGCTGATCATTTTGGTTTTTCAGCGTGATGACTTCGTCTTCACGACGCTTAATCGTATCTTCAAAACTATTCTTCTGTGATGTCAGATTATAAGTCAGAGACTGGACCTCACTTTTCAAAGTGAACAGCTTCTCCTTTTGATCGGTATAGCGGTTCTGAATGGTTTTCAGTTCTGCCGCCGTCTTGTCACTGGAACGTGTCTTCTCGGACAGGCGAGAACTTAGTTCTTCATTAGCTTTTTGTAGTTCATAGGCGCGATTGCGCTCTTCCGCTAAATCACTCCCAACAGCCGCCAAATCTTCTTTGAGCGTTTCCTTACTCATTTCCAATGTTTGAAGGTTCTCATCTTTGTGCATGAGCTGCGTAGACAAATCGTCTATTTCACGCATTTGCTTCATTAACGTCTCACGCGTTGTTGCATCTTTGTCTTCATATTGAGCCAAAGAGCCTTTCGCGATTTCCATCTGTGTGCGGAACTCGTCGCGCTGACGACGCAAATCAGACAGTGTTTTTTCCTGATCTTCACAGAGCAAAGAGCTTTGCTTTAATTTTTGATTGAGCTGATCCGCTTCTTTGGTCAGGCTGTGATTATCTGACTCAACGCGATCCAGTTGACGCAAACGCGTTTCCATTTTGGTTAATGTTTTCGTCAGTGTCGCCATACGCTTGACGGCCATTAACTGCGCTTCGGCACCGGATTTAAATTGAACAGATAACTCACTCAGCGCGTCCTGCGCCAAATCGACATCGTCTTTTACTATCGCATGGTCCCGTTTTTCAGGACTTTTATACGCCCTCACCAACTCATCTGTTGATATGTCGTGCGATACAGTTTTTTCACGTTTTAAAAATTTCATTTCAACCCCCAGCTCGGATGACACTGCCAATCCACTGATGTTTCCAAATCCTATGTCATCGTTAAGTTGTGCTGTTTAAGAAAACCTTAACGTGTGTGACTTGGATCATTTTATCATGTCTTGCCTAGCCTTGATGGATGTGCGGACAAGCGGCATAAGGCCCTCAGCCAAGGGCGCATTCCGTATGAAAATCTTTTCCATCCTTATTGTTTCTGCCTTTGTCACAGCCGGAATTTCAGGCGTGTTCGGCATGGCAGGCGGATTAATCTTTCTGGGTATAATCGCCACGTTTTTGACAGTCGCAGAAGCCATGGTCGTTCACGGTGCCATACAAAGTGTCAGCAATTCCTACCGCGCTTATTTGATCCGTGACGGGCTACGATGGGATATTATCGGATGGCAACTCATTGGGGCCATTCCCATGATAGGGCTTCTATTATGGGCATCGGTCAGCTTGAATAAGGCACAGCTATTTCTGGCCCTTGGATTTCTGCCATTACTTTTATGGCTTCCCAAAGGTTGGTTACAGGGCGACGCTGAAAAACCACCCCACGCTATTTTATGTGGTGCCTTGGTGATGGGGTTAAACCTAACCGCGGGCGTGGCAGGGCCAGCACTGGACTTTTTCTATGTGAAGACACAGCTGAGCCGGCATGAAATCGTGGCGACAAAGGCTTTGACGATGTTCGCCTCTCATTTAGTGAAAATTTTTTACTTTGGCATTCCACTTTTTCTGGCGAGCGACTTATCGGGGCTCCCGCCCCTCTGGGTGTTTATCGCCTGTATTCCCGCCGTCATGTTGGGTACGTTTTTGGGGACACGTCTCTTGCGGAAGTTTTCCGATATCGGCTTTCGGTCTGTGACGCGCTATCTCGTCACCGCTATCGGGGCTGCTTACATTATACGCGGTCTATTTCTGATCGGGGTTCTACCGTGACAGGATGTTTCGTCTCACGCGCATTCAGCCACATATAAAGTCCGATACCGGATAGGGTCACAACGGTTCCCACAGCGTCCCAAAAAGCAAAGGGTTCTCCTAGAACAATAATCGCCGCGACGATTGTCGCGAGCGGCCCTAACATCCCCATAACCGCAACAGTCTGCGCGCCAATGCGACCAATTGAAATATTGATTAAAAAACTCGGCAAAATCGTGGAAAAAAAAGCAATTGTAGCCCCCAAAAAATATATTCGCGGCGGTAGGTCCAAAGCTTCCGTTAAACCACCATCCGCTACACTTTGCAGAATAAAATGCAGAATGATCGATGTCGCGGCGGCAATCATCGCCATACAGGTAAATATTTTCGAGCCCAAAGCATCGATCATGCGTTTGGCAATCAGCTGGAATAAGGCAAACATAATTGCGGCCGCCAGAATGAGCGCACTGCCGAGCGGCACATTGACCCCCGTCGCAATATCACCCCCAATAAAGACAACACCCAAACCGCAATAGGCCAAAATAATCGAGAGAATCCCGGCGCGCGTTATTTTCCCGCCAAAGAAAATCGCTCCGAAAATGACGACAAAAACCGGATAGGTGAACAAAATTAATCGTTCCAACTGGGCCGTAATCAGTTTTAATCCGACGAAATCCAGATAGGTGCATAAATGATAGCCCATCACGCCCAAGATTGCGGCCTGTACAATGCGTTTTAACGGTATACCGCCCTGCCCTCTTAGACTTAAGTAAAGAATGGCAATATAAACTGGTAGGGCAAACCCCATCCGCAAAGTCATCAAAGTAATCGCATCCAGATCATTGGCCGCCAATCCCCCACCCGGCAAATAAGCCAGTTTCACGAAAATCGCTTTCATGGAATATAACATCGCACCCAAAGCGGCGAAAAGATAAGCCCAACTATCTTTTGACCGTGAAGCGGTAGCACTGCCTCGTTCAGATGATTGAGATAACAAAGCTTCGGAGGTCGTATCGCGAAAATTAGGCCGCATTATTTGCCCCTCTGTCGCGTTGACGCTTTCTTACGCTTCTTTTCATCACGCTTGATTTTGAAAAATTGTTTCAACAAATCTGCACAATCTTCAGTCATAATACCCGACGTCACCTTTGGCCGATGATGGCAACTCGCTTGGTCGAAAAATTTCACACCATTCTCAACCGCCCCGCCTTTGGGATCTGATGCGCCGTAGACCAGTTTCTCAATACGGGCATTGGCAATCGCCCCTGCGCACATAGCGCAAGGCTCCAAGGTTACATAAAGATGAAAGCCGCTTAGGCGGTAATTCCCGGTTTTATAAGCCCCATCCCGCAACGCCAAAATTTCAGCATGAGCGGTCGGGTCACAAATTGCGATAGGGGCATTTCCGGTACGGGCGATGATTTCCTCAGTCTCAGGGTTGACCAATACAGCTCCCACGGGCACTTCGCCCCTTAAACTTGCCGCTTGCGCTTCTGCGATGGCCAAGCGCATATAGTCTTCAACAGTCATAGCGTTCTTTGAGACGCGAAAACCCGAACGGTCAAGTCATGCCCGATATGCAAAAACAAGAGAGCCCCCATGAAAAAAGCGGGCAAAAGTGTAAAACAGACACGCAAAAAAACAAATTGGCTCAGAAACCCGGTGACCGTATCGCGAAATTTTTGGCCCGTTCGGGTGTCGCCTCAAGGCGCGATGTGGAGCGCATGATTGAAGCTGGGCGCGTGAAGGTGAACGGGAAAACGCTCACTTCCCCTGCATTTAAAGTCACAGGAAAAGAGACCATCCTTGTGGATGATGCACCTGTGGCCGCACGGGATATCCCCCGACTATGGCGCTATCACAAACCTGATGGCTTGGTGACATCCCATAAGGATGAAAAGGGTCGTCGGACAATGTTTGAAGCCCTCCCCAAAGACATGCCACGTGTTATTTCTGTCGGGCGGCTCGACCTCACATCTGAAGGGCTTATTCTTTTGACGAATGACGGGGAACTTGCGCGGCAACTGGAATTGCCCAGTACGGGTTGGTCACGCCGCTATCGCGCCCGGGCCTATGGGAAAGTCACGCAAGAGCAATTGGATACGCTGAAAAAAGGGGTCGTCATTGACGGCATTCCAACGGGAGAAATCATTGCAACGCTTGACCGCCAACAAGGCGATAATGCTTGGATAAATGTCACCTTACGCGACGGTAAAAACAGGGAAATTCGACGCGCGCTTGAAACATTAGACCTCAAGGTCAACCGCCTTATTCGCGTCTCTTATGGGCCGTATATGTTAGGTGATTTGGGTAAAGGGGCCTGTGAAGAAATTAAAACCCGCGTTTTGCGAGATCAGGTCGGGCATCTTATTGATATTCCAGAAGAGACGTCCAAAGCCCGCAAACCGAAACGGGGATCTCACGCAAGCGCCAAACGCTATCAGGATAAGACACCCACAGAAAACGCACCAAAAGGGCGCGGGAAATTTGCGAAAACATCTAAGCCCAAACCCGATAATAACAAATCTAAGCGACCGCCAAAAAAACTTATTGGGAATGCTTATGGCAAACCGGGTGGTAAGACATCCGGAAAGTTCGCCCCACGTGGACAGGGTGGTAGAGGGAAAAGATAATGCGGATTGTCACGGGTTCATTACGTGGGCGAAACATCATAACCCCTCAGGGGCGAAATACTCGCCCCACAAGCGACCAAACACGCGAATCTATCTTTAACATCCTCTCTCACGCAGACTGGGCGCCAGATTTGGAAGGTGCAATCGTAGCCGATATTTTTGCAGGCTCGGGCGCATTAGGATTAGAAGCCATATCGCGCGGTGCAGAATTTTGCCTTTTCGTTGAAACAGAGCCAAAGGCGCGCGGGGCCATCAGAGACAATATTGATAAAATGGGATTATTTGGCTGCACACGATTACACCGTCACGACGCGACAAAATTAAAAATTGCCCCCGGCAACCTCCGCGGTCCCTTTACTCACATTTTTATGGATCCGCCCTATAATAAAGGCCTGTGGAGACCCGTTTTATCACGTCTGAAAGAACACAACCTCATTGCTGAAAATGGTGTGATTATTTTGGAGGAGAGCAAAGACGCCGAAGTTGACGCGCGCGGCTTTGAAGTCTTGGCGGATAAAACATGGGGCGCGGCACGGGTGTTGTTTTTAAGGGCAGAGTGAAATTTAAGCTAAATGAAATCAGAAATGGGTTTTGTTGGAAAAATTAATAATTATCCTAACGGACTTCTTTAATGTTTTCCTAAAGGAAAATAGACGACGCGATACAGCAAGAGCCAAGTCACAATTCAACGCCTATTACTTTGCCATCATTACCCGACTTCATCGGTAATACATACAAAGAGTCGAACGAAAACAGTTAGATTGACATTCAACCAATGTTGTGTATATAAATACACAAGGAACATGACACTCGGAAAGACGAGACTAGGAAAAATCCACATATCGTGGTGCTAATTAGTCGAGTCCTAAAAATGGAAACAAATAGTAGAAAACTTAAAAAGCTTCTTGAAGCCGATGGGTGGTATGAAGTCGCGACGAAAGGGTCTCACATTCAATTCAAACATCCAACGAAACTAGGCCGCGTAACACTCCCTCACCCGAAGAAAGATTTGAAAAAAGGAACTGTAAAATCAATCTACGTTCAAGCCGGTTGGTTATAATACAAAATCATGTTTTACATCGCCCTCATCCATAAAGACGAAGATACCTGCTACGGTATTTCTTTCCCCGATTTTGCGGGCTGTATCACCGCAGGGGATACTTTCGATGAAGCCATGGCCATGGCTAAAGAAGCCTTAGGGTTTCACGTACAGGGGATGTTAGAGGATGGTTTGAGTGTCCCGCCCCCCACTACGTTCGAGGCTATTCGGGCCAATAAAGATGCTTGGTGGGCAGAAGACTTAGGAGATGCAGAAATTGCGCGCGTCCCTCTCCTCACCAATATCGCCGCACCAAAACGCGTGAATATTTCTCTCGACCAAGGCTTATTAGCTGCTATCGACCAGGCGGCGAAAGAACAAGGTATGACACGGAGTGCGTTCCTAGCGAGCGCAGCGTTGCAGCATTTGGGGTGAGTATGAGCCACGGCAAAAAAGCTTTCTTATTCAAAATTCAAGTCGACAAATGTCCAAATAACTCAGAAAATTCATTTCAAGAAAATGATTGGGAAGGTTCTTACTTTATACTTAAAAATATTTTCTAGGGCTTTCGCAAGTAAAAGAGGCAGAAATGACTACCTAACGCCGCCCAAACAATCGCTCTATATCAGCGAGTTTTAGTTCGACATATGTCGGGCGGCCATGATTACACTGACCACTATGAGGTGTCGCCTCCATTTGGCGTAAAAGCGCGTTCATCTCCTGACCGTTTAATCTACGCCCGGCCCTGACGGATCCGTGACAAGCCATTGTGCCGCAGACATGTTCAAACTTTTCTTTTAGGCTCAAAGCCTCATCATATTCTGAAATATCATCGGCCAAGTCGCGTAAGAGGCCTTGCACATCCATCTCACCAAGCAGTGCGGGGGTTTCGCGCACCGCCACGGCTCCCGCTCCGAAAGGTTCGATAATTAACCCCATATCAGCGAGTTCTTCTGCGCGTGCTAAAATGCGTACCGCATCTGTTTCGCCAAGGTCTACAATGTCAGGAATAAGCAAAGCCTGTCGCTCGACCCCTTTATCCGCCATAGCGACTTTCATGCGTTCATAGACAAGCCGTTCATGTGCGGCGTGTTGGTCAACGATGACAATCCCGTCTGCCGTCTGAGCGACAACATAAGTTTCGTGCAGTTGAGCTCGCGCCGCGCCAAGAGGTTTCAAGGTTAAATCTTCGCCTTCTCCGCGAATAGGATAGCCTTGCGGAGAATAAGCATGAGGGGCCCCATCAAAACTCTCAGGCCCTTCTTCGACCTTAGCAGAAAACCCATCCACGAGTGGTTGTAAAGCGGGACCATTACGATAAGGGGCATGATAAGCCGGGGCATAACCTCCGCGTTGGGGCGAGTAATTACCCTGAAAAGCAGTTGCAGCCTGAGCATCGGACGTTACGCCTCCTAATCCCTGCCCAAATCGCTGCCCCGCTTGAATACGGCCCAAAGCATAATCACTCACCGTTGTGCTCGCGCGGTGCCCTGCCTGTTCAAGTGCCAATCTTATGCCTTTGACAATCAATCCTCTGACAAGGCCCGGATTTCGAAAGCGTACCTCGCTCTTGGCAGGATGCACATTCACATCGACATGTTCTTGGGGCAAGTCGACATAAAGCGCGACAACAGCGTGACGATCACGCGCCAAATAATCCTGATAGGCGCCCCGCACAGCGCCATGCAAAAGCTTATCCCGAACGGGGCGACCATTGACGAATAAATATTGATGCTGCGAATTGCCGCGAGAATAGGTCGGTAAGCCGACAAATCCACTCAGAGCGATGGTCTCGCGAACTTCATCAAGGGGGACGGCATTCGCGCTAAAATCCTGCCCTAATATTGCGGCAAGTCGCGCCAAGCGCCCTTCCGCATCATCGCTTTGCGCAGCGAGTTTCAGGCTGACACGAGCCGGAGTTCCCAAAGTCATACCGACAGAAGGGTTTGCCATGGCTAAGCGTTTGACGGTGTCAGAAATCGCCATGACCTCACTGCGTTCGGATTTAAGAAATTTTAAGCGCGCGGGCGTCGCGTAAAATAGATCACGGACTTCCACCCGTGTACCGTGCAAGCCAAAACGCGCCGCCGGACGGGGCGGTAAAACTTTCCCGCCTTCAACGCGCAACTCCCACGCACTATCGGCGTCCATAATTTGGCTTAAAAGACTGAGCCGCGACACAGAACCAATGGAGGGCAAGGCTTCCCCTCTAAACCCCATGGTCGAAATATTGAGCAAATCCCATTCACCACTCGCATTCGGGGAGAGTTTTGAGGTGGCGTGGCGTTCTATCGCGATAGGTAGTTCTTCAGCACTCATACCGCGCCCGTCATCCGTGATAGAAATCAGAGTCCGTCCGCCATCTTCATAGCGTATATCCACCTGCGTGGCCCCGGCGTCGATCGCATTTTCTACAAGTTCTTTAATCACGCTTGAGGGGCGCTCAATCACCTCACCCGCCGCAATGCGGTTGACCGTTTCATTCGGCAAGCGACGAATCGAAATATGAGAAGCAGGCATGAAAAAAGCCTAACGAGGATAAGCTCGATAGGCTATGTCACAATACAGCGAAAGCTGTGGACGTGATAAGAGCCGCTATTCAGATCCGTAAAATCTAAAAAATTTAGAGGCCAGGTAGTTTCGGCCCGCCCGGGCGTTTTGTGATGGTCACTTCTCCGCCGCCTGTGGCTTTGCGAATGGACGCCAGACGTTTCGCTTCTGCTTCAGCGTCAAGCGGAATAATTTTTCCCTGCGCGTCGACAATCTGCCCGTTTTGCCAGAAAAGGATACGATTTGTGAAACCGTCTGTTTTCCGTTCGACAGAGTTTTGTCCATCAATTTCAAGACGAATTTCAGGGTTGGCACGCCCTACACCGGCTTTTGTCATAAGCACGACTTCGCCGCGTGTTGGTTCAGCGGCATCAACATTACCAATTAGGGCTTCACGGGCGGCCTTCTGAGAATAATTATCCTCGGCCGAACTCTCGCCCAAACGCGGCGGCCGCAGATTATATTCCGGCGGCACAACCAAAGGCGCTTTTGTTAAAATATTAAACTCGTTCGGCGCTTCCTTTTTCAGACCCAAAGCCTTGGAAGTCGACGTACAACCGATCAGCAAAGCCGAACTGACTGTCACAAGAATGAATGGCGCAATAATCCGGCGCATAATGTCCGTCCTTCATCAAAATTTATATTCACATAACCGTAAATCATGCAGGGGCCAAGTGACCAAAATTTTATTTATCAGTTATGTACCGAGCTAAGCGTCTAACCCTTCGTCGCATCAGCAGATTTCTCTGTGTCTTTGGCAAAGAATGATCCGATGATAAGCCCGATGACACCCACAGTGATGGCACTATCGGCGACGTTAAAGACATAATCAAAGCCAATATCACTAAAATCGATGAAATCCGTTACCGCTCCAAAGAGTAAACGATCAATCCCGTTCCCAATGGCTCCGCCAATAACAAGAGCGAAAGCCCAACGCGAAAGACGATCTTTCGTTTGACCCAACATCCAAAAGAGAAGGGCGCTCATGACCAAAGCAAAAATGGTCAGCAACCACCGTTTTAGCGAAGAATCACCCTGTAAAAGGCCCCAGCTAATCCCTTGATTGCAAATCAGAGTCAGATCAACAATCGGGCTAAAATCATAGGATAAACCCGGTCTTGGGTTAACTTCGCAGATATTAATCGGCGCTTTAAAAAACTTGATCGCCGCATATTTGGTGATTTGGTCAAATATGACGACGAGTAGAGGCACGATAAGACCGAATATGACCCACACCCTCTTTCGATCTGCCATAACAGCTTCCTTTTCAGACATGATGACGACCTCATTCTTTGTTTGGCGCGGCTTTGCATGATTGCCCCACTTTTGCAATTCTCTTCCTTTAAATGCCGCGAAGTTTAGGACGGCAGCGCGACGAAGGGCGAGATGTCCTGAAAATTACGGATTTGATATGAAATTGGGTGCATTTGTAACCAATCTTTCATTGGCGAAGTCCGTTTGACCCGTTACACCCTTTTCAAAAGCCATTGCGGTTGAGCTTGCTCGAGCCGCCCATGCCTATGGATGACCGATTTTATGTCGACACAATATAAGACATCTTTCTTACCTTTACGGGCGACCCGCCTACTGGCCGGAACCTGTTCAGCAGCGCTCGCCTTTGGGTTCGGCCAAGTGGCTTTCGCTCAGACGGCGGTCACAGATGCCGTAACCGCTCCTGTTAACACGAATGATGAAGGCGGAAATATTTCGATCTCCAGTACGGGCTCAGTCATCTTAACGGATGATGCCGGACCTGCCGTTACCGTCAACTCCGATGCGGTTTTGACCAATGAGGGTACAATATCAATTTCAGATGTAGATGATGCCACAGCGGTCTTATTGGAAGGCGGCGCTAATCGCGGTTTTACCAATTCCGGAACAATTCGTGTGGATGAAGACTTCACGGGCGAAGATACGGATGATGACGGGACGCTCGATGGGTCGCGAACACAGGGCTCAGGTCGCACAGGCATTCTCATTTCCGGTGCGTCGCCTTTCGAAGGGGATGTGACCTTAGAGGCCTCTTCTGTTGTGCGCGTCGAAGGCAGTGAAAGCTTTGGTATCAATATCGCTTCTTCTGCGACGGAACCTGGCGGGTTAACCGGTAATTTCTCTCATGCGGGTCAGCTTTCGCTTCTAGGGGATAACGGCTCCGCCATTAACATCGCCGGGAACGTGAATGGCAATGTCGAAAATACGGGAACGGTTTCCGTGCTCGGTTCCAACTCTTACGGTTACAACGTCACAGGTGATATTCAGGGTGGTTTCGTGAATGCTGGCACAGTCGGTGTAAACGGTTTCCGTTTTGACAGACGCTTGGCACTGGGCGGCGACAATACAGGTCGGGAAGACTTGCAAGCCGAAGATTTACAGCAAGCCAATTCCGCTATCGCTATTCGTGGTAATGTCACACAGGGTGTTCATCTTGATTTACGACGTGAAGAAACACTGGACACGGATGGAAACGGAACCGGGTTCTTCACGACCACAGCACAGTCCAATATTTCACAACTCGGCAGCGCCCCCGCTGTTTTGATCGATGGCGAAGGCACACCTATTGCAATCGGTCGCGTTGCGCAGATTACTGACCCGAATGATGCCGATTTTGATGAAGACCTTCAATTTGGTTTCATCAATGAAGGGATTATCAATGCACAGGGAATCTTTGACGACTTCGATGCGACAATCCTGTCTATCTCCGATGCAGAAATTCAAGATGGCATCTTAAACTCCGGTACGATGACGGTCTCCGCCTTTCGCGGACCCGGAACACGCACAATTGATGGCGTCACAGCCGGAACAGGCTTGGCTCGCGCCATCGTCTTGGGCGACGGGGCTATCGTCAATGCTATCAATAATTCAGGCGTAATCACGGTACAATCCTCAGAAGCTGTAGATGAAGTGTTTGCGGATACTGACAATCCTTTAGCTTCCGTTCCAATTCAGGCTGTTGCCATAGACATTGGCGCGAATGCTACAGCAAGTTCACTTTATAATGTCGGAACAATCAGCGCCCTGATTATCGGCCGGAACGGCGAAGCTTATGCTATACGTGATGCATCGGGGACTTTAACCAGCTTTACCAATGAAAGCTTCGTGCTTGCCTCTGGAAGCAATTCAGACCCACTCGGCAATGCTGAAACGACCTTCACCTTGGTCGCTTTGGATGCTTCCGCCAACACAAGCGGCTTTACTTATCTGCAACAACGAATCGAGGACGAGGATACGACCGATGATATAATTCCACCTAGTCCCATCACGGTTGGAGATATTTTATTAGGTTCAGGTGATGACAATGTCACGGTCACGGCAGGTATTGTGACAGGGGACATTGATTTTGGAACCGGGCAAGATCAACTCACTCTTTCAGGTGAGTCATTATACACAGGTGCAATTCGCAATGCTGATAATTTGACAATTGATGTCAGTGATGGAAGCTCGCTCGCTCTGACAGGCTCTATCCCTGTCGCAGTTGCGGATGCTTCATTTGACGGGACATCAACTTTCCTTCCGACTTTGAACGGACAAGACGGAACCGCCACGACATTGGATGCCAGTGGAACAATTACCTTTGCTGACGGATCCATCATTTCGCCACGGTTTAATTCCATCGTATCAGACGTGAATGGCGTCTCCTTCATCTTGGCTAACGCCTCGACTTTGGACCTTGCAACGTCAACTTTGGCGCAGCTCAATGCGGCTTCTGGATCTGACGCTCTACCATTCCTCTATAACTTTAACTATTCGGAAGCTGTCATTAACGGCGAGGAAGCCCTCCTCGTCACTGTTGATTTGCGCAGTGCCGATCAATTAGGCCTTGATGCAGCACAATCCAATGCACTTGACCCGGCAATCGAAGCCTTTGTCGCAAATAATGCGCTAGGGTCTGCCATTGCCAACATCACGACAGAATCAGATTTTAACGATGCCTTTAATCAGCTTTTGCCGGAGTTTTCTGCGGCCGCGCGTGAATTTGTTGTCGCAAATGTAGATGGCGCCGTGGGGGCCGTCGCAAACCAATTGGATGCCGCCCGGCGCTCTCCTGACAAACCTGGTGGAGCTTGGTTACAGGAATTTGCTTATTTTGCCGATAGAGACCTCGCGGGACTTTCCGAACAATATCGCGGAGCAGGTTTCGGCTTGGCCGCAGGTATTGATACAGCTTGGGGACCTTTCCATGCCGTCGGTGTGAATGTTGGGTTTGCCTCAACAGAGATTGAAGATGTCGTTGGACAGGATGAACCTCTTGATGTGGTAACCGTTCAAGGTGGGCTCTATGCCGGTATGGCCAATGAACTTGCCAATGGCGTTCTGGGAACCGACTTCTATTTCGGCGGTGGTTACAATAATTTTGAACAACAACGCCGCGTACGCATTGATGATTTCTTTGGCCGCGCCTCAGCGGATTATTCAGGGCATCATATCAATGCTTCTATACGCTCCGGCTATGAAGTCGCTCTCAGCGAGCGCTTCTGGATGCGTCCGACCGTTTCACTTGATTATCTGCGCTTAAGCGAAGACGAATATACGGAAACCGGCGATAGCGGTATCGCGTTGAATGTTGGCAGTCGAACATCTGAACGCGCAACGGCCTCTGCCTTATTCAATGTCGGGGCTAAATTCCAAGGGAAACGCACGTGGATCAGACCCTCAATGCGGGTCGGTTATCGCCATGCCTTTATCAATGATCCGACACGTACGGATTTCGCCTTCGCCGGACTCAGCGGCAACCGCGCCACGATTGACTCATTTGCTTTCCCAGATAGCGGTTTTCTTGTTGGCTTTTCCGTTGCTGCAGGGTCAGCCTATTCATCGATTGGCTTTGATGTAGACAGCGAAATCCGTGACGGCTTTGTTCGTCATACGGGACGCGTTGTCGTCCGTCTCTTATTCTAACAGAGACGACACTCTCCCAAATTCAACACAGCCCCTATTTGTCGGGGCTGTATGATAACTATGGCGATGTTTCCGAAAACCTGTCGGAATTGACCCGCGCCGCCAGTGCTGCGGCAGATCAGAAGACCCTGCAAACCCTTAAAGATAGGTTCGCACTCAAATGGGCGATAGAGTTCTTTCATAATCAAACCACGACAATAAAAAACGAGGCCGCAGACACCCTCAAAGCGTTCCAAAAACTCGGACAAGCACAATGCGCCTTTGCAGACGCAACCATTCAGTCAGCACTTAATTTAGCGTGGGAAGAGACGTGCCGAAGGTTCTCAGTAAAAGCCGACACGCCACATGGACTTTTTATTTTGGGTCTTGGGAAATTAGGCGGGCATGATCTCAATTTCTCTTCAGATATTGATCTCGTCGCCTTTTACGATGCTGATAGTCTCCCTGTCTCCGCGAATAAGGGGCAGGCTTACATCACCAATCAATGTTTAAAAGTTCTCACACAAATTCTAACACCCCGTAATTCGCCAAACCATATTTGGCGGGTGGATTGGCGTTTACGCCCTGAGAGTTCGGGAACGGGTTTGGCCTTCTCCACAGCCAAAGCCGAAAAGTTCTATTTTTTTCGCGCTTTGCCTTGGCATCGTCTCGCTTTGATGAAGGCCCGCATTGTGGCGGGTGACAAAATCGTCGGCGAGAACTTTCTACAAACCCTCACGCCATTTATCTGGCCTCAAAACTTGGATTTTCGGGCGTTGGATGATTTAGCAGATTTGAAAACCCGTATTAATAATGAACATCCCGGCCTATCTTATGAACGCCAACAACCTGAACCTATTACGGACAGTCCGGACGGGTTTAATCTAAAACTCGGCGCGGGCGGTATTCGCGAAATTGAATTCATCGCCAATGCTCAACAGCTGGTTTGGGGCGGAAAACAAACAGAATTACGCCAAACAGAAACGCTGCGAGCTTTGAAGACACTCGCTGATTTGGGTCATTTGGAGCAGGATGAAGCCAAGACTCTTTCAAGCGCATATCAAACTCTGCGGCGCATTGAAAACGCCCGGCAAATGATGCGCAATGAGCAAACCCATTTAGTTCCCCAAAATGAAGAAGATAAAACCGCGCTTTTGGCACTATCCGGTTATGAAAATGACAATGGTTTTCGCGACGATATTTTCAACATTCGAAATGCCGTAAATAGGCGATTCAAATCCTTATTTAGTTCCGGCGATAAAGCAGATGCGATCTCTCCTTCTATTCAGGAGAATGCGTTACCGCCAGTCGCGCAAGAGATCATAACCTCTTGGAAAAACGGGTTCAATGCGCATGGACTTCCGGCCTCAGCGCGGACCAAATATCGAAATTTGGGACGAACACTCTTAAGTCGCGTCGTCAATAGCCAAGCCGAGACAGAAACTGCTCTGCTGAACATTGATCGGTTCCTGAAATCAATTTCGCGCTCCGCGCAATATTTCGATCTTCTCAATCGTCATGAGGGGTTATTGGACACTCTGATAACACCGCTACTTCATTCTCCACATATGACGTCCCTGCTTGAGCAGTCACCGCATATTATTGATATTTTCCTTTTACCGCATTCTGTGGCTAGGCCCGATCCGTCCGCTATTTTGGCGGATGATGAATATGGCTTCAGACTGGATCGATTGCGGCGCTTTGTGAACGAGCATTTATTCCTCTATTATCACCGCTTTATGGAGAAGGATGACAGCCTTCCAACCTTACAAAACAATCTGACAGAGCTTGCCGAAATTTGTTTGGAGGTCGCGATACAAATCGTCATTGAAGAATTGGACATTGACTATCCGCAAATGGCCGTGATGGGATTAGGGAAAATGGGCACGCGCTCAATGGCCCCAAAATCAGATTTGGATCTAGTTTTTGTTTTTGACGACAGTGTGGAGAGCGAGTGCGCAGCCAAAATCGTCAGGCGTTTAAAAACCACTTTGATGACACCCTTGCGCGAAGGCATCGCCTATGAATTGGATATGCGCTTAAGACCGTCCGGACGCAGTGGGCCTCCTGCTGTTAAATTGGCCAGTTTTAAAAACCACCACGAAACCCGCGCCCATAATTGGGAGCATATTGCCCTCGCTCATAGTCGCCCCATAGCCGGAAATGAAAATTTGGGTCAGGATATTTTTGCTTTTTGTCAGGATATCATAAATCGACCGAGAGAGCGTGAACAATTTCTCACCGACGCCAAAGTGATGTGGGGGCGCATTAATGATCAAAGACTATTGGAAACACCACCTGATATTTGCAATGCGAAATTGCGACCTGGGGGGCTCATGCAGGCTCAATATATCCAAGCGTGCCGCGTTGTGATGGGCTATGACTCCGCCGATGATTTGGAAGACGCCATCGCCTTTTGGCAATATCAGCAAGTTTGGGAACGGCTTTTGGGGTTGAAAGGAAAAAGCTTTGACACGACTCCGGAGCGGTTCCGGCAAAAGGTATTTTCTGAAAACGGTCACGCACTGACTCAAAAGGCCTATGTTAAACGTATTGCTTATCACGCCAAAATTGTTGAGCAGCACACTCAGGCGCTTTTTAAAACAATAGAGATGCCGAGCGACGATACATCATATCCCGTGCGTTGGTCTGATAAGACGGTAGCCACCTCATAACTATCCCCTTATTCCGCTCGATTAGACCCTTGCCTCTGCCGTCACAGACTCCATATTGCATCACGTGATTCACTTCTTGTTCTGATTGATCCTATGACCGATAAATCTCTTTTTGATGGTAAAGGCGAAGCGGCCAGCAATGCCTATTCCGCCAAAGACATTCAGGTTCTGGAAGGGTTGGAACCTGTCCGCTTGCGGCCCGGCATGTATATTGGCGGAACGGATGATCGGGCGCTTCACCATTTATTTGCCGAAGTGATTGATAATTCCATGGATGAAGCCGTGGCCGGTCACGCTACACGGATTGAGGTTGAATTAGAAGCCGATGGCTTTCTCTCCATTTCCGATAATGGACGAGGTATTCCGGTCGACCCTCACCCTAAATACCCGAAAAAGTCAGCCCTCGAAGTCATTATGACGGAATTGCATTCTGGCGGTAAATTCAGTTCCAAGGCCTATGAAACATCGGGCGGTCTTCACGGTGTAGGCGTATCAGTTGTGAACGCTTTGTCCGATCATTTAGAGGTCGAAGTCGCGCGAAATAAAACGCTCTATCGCATGCGTTTTGCTAAAGGCGTCCCGCAGGGAAAATTGGAAAAAGTAGGTTCGGTTAATAATCGCCGCGGCACAAAAGTACGCTTCCATCCTGATCCGGAAATTTTCGGAAAAAAAGCACGTTTTCGTGCCGCCCGTCTTTTCCGCATGGCCCGTGCCAAAGCCTATTTGGAACCCGGTGTTGAAATTCGTTGGAAATGCGACCCCGAGCTTGTCAAGGCGACGGACGAAATCGAAGCCGAAGCCGTGTTTCATTTTCCGGGGGGCTTAGCGGATTTCCTACAAGAGACTTTGGGCAAAAAAGCCACAATTACGTCGGAACTCTTCGCCGGACGCTCCAAAAAAACAGACGGTCATGGGCGGGTTGAATGGGCTTTGTCTTGGAGCCCCGAAGGATTCGGTGAGGCCGACAGCTTCGTCCGATCCTATTGTAATACGGTTCCGACCCCTGAAGGCGGAACACATGTGGCCGGTTTGCGCGCCGCAATTACCAAAGGTTTGCGCGCCTATGCCGATATTGCTGGCATGGGTAAAAAGTTCAGCCATGTTCAGCCCGATGATGTCATGTTCGGCGCAGGCGCACTAGTTTCCGTCTTTATTTCAGACCCTGATTTTGTCGGGCAGACGAAAGACCGCCTCTCTAGCTCAGAAGCCACAAAGCTTGTCGAAAATGCCGTTCGAGACCCCTTTGACCATTGGCTCGCCAGTTCACCCAAAGACGCCAATGCGCTCTTGGAATGGGCGATTGAGCGCGCTGATGAACGGGTCAAGCGCCGCAAAGCCCGTGACGTCAAACGAAAATCAGCGACAAAGAAATTACGACTCCCCGGGAAACTCGCCGATTGCTCAAATAAGGGGGCAGATGACACGGAAATCTTTATCGTCGAAGGCGACTCTGCGGGCGGGTCAGCCAAACAAGCCCGGGATCGGAAAACACAGGCTATACTTCCCTTAAAAGGAAAAATCCTAAATGTTGAATCCGCCACAATGGACAAGATTCAACGCAATGCAGAGATTACCGATCTCTGTGTTGCCCTCGGTGTCGGTCTCGGGAAAAAATTCGATACTGATGACCTACGCTATGAACGTGTTGTTATTATGACAGATGCGGATGTGGACGGTGCGCATATTGCAGCTTTGCTTATCACTTTTTTCTATCGCTATACGCCAGGGCTTATCGAAGAAGGCCGGCTCTTCATGGCCATGCCGCCACTTTATAAAATGAGTGCGGGCGGGAAAACGGTTTACGCGATTGACGACGCGCATCGAGAAGAATTGATGAATACAGAGTTTAAAGGAAAATCCAAGGTCGATATTGGACGATTTAAAGGACTGGGAGAGATGAACCCGGGACAATTAAAATCAACGACGATGGATCCTAAAAGTCGTACTCTGGCCCGTATTACAATCGATGCGAGCGCCCTCCCCACCACAGAGTCACTCGTAGAAACGCTCATGGGGAAACGCGCTGATCTGCGTTTCCAATATATTCAGGATCACGCCCAATTCATCGAAGAGGTCGATATATAATTTACATCGAAACGACCCTCATTTTATTGAGCCTGTTTTCGGGTGGGTCATTTCTCTTTGTCGAAATTCTAGTCGAAACCCTCCCACCTCTGACCATTGTCACAGCTCATGTCAGCTTAATCACTTTTGACCATTAGTCATGGATGGTCGCTTTTTCGGGAAACTGATTGGCTAGAAAGAGCGCACGACCTCGCTCAAAGATACAGCTTTGCGTCTTGGATTATATCCTGTCATGCGCTAGGCGAAAGCCATGTCAGATTTACATAATTTTATCCGCGCCCTGCCGAAAGCCGAGTTGCATCTCCATATTGAAGGCAGTTTAGAACCCGAGCAAATGTTCGAGTTTGCAGAGCGTAATCAGGTTAAACTTCCCTATGAGACAGTAGAAGACATCAGAGCGGCTTATGAGTTTAGCAACCTCCAAGAATTTCTGGATATATATTATCAAGGGATGTCAGTCTTACAAACTCAGAAGGATTTCCATGATTTGACATTTGCTTATTTGAAGCGCGTCCACGCCGATAATTGCCGCCATGTTGAAATATTCTTTGACCCTCAAGGTCATACAGAACGCGGAGTGGCTTTTTCAGATGCCATTGAAGGCATACTCAGCGGGTTAGAGGCAGGAGAGCAAGCGTTCGGGATTTCCTCGCACCTCATCTTGTCTTTCTTACGTCACCTCTCTGAAGAGGCTGCCTTTGAAACGTTGGAACAGGCCAAACCCTATTTAGACCGCCTTTTAGGTGTTGGTTTAGACTCTTCTGAACTTGGGCATCCCCCGTCCAAATTTGAAAGTGTTTACGAGGCGGCACGTAAACTGAGATTAAAAAGCTTTGCCCACGCCGGAGAAGAAGGTCCACCGGATTATGTCTATGAGGCTCTGGATCTTTTAAAAGTGGACAGAATTGATCATGGAAATCGGTCACTTGAGGACGCCGCATTGACGGATAGATTGGCCAAAGACAAAATGTACCTTACTGTCTGTCCACTCTCCAATTTGAAATTATGCGTGGTGGACAGTCTTGAAAATCACCCTTTAAAAATCATGCTGGATAAAGGCTTGAAAGCAACCGTCAATTCGGATGACCCTTCATATTTCGGAGGCTATTTGAACGACAATTACATCCGCACCGCCGATGCGCTCTCCCTTGAACATGACGATATCATCACGCTTGTACGCAATGGATTTGAAGGCGCTTATTTATCGCAATCACGCAAATCTGCCTTAATGGACGAATTAGACCGCGCTATTGCAGAACATATCTAAATATACTTTAAGGCAGTGATTATGCGCGCATTGGTTTTTACATCGCTCCTTCTGTCCATAACGGCCCTGACCCCATTCACGGTACTTGCGCAAGACAATCGCCTAGAAGTCAGGTTGGATGAATTACGGGAGAGCTCCTGCCCGAAAGGTACAGACAACTTCCCCTTAGCCTCGGTAAATATTAGGGTCAAAGAGGTGGAGTTGGGCTCTACAGCGAATATTAAGAAAGCACTCCCTCAAAGTGTTGAATTTATCAAAGGCTGGCACCTCACAAGTGACAACACTGATTTTGGCGGGCTGTCGGGCATAGACATTCTGCCGAGCGGTGATTTGCTAACTGTCTCAGATAAGGGACATTTCTTTGCTATCGGCATGAGGGATCATGCACCCAGTGGCAGCGGAGCTATGACTCCTTTGCTGGACAGACGTGGCAAGCCATTAACCGGAAAGATGGACGCTGATGCTGAAGGTGTTTCTTATTTTGAAGGCCTAATTTTTATAAGCTTTGAACGCAAACATCGCATTCTCGCTTATGATTTGTTTCAATGCGGCGCTGCTTCACGCGGAGCTAAAGTCGTCAATCTACCGGACAAATTACTGAAAAAGAAAGTTCCCAAAAATAACGGGGCGGAAGCCTTAGATATTAAAAACACCGGGGAGATAATTGTCGGGTTCGAGATGGAGAAAGACGGACAAGCGCCGCTTTTGACAATCCCGTTGACAGACAAGAAGGTCGAGAGCTCTCATATCAAAACAGTGGCGATCCCGGCTCCGTATTCTCTCGTTGGATTATCTGATAGCGCATCGCTCTACCGTACCTATGATAAGAAAATAGGAAATCGAAATATCATCCGATGGGATTATGGGCGTTCAGAACTCACCCTCACCCCACCGCTCAATGTTGATAATTTTGAAGGAATTGTCGAAACGAAAACTGATGATGGCCGCAGGCTTGTCTATATAATTTCCGATGATAATTTTTCAGCCCGCCAACGCACGCTACTTTATCTGTTCGAAATTACTGACACTGAGAATAAATAATTAAAAACTACAAAGCGCCTTTTAACGACGTAGTAAACCTTCATCCGCAGGCTTTTGCGGAATTTTGCAATCAATCACCCAGACATCATAAACACGATGATCGAGCGCACTTATGGCTGGTTTGGAGGCGAACATCCATCCTGAAAAGACCATGCGGTCATCTTCGGCTACCTCGCCTGAACCCTTCAGACGGGCATCCTGAATTTGTAAGAAGGCATAGGTTTCTGGAATTTCTTCAGGGGGTTTCTTTTCACAATGGCGCGCCGCAATTGTTAGACTGCCATATTTTAATTCATCCCCGATTTTCACGGTGTAGTCTTGTGTTGTCGCGGTGACCTTATCCAAGGTGCGCAACACAACAGAGTGTCCGATAAGGTTTTGGCGGGCCTGTGACTGTCCATTCTCAACTTGCGCGTCGAGGGTCAGCGGCACAATCAATAATCCCACCAAAGCTATCAATGATGACACTTTATGAGCCGACACCTTAGGCATCAGGTGACCATGCTTCATAGTCAGCGGCAACTTTATCACGCACGCCACCGCGATCCAGACTGCCTTTTGGCTTATAAGCATGAACCGTTCCGGTCAGGTTCGGTATATGCTCTTCTTCCCAATAATGAGGAACATAACCATCCTCTGTCGGAGGCAATTCAGACGTATGGTTCAACCAGCCTTGCCACCCCGGAGGAACACGCGAAGCGTCGGCATAGCCATCATAAGTCACCCAACGGCGCTTGCGCCCGTCATAAGTTTCTTTCTTTTCTTCATAATAAGTATTGCCGAAAGCGTCTTCGCCAATTTTAACACCGCGTCGTCCAATCATAAGACTGGTACCGAAGGTCGAACCATTCCACCATGTAAATATGCGTTTAATGAAAGACATAAACCGCCTTTATTCTATTTCAGGCTCATTTTGAGCCCTTAGATTCTCTTGGAAGGCTTATGCCCCCGACTGGTGATAAGGTAAAGTCGAGATGTGACTGAATTATGGCCGGCTTTCTGGGATGTACTCACGATTTTGTCCCAATATGTGACCGAGAAAACACAACCCCTCGCTTTATGCAGAACCTTACCGAATATTTATTCTACCTCTGTTATCCGTCGGCTATAGTAGAGTTGATGAAAAAATTTGTATTGACGTTATCAACGGCCTTGGCCGTTTTTGTATATTGGGCTCCTATTGCAGAAGCACAAATACGGGTTGAGTCTCGTATGCACGCTTCATCAGGGGCTTGCGCACAATGTGATTTATCCAATAAGCGCATGAATGGCGTAAAGCTGAAAGATTCGAACTTTTCTGGCGCTCTTTTCAATAACTCCAATTTATCGGGTGGCCGGATAGACGGATCAGACCTGACCGGAGCCCATTTCCGCAAAGCCTTGCTCTTTCGTATCGAAGGCCAAAAAGTCATGATGGAGTCAGCCGTATTGGAAGACGCCACATTAACTGAAGCCAAAGTATCAAATTCTGTGTTGCGGTCAGCCAATTTGCGCCGTGCCGATTTATCTCGCGCGCATTTTCAGGACAATGATTTTACTCATTCCAATTTGGTCAGTGTAAAAGCACCTGCTGTCGATTTTACAGGTTCAAACTTTCACAAAGCGCGCTTGGATCATGTCAATCTCAATGAAGCTATTTTGGACAATGCGAAATTTCATGGGGTCAGCTTTGGTTACGCCGTTATGAGCGATGCCAGTTTAAACGGTACGGATTTGTCAGGGGCGAAAATGTTTAATGTGCAAGGCTTGAAACAGACTCAATTGGACATGGCTTGCGGCAATGCGATGACGGAATTGCCCGATGGGTTAAGCGTTCCTTATTGTGAATTGCCAACCCATCATAAAATCAATCACAATCATGAAGCTATGTCACCCGAAATGGCAGAGATTGCCACGCGCCTTGACCGCGCCATCAAAGATGTCGAAATCATTTTGGACAGCACGCCATCGAGCGATCACCGCTTGAAACGTCGGTTGGAAAGCATTCACTCGGATTTAGTAAAATCCAAAGACGCCATTCAGTAATTAGAGAGGCCCTTATCAAAACAGAAAAGGCCGCATTCACTGCGGCCTTTTTTTATTAGGCTGTCACCACTGTTATAAAAAAGACTAGCCTCGTCTATTTTTGCTCGACAACAGGTACGAGTTTTAAGTTTAGCTCTTTTAATTGTGCTGCATCCGCTTCACCCGGAGCATTCATCATCAAATCTTGCGCTTGACCGTTCATTGGGAAGAGGATGACATCGCGAATTGTGTTCACACCTGCCAATAGCATCACGATACGGTCCACACCCGGTGCAATACCGCCATGAGGCGGAGCGCCATATTTAAACGCATTAATCATACCGGCAAATTTATCTTCAACCACTTCCGGCCCGTAACCTGCCATTTCAAAGGCTTTATACATGATTTCAGGTTTGTGATTTCGAATAGCGCCAGACGACAGCTCAACACCATTACAGACAATGTCATATTGGTAAGCCAAAATATCGAGTTGTTTCTCGACTGTATCGGCCGCCTCCAAAACCTCCATCCCGCCTTGGGGCATTGAGAAGGGGTTATGAGAGAAGTCCACTTTCTTATTGTCCTCGTCCCATTCAAACATCGGGAAGTCGACAATCCAGCAGAATTTAAAACCTGCCTCTTCATCAATCAAGTCAAGCTCAGCAGCCACTTTATTACGCGCAGCGCCTGCTAGTTTGTAAGCATCTGATTTTTTACCCGCAGAGAAGAAGATGCCATCACCTGCTCCCAGACCCATTTTATCCAATAGGGCTTTGAGAAGTTCAGGATCAAAATTCTTTAGCGCAGGATCCTGTGACGTGACAACGCCGTCTTCCTCACGCAGACGGGCATAGCCAAGGCCGGGCATCTGCATTTCTTTCTTCGCCCATTTATCAAGAGAGTCGAAGAATTTACGGGACTGGTTATTCGTTGCACCGGGAGCTGGAATGGCGATAACTTTTCCGCCGCCATTTGTGATTTTCCCAAAAATACCAAAGCCCGTCTTGCTTTCATCCTTAAAGAATTCAGAGACATCTGTGAGTTCAAACGGAATTCGTAAATCTGGTTTATCAGACCCATATTTTTCCATCGATTCTTTATAAGGAATGCGCGGGAACGGCGTTTCTACCTTGCGACCATTGGCAAATTCTTCAAACACACCGGCCATGACAGGCTCAATGGCTTGGAACACATCTTCCTGCGTCACG
Source organism: uncultured Algimonas sp. (assembly GCA_964511495.1). Taxonomy (GTDB): domain Bacteria; phylum Pseudomonadota; class Alphaproteobacteria; order Caulobacterales; family Maricaulaceae; genus Litorimonas. The sequence continues at coordinate 4,247 of CAZEFT010000023.1, read as the reverse complement.
AAACTCATTTCCACATCAAGCTGATAGAACTCACCAGGAGAGCGGTCAGCCCGCGCATCTTCATCACGGAAACATGGCGCAATTTGGAAATAACGGTCAAAACCGGCCACCATGATCAGTTGCTTAAATTGCTGTGGTGCTTGCGGCAGAGCATAAAACTTACCGGGGTTTAAACGTGAGGGCACAAGGAAGTCACGCGCACCTTCAGGCGAACTGGCCGTTAAAATTGGTGTTTGAAACTCTGTAAACCCTTGCTCAATCATACGACGACGCAAGGAGTTAATTACTTGGCCGCGCAAAATAATATTATTGTGTAATGTCTCGCGACGCAGGTCCAAATAACGGTGCTTTAAACGAATGTCCTCAGGATAGTCCTGTTCTCCAAAAACAGGCAGAGGCAAGCTATCCGCCTGACTTTCGACACGGAATGTATCTACACGCACTTCGATATCCCCGGTTGGGATTTCGCTGTTCACGGCTTCTTTGTCACGAGCAAGAACTTCACCGGTCACTGTAATCACAGACTCAGAAGGGCAACGCTTGGCCGTTTCGTAAAAGTCTGCCACTGGATAAACCACGACTTGGGTAATGCCGTAATGATCACGGAGATCAATAAACAGCGCATTGGCATGTTCACGCTTTCTGTGAATCCAACCGGATAATTTGACGGTCTCCCCACCGTGGGAGGCGCGAAGTTCACCACATGTATGGCTACGAAAAGCGTGCATTGTCTGCTCCTTAGTCCGTGTTCAGGACTCTTATAACGCGAGACGGAGAAACGGTCCGGCGCGTCAGGTTAATGTGAGCGGGGACATAGCGTAAGCGCCTATGAAGTCAAGCCCGACACTGTGGCAGGCTCTATTCTCAACATGCGTTTCACAATGCTCTTGCGCCCTTATCGGCAAGTCCATATCCCGTTTTCTATGTTAGAAATAAAAACCCCGAAACGCTTTGAAAACTGGCTGCAAAAACCCAATCGTGAGGCGGCGGCCATTCAAGCGCTTGATCTGCGACCTTATCGCGAAGCTTTGAAGGGGCAAGACTTTTGCGGCTCAATCTTTCTTAGCTGCCAGTTATGTAAAGACACAACTTTCACAATAATCCAAAACAATGGCATTGTTATTCCTGATAGTCGAAAGCTTGCTTTTCCCTCTCACCGGAGTTCACTTTATGACGTTGAACATCTGTTCAACGGGTATAAGGGCGGGCTGATTGACGATTATAAACGCTCCTATGATTACCGCGTCTATAAAGAATTCATGAAAGACGGCAAACTCGACACGCCTTTAGATGTCGGTCTTTTCCGGTATCTGCACGATCATTCCATCACAGACGCGCTTTATGACAAAATTCGAGGGCGGAAAGTGGTCGCCGTTATGGGCGGGCATGGCATGGAAAGGCAAAATCCGTTTTATACCAAAATCGCCTGCCTTTCCCGCATCCTTACGCAAGAGGGTTTTATAATGGTGAGCGGAGGTGGTCCGGGCGCTATGGAAGCCACGCATTTAGGGGCCTATTTCGCCGAGCGTTCAGAAGAAGAATTAGGCGAAGCTATTCGGACCTTCAGCATTCGCCCAAGAAATGCCAAGCCCGAAAAAGAGTATGCTGATGAAGATTGGTTACAACGTGCTTGGGCTGTTCGTGAGCATTATCCTTTGTCGGAGAGTCATGCTGAGACCTATCCAAGCATTGGAATTCCAACGTGGTTTTACGGGCATGAACCGCCCTCCGCTTTCCCGACACATATTGCAAAATATTTCTCAAACTCAATTCGGGAAGATGGCTTGTTGATGATTGCCACGCATGGCGTAATTTTCGCGCCCGGCAGTGCGGGAACACGACAGGAAATATTCCAAGACGCTGCACAAAATCATTATGGCACTGCTGGACAATATTCGCCCATGATTATGCTGGGAAAAGACTATTGGACAGGACGAAATGATCACCCTTATTCCTTCCCTGTTTGGCAATTACTCTCTCAAACCGCGACGGAAGATTACCGGCACCTTCTACAGATCACAGATGCCATCGAAGACATTGCGGAATTTATCCGCTGTTATGAGCCTGAGAAAAATAAAGCTTAGCACCTACAGAACAATGTTCTTTGCATCACTTATTTACAAGTTTATCAGAAGGCGATACACCATATGCGTGAAAACTATCTCCATAGCCTTAGCAGAGCATGTTCTGCGTGGATGGCTGACCGGCCATAAATAAGGTCTCTCCGACTCAGATTTTACGAACAAAATTCTGCAATCCAGAGAGAGAGCATGGACAGAAACAAATACCAAAAAATAATGCGTGGCGATGGCAAGTTAGATTACGAGATTTATCTCAATACTGAAAGTCTCTTGGCTTGTCAGAAAGAGCCTGACGATCTTTGTAACCCTGACGAATTGCAATTCATGATTGTCCACCAAGTCGAAGAGCTTTGGATGAAGCTCATGGCCACAACCTTGCTTGATATTGATGAAGAAATGCAGCGGAAAAATACGCTGAAAGCTCTGACGCTTTTCCGTCGCGTTCATATTTGCCAAGAAATGATGACCCAACAACTCAGCTTGTTGGAAACCATGTCGCCTAAGGATTATCAAGAAATTCGCCTCTTGCTTGGAAATGGCAGCGGGCAAGAAAGCCCTGGGTTTCGCGTGTTGCTGAAAATGCCAACCGATCTCTGGCAGACCTACACGTCCGTTTATTTGGAAGATGGCAACCGGACGTTAGAACAAATCTATGACAGCGAATACTCTCATGACGAAGCCTATATGGTTGCCGAGGCTTTAGCCGAGTTTGATGAGCAATTTCAAAAATTTCGCAATGCCCATATGCAGCTCATTTATCGCTCAATCGGAGTCGCGGCAAATTCTTTGAAAGGTCGTCCGGTTGAAATTTTAAACACGGGCTTGAAGCAAAAATTCTTTCCTGACCTTTGGCAAGTTCGCGCAGATATGACAGATCGCTGGGGCGGCACCTATGGAAAGGTGAGAGATAAATTAGATCCGAAAACTGACCCGTCATCGTTAACGACATGACGGATTATTCAATGAGAGATTTATTCTGCGTACCGGAGAATTATTTTCTCTCACACAGTGTCGGCTGCCTGCCTTTGGGGACGCAAGACATTGTTGGGGAATATTATTTCAAACCTTGGAAAACAGGTGAAAATTGGAAGGATTGGATGTCTTATGTAATGGATTTTCGCAAACACCTCGGAAAATATCTCGGTGTTGCACCATCTTCCATTTGCCCCCAAGTCAATATTTCCTCCGCTCTGACGAAAATCATTCATAGTCTTCCCGTCACCCATTCGGGCTTGGCTAAAAGACGAAAGATCATCTTATCACGCGATGATTTCCCGACCATTGGTTTCGTGTTTAAGACAGCAGAACGTATGGGTTATGAAATCCGCTTTATTGAGGGTCATGCAACCGATATTCAAGCTTGGCGTGAGGCCATTGATGACACAACAGCCATTGTTCATATCACCCACGCACTTTCCAACACCTCCCACCTGCTTCCGGTCAAAGAAATTTGTGATCTCGCCCGACAGCATGAGGCCATTTCCATTGTCGATATTGCGCAATCATTTGGGGCCGTCCCTGTTCCTATCCAGGACTGGTGCTGTGATTTTGTGACGGGTACAGGTGTGAAATTCCTATGCGCCGGAACGGGGGCTTGTTTCCTTTATGCTTCAGAGACAATGCTCAATACTTGCCGGCCCTTGGATGTGGGATGGTTTTCGCATGAAAATCCGTTTGAGATGGATATTGGCAGCTTCCGCTATGCTGATGATGCGATGCGGTTTTTTGGCGGCACGCCTTCCATTGCTCCTATCACAACAGCGAATGCCGCATTCGAGCTTTGGGACATTATCGGCTTTGATAAAGTTCACAGCCAAATACAAACGCATTTGGAGGCTCTCGTCGCCCCTATAAACTCTGAAATATTAGTCTCCCCGAAAAACGAGACGGCGCGTGGGGCAAGTTTTGTAATATCCCCATCGAACAAAGAGGTCTTGCGGCAGGCCCTCAAGAGCGCGAGTATATTTCATGATGAAAGAACGGACGGATTTCGCTTTTCCGTTCATGGTTATACAGCCTCGAATGAAGTTGCTACCTTGAACACTATACTCGACGACTGCGGTCTTCACGCATAAAAAAACCGCCACCTTTTAACAGGCAGCGGCTTTTGAAACTCATGCTTAAAATTTAAGCGTCTTCTTTTGGGTTTCCTTCCGGAGATGGTAA
>CAZEFT010000022.1:0-46976 GCA_964511495.1 uncultured Algimonas sp. | reverse complement strand
GAGTCCTGCTTGCGGAGCCATTCGGTACCATCCATCCGTTTTCTGTGTTTTTATTCTCCGATAAAATCGGCCACCGGATTGCCTCTGGTCTGCTTGTCATTGGCCTTCTGGTTTAAGAGTGGATAATTTCAAACCAACAGTCAGGCTCTTCGATAAGGTCCAAATAGAGCTTCAAAGGCGCAGCTCTGACGACATAGGGGCTGTTTGTTAAAGGCGTAAGCAATTTAATATCGCTTTACTGAATTAGCAGCTTAGATGTCTCATATGATGAGAGATATTTGTTCTCTGATTTTCTATGATCATTGACCTTGAATAATTTGGTTGATGTGATTGACCAAAAAACGAAAAAAGCCTGACTCAAAGCCAGGCTAAGTTTAACTTCTTATGATTATTGCGCCTCTAAAAAGGGCAATGAGGCAGCCTAAACTGCCTCATATTAGAGTAACTAGAACTGGTAACGAGCACCGATTCTGATACGGCGGTCACCGATAAAGCTGGTCCGACCGAAACGTTGGCCAGAGGCATCGATTTGCTGTTCGGCATTCGCCCGCGTATCCAAGATATTCGCAACTTGGAAACGAAGTTGGAAGTTCTCTGTCAGGTCATATTTGACAGAGCCGTCCAGATAACCACGATCCGTTTGGAAAATTGGGTTACCCGTCACAAAGTCTCGGTAAGAGCTGAGATACTCTGAACGCCAGTTATAAGCTAAGCGCATTTCCAATTTCTCATCCTGATAGATACCGATGAGGTTAGCCGCATGATCAGACAGGCCGAGGAAGTTATTTACGCCATAACGGAAAATCTGTTCGAAGCTATCCGGTGTACCATCACCGTCTGCATCAACGACCGGAAGTGGTGCATTTGTTTCAGCATCGATATAAGTATAGTTCGCTTGAACACCCAAATTACCCAAAAGCCCAGGCCAGTTATCGAAGAATTGCTGATAAGCAATCTCAAACCCATTGATTGTCGCCTCGTCTTGGTTGACGTCACCATTATAGACGATAGCTACTTCGCGACCGTCTAAAGTCACAGTATCAAGCGTTTGAGACGCATAGATAATATTGTTCTCAATATCTTTTCTGAACAATGACAAGGTCAGAGAATTATTATCCCCGTAATAATGTTCAATCGATACGTCCATATTAACCGACTCGATTGGCTTTAGATTTGGGTTACCGCCAAAGACGTTTATCTGATTCAACTGGATGTCTGTAATCCTCTGGTTCACTGGAACATTCGGATCAGGGTCACTAATGAAACGGAAGGCTCCTGTCGCAGTCTGATCTGCGCGCAGCTGATCAATACGGGGACGCGTAATTTCTTTACTGGCTGCAAAACGGAGAAGTGTTTCATCGCTCAAGTTTAATTTCACGTTCAATGAAGGAAGCCAGAATTCGTCAGACCCTAAATCGCCTGAACGGTCTTCATCAGCCTGATCAAAGAAGGCCACAGCCTCTGGACTGAAATCAATAGGATTCTGTCCAGCTAATCCCCCATTCGCGACCTCTGCATAAGTAAATGTGCCGACGCCAGTTACATCAGTCTTTGTATAACGCACACCAACGTTACCTTCGATGGACATGCCGTTATCGAATTCGTTGCCGAAATCTAGTCGACCATAAAGATTGAGTGTTTCCTCGGTAACGTCACCAATTGTACCGCGATTGGCATAATCTACACCGTTTGGTACGTTTGTTCCGTTATTAAAGAGTGGTGCCCAATCACCATAGGCAACAACACCTGGCCCGAGATCGGGACGATTATTGACAGGAATAGCCGGATCACCTGCGATTGAATCAACCCAAGCATTATAATTTTGAATGAGGTTACGATCTGCGAAGATCACATTGGTGTTGTCACCTCGAACGACGCCACCACGTTGGAAGTCAGAGAAATCAACATTCTCGAATGTAGGATTTTGCAGTCCTGAGAAAGGAAGGTATCCGCCCGCCCAAGGTGGGGACGTTGCCGCCCAGTTCAAACCAGCGGCACGGTTGATTTGCTCTCTATCCGCATAACGCGCACCAAATTTAATGGCATCAAACCAGCCATCATTATCGAACTCATATTCAATATCAGCTTTTACCGCGTACATGTCACCTTCGTTTTGGGCAAATTCATCTGCCGCAAACAATAGATAAACATTTGACGGATCATCTAAACTTCCATCCCCTGTCGTACCGCCACCGGCACGGACAAATGGGTTACTCGCAGGATTTGGCACCAAAGTGATGTGAGGGTTATCCAGATCGGCGTTTAAGGTGAAGTCTGAGAAGAAACGTGAGCCTACCCATAGGCGCTGACGGTCAAATTCAGCAGAAGTTTTATGGGCATCTAGATTGATGTAGAGTTGATCAGTCGGACGCCATTTCAAATTCACACTTAAGTCATCGGTCTCAGATCTATCAATTTGGTTGATTCCCAAATTCGTGAATGGCGCACCAGCCGCACCGGTCCAATCCCGAAGGTTATTCGAAATAACACCTTGTTCGTATAGGCCGCTTACGGCTTGCGTGACTTCGCAAGTTGGGTTTGCAGGTGTCGGGTCATTGCTTCCCTGACACTGTGGAAGACCAGACGATGTGAAAGGGCTTGTAATAAAGTCACTTGAGAATTCAAACTGGTTCCAGCTCTCGCCATCCGGGAAGAACTCAAGCGTCCGCTCATTGCTGTTCACGTCATTCTGAATAAGCGAGTATTTTGCTGTCAGTTGCAAGTCACCTGACGGGTCACGCCACTGACCGGCGACATAATAACTGTCACGTTCGCGGTCGACATCATTTGTTCGCAGTTGGAAACCGCCGGGGAGAGCAATAGGTCCACTCGCACCGGGAGGCGTAAAGGGTACTACCTGTCCAATTTGGAAACCATGAAGGTCTGATTTCAATTCAGAGGTTGAGAAAGACCCTAACAGGCCAAACTCGCCCATATCTGTGTCCCAACGATTACCGACCAAAGCAGAGAAGTCAGGGCTCCACTCATCACGTAAGTCAGTGTAAGTTCCGTCAGCCGTTATAACCGCCGTCAGACCGTCACGGTCAAAAGGCTCGAGTGTACGAAGGTTAATCGTACCACCAATACCGCCTTCAATCAGGTCAGCGGAACGATTTTTATAAACATCAACAGCGCCGATTAATTCAGGCGGGATTGTACCGAAATCAAGAGCTCGACCACCATTCGCCGAGAACGTGTCACGACCGTTAAATTCTGAACGAACAAGCGTTAGACCACGGATAAGGTTGCCGCCGCCTTCTGGTGATGGAAAGTCACCCGCATTATTGTCGGACACATCGAAACGCTGCACCACAACACCCGGCACGCGAGCCAAAGCCTCGGCTACTGACAAGTCAGGCAATGTAGAAACATCTGACGCTGTAATCGAGTCAATCGCCGTATCAGCATTCCGCTTAAGGTCCCGCGCATCTTTCAAAGACTGACGAATACCGGTCGAAATAATTTCATCCGGCTCTTCTGCAGTTGTTTCTGTATTGTCCTGGGCATAAGCCGTGGACATCACGCCAAAACTGGCGACCAAAGCCGTTGTTCCGAGTAAGGCTAGCTTACTGAGTCGATCGGCAGCTGTGCTTGGATTCAATATCACTGATTTCTCTCCCTTGTCGCCCATTTGGGGCTGAATTTACGCCCGTTTTGGGCTTGTTTATTGTTTCGAGGGATATCGGATGTCCCAGAATTTTATTGGAAAGACTCCAATCCCCATTTTTCTAAAGCCCAATTTGACAGCGCTGTCAAATGTGTTTGTGAGAGCCTTAAATCACCACTACGAGATTTTTCCCAAAACGAAAGACGTTTTGACACATCAACTTAAGCGTTATTTTGACGCGTCTAAATCGATGGCTTGAGCGGCGTCGCCCCCTAGCCTTCTGCAAAATTTTGCGTTAGCGCATCGGAATTATTCAAAACCAAATGGGGGCCGACATGACAATTGATACGATTTGCATTCTCGGCGGCGGCACGGCTGGCTGGATGACGGCGGCAGGTTTATCCAATAAATTCAAAAACTTAAATGTTGATATCATTCTGGTTGAATCCGATCAGATCGGTACAGTCGGCGTTGGAGAAGCGACTTTGCCGCATATCCGGTTTTTCAATAATGCCCTCGGAATTGATGAGCGAGAGTTTATGCGCGAAACCCGCGCGACCTTTAAACTCGGCATTGAATTCTGCGATTGGGGGCGTCTGGGCGATAGCTATATCCATCCTTTTGGAGATTATGGGGAGCCGATTGACGGAATTGATTTTCATCATTTTTGGCTCCGACTGTGGCAGAAAGGTCACAAATCCAGGCTGGATGATTACTCTTTTCCGATTCTGGCCGCCGAATCCGGTAGATTTCAACATCCGGGGCCTGATGCGACCAAAATCGGATCAAATTTCGGTTATGCCTATCAATTTGATTCCAGCCTCTATGCCAAATATCTGAGACGGTATTGCGAAGCGCGGAACGTCAAAAGAATTGAAGGCAAGGCGGTCGAGACGTGCATAAATAGCGAAACGGGCTTTGTAGACAGTATTACATTGGAAAGCGGTCATGTTTTGACGGCTGACCTGTTTGTTGATTGTTCGGGCTTTCGCGGCGTGCTGATTGAGCAAGCGCTGAAAACCGGCTATGATGACTGGAGCGAATGGCTCCCTTGCAATCGCGCCGTCGCCGTCCCTTGCGAAGCACGCGGGCCGAGCTTGCCCTATACGCGCGCCACGGCGCGCAAGGCTGGATGGCAGTGGCGCATCCCACTCCAACATCGAACCGGAAACGGGCATGTCTATTGGAGCGACTATATTTCGGATGATGAAGCCACCCACCAAGTTATGAGCACATTAGAGGGGCCTGCCCTCGCCGACCCAAAGCAATTATTCTTCAAAACCGGTAAACGGCGAAAGCTCTGGCATAAAAATGTCGTGGCCATTGGCCTCTCTGGTGGGTTTTTGGAACCTTTAGAGTCAACCTCTATCCACCTCATTCAAGAAGGGATAACGGCGCTGATTGAGCTTTTCCCCTATAAAGCCTGTCACAGTTCGGATGCAGACGAATATAATCGTCGCATGGATTTGAACTTTGACCGGGTCAGAGATTTCTTGCTTTTGCATTATGTCGCGACACAACGGAATGACAGTCCGATGTGGGACTATTTCCGAAACATGACACTTCCTGACAGTTTACAGGAGAAAATCGACGCGTGGCAGGGGCGGGGTTATGTTTTGCGGTATGAGCAAGGCGTCTTTTTACCGCCCAGTTGGGTGGCCGTCATGATGGGGCAAAATCTCATGCCAAAAGGTTATGACAAGCGTGCCGATACACTTGCCTACGAAGCCGTGGCTAAACAATTATCTGAAATTAAACGGTTGAGTGCCGCTGCCGTGGAGCAAACACCAAGCCAAGCAGATTATTTGGTACGGATAAATGCACTGTCTGATGCACCTCTGCTCAAAGCTGATATGTCGGCGGCCCCATAAATTAGATGACAGATAAAGTTTTGAATAGGATTGCCATATATGGAAACGGTCTCGCCGGACTTTTGACGGCGACCGCTCTGCGGCATGCTTTGCCGAGCAATGTGACACTTGTTTTGGTGGGACATAAAAGCGCTTCTTCGCAAGATCTGTTTTATGGCTCGGTCACATCACCCTCCATATATGATTTCTTTTTAAAAATCGGGCTAACCGAGCCTGATGTTTTGCTGAAGACATCGTCCTCTTTCTCTTTGGGCACGCATTATAAAGCTTGGGGACCCGATAAAAGAGAGTGGATACAAAGTTTTCATATTCCCCTCCCCTTATTTGGCACGGTAGGGTTTCACCATTATATCAAGAAGCTCTCTAACGGAGCCGTTCCCTCTTTAAACTTCGCCGATCACATTATGTCTGTCGAAGCCGCTAAGAGAGGTGTCTTTGCGCACCCACCTGAAGGTCAAAAAATCCCTCTTGCTGCGGTCGAATATGGCTATCACTTTTTGCCCTCAGATTGGTCGAATTGGCTGTCTGACAGATTGAAAGACAGCGATATCAAACATATCACGGGCGAACTGACACATGTAAATCGTCATGAAAATCACATCACCTCAATCACTTTGGAAGGGGGCGAGACGATAGAGGCAGACCTCTTTATTGATTGCGGCAGACAAGACACTTCGTTGTCGGCCCCAAACCCATGGTTGGGGAGCCGTCGATTATTTGCGGCAGAGGCAATTGAGCCGATGGATGTACTAGAGGGTGTCTGTCGCACACTCACGGCAACGGATTCAGGGTGGATGGCCATGACGCCTTTGCAGGGGAAAAAATATAAATTGTCCTTACATCAAGACGCGAGCCATGATGGCGTCTCGGCCAAGATTGGACGTTCAGAAAAGGCGTGGCGTGGAAATTGTGTGACCATCGGACATGGCGCGGCCTTATTGGAACCCCTGACCCCGGCGCCTCTTATGGGATTACAACGCGATATAGAACGCCTTTTAGAACTTCTGCCTATATCGCCTGACATGTCGGTTGAACAAAGAGAATATAACCGACGTTTTGCGGATGATTATGACCATGCCGCCCTATTCCACCGCGCGTTTTTTGATGAAACCAACGAACCTTCATCGCAAGGTTCTTATTGGGACGCGGCTTGTGCCGAGGCTATAGATACAAAACTAAAACAAAAAATCACACAATTTGAAAGCCGCGGCATTTTTGTCTCTTACGATTATGAACCGTTCAGTGCAGAAGACTGGGCTATGCTGCATTTTGGTTTAGGGCGCGAGCCACAGCGTTATGATCCCTTGGCTGACCGCATTCCGAACGCCGCCATGGCACAACGCCTTGCCCAAATGCGACAGGCCATAAGTCAGATAGCAAAAAAAATGCCGCCCCATCAGACTTACATGACAGGCTTGCTGAAATATTTGAAAGAAAAACATGGGTAACGGACAAAAGCCAAGTTTGAAAAACATTGTAATCGTCGGGGGCGGTTCCGCCGGCTGGATGACAGCCGCCGCTTTATCCAGCATGCTCAGTTCGCACCCTATTTCGATAACAGTCGTTGAATCAGATAAAATTGGCACGATTGGTGTGGGCGAAGCCACTATTCCTGATATTATTAACTTCAACGCCCTTTTAGGCATTAATGAGGCCGAATTCCTCAAGGCCACCAATGGCACCATTAAATTGGGTATTGAGTTTATTAATTGGGGGCAAAAGGGCGACGCTTACATCCACCCATTCGGGAGTATCGGCGTGGATATGCAGGGCATTGATTTCCACCAATATTGGCTTCATGCCAAAGCCCATGGCAATACTGCCCCCCTGCAGGCTTACAGCATATCCTCCATCGCGGCGAAACAGCATCGTTTCATCAGGCCCAATAATGATCCGCGCTCTATTCTTTCTCATCTGCGTTACGCCTATCATATTGATGCGACGCTCTATGCAAAATATCTGCGCGGTTATTCTGAAAAGCGTGGTGTCACCCGCCATGAAGGGATTGTAAAAGAGATCAAGCAAGACGCAGAGAGCGGAGAGATTTCACGTCTGATATTGGAATCAGGAGACAGCATTGATGGTGATTTTTTCTTTGACTGCACAGGGTTTCGTTCTCTCCTGACGGAGAAAACCCTTCGAACGGGTTTCAAAGATTGGAGCCACTGGCTACCCTGTGACACAGCCCAAACCGTTGCAAGTGAACGCAAAGGTCCGCTAATCCCTTACACAAAAGCCACGGCCCATAGCGCGGGATGGCAATGGCGTATCCCGACCCAAACCCGCACCGGAAATGGTCATATTTACTCAAGCCAATATATGGATGATGATGCGGCCATCCAGATTTTATTAGATAATCTTGACAGTGAAGCTTTGGGTGAGCCAAGAAAAATTAAATTTAAAACAGGGTGCCGTGACTCTTATTGGAATAAAAACTGTATTGCGGTTGGTCTCTCTGCAGGCTTTTTAGAGCCTCTGGAGTCAACCTCACTTTATCTCATTCAAATGGGAATTAGTCGTTTTATCAGCCTCTTTCCGACGGCAGGTGGCTCCGACATTGTTCGTACGGAATATAATCGGCAAATGCAGAAGGAATTTGACCAAGTACGCGACTTTATCCTTCTGCATTATGTCGCAACGCAACGCGATGACAGTGAGTTCTGGAATTATTGCCGGACGATGGAAATTCCCGACAGTTTGAAGCATAAATTAGAGCTGTTCAAAGAGGCCGGGCGCGTCTTTCCTTTTGATGATGAACTCTTTTCTAAACCCAGTTGGGTTGCCGTTGGTCTGGGGCAGAACCTGCTGCCTCAAAGCTATGATCCGATTGTTGCCGGATTGCCCATTGAGCAAGTACAGCACAGTTTAAATTCTATGCACCAAGCCATGGTTCAAACGACGCAAAAAATGCCAAAGCATGAAGATTATCTCAAGCAATATGGCGCAACAGCCCATTAAATAAAATCTAACTCTGAAACCATCATGCAAGATCAAAAAATCAGAAATATTGTTATTGTCGGCGGCGGCACTGCGGGGTGGATGGCGGCGGCCGGATTATCTCGCCTTATCACCGATAAAGACATATCGATTTCTTTGATTGAATCGGAGGCCATCGGCACAGTCGGGGTCGGCGAAGCCACAATACCTCACATCACATATTTCAATAATTTGCTTGGTTTGGATGAAAATGAGTTTGTCAAAAAGACAAATGCGACCTTTAAATTAGGCATTGAATTTGTTGATTGGGGCCGAAAGGGGGAGCGTTATATCCACCCCTTTGGTGATTATGGCCTGCCTATGGATGGCATACGTTTCCACCATTTTTGGCATCGTTACAACCGGATGGGTAAGAGCCAGTCTCTGGATGATTATTGTTTGCAAATACTCGCGGCGCAGGAAGGTAAATTTCAACGCCCTGACATGAACCTTAAAAATTCTCCTTTAAATTCAATCGTCTACGCCTTTCAATTTGACGCCTCCCTCTATGCGAAATTCATGCGAAACTTTGCAGAAGGGCGGGGAGCCAAACGGATTGAAGGCCGCATTACAGATGCCAAACAAAATCCCGAAACCGGCCATATAGAGTCCGTGGGTTTGGAAAATGGATCCCGTTATGAAGGCGATCTATTTATTGATTGCTCAGGCTTTCGCGGCCTGCTTATCGAGCAGAACCTCCAAACAGGCTATGATGATTGGAGTGCATACCTGCCTTGTAATCGCGCCATAGCGCGAGCGAGCGAGTCAGTCGGTGAGCCCCTGCCCTATACACGAGCAACAGCCAAAAGTGCCGGGTGGCAATGGCGCATTCCATTACAATCACGTGTTGGGAACGGCCATGTTTATTGTTCTGAATTCATTAGTGATGAAGAGGCCTTGAAAACGTTGAATGATGGCATTGAAGGCAAGCCAATCTCCGAGCCGAACTTTCTACGCTTTACCACCGGGATTCGTAAAAAAACCTGGAATAAAAATGTTGTCTCATTAGGGTTAGCTGCAGGCTTTTTGGAGCCGTTGGAATCGACTTCCATTCACCTCATCCAAACGGCTATTGCGCGGTTAATGGCCAGCTTTCCGGACAAGACTTTCTCGAAAGCAAATATTGAGCATTTCAATGCGCGTACACGCACCGAATATGAGCAAGTACGTGATTTTCTCATCCTGCATTATTATGCGACCGAACGTGATGACACGCCCTTTTGGAATTATTGCCGTACAATGGAAATTCCTGACACGCTCGTAGAGCGTCTTGCGCTCTATAAAGACAATGCACGGGTTTACCGCCACGATAATGAAATTTTTGGCGAGACGAGCTGGCTGGCCGTCTTACATGGTCAGGGCATAACGCCCCGTTCCTATCACCCTATGGCTGACTCTTTACCAGATGATGTTCTGCAACAACGCATGACCCAATTGGAAACCGTGACACAAGCTTGCCTTGCGCAAATCCCGTCGCATCAAACATTCATAGATCGTCATTGCAAAGCAAATTTGGGGTAAAATCTTACAAAGAGGATATTTGATAAAATTAAATAATTCCTGTATGAGATAATGGTCGAATTAAATTGGATTGTAACATGTTAAAATCTGGTCTTTTATCCCTTTTGGCTTTCGCAGTTATCTCTGGCGCTCCGGCCTTTGCTCAAGAGAGCGAGAAAAAGCAAGCTGAACCCGTGGATGAAGTTATTTCTCAAGGAACTATCCGTACAGATCGGGCCATGTCGGCCTATCTGTCTGGTGATTTCAAAACAGCCGAAATCGAATTTAAAAAGAACGCTTTTTGCGCCTTACGCGCAACGCGTAATTTCCGTTCAGGGGTCGAAGATGCCCGCGATAGCACATTACGGGCAGACGTCGGCACAGCAGCAGATACGCCGTCTCAACCAGCAGGGGGTCAAGGCGGAGCGTTTGTTCCGACTACGCCAACTGTTGCTCCAACAGCCAATGTCAATTCTACGGATTTCCAAAAAGATAAATCCGCTCCCGAACGCACTTGTGCTGATCGTGGTTTCCAACTTTACATGACGGGCTTATCGCAAATTAAACTCGGTAAATTCGAAGACGCAAAAAAATCATTTAAAAGCGCTACCGTTCATCGCAAGTCCATTTATGACGCTTATTTTCGCCTCGCCCTTTTAGAGTATCAGGACGGTAATAAAGACAAAGCGAAATCACAATTTCGCAAGCTGAAAAGTCTTCAAAAGAAGTGTCGGAAGTGCGAGTTTGAAAAGGAAATTGACGAACAGGTTGATTATCTCGCCTCTATTCTAGGCTAATCCGACACCATTTCATCAGCCCCCACAACTGACAAACGTCCCTCTTTTGTAAGCTGAACGCTCTCTGAACGGAGCGCGCGCTCATAGGAAAGACTGTGAAGATAAATTGACAGCGCTGTCTATTCGCCGTTAAATTGCGTCATAACACAAAATCAGGGGATTAGCTTATGTTTAAACGTTTCATCGCGTCGACCTCATCGGCGCTATTCATCTCTTTGGCTGTGGCCGCTCCACACGCACTCGCAAATGACGCGGAAGACGCGCAGATGCAGCAAGCCTTGGCGGCACTCGATGCCACCCTACCTGGGAAACTCATCAACAACCCTTATGTCATCAAATGGAAGACAGAAGGACCGGATCAAAGAAGCCAATTGGTCGAGGCAAAAGGTGGCCCTGGTGGGATGGCCTATCAAGTCAAAGTCAAAAAGAGCAAGCGCCAACATTGGGATATTGCCACACGTATTCCTATGAGCACCGATGTCGCAAAAGATGATACCATCCTTGTTTCTTTCTGGGCACGGGCTGCGAAGCTACCTAAGGGTAAGGAAACCGGGAAGATTACGGTGGCCTATCAACGTAATATTGACCCTTACGATTCTGTTTTCGAAGAGCAGATCGATCTCGGCACTGAATGGAAATTATACAACGTTGCCGGAAAGGCCGGGCGTGATTATTCGGCACCGAAGAGTAATCTGAACTTCAATCTCGCCCACGCAAAACAGACGGTCGAGTTTGGCCCATTTTATGTGATGAATTTGGGGCCAGATGCAGATCCTAAAAAATATATGAAGTAAACACATCACCCCGTCATTTTGACATAAGCGATTAAAAGCCCTCTACAAAGAGGGCTTTTTTGTAGGATGACTTTCTTTTGTATAGGATAGGCCTCGCAGTTTTATTCCAAGGTCAATGTAAGACACTCTATCGAGGAAATTGCCGGACTTTAATACCTTGGCTTTGCGCTTGCTCAATAAAGCTTTTCGACGCTCGGCCAATCACATGGACTTCCTGCTGCAATCCATCGCGATGAAGCAAAGATAAAGCCTGAGGGCCATGCAACATATCTGCGTAAATTGGTGTGACACGAATAGCGGACCGAGTTTTATAGGATGGGTAATAAGCAGCATTGTCGAAAGCCAGAATTTTGCCCTGCTCTGACATAACTGCAATATGCTCCGCGCGTGAAAGATGCGCGCGTGCAGAGGCTCTGTCCTGCGCCCAATAGGCTTCATCAAAGAGGCGGCGTTTCATCTCAACATCATGAATGGCATTTAAAGCCTTAAAAAAATCACGCCTCTGCAATTTGGTGAAAATCTTACTTTTGTAAAAGGCCGCAATCCGTACACGATCTTCGCCCCAGCTCTCAATCTGGTCCTTCTCAAAATTACGCTGACGGTGCGCATCCTCATAGCCCGACAAAAACTCACCATTATTATAATAGCCGACACCCTGCATGACGGGACTGATAGCCTCAATACCCGCATTCCCCACGCCTATTTTAACGGCAGTGCCGATATAGCTTTCTGCATAGGCGATACGGTCAACCTGAAAACGGTAATCTTTATTTTCGGTTTGTGGATCCGTGCCAAACTCACTGTGTATTTTGCGTGAGGCGTTATGTTTGCCCATGAGCGAGTTCGTTCCCGACCACACATCACTTCCGGCCTTTTTCACACATTGAAAGCCTGAACATCTAGTTCCGCCTACACTCGATGTTAGCCGTTCTCCCGTGACAAATAATTCTCCGACCCCTTTCAACAATCCGCCTGCGACATCAACCGTCAGCTCGGGGACAAACATTGCAGCGTCACCCAGTGAATGCACATCCTCCGCCCGTCGTCCTAGTCCTTTGGCGACTTTGACAGGTGTCCTAACCAAATTGACCATGCGCGATCCGGTAGATTCCAAAACAACTCCGGGCGTTGAGCGCATCCGCAAAATTTCAGTGGCGTAAAGTTCATAAATATAAACGCGGACATCCTGCGTGCCCTTAATGGTAACGTCACCATCCTCGGTTCGAATTTGGTATCGTAGGAAATCCCCTTCCAAGAGCGCGTAAGGGTAAACATCGTGATACTTACCACTCATCCATTCAGGGCCTAAAACATCCTGAGCGGCCACGCGGTAATCCGTCGTGTCAAAATTCTGCGCTTTCAAAGGCGTCTTAGCAAAACCCGGACTGACGATGCCGAATAGGATAGACGTCAGGACGAAAAGACACAGAAAACGTGCATAGATGACATATCTCATAGTCCCTCCTTTCCTGGTTTCACGGTCTCAACTCGATGAATATTTATCAATTTATGACGTCTTTTGGCACAAACGACATTAACCTACAATCAATGCAGGGTTAATGCCTGTTTGTACTTATCAGACTTGTAAATTGTTTACGCCCTTTATCAGGCGTAAGGCCAAAACTTTTCCCTTGGCTTCCCGTTTATCAAATAAACGAAGAACCGTCTGATATCCGCGCCAATCCCATAGAGAGCCGGAACGAAGAAGAGCGTCACAAAGAGCGCAAACAACACGCCGAAGGCCAGGCTAATTGCGATCGGAATCAACCACTGCGCCTGTAAAGAGCGCTCCATCAAGAGCGGTAGGAGGCCAACAAAAGTTGTCAGCGACGTCAACAGGATAGGACGGAACCGGCGCGTTCCTGCTTCAACCAGAGCATCAGCCGCAGCCACACCTTTATCACGAAGGCGATGGACATAATCCAGCAAGACCAGATTATCATTCACCGCAACCCCGGCCGCAGCAAACATACCCAGTATGGACAAGACAGACATAGGCGTACCGAAAAGCAAATGCCCGACAATCATCCCGCAATAACAAAACGGAATCGCGGCAAATAAGATTAAGATCGGTTCTGCATAGGATTTGAATGACACCGCCACCAATACATAAGCCGCTAATAAGGCGATGCCGAGCAAGGTCATTAATTCCGCTTGGAATCTCGCTTCCTCTTGCGACCGTCCGATATTACCACGCGTCACGTTCGGGTGGATTTGCTCAAAGGTGTTAAAGAACTCATCATTGAGTTTATTGCGCACTTCTTCGGCTCGTTCAGAGGCCACTTCCGCACTGACGACGATGGCGCGCTGACGCTCCCGACGCAGAATACGGTTTGTGCCTTTTTCGAAACGTAAATCGGCGACCGCTTCAAGTGGCAACTCTCGGCCATCGGCAGTCCGGATACGAATAGACTTCAAGAAATCGAGTGATTCACGATCTGCACTGGGATAGCGCACATAAACTCGCACATCTTCACCGTCTCTCGGCAAGCGTTGCACTTCTTCGCCAAAGAAGCCCTGACGTACCTGACGCGCGACATCAGCCGTCGTAATGCCTAGACTTTCCGCACCGGGCTTAAGGTCAAACTGCACTTCTTCGGACGCACTTTCCATATCGTTCACAACATTGAAGACGCCTTCATAGCTTCGCAGCTCCGCCATCAAATCATCAGCGGCAGCCTGAAGATCATCAAACTCTTTCGCATTCAGGACATATTGAATGGCCGGGCCATTATTGCCACCTTGATAATTAACATTGATGTTCTCCGCATCCGGCACTTCACCAATTAACTCGCGTAGGCGTTCAGCCGCATCTTTGGCTTTCATGACACGCGTCTCCGGCGGCACCAGTTTTACCAAGGCCAAGACATTATTGTCCCGTGACCGCGTGTACCAGTTCTCAATCAAATTTCCGTCTTTGGCTTTGATTTCTTCCTGCAACTCATGTTCCGCGTCTTGTATTTGCTTCAGCACTTCCAATGTTCGCGTATAAGGCGTGCCTTCCGGCAAGGTCACATCAATTTCAATCTGGTCTGACTCACCTTCCGGGAAGAAGGTTGACGTCACAAGGCCATTACTGACCAAGCCGACAGTCAGGATCATGAAGCCAATAAATAGCGAGGCTGTAAAATACCGTCTTTTCAACGCCTTCGAAATCAACGGGCGATAGACTGACCGCGCCACCCACATCAGGCTTTCCGAAATTTTATTCTGGAAGCGCATGATACGGCTCTTCGGATTGACAGGCTTCAAATGTGCCAAATGCGCCGGCAGGATCAAAAGCGATTCAATCAAAGAGAACGCCAAAGCTAAGATAACAACCAGTGAAATAGCCCGGGTAAACTCGCTGGTTCCCCCTGATAGATACATCCAAGGCGCGAAGAAAATCATGGTCGTCAACACAGCAAAGATGACCGGTTTAATGACCATACCTGTTCCATTAACCGCCGCGTCTAAATCCACCTCACCTTCTTCGGTCTTAAAGTGAATAGCCTCGCCAACAATAATCGCATCATCCACAATCACGCCAATCACCAAGAGAAAGGCGAAAGTCGAAATCATATTAAACGAGACATCAAAAAGAGGAAGCAGCGCCAAGCCTCCGGCAAAAGCCGTTGCAATACCCACAGAGACCCAAAGTGCGATTTTCGGACGCAAGAATAACATCAATGTCAAACAGACCAACAATAAGCCCGTAAAGAAATTCTTGGCAATCGTATTAATACGACCCGAATAATCTGCCTCGGCATTTTCCCATTCCGTAATGGTGATGCCCTCAGGCATGTCGTCTTTAATTCGTTTTACATAATCCGATACATTGCGGGACATTTTGACAAGGTCCATATTCGGGCCACTCATCACCTGTACCAAAATCGTGCGTTTCCCGTTCACGGTCGCGAGCAGGTTCACCTGTTCAAAACCGTCAATCACAGTAGCGATGTCTTTAACGCGAATAACAGCGCCGTTCTCATCCTGACGAATAACGATATCTTCAAAATCCGCTTGCGTATCGGCCTGATTACGCGTGCGAAGCTGCATATTGCCAACATCAGTGCGGACACTGCCGGATGAAGCATTGACAGATGTGCCTCGCACAGCGGCGGCAACCTCACCCAACGTCAATCCATATTGCCGCAAAGCATCTTCTGACACTTCGATGGAGACTTCCTCGCCCCTCACCCCGAACAGATCGACCGACGGTACATAGCCCAACAGCCCCACTTCGCGGCGGGTCTTTTCGGCAAAGCGTTTCAGCTCTCTTTCGCTGACGGTGTCGTCACCTGAAACGGCCAAACGGATCATTTCATCGCGAGAGCGGAAAATATTGATTTGTGGTTCTTCCGCAGCAGGCGGGAAAGCATTGATAGAGTCGATTTGACGCTTCACGTCTGCCATCAATTTGGCTTCATCTGTGCTATTGTCTCCGACAACGGTGACAGAACCGCCGCCTTCTCCGGCAAAAGCCCACATTCTGTCTATGCCTTCAATCTCGGAGAGCGCCTCTTCCATCCGCACAATGATCTGCTCTTCCACATCCTGAGGCGAAGCCCCCGGCCAAGACACATATGTCCAGGCTCCGGGAAACTCGACATAAGGCTCCATTTCCCGTTCGATTTGAATGTAGCTGACCAAACCGCCCAAAAGGCAGATAATCATTAACAGGTTCGCGGCAACGGGGTTACTGGCCCACCATTTCACTATCTGGTTCATGGTCTGGCTCCTGACGCGATACGCGTTTCGGCAGCACCGCCTGTTTTCACCCGCTCAATCTTCATCCCATCCGCAACACCGCGAATAGGAGATGTGATTACGCGATCTCCTCGGGTCAAACCCGCACTCAATACGGCCCGCTCACGATCCGATGACAGAACGGACACTGTCTTAATCGACAAGGTCGAATCCTCATTCGCAATATAGACTTGGTCATCACCGCGAAGGGCAGCCCGTGGAATGAAGATGACATCGGTTAGCTTTTGTCCTTCAACCTCGGCTTCGACAAATAGGCCGGGAGCCATAGGCGCGCCCGAAATAATACCTTTACCAAATGGGTCATTCACTTCGACATAGGCAAAGAGAACGCGGGACTTGCTGTCAAAACGACTATCCGTACGAACGATCCGTCCGCTCCATTCACTATACTGCCCGCCCACATTGGAGGACAACTTAACGGGAATACCCTCACCCTTTTTACTGATATACCCAACGGCCAATCCAGCCTCACGCAGGTCTTGATTACTCAAAGGCAGGCGGACATCCATAATGTCAGTGGCATAGACTTCGCCCAATTTTGTGCCGACCGTGACGAACTCACCCTGATCAATATGGCGCATCGTTACGCGGCCATTAAACGGCGCATAAAGAGATGTACGGGCCAGTTGTAATTCGGCTTCGGCCAGACGGGCCTTGGCCGAGGCCAAATTAGCGCGCGCTTCCGCGAGTTGCGGCTCTCGTAATGTCAAGGCAGAGGGTGTGCCGCCTCGTCCTAATTCTTCCCAATCACGGCGGGCAATATCGGACTCGGATATTTCTCTCGCCACAACGGTTTCGGCCTGTGTGACACCTGCTTGAGCCTGAGTGACGCGCAGTTGAAATTCCTCCGGATCAATTCGGACAAGCAACTCACCCTTTTTAAAGGCCCCACCTTCGATAAATTTTGAGGACATATAGGTGATTTGCCCGCTGATCTGCGGTACAATATTAATTTGCGTGCGAGGCTGAACCTCGCCTTGCGCTTTCACCGTGAGGGTAACGTCACCAATCTTTGCGCCTGTCGTTAAGACGGGAATAGCTTTTGCTTCCTCTTTCTTTTCCTCAGGCTGAGGCTTTAGAGCACTCATCCCGATGAACCCGCCAATGGCGAGAACAATGACGAGAACGGGCAGGATGAAACCGAAAACGCGCCAAATCCACAGCTTTTTGCGCTCGCCCCCTTCTCCGTGCATGGGAATGTCTAAATTTGAGTGTCCGTTATGACTTAACGGTTCTTGGGTCTTTCCAGACTCCTGCATATTCGCCTCCTTTACCGATTGGCACATCGGTTATGGGGACTGGATAACAGCATAATTATTGTTTTTCAATAAATTTTTATTGAAAAGCGAAAGGTTTTTATGGTTTTCAAACAATTCTTAGGGGATAAAGCGCGGTTTCCGCGTTAATTTCTCACCCGCCAATAAAAAACCGGGCTCATAGCCCGGTTTTGATTCTGATTTTGACGCTTGTCTTAAAAGCGGCGTTTTAGGCTCGCGGCAAAGGTCGTTCCGATATCATAATTATCGACCACGATTGTCGTATCATTAAAGCTTTGCGTCGCTTCATATTTATCATTCAGGATGTTTTGAACCTTAAAACCCAATTCATACTCACCGCCGCGGACTTCAACATCCCAGTTAAAGACGAAATCAAGAGAGAGCGGAAGCTGTTCAATAATTGGCGGGCGACCGCGTTGATCACCATAAGCGCGGATACGCTCTGATGAGTAGTTCAACAATAATGTCGCTTCGTAATTCTTCTCGAAATCTTCAATGCCAATTTGCAAATTCGCCAAATGGTCTGACTGGCCCTGTAATTTCTGACCGTCCTCGAACAAACCTGTACCATTGATGATCTGCTGATCGACTCCCAAATTCGGATCCGCCGAAGGAATGGTAATGGCAATCGGTGCATTCGCATCGACACTTGAGTCGGTGAAGGTATAGTTACTCCGAAGGACAAGATCCTTAGTCGCAAAGAAACCATCCGATACGCCGAAATCTTCAAAGGCCCAGCGCTTTTCAAACTCCGCTTCCACACCATAAAGTTTGGCGGACGGCGCATTAAAGAAACTTGTCGCCGTAGAGTCACCAATCCCATTATAGATAAATTCACCGATCGGATCGGTGAAGTCTTTATAGAAACCGCCCAAAGTCACAAATTGGTTTGACGCGAAGTAATATTCCAAGCGCGCGTCAAAGTTTGTGGACTTTGAATTTCGCAGGAACGGGTTCCCGAGGAAGCGCTCTTCTGTTTCCGTATTGACGAAAATGAGGGGTGTTAGTTCACGAAATTGCGGACGGTTGATTGTCTTCGACGCCGCCAAACGAAGCTGCCAATTATCCGCGAAAGTATAAGTCAATGTCGCTGCGGGAAGCAGGAAGTTCTCTGACAGAGGCTCAAACTCAAAGGGTGCAGTGTCATTTAGCGATTGATCGACCAAAGTCGTTTGCTCTGAATCCTCATAACGCAAGCCACCAGCCAAGCGCAGATTTTCGTTCACTTCAATATCAGCGCTGACATAACCACCAAAAACCTCCAAGCCTGAAGAGGACAAGTCGGGGAAACCGGCTTGGTTACCTGTTGTCCGTTCAATTCCAATGACACCGCCTTCAACGACGGCATCAGAAAACAGGAAATCAACACGACTGGCCAACAGCTCGTCCGGAAGTGTTTGGGCTTGGACATACCGGAAGTTTGTAATTTGGCTGTCACGAGACCGGTCAAGATAAGCCGCCCCCGCTTTAAACTCGACGACAAAATTACCGATATCTTGCGGCAGGGTAAAATCTATACCTGCATCGAGCGACTCATCATCCAATGTGGAATAGCCAACTTGGTTGCGATTTCGGAAGTTATTGCGTTGCGCGACAAATGTGCCGTTTTCATCTTCATATTCAAAAAAGGTCGAGTTGGGAGCATCCCGTCCGGCTGTTGAATAAGATGCACGCCAAGAGATTTCGAGATCATTCAGGCTCGGCACATAATGCTCACCCAATAGCTGCCCCATATAGACTTCGCGCTCAATCCATTCTGTATTGTCACGGCGAAGTAATTGATCTTGATCTTCGCCCGCATCAAAACCGATATCCGTTCTGACTTCTGCACTGGATTGGCGCGTGAACAGACCGACCGCTTCGATACTGTGATCTTCGCTGATTTCATATCCGACGCCCACAAGCCCGTTCAGAGCAATCTTATTTTCCGTAGAAACGCGTTCGAAATCATTCAAAGTCTGTAGGGTACCGGCATCCAGACCAACTGTGCGGGAGACACCGCGACGGGTTTCCCAATCATTGCTATAGCCAAGCGTAGCCAACACGCCAACGCGCTGTCCATTGTCAAAGTCGAAAGCGTTACCAGCAGAAACACGACCCCCGAAATTCGCCGGGAGTTTATTATCCTGATCAATCACAAAGGTCTCAAAAACATTGAAGTTTTCACCGGGAGCGACTTGACCATTATCGGCCAAGACAGGCAAGTCCCGCGTGCCGTCATCAAATCCAATCCAGTCTGATCCGCCCCCTTGGTAAACGAGGCCTTCTTCGAGCGATGTTTCCGTATTGAAACTGCCCGAGATAGATAGGTCGAGAAATTTGTCATCCGGAATAGCTTTGGTCGATAAACCAATTGCGCCACCACCAAATTCACCGGAAAATTCTGGACTATAGGTCTTTTGCACAACCACATCGCTTAACAGGGAAGTCGGGAACAGGTCCAAGGGCGCAACACGACGCAGAGGCTCGGGTGACGGTAAAGGGGATCCGTTTAGCGTGGCGGAGGCGTAGCGTTCGTTAAGACCGCGCACGATGACAAATTTTCCGCGAGAGAGTGACAAGCCCGTGACACGTGTCAGGGCTGAGGCAATATCCCCTGCCCCGATTGTATCAAAAATCTCTTCATCAAGAACAGAGGTGATTTCCGATGTGATACGTTTTTCATTCGGGACGAAAACACCGGCGGTAATGACTTCATCAGTCGGTTCCGTGGCGGGCGCATCAGATGTCTGTGCGAAAGCAGGTGCTGCGCCACACAAAAAGCTTGTCAGCAACAGGCTTTTTAATCCGAACGATTTTTTTCGGGTGGCGACATGTGACAGTTTGAAATTATGAGACATAAGACTGTTCCGGTTTAATGCGTTGGCTTTGAACAAGCCGTCCCGCGTTTCTGTTGAAGACGTGAGACATTATTTGTAAGAGACGGGCCGGTGATGAGGTTAGAGACCACCAGCCCTGCACTTGCCGAATCTTCGGCAAGTGGTGGGGTAATGGGCGCAAATATACTTGCGCAGCCATTATTCGTTGGAAGCGGCTTGGCCATTAGTTGACGGCAAGAGTGTCCAACCTTTGAACCAATCATCGCTCGCATTCTCGACCGCGCCGACATAGGCCACGCTGTCAAAGAACGGATCGACCAAAGACGGGTCAGTTGGCGTTACCGCTTGCTCATTGGCGCCCGGTGCAAATTCAGCCGATAATGTGCTGTCTTGGGATGGGTTTTGCGCATCACCGTCGACATTATTGGAACCGCCATTAAAAGCCGCCAATAGAGCGGCATCTTCGACGGCATTATCTGTCACAAGGTTCGGCGTGTTATCGACCACATAAATTGAGTCGAATGTCAGTGCGCCATTTGTCGCCTGTTGGGCAGAAGCCGTCGTATCAATATCGATACCACCATCCCCAAAGCCTGTGATAATTCCGTTATAAAATTCACCCGCTGTGCCTTCGCGCAATAACATGCCGATGTCTTGTGCACCCACTAAGGTGAAGTTTGATAATTTTGGCGCAGAACGCGGAGTAACGTCATTATCGCCGCCGCGGTTATCCGCTTCAATGCCCTGGTCGCCATCGTCAGAGGCTTGGCTGATGATCACATATTGGGCTTTACCCGTCCAACCATCTGTCCAATCCATACTATCATCGCCATTTCCTGTTAACAGGACGTGCTTTGCATTGACCGTACCCCCAAAAAATTCAATGCCGTCATCAGCGTTATTATGGACCTGAATATAATCAACCAAAGTACCGGAACCGACGCCTTGGAATGCAATGCCGTTCAACTCGTCTTCGTCGTTAAATTTAAAACCTGCATATTGAACGCGTGTGTAAAGCAGATTGCCGCTATTATCCTCAGGCGTATTACCGCCAAAGAGGCCTGAGCCACCCTCGCCAGATTTCACACAATCCGCAGTACCGCCTGTCGCGGCGTTATCATTACAGTCATTGATTGGTGCCCGCCCGTTAATGACTAAGCCGCCCCATTGACCACGGCTCGACGCTGTGGCCGTGCCCAGCATATCTTGGCGACTTGTCAGGATAACAGGCGCTGTCGGTGTTCCGTTAGAACGAATTTGCGAACCGCGCTGAATGGACAGGAAGTCATTTCCGCTCGCGCCGAATAATGTTGTTCCGGGATCGATTGTTAAAATCGCCGTGCGTGCTCCGGCGATTGGAGCCGTAGCATCAGCGCCTGCATCTTCGCCGATGAAGACCGCACCGTCTAATTGATAGTGAAAGTTATTATTCAACCGCAGATTAGAAGTATAACGTCCGGCAAGTTCGCAGACATCCTTGCCTTGCAGGTTTTCACCCGTGGCGAATGTGCCAACGGGGCATTCCGTGACATCTTGGAAGACATTAAATGTCCAACCTGTTGCCCAATTGCTGTCTGTTGTATCTGTATCGCTAAACGCGCCAATATAATCGACATTGTCGAAAAACGCGCCATAAGGCGCAATGCTGAGATCACAGGCAGGAACCGCTAATTCTGACGTTCCGGGCAAGCCTTCTGCGGAAAGCGAGTTATTGCCTTCTACCGTATTGCTGCGTCCGTCATAAAAGGCCTGCGCGTCAAAACCTGCATCTTCATTTATCACATTGGTCGCATTGTCGAGCAGCCAAGAATCGACCGTCAAATTACCCGCATTGGCTTGGTTATGAGTCGCGGTGTTATCGAGGTCGAGGCCACCATCGCCAAAGCCTGTGACGACAAAGTTACAAAAATTACCGGCTGTGCCTTCGCGGAATAATGCACCGATGTCTTGCTGACCGATCATGGTGACATTGGCTATGCTCGGGTTAGAACGCGGCGTCACATCATTGTCACCGCCGCGATTATCCGCTTCGATGCCCTGATCGCCATCGTCATCAGCTTGCAGAACCAAAGCATATTGCAGCTTACCCTGCCAACCGTCAGTCCAGTCAATACTGTCATCACCGATACCTGTGAGAACCAGATATTCACACTCAACTGTGCCGCCGAAAAATTCGACACCATCATCGGCATTATTATGGACTTGGATATGGTCACATTGTGTGCCGGAGCCAACGCCTTGAAAAGCAATGCCGTTCAACTCGTCTTCATCATTGAATTTAAAGCCCGCATATTTGACCTGCACATAGCTGAGAGCACCGGAAGAGTCGCCCGGCTGATCGCCGCCAAACAATCCTGAACCGCCTTCACCAGACTTCACGCATTGGGCTGTACCGCCTGTCGCATTATTGTCATTACAATCATTGATTGGCGCAAAACCGCTCAAGACCAAACCACCCCAGAGCCCGCGATCTGTTTCGGCATTTACCGTGCCTTGAACGTCTTGGATTGAGGTAAAGATAATCGGCTCATTGGCGTTCCCCACCGCATTGATGCGAGAGCCGCGCGTCACGAAGAGCGCATCATTCCCGGCTTTACCAAAAACTGTTGTTCCGGCCGGGATAGTCAACTGCACATTTGCGCCACCGTCCTGCCCCACAAAGACCGCACCGTCCAGCGCGTAACCGATATTGGCGTCTAAAGTCAGATTTGTCGTGATCGTGCCTTGGATCACACAAGCTCGAACGGTCGCACCGGCATTCTCGATTGTTTCAAGAGCAGTGCCCGTCGTACAGCTTCCGCCCGGAACGAGGTCCACATCAGCCGCGACTCCACCGCCACCACTTGTCGGCGGGTTTACAATAACTGAGTTTGTATTGCCCGGGGACGACGTTGTTCCGCCTCCACAAGCGACCAATGTCAGACCAGCCGCAGAGGCCAATAAGAGTGTGCGAATGGATGTAGCCAAAGATTGCGACATGATAATCCTCATTACTTGATTTTGCGCTGAGGAGAATCTCCTGCCAGCGCTATACTGAGCGCGCATTGACAGGAAAATATGACAGTAGCTTAATGAGAGTATGTCAGCTCGTTAAATCTTCTGTGACGGTTTGGAGACAAAAATTTTATGTTTCTGTCACAATAAAATACGCATGAAAAAAAAGCCCCTTCAAGCGAAGGGGCTGTTCTTAACACACTTATTTTGGCTTTGTGCCGAATTACTGTGGCACAACAATATCTTAGGTAGATTTTTTGCCTTTTAAGGCGTTTAGAGCTTGGCCTTCACCCGCTTAATCTCAGCCTGAGGCGCACCCCATTCCGGACGCATGTCTGAGGCTTTGTTATAATTGGCGAGGGCCGCTTCATAATCGCCTTCCATCTCTTTCGCCATGCCGAGACCGTACATTGCCAAAGGCGCAGCTTGATTGTGCGTTTTGCAATCTTCGAAATAAAGCGCCGCTTGATCGTAATTTTTTTCTAGCAATGCCGCATAGCCTTGGCCCAGATAGGCAAATTCATTTTGCTTATTCAACCTTGCCGCTGTTTTAAAATCGCGTGACGCTTTATCAAAACGTCCGGCGGAGAGTTGTAATAATCCCCGACGCATCAAGATTTTCGAGCGCACCTCATAGCTTGGAATGGATGCGCGATAGGCTTTGGAACAAGCGCGAATGGCTTTGCTGGCCGCGATCGATACATCTGAATTGAGGCAGTTTTCCAAATTCCCCAGAGACTCTGCACTCACACCAGCCAAACTTACGGCAACTGTGTTATCCGAAGCACTTTCAGTGGCATGTGAAGAGGTGATACCGAGGGTGATGACAGCGAGACTTGTAAGTAATGTTTTTTTCATGGTGATATCCTTTTGACCACCAACGTGTCTTATTTTTACAATCTGATGCCGTTGGACACATGCAAATCGCCTAACCTCTGTGACACTTTTATTACAAGGAATGTTACAAAACTGTCAACAAAACACCGGCGCATTTTACACAAAACTGTCACAAAAATCATAATTCCATGATTTTATTGGTCTATTTGTGTGACAAATTGACGACAGGCTGTCATATTTACGTCATATCACCTTCAAGACTAAAGGCATGAGATGCGGCGAACCAGTCTCTTTTTCCCACCCGTTATGCAAAATTATGAGTCGTCAAAGCGGTAAAGCGACATGCCGCGCGCGCGCTCATCGAAACTCAATCGTTTATTCAACGGGGCATGAGCGCGTTGGCGGCAATGTTGACGCTCACATAGGAAGCAATTCACGCCAATGGGTGTAGGCCGAGCCTCTGCCAGATTATAATGCTGCGCGTAAGTCAGGCGCGGTGCATAGGCGACATCACACCCCAAACCAATGGCGAGTCTCTGTTCCGGCGCGTTAAACGTCCCGTCACTTCGACTCACCATGCGCGCTATGGAAAAATAAGTTGTTTCATCCGGCATTTGCACCATTTGCGTAATGGTCTTCCCCGGCGTTTGAAAACATTCATGCACATTCCAAAGGGGGCAGGCCCCGCCAAATTGACTGATGTGAAAGCGGCCCGATGAAAAGCGCTTAGAGATATTCCCGGCCACATCAATACGCACAAAGAAAAAGGGAATCCCTCTCGCCTGAGGGTTTTGCAATGTTGTTAAGCGGTGAGCCGTTTGTTCGAAACTCGTCCCGAACCTGTGAGAGAGCAAATCCACGTCATATTTTGTACTCTCTGCTTCTTTTAAAAATTGGCGATAGGGCATGAGCGTCGCCGCCGCGAAATAATTGGCCAATGAGGTGCGCAAAAGCCTTTGTGCTTCTACACCGGAAAATTGGGCCTTTTTGACAATGTCATCAATAAGCGGACGATGTTCCAACATGCCGATTTGGAAAGCGAGTTGGAAACGACGGCCCGATTGGCGGAGCAACTCTGACAAGTTTATGCGTTTGGAGTGACGATCAAAATAACGCAACATTTGCGGCATCACATCAATCGGCATGATTTTGACGCTCAGACCATGCTTGTCCTTTAGGCGTTCCGTCAAAGCCAAATGCGGTTGATGTTTCGACAGGCCTAATTCTTCGGATAAGGCCTCCGCCGCCGCATCCAGTCGCGGGAAATAATTGCGTTCTTTGTGAATAAACCGCCTTACCCACTCTACCGCCTCGGTGGCGCTTTCATCATTACCTTCGCCGCCCGTGCGCGCATCGTTAGAAACTGTATCAGGCCCGAGAGCCAGAGCCGCCCCTGCCCCCTGTCTGCGGGCCTGCTCTCGATGCTTGTTGTAAAGTTTTAAAAAAGAGCGTGCCGCGCCTGGGCTTGTATTAACAATGTCTTCCGCCTCATTTTTGGACAAGGTCTCATCCTTAAAGAACGGGTCGCGAAAGGCTTCATAAAGTTCGGCAACGAGATGAGCGTCCCCCGAACCAGTAAAATTGGAAATGTCGAAATCA
The DNA here is from genome assembly GCA_964511495.1 of uncultured Algimonas sp. Taxonomy (GTDB): domain Bacteria; phylum Pseudomonadota; class Alphaproteobacteria; order Caulobacterales; family Maricaulaceae; genus Litorimonas. The sequence continues at coordinate 21,156 of CAZEFT010000022.1, read as the reverse complement.
TATATTTCCGCCATGCGGAGCAAGACCTTGGCAGAGAGAGGCCTCTGATTACGTTCCATTAGATTCAGATAAGAGGTTGAAATCCCAAGGTCTTCCGCCATGCGCGACTGCGTAAGCCCCATGGTTTGCCGAAAACGCCGTAAGCGTGGCCCGACCAATAATTTCTCTTCTCTGTTTGGCATGTTTACAACTTTTACAATTTATACAAATCAGTTTTTACAAATATTACTTAAATACCCATTGATTTACAGTTACTTATAGACGCGCTCTTATTTTTGTAAATATCGTGAACTCACAAAATTGAACTTGTGGAGACACGTTATGAACGCACACGCTAGCAATACAGACGGCCCTATCCCGCGTCATCGGGTTCTGGCTAAAGTCAAATATGACGGGGCAGAAAAATACGGGCATATATTAACCCCGGAGGCTTTGCTCTTTCTGGCTGATCTTGAAAGGCGATTTGGGCCGCAACGCCGCATTTTACTCGATAATCGACGCTTGCAACAAGAGCGCTTCGACGATGGTGAAATGCCGACACAGCCCTTGGAAACCAAACATGTGCGTAATTCCGTCTGGGAAGTCGCCCCTTGCCCTCCGGCTCTACAAGATCGCCGCGTTGAAATTACAGGCCCGGTCAGTCGGAAAATGATGATCAATGCCCTAAATTCAGGGGCCAAAATGTTCATGGCAGATTTTGAAGATGCCAGCTCCCCCACCTTCGTCAATATGATGGACGGCCAAGTCAATATGTATGACTACGCCCGAAATGACCTCAGCCTAGAGACAGAAAAGAAATCCTACCGATTGAACGAAGACACAGCCACCATGTTGGTACGCCCGCGTGGCTGGCATTTGGAGGAGCGTCACATTCAGGTCGACGGCAAACCCATGAGTGCAAGCCTTTGTGATTTCGGCCTGCACATCTTCCACAATGGGAAAATTCTGACAGACTCACAAAAAGGGCCGTTTTACTACCTGCCCAAAATCGAGAGCTATCAGGAAGCCCGCCTTTGGAATGATGTCTTCAACTTCGCACAAGCGGTTTTGGATATTCCGAACGGCACGATTAAATCCACCGTCTTGATCGAGACCCTGCCGGCGGCCTTTCAAATGGAGGAAGTCCTCTATGTATTGCGCAACCATATTACAGGACTGAATTGCGGCCGTTGGGATTATATTTTCAGCTACATCAAGACGCTGCGAAATCATAAGCAATTCCTTCTGCCTGATCGCGCCCAAGTCGGTATGGACCGCGCTTTCCTGTCTGCCTATGCGACCCGCTTGGTCGAGGTTTGCCATAAACGCCGGGCCCATGCCATGGGCGGAATGGCGGCGCAAATCCCGATTAAAAATGATGAAGCGGCCAATCAGGCAGCCTTTGACAAAGTCCGTGCAGATAAAGCACGCGAAGCGTCCATTGGCCATGACGGCACATGGGTGGCTCACCCTGATCTCGTCCCCGTGGCTTTGGATGTTTTCGATGACATTATGCCGGCAAAGCATCAAATTCATAAGAAACGTCAAAGCCCTCTCGTGACTGATGAAGCCATGATTGCCCCGCATAGTGGAACCATCACAGAGTCTGGTGTGCGCACCAATATTGATGTCGGCATTCGCTATATTGCGGCTTGGCTCACGGGGCGCGGTGCCGTGCCTATTCATAATCTGATGGAAGATGCCGCAACGGCTGAAATCTCCCGCACGCAAATCTGGCAATGGCTCAGCCATGGCGCGAGCGTTGAGATGGAAGGCGGGTTTCGCGAAACGCTGACAGACCGTCTTTATGCCCGCCTCTTTGCTGAACAGGTGAGCGCGCTTCAAACCGAATTGGGAGAAGAGGCTTTCGCCGAAGGACGATTTGGAGAGGCGGCGACACTGTTCACTGAAACGGCCACAGCCAAAATCCTCCCTGATTTTTTGACACTCCCTGCTTACGACCTTTTGAAAGGATAAAACATGACTTATTCAGAAACACTTGAAACGTTACGAACCCGCTACCCGCAAGGGGCTCCGGCCGGAATAAATCTGGAGGATTTGGCGCAGTTAAAAACGCAAAACACCTATGAAACGCATTTGGACATTGCCAAAGCTATGGCCAAAGTCATGCGTACCGACATGGCCCGTTATGATGCAAATAGTGGTGATTTCACACAATCTCTGGGCTGTTGGTCCGGCTTTCATGCACAACAAATGATGCGGGCAATTAAACGCCAAAAAGGCACGCTTGATCGCGCTTACGTTTATCTTTCTGGATGGATGGTCGCAGGCCTTCGCAACCGTTTCGGTCATTTACCTGATCAATCCATGCATGAAAAAACATCCGTTGTGGATCTCATTCAAGAAATTTACACTAGCTTGCGCCAAGCCGATGAGGTTGATTTGAATGACCTATTTGCCGAATTAAAAACCACGGATAATCGTGAAGCCGTCATAGCAAAGATTGATGGTTTCGAGAGCTATGTTCGTCCGATTATCGCCGATATTGATGCTGGTTTCGGCAATGTGCATGCGACCTATCTTCTGGCGAAGGAAATGATCAAAGCGGGGGCCTGCTGTATTCAAATTGAAAATCAGGTATCCGACGCCAAGCAATGCGGCCATCAGGACGGTAAAGTCACCGTTCCGCGTGAGGACTTTATTGAGAAACTCCGCGCCGTGCGTATGGCTTTTGAAGAACTCGGCGTGACGGACGGCGTTATCGTCGCGCGCACTGACTCCCTCGGGGCCGGTCTGACACAAAAAATTCCGGTCTCGCGTGAGGCTGGCGATCATGCCGCCGAATATAATAAATGGCTAGAGACGACCCCTGTCTCAGATTTAAACCAATTAGAAAATGGCGACATTGCTATTCAATTGGACGGTCAGCTTTGTAAGCCGACACGCTTGCCTAATGGTTTGTTTAAATTCCGCGAAGGCACAGGCGAAGCACGTGTTGTGGAAGACTGCATTGCAAGTCTGAATGAAGGCGGGGCTGACTTACTCTGGATTGAAACGGCGACGCCGAATGTGGCGCAAATTGCCGGCATGGTCCGTCGTATTCGGGAAAAGGCCCCCCACGCCAAGCTGACCTATAATAACAGCCCGTCCTTTAACTGGACGCTCAACCTGCGCAAACAAGTGCGTGAAGATTGGTTGGCAGCAGGCACAATTGAAGCCGGGGATTACCCGGATAATACGCAGCTTATGTCTGCGGCCTATGATGAAGACCCGCTCGGCTTAGAAGCCGATCGCCGTTTGCAAAATTTCCAAACGGACATCGCACGCGAAGCCGGTGTATTCCACAATCTCATCACTTTGCCGACCTTCCATGGGACAGCCAAAATGATGAATGACCTTTCAGAAGGCTATTTTGGGGAGCAGAAAATGCTGGCTTATGTCAAAGAAATTCAACGCGAAGAAATTCGCCGCAATGTCTCTGCCGTTAAACATCAGCACGAAGTCGGCTCTAATCTCGGTGATGATTTCAAAGAAATGACAGGCGGGGATCGCGCCTTGAAAGCCGGCGGTGAACACAACACGATGAACCAGTTTGAAAATGCGGCCTAACCCAATCCGTATTTTTTAAAATCTTCTATTACTGACCAACCCATCGTTTCAAATTTGAAACGATGGGTTACTTAATCACTGTTCAAATTGAGACAGAAATAGGCCGATGGTCAGACAGTGTCACATCATGCACTTTGGGCTTGGCCCTCTTAAATCTCTTGGAGCCAAGAATATGATCATAGGCGTGTTTAGGTTTCCACGCCGGATAGGTTTTATGATCCGTATTGGTGAGTAATTTCAATCCGGTCCCCTCGGCGAATTTTTCCAGATGATGGGCCTGAGGCGCGCAATTAAAATCACCTAATACTAATAGAGGCGAAGTCTCGGCCTTCACCACATCTTCGATATAACGCAATTGCGCTGTCTGCGCGGCCGCATTTAAGCTTAGATGTGTATTCACAATGCAAAGCCCGTCGACCCGGGCCATGAGTTTTCCGCGGCCCGGAATACGCCCCGGCAATTTATGATCTTCCACAGCCTCAATCGGCTTTCTCGACAAAATTATATTGCCGTGAATGGATGTTTTTCCGACCTGGCGATTAATTTGTGTCGCGGAAAATTCGAGGCCTGACTCTTTTCGTAAAATATCAACTTGCGAAGTAAATCCGGCGCGACGCCCCCCTAAATCGACTTCCTGTAAACACACAATATCAAATTGAGCGATAAACTCAGCAATACGTGATAAATTATGTCGTTTCGCTTTAACGTCAATAAATTGACGATGGCCTTTCAAGATATAATCAGAGAACTTCTGCGCCCCGATTCCGGCTTGAATATTATAAGACAGAACATTCATATTCGGGGAGCTTTCTGGGTCGCCATGCGTTAAATGTCTAGTACAGCTTTCAACGAAGCACATGTATTAGGAATGTAGCCACAGAAATTTCGTTCCGAAAAGGAGAAATTATGCTGACATCGATCGCGTTAATTTTGCATATTGCGATCGTGGTCGGCGTCGCCGTGAAGGTTATTTTCCGTCGCCTCCCTGTTGGAACCTCACTGGCATGGATTATTATTGTCTCCGTTATTCCTTATCTGGGCTTCGCTTTTTATATGCTGATCGGTGACCACCGTTTGGGACGAAAGCGCCTGCGGCTCGGCAAGATTGTGCGACAATATTATCAAAAACAGCTCGGCATTCAGGACGGCGCAGAAGACGCAACTCATCCTGAAATCGAAGATAACTTCATGAAAATCGGCGAAGTCGCAGCCCAAGGGACAGGATTTCACATTCGGTCTAATAATCGCGTGAAATTGATGAACACACCAGACGTCATGTTCGAAACGCTCATCAATGATATCAACAAAGCGAAATCAAGTTGCTTTTTGGAGTTCTATATTATTGATCCGCAAGGGCGCGTGAATCTGGTTCTGGACGCCGTCTTACGAGCCGCACAGCGGGGCGTAGAGTGTAAAATTTTGGCCGACCATATCGGTAGTCGCGGCTTCTTCAAATCCGACTGGCCGAAAAAGTTTGACGAGGCGGGAGTGGAAGTCGTCGATTCATTGCCTACCGGTATCATCAAAACTTTCTTTCGTCGCTCTGACCTACGTAATCACCGAAAAATTGTCGTCATTGATCGGGACATTGCCTTTACAGGCAGCTTTAATCTCGCCGACCCGGATCATTTTAAAATCAAAAAAAACGTCGGAGCTTGGGTGGATATTTTTATCCGCATGGAAGGCGATATTGCCGAGGCCCTAAGCGTGGTCTTTCACACCGATTATGTGTTGGACGTTTTCAATGATGAGACCATCAAAAAAATACCCCCCTTATCAGATGTAAATATAACTTCTGAATTTGAGGATGACTTGGATGACAGCCCCATACAACTCATCCCGTCAGGCCCAGAAATGTCAACGAGCATTATCTACGAGACCATTATCGCCTCTATCTATAACGCCCAAGAATCGATTGATATTGCGACGCCTTACCTCATCCCCGATGAACCGCTTTTACTGGCTCTGACCAATGCCGCGCGACGCGGTGTCGATGTACGCATTATTGTTCCCAAAAAAGTCGATTCCAAACTGGTTAGCTTCGCCAGTCATTCCTATTATGGCGAATTATTAAAGGCAGGAATTTCGCTCTATGAATTCACGGACGGCCTACTTCATTCAAAGGTCATTTTGATCGACGGCGATGTCTGTTACCTCGGCACGGTCAATTTGGATATGCGCAGTTTCTATCTCAATTTGGAAATCACAGTCGCCCTCCATAATCGCGCTGACTGTGCAGAGGTCAAAGCAATCATGATGGATTACATCCAAAACTCGGACGAAGTTTTGGTCACGGATTGGCTCGACGGGTACAGACCCAAAATGGTTATGTTCGCCGAGAACTGCGTCCGCTTGGCGAGTCCGCTTTTGTAATCCTATGCTTATGGCAGAATATCACCGAGATTGAGGAGTGCGGTTTCGCCGTTGCTTTCATCGGCCCCGTCATTATCGGTGACGATAATCACCTCTCCCAATGTGTTGACGGTGACGCCTTCAACCCGCTCTAAAATCTGACCGCCTTGGCGGGGGATATCCCCAGATGCGATGAGATCTCTACGTAAGGTTTTCGTCACCGTATCACCATTATTGACCCCTGATAGGTCAACCTCATAAAGACGTTTAATCGCGGCGTCGGGCCCGCCTTGATCATCTCTTTCAAGAATGAGGACTTTCCCATTGCCCAACGCCGTAATACCGCTGAGGTTACGGCCGCCGCCATTTTGAGATTCAATCGGGTCAAATGTATAAAACACAAAAGACCAGAGCTGCGTTGCTATATCATAAATACCGATGCGCGGCTTGATCTCTGCATTCCAATCGCGCTCAAATGGGACATAGAGTTTACCGCCGCCTTCGGCGACTCCGGCAAAACCAAAATCGCTTTGGATAAGATTCACATTATCGGGTAGAGAAATAATATCTGTTATCACCCCATCGGCATCTGTTTTGAAAATACGGTTGCGGGAATTAATGGGATCAAACAAAGTCGTATTGAACGTCCCGTCCCCTTCGGCGACGAGCCAAAACCCTCCACCTGTTGCCATCGCAATCCCTTCAAAATCCAAATTGACGGTACCGTCAGCATTTTTCAAGTCATCGCGGTCTTCCCCGTCAAATGTGTTCCGGTCATTATTGACCGTGGCAATGGGCAAGGCATTGATCAGATTATTGGGATCGGTGACTCTTATCTCCCGACGTAAACTCGCCGGTGTCACGGACATGTCGATTTCTAAAATCCTGTTGGCATCGAAATAACCGTCTTCAACCGCATAGACTATTGCCGCCTGAACGGGGTCAGCAGCCAAACCTGATAATGCGCCAAAGGGGATGGGGCTGCCATCGGCGCGATCAACACCTTTGATAACGGGGTAAGTTTGAGCTTGGGTATCCAAACGGTAAAGCGCAATGCCCGAGCGGTAATTACCGCGCGCATCACGCTCACCGCTCACCGCCAAAAGATTGCGCGACGGGATTGCTTTCACCCCTTCCGGACGCGTTGGCCCGGGCAAAACTTGTTTGAAGACAGGTTCGGTTGCATCGGCAATATTATAAATATAGGTCAAATGGGCGCGTTCCGTATTGACGAAAAGGTAACGCTCATCTCCAAAAATTTCGAGATCAGCCGTATTGGGTTCAATCCCTCGCTCGCCTGAGCGTTGATCGGGATAATGTCCGACAGACGCCGCCTCCCGCTCCATCTCCGAGCCTGCCGTGAAATTCAAATTTCCGGCTGTATCAAAAATTGAAAAATCCCGCGTGCCAGTAAACTCTTCATCCCCTTCATTGACGGTGACGAAGCGGTTATTATTAATCCAAACAATTCCGTCGGGCTGACGCGGATATGTCCGTGTGGAGGTTTGTGTCTGGTCAATTAAACGCGGTTCGTCATCATTCAAATCAACACCGGAAAGCTGTTCAGAGCCAAGCAAAAATGGCCCGCTTACTTGGGCATTATTTAAATTGACCAGAGCGACGGCATTGGTTTCCTGCAAAGTGACGGCTGCAATATTCTGCGCATTAATATCGATATTTTCCGGTTCGGGGCGACCGTTCACATTCGTGCCAAAACGCGGAATGGTAACATTGCTCAGACTCCAATTGGCGACATTGGCGTCGCTAATATCAACAATCGTCACGAAACCATCGGGAATTTGTTCATTCGCATTCGGGTCTTGTGTCGCCGCCCCTTCATTTTCAATAGCAATAAGGGCACGTGTTCCGTCAGGCGAGACTGAGATAGCATCAGGTTGACCTCCAAGCGCCAAAGTTCGCAAAACAGATTGTGTGGCAATATCAATCACAACAAGAGAGCCATTGCGGTTGGATGAGCCTGTGTCAGCCAAAAGAGGCGCGAGAGCGACATTCCCTTTCACCGCGATCGCGGTCGGGCGACCGGACAAAACGGGTGTCGCACCCAAAGGCAGAGGCGTTTCAGGGTTAGTGATGTCCACAAATCCAATAACCGTGCGCAAATCATCCGAATAGAGTAACGTATTCCCGTCACCGGAGACGTCAATAATCTCCGCATTTGTCAGTGTACTGATATTACAATTTGGGCCTAATTGTTGGCAAAGCGGAAAAAAGGACAGCGGCGTAAAATTCACCGCCGTATTAATTTGAGTGGTCGAACAACTCACAGATGAAGACGTGACCTCCGCAGCATCCAACACACCGTTTCCGTTATTATCAGGGCCAGATTGGCTTAACGTCCCACCCTGAAAGCATTGCGCATCCTTCGCCGCAATCGCTGTATCCGCTGTGACAGTGGGCGGTGGTGGCGGAGGGGGCGGAGGGGGCGGAGGCGGCGGAGGTGGAGGGGGGGGCGGAGAAATCGGTCCGGCGCTGGGTGCACTACTACTTCCCCCACCGCCACACGCTGATAAGAGTCCAATCGCTGCAACCGAACATAGTAAAAGGCGTCCAAACTGACCCATATTTCCCCGCTGATTATTTCTGGCTTATGACAGCCATAGCGGAAAGGCGCGAGAGGCAAACTCACAAACGGTTACATTTTACTCAGCGCGTGAAATCTATAAAAAACAATTATGAAATATATAGAATCCATATTTTTTACCTAAGATAAATCAGCGACTAAGTACTCTCTATGGGATTATTGTCTTCAACTTTCAGGTTCGATTTAGACGGCCGCCCTTGGCGTGCAAAGTTACGCACGACGTCAAACGGATATCGCTATTCGGTTTGGGTGAATGACATGTTGAAATTTGATGAAAAAATTGAACAAACAGCTTTGGAAATGCTGTCACCCCAAACTATTACTGTCCATTTTGAGGGGACGGCTTATAGGCTTATAGGCTTATATTCGCCCCTATCAGTGCCTTTGCCTATGGACTCCACGTCTATATCAATGGAGACAGAGTTTACTCTCACAAAAACCGTGAATTTGTACGCCTCCACAGAACCGAAAAAGTCTTTCACAATGTCGAGAAATTTGTTGGGTGGTGTGATGCCCCCATGGCTTTCGTTAACCGTCCTTTTTGGAAAATTATATCAGAAGCCCTCATCATCGGCGGCATTATCGGCTTTGTAACAGCAGCAGTGTCCAACGCATTAGAACGCTATAATGTGATTGATCTGGGTGACATCACAATGTGGGTTGCCATAATTTTAGCCGTGTCAATGATCTGGTTTTTGCCAATGAAATACCGCCTCTTCAAATAGACGGCACGTGTTCAAAACCCTCAATCCGATAAAATATCCGGCAGGGTTTTTCGTAACTCAAACTTCAAAACCTTACCCGTTCCATTGCGTGGCAACTCATCCATGAGATGTAAATATTGAGGCTGCTTGAACTTGGCAAGTTTATCGTCGACATGGCCCAAGACATCATCAAGGCAGAGCGTTTCCCCGTCTTTTACAACAGCAACAACGCAGCCCGTTTCGCCCCACTTCTCATGTTTCACGCCGACAACTGCCACTTCGGCAATTTGCGGCATTTGATAAAGCAGGTTTTCAATTTCTGCGGGGTAAACATTTTCGCCACCCGAAATATACATGTCCTTAATGCGGTCATCGATATAGATATAGCCGTCCTCATCCTTACGCCCGATATCACCCGAGCGGAACCAGCCATCGACGAAAGAGGATTCATTCGCCGCTTCATTGCGCCAATATCCGGGTGTCACTGACAGACCTTTAAACCAGATTTCACCCTGCACATTTGGCGCGCAAGTCTCTCCGGCTTCATCCACAATTTTGATACGTGTATGCATGAGCGGTCGCCCGGCTGAGCCGACCTTATGCGGAATATCCTCTTTTCGCAGCATACACCCTGCGGCAGCCGTTTCGGTCATGCCATAGCCTTCTTGAATATAAATGCCGCGCTCGCGCCACCAATCCATCAATGCAACAGGGACGGTTTCTGCCCCGCAAAGCGCAACGTCCAACCTTGAAAAATCAATGTTCTCAATATCAGGGTGAGCGCGCATTGCATTATAGGCCGCAGGCACCATGAAGACGGTATTGATATTTAAATCGGCATTATCAATCGCCTTTAAGGTCGCATCGACATCAAATAACCGCATGATAATGGCTGTGCCGCCGACCCATATAGCGGGCAGCGCAGTGACATTCAGACCGCCAATATGAAAAAGCGGCATGTTATTCAGCGAAACATTATCAGGATGTACGCCCCCCGTCCGGACGGCGGCAGCATTCGTAAATTCCAACATGGCATGGGTGATTATCACGCCCTTTGGAGCACCCGTCGTGCCGGAAGAATACATCAGCAAGGCCTGGTCTTCGAGGCTTTGCGGGTGAATATCATAAATCGGGGCGCTTTCGGCGAGGCCCGTCTCATATTCGCTCTCCCCGCCCATACCGGTTGTCCCCACCCAATGCGGCACGTCACACAGAGCTTTGGTTCCTTCGGCGAGACCTGCAAAAGGAATATCCACCACAACCATGGAGGCTTCGGAATCTTTCAGAATATAAGCCAGTTCCGGCGGGGCGAGACGGAAATTCAAGGCCAGACAGACCGCCCCAACACGCCAACAGCCAAAAATTAATTCCATCACATCGGTTGTGTTCAACGCCAGATAGGCGACCCGGTCTCCGGGCTTAATCCCTTTAGCTTTTAAAAAGCCGGCAACCTTGGCTACGCGGTCATGCATGTCGGCATAGGAGAAATCACGGCCACTCGCGAGGTCAAGCATGGCCCGCTTTTTAGGCGTTGTTTCCGCGTGATAATGAACCCAATCCCGAAGCTGTAATGTCATAATTTTTTCAATTCTCTTTGATTGTTTACTGTTATTTATTCACCCGATTGGCAATTAATTCGTCCACTACGGAAGGATCGGCTAAAGTTGATATATCCCCGAGATTGTCGAAACTATTCTCAGCAATTTTGCGCAAAATACGTCGCATGATTTTGCCTGAGCGCGTTTTCGGCAAACCGGGTGCGAATTGGATAAGGTCAGGCGAAGCAATCGGGCCAATTTCTTTTCGAACATGCGCCCCCAAATCTTTGCGCAAGGCCGCATCACCGTCCACGTTCGCCACACAGGTGACATAGGCATAAATCCCTTGGCCTTTAATTTCATGCGGATAGCCAACAACAGCGGATTCGGCGACGGCTGGATGCGAGACAAGCGCGCTTTCGACTTCGGCTGTGCCCATGCGATGGCCGGAGACATTGATCACATCATCGACACGCCCCGTAATCCAGTAAAACCCATCTTCGTCCCGACGACATCCATCACCTGTGAAATAAGTGCCGGGATAGGCAGAAAAGTACGTTTCGATAAAACGTTGATGGTCGCCATAAACCGTTCGCATTTGACCGGGCCAACTCTGTTTAATGATGAGATTGCCTTCTGTCGCGCCCTCTAATTCCTGTCCATCCGCATCGACCAAGGCGGGCTCAATCCCGAAAAAGGGTAGTGTTGCCGAGCCGGGTTTCATCTGTGTCGTGCCGGGTAATGGCACAATCATCGCCCCGCCTGTTTCCGTCTGCCACCACGTATCGACAATGGGACAGCGCCCCTCCCCGACAGTATGAAAATACCACTCCCAAGCTTCGGGGTTAATTGGTTCCCCGACCGTCCCCAATATGCGCAGGCTTGAGCGGTCTGTTGCATTCACCGGCCCGTCCCCTTCCCGCATTAAGGCGCGAATGGCCGTGGGGGCCGTGTAAAAAAGAGAGACTTTATGCTTGTCGCACACCTGCCAAAAACGGGACGCATCAGGATAGGTCGGCACTCCTTCAAACATCACTGTGGTCGCCCCATTGGCGAGCGGACCATAGACAATATAGCTATGGCCCGTGACCCAACCGACATCGGCGGTGCACCAATAAACATCTTCTTCTTTCAGGTCGAAAACATGTTCATGCGTGATAGAAGCCCAAACCAAATATCCGCCCGTCGTATGTAAAACGCCTTTGGGTTTGCCGGTAGAGCCGGATGTATAAAGAATAAAGAGCGGGTCTTCCGCCTTCATAGGTTCGGGCGGGCAATCCTCGGAGACACCTCTGACCGCCTGATGGTACCAGACATCACGTTCCTCTGCCCACTCAATATCGCCGCCCGTATGTTGAAGACATAAAACCTTATCGACAGGCTTTCCGGCCTTGGCGGCAATTTCGCAAGCGGCATCACAATTCGCTTTCAACGGAATTTTGCGCCCCCCTCTAACACCTTCATCCGCCGTAATGACGACCGTACTGTCACAATCCGTAATGCGCCCAGCCAAGGCTTCGGGCGAGAACCCGCCAAAAACAACACTGTGAACGGCCCCGATACGAGCGCAGGCCAACATGGCGAAAGCGGCCTCAACAATCATCGGCATATAAAGCGTAACGCGGTCGCCTTTTTTCACTCCAATGGATTTCAACACATTTGAAAAACGGCAAACTTCACGATGTAAATCACGATAGGTGTAGGTCTTATGCTCAGAGGGGTCATCACCTTCCCAGATGATGGCAGGCTTATCTCCGCGTTTTTCCAAATGTCGGTCAATACAATTTTCCGCAACATTGAGAACGCCGTCTTCATACCAACGCACAGATAAATCTTCTTGGTCCCAAGAAACGTTTTTCACAATTCTATAAGGCGTCATCCAATCCAAACGCTGCCCCATTTCGCCCCAGAAACTTTCAGGGTCAGCAATCGACGCGGCATAGATAGAGGCATAGCTCTCCGCACTCAGATTGGCTTTTGCCGCAAAGTCAGACGGCACGGGATAGGATTTGATGTCTTCGGTCATGTCTGTGTCATACTCTTCTTAAAATACACCTTCATCACTTATGAGCGCGTCCGAATAGCCGCAGGCACGCGGATGTCGTCAACCATATCTTGTACATCTTGGGGTGGCTCAGGGGTCAGCTGTGAAACAACGATACCGATGAAAAGCGACACCCACATAAAGGCAAAGCCTATGCCTTCGGGAGAAATTCCAAACCACCAAGCGGCAGCGTCATCATTTATGAATTTGAAATAGCTGATATAGCTGACCGTTGAAATCAAGCCGAATAACATGGCCGCAATCGCACCTTCTTTATTCATCCGCTTCCAGAAAATTCCCAAAACAATGACCGGAAAAAGAGAAGCCGCCGCCACGCCAAAGGCAAACGCAACAACCTCTGCGACAAAAGGTAAAGCCGAGGCAAACGCGCCAATGAGGCCCGCAGCAATAACGGCCCCGGCGGCGGCGAGCCGCGCGCTTAGCATTTCCTGCTTTTCCGTCATTTGCGGTGTGAAAGTCCGTTTTAATAAATCATGGGAAATCGCCGAACTAATCACCATGAGCAGCCCTGCCGCCGTGGATAAAGCCGCCGCCAATCCTCCCGCCACGACGAGGCCAACGACCCAACCGGGGAGCTTAGCAATTTCAGGATTGGCCATAACAAATATATCGCGATTAGGCGTGACTTCATTGGCCAGACCATCCGGCGCATTCGGCCCACGATATTGCATGAGGCCGTCACCATTTTTGTCTTCAAACGCCAAAAGCCCCGTTGTTTCCCAAGCTTTATACCAAGCGGGGACGGGTTTGCCGCCCTCTTTGATAATCTGCGCGGCGCGCGCTTCGTAATCCTCATCGCTCTGGATATAGGTCGCTTCATTCACCGTATCGATAAAATTCATCCGCGCAAAAGCGCCGACCGCAGGAGCCGTTGTATAAAGCAGAGCAATAAAGACGAGAGCCCATCCCGCAGATTTCCGTGCTGCTCTCGCTGAACTGACCGTAAAGAAGCGAATAATCACATGGGGCAGTCCGGCTGTGCCGAACATCAACGCCGCTGTAATACAAAAAATATCAATTTTCGCTTTCGTCGTGGAGGTATATTCGGCGAAGCCAAGGTCCTGTACCGTCGCATTTAATTTATCCAACATCGAGACATCTGTGCCGACGGCCTGACCGATAAAGCCGAGCTGCGGAACGATATTGCCCGTAATGATGAGCGAGATAAAAATCGCCGGCACTGTATAGGCGAAAATCAGCACCACATATTGCGCGACCTGCGTATAGGTAATGCCTTTCATTCCGCCCCATACGGCATAGACAAACACAATCGCCGAGCCGATAAAAATACCGACGTTGAAATCAACTTCCAAGAAGCGGGAGAAGGCCACACCCACACCCTTCATCTGTCCGGCAATATAAATAAAGCTGACAATCAAGGCGCAAAGCACAGCAATCACCCGCGCGGCTTTGGAATAATAACGATCACCTACAAAGTCCGGCACCGTAAATTTTCCGAACTCTCGCAAATAAGGGGCGAGCAATAGGGCAAGCAAAACATAGCCGCCTGTCCATCCCATTAAATAAACAGATCCGCCATATCCTAGAAAGGCAATCAGCCCTGCCATGGACAGGAAGCTGGCAGCGCTCATCCAATCTGCCGCCGTCGCCATACCGTTGATTGTGGGGTGGACATCATGTCCGGCAACGTAAAATTCATCCGTTGATCCGGCGCGTGACCAAATGGCGATACCAATATAAATCCCGAACGTCAGGATGACGAAAAAATATGTCCAAGCCGTCTGATCCATGACCTCCCCCTCTAATCCTTCATTCCGAATTTTCGGTCTAAAGCCGTCATGCGGCGGCAATAAATAATAATCAGGAGAACAAAGACATAGATGGCACCATTTTGCGCAAACCAGAAGCCCAGAGGCGCGCCACCAAGCGAAACATTATCCAATAATTCACGAAATAAAATACCCGCACCGAAAGAAACAAGAAACCAAATGAGTAAAAGGCTGGCCGTCAAACGTTTGACCGCTTTCCAATAAGCCTCTTTCCCTGTGTGCGCCGTCTCACCCATCCGATGTCCCCGTTTTTTGTTGGACACTATCAAGGTCGTCGCATTTGACAAGTTGAACATGACAAAGCCGCTTCTGCTTGGCATAGTCTACTCATGAGTGCTCATTCTTTCCAAACCGTCTCTGACATTCGCATTGAAAATGGCGGAGCCGCCACGCTTGATTATTATATTCAAGGGCTTTGTCCGAATAAGCGTATCGCCATAATCACGGATAAGGGCCTTGTGGCTTTGGGCTTAATTGCTCCTGCTCTCGCCGCCCTAGAAGATGCAGGATATCAGGTCATTGTTTTTGACGCCGTCACGGCAGACCCACCGGAAGCGATTGTCCTGAAAGGCACAGACATTGTCAGAGATTTTGATGCCGGATTAGTGATCGGCTTTGGCGGAGGTAGCCCGATGGATACGGCGAAAGTCATTGCCTATCTCGCAGCCAATTCGCGCCC
Organism: uncultured Algimonas sp.; assembly: GCA_964511495.1. Classification (GTDB taxonomy): domain Bacteria; phylum Pseudomonadota; class Alphaproteobacteria; order Caulobacterales; family Maricaulaceae; genus Litorimonas. The sequence continues at coordinate 5,877 of CAZEFT010000022.1, read as the reverse complement.
GATTAAAGAGATTTACGGCGTCGGTCTTGCGACCGGAAAACGACTGCCGCTTATGCTGATACCGACCACGGCGGGCACAGGTTCTGAAGTCACCAATGTTGCTATCATCACAACGGGTGAGACGGAGAAAAGCGGGATTGTTGCCGACAGTCTCTATGCGGACCGCGTTTTGCTCGACAGTGCGCTGACCATTGGTCTTCCTGCCTCTATCACGGCCGCGACCGGAATTGATGCCATGGTACATGCGATTGAAGCCTATACATCGGTGAAGCAGAAAAACCCTCTTTCTGATGCGCTTGCTCTGTCTGCCCTGAACAAGCTTCGCCAATCCATTGTTCAGGCCTGTCAGGAACCTGATAATTTAGACGCCCGCGAGACCATGCTCATCGGTGCTATGTTGGCAGGACAAGCCTTTTCCAATGCGCCCGTGGGGGCCGTTCACGCCTTGGCTTATCCATTGGGTGGGTTTTTCCATGTCCCCCACGGCCTATCCAATGCGCTCGTCCTGACCGAAGTAATGAAATATAATCAGCCCAAAGCCGATCATTGGTATGGCGATATTGCTGCTAGTCTTGGGCTTAATGCAACCAGTCACGCTTTGATTGACGAGATGATCCGCATTAAACATGAAACCGAAGTTCCGCTCACTCTCGGCGCGGTCAACATTCCTGCCGACGCAATTCCCGTCATGGCCGAAGACGCCATGACCAAAGACCGCGTCTTACAAAATAATCCGCGTGAGATGACCTATGATGCCACGGTCAAAATTTATGAATCGATTTTATAAAGCCACAATATGAGCCGTCCGATACCCGATAAAAAAGCGACCTATCCGCATTACCTCTCCATACCCACGCGTTGGGCCGATAATGATATTTATGGGCATGTAAATAATTCAGTTTATTATTTTTATTTCGACACGGTCGTGAATGAATTTTTGGTGCGGCAGGGATTGCTTGATATTGAAAAGAGCCGGACCATCGGCCTCGTCGTCAAGACCCAGTGTGATTATTTTGCGCCAATTGCGTTTCCTGACCTTATTCAGGCGGGACTTCGTGTTTCCCGCTTGGGCGGTTCTAGTGTGACTTATGAGATTGGTCTGTTTCGCGGCGAGTCAGACACCACCGCCGCGCAAGGGGCCTTTACCCATGTTTATGTTGATAGAGAGACGCGCCGCCCCGTCGCTTTGTCGGATAAGATGCGACAGGTCTTGGAGACGCTAATCCAATAATTCTTTTGTCCCTGTTTGATAAAGGCTTAGACACTCTTCCCTATAGGATGATTTTAAAAGAAAACATATTGGGCGAAAAACGCAAAAAACGCACCGACTGCAAATGCCACAATACTGACCCACCAGACAATCCAGCTCATGCGTCTGGCCCGATTGCATGCGGCGGCTTTCACCGGATCAGCAGGACAAGGCAGAGTGCGCGCGCGCCACTGCATCGCGCCCGATGAAACAATCATCACAGCCGCCACGGCAAAAACCCATATTTTGTGCTTTCCGAGCCATGTAATTTGCGGCACGGTTTCAATCAGACCCGCCATTACCGCCCCGGCGCCAATGCTAACCAATAAAGCCGGCAATGCGCAGCAAATCAACGTGCCTGTCGATGTGAAGAGTGACAAAAACGCCGGAAAGAGAGACGGCGGTTTCACTTCTGGCAGTGTGTTTGACGGGTTGGGCGTCACGGGAGTTACCCTTTTTTGACTCGATCAAGGGACACAAGAGAATAGCCTGATTTGCGAATGAGTTTTTTCACTTTTTCATCATCAAGCGTTTGTCCGGCTTTCAATCCGATCAGGACTTCTGCTTTATCCAAATCAACATTCAAAGACTCAACGGCGTCTTCTTTTTTGAAAACTTTTTTCAAAGCCTGTGCGCAAAAATCGCAAACCAAGCCATTTACCTTTGCGACAATAACCGTCGCACTTTCAGACACAGCCTCATCATTCAAGACAGGTTTTTCCTGACCCGTATGATCATGCGTCATCTCACCATGGTTCATATTACTATGATTCATGCCGTCGTGGTTCATATCGCCATGGTTCATATTATCATGATTCATATGGCTCTCTTGCGGTGTCGTTTGTGCTTCCGCTGTCTGGGCCAATAAGGCCTGCGATGAGACGGTTAAGAAAGCCATCGCCATAAGTGTTTTCATAATGTTCATTTTCAATTCCTTTTTGCGGTGATCAAAATCTAACAATCCAATTCGCGAGCCATTCTTTTTGCTCAATCGTGTAGCCAAGCTCCACCATTTGCACGCCTTTAAACAGGCGTATGAGCGGCGTCGTTGTCACGGTCTTATCTCCTTCAGGGTGGTTCTCGACCTGAAGCATCAACCACGTATGAAGGTCGCCATAATCCCCGATATAGGGCGCAACGCCTAGACGCACGCTGTGGTGAACACTTTTATTCTTCGCAAAATCTGTGCCCCGCACACGATATTCCGTGAACCATCGCCGCGTTTCCCAATCGGCAGCAATCTCTGCAAATCCCGATAATCGCCAGACATCAGTGTCAAAAAGCTTAGCCTGCCCTACACCCAATTTTCCATATAAATTGCCTTGACTGCCTGGCCCATTCCAGCGTTTGACAAGTCGATTATATTGCAAGCCTGCAAAACTCACATCCTCTTCCCAATTCCGCTCTAAATAGAACCCGATTGAGTCCGCCGCCGTCGGTGAATAATGCGCGTGGACCGAGGAATGATTGCCATTATTACGCTGCATAAATGTCCACCCACCCGGGTAGGATACAGGGCGCGCCATCGCGGCCTCCGCCACTAAGCAAAAGCCGAGCGCCAAGCCGAGAGCCGGCAGACATCTCATTTCTTTCGCCCGCCCAGAACAGCGACAAGCTCTTCAACTTTCTCCCGTCTTTGCTGCACATCTTCGGATTGGAGCGCGGTTTCCACGCAAGTCTCCAAATGGTCCTCCAACACCAATCCTTCCAATCCGACCAAAGCTGCTTTCACGGCCTGAATTTGTCGGACAATATCAATACAATAACGGCTCTCATCTACCATTCTTGTGATGCCTTTGACTTGCCCCTCAATGAGGGCGAGGCGTCTTTTTGCGGATTTGCTCGTGTTCTGTCTCATAATTAATACCCTATAGGGGTATAGGGTATAAAACGCAAATTAACTTTCTGTGCTTTTCTCACCATGCTAAAATCACGGAGCCGAAGCCTGACCCTGATTATCGAGCAAAGGATTTAAATGCCCCTCTCCCCGCCCCTATTTTCACGCCGCCACGCCCTGCTCGCGGGCGCGGCTTCACTCACCGCTTGCACACAGGCCGCGTCATCCATGGGAGAGACGCAACCCGATCAAACACCCCCGCTAAAATGGTCAAGGGCACCCTCATTGCCTGAAGCCGTGCAGGAGATTTATCCCTGCGCCTATCAAAACCGTATCCATTTGGCCGGAGGCTTTATTGCCGAAAACGGGCGGATTAGCGGGCCGACCGCCGCCCATCACTCTTGGTCAACAGGTGAGGTCACATGGCACGAAGAAACGGCCCTGCCCGTGGCGCGCCATCACCCGCACCTGATTGATTTCCAAAACCGTCTCTTGGCCGTGGCCGGATTTGAAAGCCCTAACCGCTCAGCCGGGTGGAGCATTCAAAAGACCGGGTGGATCTTATCAAGGGATAAAACAACTTGGGAAGACCTCACTCCGCTTCCCGCTCCGGCGGCCGAAGCCGTTCTTGGTGTGACGGGCGATGGTACGCTACATCTGGCCGGAGGACGTATATGGGCGAACGAAAATCAAACCGGTGCTTGGCGCGATCATATAGATACGGATCACCATTTTGTGCTGAGCGATTTAAACGGTTCATGGGACCGCGCGGCCCCCTGCCCGCATAAACGCAACAGCACAGCCGGAGCCGTCATCAACGGCAATTTGCATATTGTGGGTGGGCGACAGGTCGGCGGCGGCAATCTCGTCCATCACACGGTTTATGACAGAGCAGAAGACCGTTGGCGGGACGCCGCACCCTTGCCCCAAGCCCAAGGCGGTTTGGCGGCTTCGGTTATGAACGGAAAACTCTATGCCTTTGGGGGAGAATTTTTCGACAATGGCGGCGGCGTCTATCCCGAAAGCTGGGTCTATGATCCAAGCCGCAATATTTGGTCACCCCTACCTGACATGCAAAACCCGAGACACGGCCTCGGCGCGGTGACTTTAGAAAGTAAAATCTACGTCATAGGCGGCGCCCTCAAAGCAGGCGGCGTCGACACGAGTGCCTTAGTGGAGGTGTTGGGGGCGTAGGAGATTGGGGGAAGTTAGAATCCCCGAAAAGACATGAATTTTATCAGTACCTGTTTAGCCATTCGAATAGCTTGGTTGGATTGTCACGCCAGAAATAATTGTACCCCTCAAGGCGTTCCTCATGTTCATCAATCCAAAACATTTCCTTATCGATAGACCCTAAAGCCTCGAACATCTCTTGAATACTCGCCTCCGTCGTACGAAAGTCCCTACGAACTTGGGACATCAGAACTGGCATCTTTGTTGACGGTGCAATAAGGGTTACGTTTAGATCATCATCGTTATATCCGTTCTGTTTTTCAATATAACCGACAAACTGTTTAACATTGTCGGCGTGAGAGATTTTGAGGTTTTTGCTTATACCTTCCACAAAGCCTTTGGGTGATAAGGGCTGGAGACTCACATAAGCTCTCACATCCTTAAACCGTTCAGGAGCCCTATGGATTGCGCGCATCGTGGTGACAGTGCCATAGCATTGGCTGTATAGATACTGGCGCATGTTGGGGTAGCATTCCTTGATATAGTCCATTGCACCGATAGCGTCATTCGCTTCAGTGTGTGTAAGACCCAGCTTACCTCCATCATATATTGCTGATTCCCCATGATTTCGTAAATCATAGGTGAAAACATTATAGCCCTGATCATGGAACAGTTTGTAGAGTTGTATAAAGTCAACAGAGATATCTCCCCAATTGGGGTCGGGTTTCGCTCCAGAACGATTTCCTAGCATAAAATGATTAAATACAACCAATTTGTTAGAGCCTTCGCAGGGTATGAACCAAGCTTTCAAATTTACTCCGTCAGACGCCTTAAAATCCACTTCATTGAAAACCAGTCCCGCCTCACTGGGCGTGCGAAGTAAAGGGCGGCGATCAACCTTGGCAAAAAACTTCGCCATTTGACGCAGAATTAGCGTACGTTTTAACTTCGCAATCAATTCGAACATTTTTGCAACCTTTATATTTCTAAGGAAACGCCTCAAGTGTAATTAAGCTGTTTTTCAAATAACCAGAGTTCTAACTCTTTCACATTTCCTAAACCCTTAGTCTTGTTTTATACACTAAGGGGTACACCCCTTAGTCAAGAACTAAATTTAGGGCTTTAATATGCTTATTGGTGAACTAGCAAAAATGGCAAATGTGCCCAAAGACACAATTCGTCACTACGTAGAAGTCGGTATATTAAGCCCATCAAAACGTAGAGCTGGAACGCGAACTTACAACGAGTTTACAGATGTCGACTTAAACAAGTTGAACCTAATTCTACAATCTAAATCGCTTGGCTTTTCACTTACTGAAATGAAACCCTATATTGACTTATATTTAAATGAGGCTCTTACAGACAAAATAGCGATTGCGGCCTTTGAGAAAAAACTGATAGAAGTCGAAACGAAAATCTCACAACTCAAACAAATGCGTTTGAATTTAAAGAAAATCATAAAGAAATACTCAGCGTAGTTAAAACTGTGGATCACGGTTAGTTCGTGTTTTTTCAGACACCCATCTAACGTCTCGTAAGTCCCCAAAAAATAATGATCCTCGGTTAGCGTTTTGAAACCTTCAATAAATTCAGTCTCTTGTGGGAAATTCAAGAGAAT
>CAZEFT010000021.1:0-50013 GCA_964511495.1 uncultured Algimonas sp. | reverse complement strand
AACCGCGGACCCCCTGATTACAAATCAGGTGCTCTACCAGCTGAGCTATAGGGGCGCCGGAAGATGAGCGGCCTCTTAGCTTTTGCTCTGCTCTCTGGCAAGTCTTATATTGAGGCTTTTCTGTAAAAAATTGGCTCGCCAAAAACCTGACGGGCCAATGAATTTAGGGCTTAACTTTACCGGTTATTATTCACCGATAGTGACTTTGTCTTTCCCGCGGAAAGCGGCGTAGATCGCGGCCATTATTAGGTAACCAATTAACATATGGCCCAGATCAATCAAAAATCCGTTTAATGGATATCCGCCATACAGGCTCGCATAGCCCAAGATTGGTGCAGCAATCGTGACGACCAGCCAAAATATGGTTTTAAGACAGGCCGGCAAACGTTTGGCCCCGGCTAAATGGATCACCATCAACACCCCAATGGCTTGGCCGATTGTAATGAGAAGTGCGGTAATCAACCAGACGGCCATACCCATTTCATCGAGACGGGCTTGTGCGTCCGCTTCGGTTATGCCTTCGATTCCCATCCATGTTTCTCCGAAGACAGGCCCATACCAAATCCAGCCAAACATGAAAAAGGCTATGGTTGCCAAGATAACGGCGAGCCAACTTGTATTAAAAATTTTCGGCATTGTGTTTCCCCTTAAATGCGCAGTTCAGAGCTAAATGCCCTGACTATTTTGTTTTTTGCGTCTTATGACGAGGATAAACATACCAAAATGTCGCAGGCCGTGCAAATCTCGTCTGGAAATCGTGTTTGCAAGTCCCTTTAAGAAGTAGGGTGAAGGGCGTGTACGTCTCTCTTTGTGTTGGTCACAGGATTTAGTCTTGCACCCTGAAAGTGACGGAGTAGAAGCCTCTATTATGGCTCGAATACTCATCACCTCTGCATTGCCCTATATTAATGGCGTTAAACATTTAGGCAATCTGGCCGGATCAATGTTGCCTGCGGATGTTTATGCGCGCGCGATGCGCCTTCTCGGCCATGACGTTCTCTATATATGCGCAACGGATGAGCACGGAACACCGGCTGAATTGGCAGCCCAAGCGGCGGATATGCCAGTAGCAGAGTATTGCGAAAAAATGCATCTCGCGCAGAAAGAAGCGGGAGCCCAATTCGGCCTGTCTTATGACTATTTTGGTCGCTCTTCGTCTGAGGCGACCGCCAAGCTGACACAGCATTTTGCTCATATATTAGAAGCAAATGGATTGATTGAGGAACGCGTCTCGCAACAGGTCTATTCCAATGCGGATGGACGTTATCTGCCGGATCGTTATGTTGAAGGGACGTGTCCAAATTGCGAATTTGAGAAAGCCCGCGGCGATCAATGTGATAATTGCGGAAAGCTATTGGACCCGGTTGATTTGATTGACCCTTACTCGGCTGTATCAGGTAGTCATGACGTCGAAGTGCGCGATACCAATCATCTGTATTTACTACAGTCGAAAATGAGCGACAGATTGCGCGAATGGGTCAATGCGGCGCAAGGCTGGCCGCCTCTTGCGACCTCTATTGCGCTGAAATGGTTGGATGAGGGATTGCGAGATCGTTCCATCACACGTGATTTGGATTGGGGTATTCCCGTCACAAATGCGCAAGGCGAAATTCGCGGCGGCTTTGACGGAAAAGTTTTCTATGTCTGGTTTGACGCGCCCATCGCCTATATTGGCGCGACGCAGGATTGGGCGGCGGAAACAGGCGGTGATTGGGAGAAATGGTGGCGTACCGATAAAGGGGCAGAGGATGTGCAATATGTCCAATTTATGGGAAAGGACAATGTCGCCTTTCATACACTCTCTTTCCCGACAACGCTGAAAGGCAGTGATGAACCTTGGAAATTAGTCGACCAGTTAAAAGCGTTTAATTGGGTGACGTGGTATGGCGGCAAATTTTCAACGTCCGAAGGGCGGGGCGTCTTTATGGATCAGGCTATAAGCCTTGCCCCTGGAGATTATTGGCGCTGGTATCTCATGGCGAATGCGCCCGAAAGTTCTGATGCCGCATTTACATGGGAAGAATTTCAATCTTCGATTAATTCCGATTTGGCCAATGTTCTAGGTAATTTTGTCAACCGCATCACGAAATACTGTATCGGAAAATTTGATGGCCAAGTTCCCGATGGAGGTGAGGCCGGTGAGGCAGAAGGCTGGCTGGTTGAAGAGTTAAAAACGCGATTGCCCCAACTCATCCAATATTATGAAGTCCGCGAGTTTCGCAAAGCTATGGCCGAGACGCGTGCTATCTGGGCGGCCGGTAATGAGTATCTCACCAAAGCCGCACCGTGGACACATTATAAAACAGATAAAGACGCCGCTGCTATCGGCGTTAGGACAGGCTTAAACCTTGTGGCACTTTTCGGGATTCTGGCCCAACCTATCATTCCGGAGACAGCGGATAAAATTCTCTGCGCTATCAATATCCCTAAGGATAGACGGAGTTGGAAATTTGGTGATTTTGCCGAAGTGGACACTCTTTTAAATGCTTTACCGATTGGATTGGACATAGCTGCACCGGAATTGTTATTTCCCAAGATTGAGGATGATGACATTTCGAACTGGGTTGAACAATTTGGTGGACGTTGATATGCACTTCCAATTGTTGCAGTGGTTGGTGAATCAGCAGGAATAGGGGAGAGTAACTTATGGGTTTTAGTGAAGCTATACGGACTTTTTATGCGCGTTATTTGGATTTCGAAGGACGGTCGCGTCGCGCTGAGTATTGGTGGGTACAATTAGTAATTTTCTTACTGGCGCTTGTTTTTGCTTTCATAATTGGGTTTTCGGAATCATTTTCGGCTACAGGTGAAATATCAGCATTTGGCACGATCATTCTGCTTTTTGGTGCATTAATCATGCTCGGTCACGTTATTGGATTAATTTCCTTACAAGTCCGACGCTTTCATGACTTGGGCCAAACGGGCTGGTTGGTGTTAGTCTTTATGATTGTTGGGTTGATACCCTTAATTGGTATTCTAACGGGTTTAGGCCAACTCATATGGTTCTGTTTCTCAGGAACGAAAGGGCCGAATAAATATGGCCCCGACCCAATTGATCCACACATGGGCACAGTTTTCGATTAGCCTACATCTTTGTAAGTCGATAAATCGGTTTTGGGTCTATACGCTGTAAAGCCGATAAGGATAAATATTCCGGAAATGGCTGCGATGCCCACGAGCGGAGCTTGCTGTTCGGTCACTAATTGTTTGAACGACAAGAAGAACAAGCCCCAAATAATGGGAAAGGCATAAGCGCGATTGCCTTGGCTTTTTCGGATGATGAAAGCCGCCCAAGCAAGGGCGAAAACTAACATAAGAATATTCAGTGGCATTGGGGAAACTGTGTTGCTCAACAGGCTTGTCAAATTGGGCGTCCAATTCAAAAACACAGCCAGAGAGGTCCAACCGGCGATTAAACTCAATGGGAGATGTACGCTCAGTTTTTCCAATTTATCCAAGGCCTGTTTTTCTTGGGTCGCAACCAACATGGCCTTGACGAGGCACAACATTGCCGGAATGAAAATTAAGGCGGTTCCCCATTGCGCATATGTCGCGGGGGAGAACGCTGATATGAGCGACCAGACACAAATCAGCCCAAAACCACCAATCGTCCACCACCCTAATTTTCGGAAAATACCACGTGTTCGATTGGCTCCCATGGCTTGGATAATTCCATAAGCGATACAACCAACAAAGATCGGAAACCAGATTGAGAAAGCAAACCCCATTGGAACAAGATAGCTTTCATTGATATCTGAAAGTCCGTCAGGTGAGCGCGCGGAAGGAACGAAAAAAGACAAGCTCGACAAGACCCACATCAAGGGTGGGAGAACCAAATTAAGAAACTGCCGACAATAGTCTGAGACTGTCGCGCCAGGGGAAACAAGCGAAGGCGTTGAATTTTTGTGTGTCATAAGCTCAATACGCATGACCTTTGAATTTGTGCTGATAAATTTATCTTTGGGTAAGTTTGACGATAGGAAATTCATTTTAGGGGAGCCGCGAGAGATTTTTCGTGCTATATTGGCTTCATCATAAACTATGAAAGGTAAATAATGCAGATCCAAATCGTTTCTAAAGGTATCGATGTTTCACCCGCGTTGAGAGCGCGTATTTCAGGCCGATTAGACGAGATGATGGATAAGTATATTCATAGGGACGGCGAAGCCCATGTGGCGGTCAGTCGTGAGGGGAGTGGTTTTCGAACGGTCTGTTCCGTACACCTTCCCAGTGGTGCGACAATGGAAGGTCAGGGCCAAGCTCAGGAAGCATATGGTGCGTCTGACGAGGCATTGGAGCATATCGAAAAGCGTTTACGTCGGTATAAGCGCCGACTGAAAGATCACAGCCAAAAAGCCAAAGCCAAAGAAATGAATCTGTTCGTGTTGCAAGACCCCTCACGTGATTTTGACATTGATGATGAGTCCGACGCTGACAAAGAGATCGCTGACGAACCGATGGTGATTGCCGAAAAGCAGACAAAAATCCGCACGATGACACCGTCAATGGCCGCTTTGGAACTGGGTCTAGCTGATAGCGGCGTGGTTGTATTCCATAATGCCCGCCATGGCGGTTTGAACGTTGTTTTTAAGCGTCCTGACGGCAATATTGGTTGGGTAGACCCCGAAACGCAGCCGTCTTAACACTTTTTACGGCGTGAACTTATAAACAAGGCCACCTGAAAGGTGAGATTGACCTTTTAAGAGGCCTCCTCTAAGGGGGCGCACGATAGCGTGAGGTATTAAACCCTCACGCATAAATGAACGAGACTGTTATGACATCCCCTGCGCTTTTCAGAGCGAACGGCATCCTCTTTGATGTGAATGCCGGAAGCCAGAAGCAATTATTTCAAGAGATTGCCACCAATCTGATGGAAACACAGAATTTGGCGCAAAAAGGTATTGCCTGTCGTGACATCGTGGCAGCAGCCGTAGAGCGTGAGCGTTTGGGCTCGACCGGAGTCGGTAACGGCGTGGCTTTGCCCCATGCGCGCTTGGACGGCGTTGAAGACGTCAGCGCGGTTTTTGTGAAATTGGCCCAGCCTTTGGAATTTGATTCTGTTGATGATCGGGATGTTGATCTGGTTGCGTTTCTCTTGGCACCCGGAGATGCAGGTGGAGCGCATTTACGGGCTTTGGCGAAAGTTTCCCGAATTTTACGACGTCAGGATATTCGCCATCGTCTGCGTGCGGCTCCGAATGCGGAAGCACTCTACACAATTTTGACGGATTTGTCAGAAGCGAAGGCGGCATAGGCCTGTCATAATTTTATTTCAAATTTGAAACAAAATAGTCTTGCCTAGACCCTGTCTTTTTTTGAGGTGAGTGCCTAAAAGGCGTTCATGGCAAACACTGTTCCCAATCGTTATTTCAACAGAGAGCTCTCTTGGCTCTTTTTCAATACGCGTGTGATGGAAGAGGCACAAAACCCGAATGTGCCTTTACTAGAACGCGTTCGATTTCTTTCAATTTCTGCCTCAAATCTGGATGAATTTTACATGGTGCGTATCGCAGGGCTCCGCACACAAGTCCTCGCTAATATGACTACAGCCTCAGCTGATGGTCTGACCCCTGAACAACAAATTTCAAAAATTGGACGTCGCGCCGGTAAGATTGTGAAACGCCAAGGGGACTGTTGGGGCAAGCTGGTTGAAGAGCTTGCGAGCGAAAATATTTACATTCGCAAAATGTCAGAACTTAGCAGTGCGTCGCGGGAGGCGGTACAAGAAATTTACGAAAATAATGTGATGCCTTTGCTGTCGCCCTTAGCGGTTGACCCGGCTCATCCATTTCCGTTTTTACCCAATTTGGGATTCGGCATGGCACTCTCCATGGAAGTCGACGACCGGGATGATCCGATGTACGGTCTTATCATTATTCCGTCCCATGTTGACCGGTTCATGGTCGTACCTGAAAAAGGGAAAGGCGTGAGTTATGTCTTGATAGAAGATGTTTTGGAGACATTTGCCCAAGACCTTTTTCCCGATTTTAAAATTAATTCCAGCGGCTTGTTTCGTATTACCCGAGACAGCGATATCGCCGTCGATGAAGAGGCTGAAGACCTTGTTCGTCATTTCGAATTTTTACTGAAAAAGCGTAGACGGGGTCGTGTAATCCGTTTGGAAACAGGCACCGGGATTGCAAAGGATCTGCGGAGTTTTCTCATCGATAGTTTCGAATGTTGGGATGAGGACATTCAAGACGAGAATAATATGCTCGGTTTGTCCGATGTTTCGGAGATTATAAGTGGTCAGAAAGCAGAGCTTTTATTTCCCTCATTTACTGCGCGTTTTCCTGAACGAATTCGTGAATTTGACGGTGATTGTTTTGCAGCGATTGCCGCCAAAGATATTGTTGTGCATCATCCCTATGAAGAATTTGATGTCGTAATACAATTTTTGGAACAAGCCGCGATTGATCCGAATGTGGTCGCAATCAAACAAACGCTTTACCGAACATCAGATGATAGTCCCATTGTGGCGGCTCTGATCAAAGCCGCCGAAAACGGAAAAATCGTGACGGCTCTGGTCGAGTTAAAAGCCCGGTTTGACGAAGCCACAAATTTACGATGGGCGAGAGATTTGGAACGGGCAGGCGCGCATGTGGTTTACGGATTCGTCGGTTATAAAACACACGCCAAAGTTTCTCTTGTTCTTCGCCGGGAAGGGGAAAAGCTGAAAACCTATGCTCATTTGGGAACCGGAAACTATCACGCCCAAAATGCGAAAATCTATACGGATTTGGCATTATTCACCGCCGACCCAGATATGGGCGAAGATGTCGGAAAATTATTTAATTATGTGACAAGCTATTCGCGACCGCGTGATTTGAACAAACTTGTCATTGCACCAATGGGGTTAAGAGACTCACTCTATGCGCATATTGATGAAGAAATCGCCTTGGCGAAATCCGGCAAGCCAGCTTGTATTTGGGCAAAGATGAATGCGTTGGTTGACGCCGCGATTATTGATAAGCTTTATGAGGCCTCAAATGCGGGGGTTCAGATTGATCTTGTTGTAAGAGGGATTTGCTGCCTGCGTCCGGGCGTGCCGGGCTTATCCGAAAATATTCGAGTTAAATCCATTGTCGGGCGCTTCCTTGAACATTCCCGCATTGTATGTTTCGGAAATGGCGCAGCAATGCCCCATGATGATGCAAAGGTTTTTGTCTCTAGCGCAGATTGGATGCCGCGTAATCTCGACAGACGCGTTGAGACTCTCATTCCAATCGAGGACCCTACAGTTCATGGGCAAGTCTTGGATCAGATCATGGTTGCCAATCTCATAGATACGGCCAATAGTTGGCAATTAAATGCCAAAGGGAAATATAAACGGATGAGTACAGAAGGAGATCGTGAACCTTTCTCTGCTCATGGTTACTTCATGAAAAACCCGTCTCTCTCCGGACGTGGACAAGCCCTCACGACTGACGCGCCTCTTCCTCTTGAAACCCTTTTTGCGGAACGTTTGCGGGAGAAAAAGTGAGTCAATCCAAAAAAATAATCGGGCGAGAAATCGGAGTCATCGATATCGGGTCTAATTCTGTCCGACTTGTGATTTATGAAATATTTGGTGCGCATTTTACCCCCATATACAATGAAAAAGTTCTGGCTGGTTTGGGGCGTTCCCTCAAAAAGACGGGATGTTTGTCGCCAGAAGGTAAGGACCTCACGCTCAAAGCCCTAAAGCGTTTTTCGCGCATTGCGAAAGCCCGGGGTCTCCCGCCCCTGATAATCGGAGCGACGGCAGCTTTGCGCGTGGCTACCGATGCGAAAGACTTTATTCGAACGGTGAAACGGGAAATTGGATTGGACATCTCACCAATCAGTGGTGATGAAGAGGCTCGCCTTAGTGCCATGGGATTGATTTCTATGCACCCGCGAGCCGAAGGATTAGCGGCGGATTTGGGGGGCGCGAGTTTGGAATTGGTCGAAATTTGCCAGACAGAGACCGAACCCGCAGTAGAGCGTCGCCAGTCTTTACCATTGGGGCCTTTCGATATTGTCGGCGCTGATTTAACGACATTGCATGGCGAACGTCTTGATCAAGTCAGCCTCGCCATAAGAGCACATTTATCTAAGTATAAAGTGCTTACGGAAAAGGGCCGCGGGCAAACACTTTATCTGATTGGAGGGGCTTGGCGAAACCTCGCCGCCATTCATCAGAGTTATATTGATTACCCCCTTCGCACTCTGCAAAGTTATATGATGACGCCTGAGGCCGCGAAGAAGCATGTGCGATGGGCATATGGTAATGGCCGTGAAGCCATTTTGAAATGGCCGGGATTACGTCAGAGACGGGCGGAGACGTTGCCTTATAGTGGGCTTTTACTCGATATTTTATTGGATGTTATTCGGCCCAAATCCGTTGTGATTTCACAATCCGGACTGCGCGAAGGGCTTGTAAATGACGCTTTGCCTGTCGAGCAACGCCAGCGCGACCCCCTCTTTGACGGTTGTCGTGCTTTTGCTAAAGGATCGCTCCAGACAGAGAATTTTGGACGACCACTTTATCAATTTGTCTCGGCGATTGAGCCTTTTTTACCACAAGTTTTTGACGATGTAGATGATGCCCGTTTATTGCAGGCGGCTTGTCTCATGGCGGGAATTGGAAAAGATTTACACCCTGACTATCGGGCCGAAGCGATTTTTGCGGCAGTTCTTTATGCTCCTGTGGCCGGGCTGCGTCACGAAGAGCGCGTTTTCTTGGCGTTATGTTTATTTCGGTCTTACACAACGACGCGTGCTGTTCCGTCTCCAGAGATTGTTAAATCCCTGCTGACGCCGGAGCAACGTGATGTGGCCCGTATGATTGGCGCGGCCATGCGTTTGGCCGCTGTCGCAACGGGTCAGTCATCTGAACTTTTGAATGCTTTTCGTTTGACAGTGTCGGAGAATGTTCTGTCATTGGACGTTGATGAAGGTGAAGAAGACCTGTTGACCGAGCAATTAGCATTCCGGCTGAAAAAACTTGCAGGTAAGCTGAATATGAGTTCCTCAATCGGGAGCTGAGGAGGCCCTTCTGTTTTGGGATTTTCCTCTTCCTTTGTTAGTCGCTTCTTCTTCTCCGGTCGCTTCTTCGCCGCCATCTTTTTTAACTTTGTCCTTATTTACCTCTAGCGGTTTATAATCCCTAATAATGGTAGAACCCACATCTAGGCCCGACGCGCTGTTCAAAGTGGACGCATTATCAATTTGACTGCCTGTCATGGTAGAGAGCAATGTAGAGGGGGGAGACGTGGATGGCGTTTCTTTTTTATCTTCAGCGCGCTTTGGTGATATTTCCTCACTGGAAGAGACAGTTTTTGTGGAAGGCGGCACGGGCTGCGCAGTTAGGCGGTAAATATCTCCGTTAAACCGGTCTGCAATAAGCAGCCCGTGTTGATCGCTTAAAAGCGCGCCTGGACTGCCCCAAGCCGAACGAGCATTCTTAGGTGAAAAACCAGATATAATAATTTGCGCTTTATTCTGGGGTTTTCCCAAGCGCGTTCGAACCGACACTATATCAAATCCATCTGGAGATTGCCGCGCAATCATCATGCTATTTTCGTCAATTATTGCTTCTCCTGACTGGGATGTTTCGCTTTTCACTATGAGTGCTTTTGACATGAGGCTTATGCCCGTAAAGTTCTGCGAGGGGGCATAGGCTGTTAGTTGATTAAGTGAGGGACCTAAAGCATTGGATAAAAGCAGCCAGGGTGAAGAACCTTGGATGGGAGCGAAAGCGATGACTGGTTGCGACGAAGAAACAGTTTCAACAAGATTGGCTTGTCCGTCGCTCAGACGGATGTCCAAAACTTTAATCTGATTGTCTTGTGTATGGATTGCCAAGCGGAGCGTCTCTCCATTTGGCAAAAGACTAATCGGGTGATGTTGACCGGTTGAATTAATGGCTAAAAGACCGGCCAGTTTTTCAGGCGGTCTTGGGCCTTTCACGCGCCATACCGCATTCTTATCGGCGACATACAGATCATCCTTATGAATGGCGAGCCCGGTTGGACTGTCAAAACGATGAGGCAGAGCTTGTTTAAGGTCAATCCGCCCGTCATTGGCGCGGTCAGTCAACGCCCAAATACGACCACTTTCTTGATCCGCCACATAAAGCCGGCCTTGACCATCCGATGTTATAGTGGAAATTGTGCCTAATCCTTGCGCAATGGCGGTGAGTTGAAAGCCTTTTAAAGTTTTTAATTGCGACGCTCGCTTACCTTTTTGAAGACGGGGTGCGTTTTGATCAGCTCCCTTGGTCAAATTGACTTCTGAATGTTTCCATGTCGCTGTTTGTGCCGCGACTTTCGGCGCGGCTAAAACAATCAGCAGAGAATACAGAAGCGCGAGGGTTATGTTGAAAACGAATCGCATAAATCTTTTTGGCCATGAAACAGCGGTATAGCGAATAATTCTTTACACCTTTTGCATGAATTTCACATGAAGGGTGGGCTTATCGGCAGAAAAACCAGAAAAAGCTTTGGGCATTGTCAGACTTTTCTTTGGCTTGTCATTGATTTGTCATAGGCTCCCATTAGAAAAGACTAAGACAAAACGGAGATGTGGCTTCAAAATTCTGTTTAGCAAAAACCGAAATATTGCAAATTTTAATTTTTGCAGGTTGGCCTTTTCGATGTGGAGGTTCCGCAACGCCTCTCTTTATTACGCGTTGTTGCATCGCGCTCAAATGTCTTCATCTGAACACTGTCAAAAAGGCGAATGAATGAGCCTGTATGGACATGACTTTTCTGAAGCTAAACCGGTTAAGCAAGGAAACTATCCTTGTTTGATTTTGAATGCTGATTATCAACCGCTTTCTTATTTTCCACTTTCTCTCTGGTCATGGCAGGACGCCATCAAGGCCGTTTTTCTGGAACGGGTGAATGTTGTCGACCATTATGAGCAATGTGTGCGTTCAGCCAATTTTGAAATGCAAATGCCGAGTGTCGTCGCGCTTAAAGACTTCGTTCCCCAAAACCGAACACCCGCTTTCACACGGTTCAATTTATTTTTACGGGATGGATTTGAATGCGTTTATTGTCAGAGCGAGACGGAACTAACATTTGATCACCTTATTCCGCGTCGATTAGGTGGAAAGACCAGTTGGACAAATATTGTCGCCGCATGTTCCAGATGTAATCTGAGAAAAGGCGGGCGCTTGCCAAAAGAGGCGGGTATGCATCCGCGTATTGCGCCTTTTCAACCCTCAATGCACCAATTACAAGCGCAGGGCAGACGCTTCCCACCTAACCACTTGCATGAGAGTTGGCTGGATTATTTGTATTGGGATGTCGAATTGAAAATGGATAACCATGGCTTGGACACCCGGAAACAATCCTTCACAAGGTGAACCGCAATGGGATTGGCAGACGAGAAAACCTCAATTCGAGTTGGGTCGGGTTTTAAGCCGAACGTTCTCTGCCATTGTAAATAATTGGCTCAAATTTTTACTCTTATCCGTTTTGATTTCGGGACTTCCCATGTTTTTGGTGGGGCTCTGGCCCATCATTATTATGGGTGGGGAGGGCATAATGTCTGAAAATACTGCAAACTCTGGTGCTATGGCCGGGGTGTTCGTGGCGAGTGTTTTGGGCTTCGTTTTATTCATCGTCGCCTCTGTATTGTTGCAATCCATTTTGGTGCATGCCTGTTTTAAAGACTTTGCCGGTGAAGATGTAAGCCTGAGACAGTCTTTCAAAATTGCGATGAGTTTCTTACTGCCCCTGATTGGATTGACGATTCTTTACATGCTGGGTGTAGGTTTTGGTTTCATCTTATTGGTCATACCCGGCATTTCCCTTTTGCTAGGGTGGTATTTGGCTGTCCCTGTTATGTTGTTCGAACAAACAAGTGTCACCGACTCACTGTCACGGTCGTGGGAACTGACCAAGGGATATAAGCGCTGGATACTACTCATATTGGTCATAATAAGCGTGATATCCATGATCATCAGTACCGTCCTAACATTGGGTTCAATCCCATTCGGAGATCCCAATACAGCCATATTTACCGGCGGAACCGTCACGTTCTGGATAATCTACTCTTTCATGTCAGCCCTTGGCCAATCAATATCTGTATTGCTAAACGCGTCAGCAGTTGCCGCTCTTTATTATGAAATTCGGGATCTGAAAGAGGGTATAATACCTGAAACAATCGCAGCCGTTTTTGATTAGAAAGCGCGACGTGGTGACATCGTCACGGCTTTATTGAGTGGTAAGATTTTCCGCCTCTGCTTTGATACGTGCGATCATTGCTTGTAATCCATTAGATCGTTGCGGCGACAAATGCTCTGATAAGCCTAGCTTTGCCATAATGGATTGGGCATCAAGTGTCGCAATGTATGACGCTCTTCGCCCGGAAAAAATTTCCAAAACGACCGCGACGAGTCCCTTGACTATATGGGCGTCACTATCGCCTCGGAAAACTAAAATAGGGTCTTCCTCACCCTGTTTCTCGCTCACCAGCCAGACTTGACTCACACAACCCTTAACTTTGGTGGCCTCTGTTTTTAAGGCAGGCTCCAGTGGCGACATAGACTTACCCATGTCAATCACATGCATATAGCGTTCTTCCCAATTATCGAGAAATTCGAAATCTGAGATCAAGTCCTGAATATTTTCGGGCAAGTTTTCTGTCATGCTTGCCAGATAATCCTCTCTCACGCCCGCGACAAGGTTTGCGCCTGAATTAAGTGAAGACATATGAGGTTTTTGTGCCCTGCGAAAATCACTGGAAAATACCCCTCAGATGCGAAAAGACTGGTAGGAGGACAGAAAAAGGCGTTTTGATTCAAGACGTTTTGTTAAAAGGATCGCAAAAGACGCAAATGCAGAATTGGCGCGCCATTTTTATTCCCAGCCTGATCTGGTTAGGGGTTATTGCCGCAGCACTGATTGCTGCGCTTTTGAGAGGCCTCTCTCTCGATGATCTGATGGGGCCCGCTCTTCTATTAGCCTTTCCGGCTGTCATTGGAATGGCATTATCTGCCATCATCCAAAAGGAGTGGGCGCAAATATTGCTGATTCTTATTTGGTTAGCTGTCGCGATTGCGACTTGCCTATTTATAGGGTTTTATCCCCTCGGTATTTTGTTCCTTGCCGCCCCCGTTATTGCCTCATTGTTTAAGCGAGAAAAGATTGTTGAAGCTCTAATTATTGCGGTCATTTTCGCAGCATTACTATATTATGCTTCCGTCAAAGAGGTTGTGCCGGAAAGTCCGCTGGATGCGGATCAAAAGCTCTGGGCCTATCAAGCGGGTATTATGAGTTTGATTGCTCTGGTCATCAGCACGCTTTTCATCAAAACGAACATTGATGCGCCAGTTGTGCGTACTTCGGCCAAAACAGATATGGCTGAGCATATCCAACACTTAGATCAATCGGCTTTATTTAACAGTGTCAACGGGAGCTTGATGCAGTTCTCACGCTCAGGGGCTCTGACACAAGCCAATGAAGAAGCACGTAGGAAGTTTCATTTCAACGCCTTAGGCATGACAACTCTGAACAGTGTTTTGGCCAACAATTCTTTGGAGCAAGAGAGGTTTACCTCAGCGCTCAAAACAATGTTGAAAACGAAAAAGCCTCAGTTTTTACGCTTAAGTGTTCCCGATCCTGATCATGATATGAAACATCATATCTTGGACACGCAAATCATGCCTTATGAAGAGGGTGGTATTGTCGTCCATGCGATCGACCGTAGTGAGGCTGAGCAGGCACTGGAAACTCTAAGGGCGGAACAAAAAGCCATGGCGGCCAAGCCGGATGAAAAAACGCTCTTCTTTGCCGGTGTCAGCCATGAATTACGGACGCCGCTCAACGCAATTATTGGGTTTTCTGATATGATGCGTTCGCGCCTTTTCGGGCCTCTCCCGTCCAAATATGCGGAATATGCCGATCTCATCCACGATAGCGGGCAACATATGCTCGACTTGATTGGCGATGTGCTGGACTTGTCTAAAGTTGAAGTCGGTAAATATAGTTTGCAATATGATACATTTGATGCCGCAGATGTAATGCGCAGTTCTGTTAAAATGTTGCGTCCTGCCGCAGATGCAGCGGACGTAAAATTGGACATGGATATTAATCATGACGACAGCCTTCTGGTCGAAGCCGACAGAAAAGCAGTCAGGCAGATTTTGTTGAACTTACTATCAAATGCTGTGAAGTTTTCGAATAAGGGCGGTACTGTCCGCGTTTCCGCAGGACATAAGCATAACTATCTTTTACTGTGTGTTGAAGATAATGGCGACGGGATCAGTGTTGAAGACCTCAAAACAATTGGCACTCCATTTACCCAATCAGCAACAGGTTTGACCTCCGATGAACGGGGTAGTGGTTTAGGGCTGTCATTGGTGAAGTCTTTGACCGAATTGCATGAAGGGCAATTTGACATTCAAAGTGAAGTCGGGCGCGGGACTAAAGTGACCGTCGCACTGCCTTGGTCGCGTCCAAGCCAAAATTAAACTATTTTTTTACAAATCGTTAGTGCACGTAAAATCTAAACTTATTGGCAACTTAGTGATGACGGCCAGCTCGACTTTGTGCGTCTGAAGCCCCCAAGAAAAATATCACCACACCAAACATCAAGATTAAGAGTAGAGCGGCAGCGCTAAGTTTCTGTACGCTCCATTTGGCTATAGATTGACCTGGTACGGACACGCCGCGCAATTGCTGTTTCCAGGAATTACCAATGGGGCTTACAGATTTCTGCAAGTTATTAACGTCTTTCCCAAGCTTCATATTCGCTAAACCTTGCTTGGCAGTTTCCCACTTCTCACCACTCCATTTGAGGGCTTGAGCAGTCTTATCTTGCAGAGGGCCAAAATGGAAAGATTGCTTTTGCTTTTCCAACTTCGGTAAAGCGTCGCCAACCATATCTAAAGCGGATTTTCCCGACGTAACAGATTTGCCTTCCAAACGTTGATTAACCTCCGAAATTCGACCTGAAATCGGCGCAGTGACAGCGGTCGTAAAGACCTTTGCATCTTTGGCTCTAACCGTTGCATCCGGTAAGACAGTGTCTAAAAAACTGTTTGGCTTGGAGCTTGATAAGGGGCGTAAAGTCGGTTTGGCTTCGGCCTTGAAAATAGTGGGTGAGGAGAAACGCAACTCTACTTCTTTAACAGCTTCTTCGGGCATTTTCGACGCGGTCATTTCAAATGAAGTCTTTTCAAATGGCTCAACGGCAACCTGCTGCACGGGTTGATCAGGGATAGCGGAAGGGGCGTCTATCGAGACATCAGATTTCCAAAACATCAGCTTGTCTTTAATCCCCGCAACATTCACGCTGGGAAAATCAAATTCAGGCAGGCGGTCTGATAGGTCACCAATTTCGGGCAAAGCCCATTTGGATTGGCGAGCAGGCGACCTTTCCTCAAGGTGTGCAAAGCCACCTAAATCAGAGGCGAGTTCTGTCATCAAAACACTTTGCGTGTTCCAACGCGCAACACTGCCTTCAATGGCGTTCCAGTGACTGTCACGGCGCAATGTTTGAAGTGACTTCGCAAAGGATTGTCCGGGGACATTCGTGATGAGACCAACCATTTTGTTCGATTGATAGGGTGACCCATAAAGCGTGGCCAATCCGCCGCGATGAATGGATTTATTGCCCATCACTTTTTGAGCACTTTGACGATATGCGTCCCGTGCATTCAGGCTTGCATATTGCTGGGCCTGACTGGACAGCAGATTTTCACCTGAAGATGTTTGGCCTTTTAATGCCGTTCGGGCCGTTTGTGGCGCAGCCGCCTTTGCCAGTGTAGGCAATTCATTGGACGGCGTCACAAAGAGCATGTTTTTGGATTTATGCGTCTCGTTGAGATTATGAGCGCCTCTTACAAAAGATGCATGGAGCCACCCATTGGCGTGTGTTTCCGCCATTTGTGCCAATAGACCCAAAGCGGCATTAAAATCGACATTATTCCGAGGCAAAACAATAACGGTGTTCTGCCCCATTTTATCAGAAAATGGTGCGCCAGATGCGGTAAATCGGGAGAGGTCTGTAATGGGCGTATCACCCGCTTTGTCGAGCTTAATATAAGAATTACTTTTGAAGTAAATATTTGGTGTTTTGACCGCCGCTGCATTGCAGGAGCCGTCTTTTTTTGGGTTCAGATCAGCGCTTAACCGCAATTCATTGTTCTGACCTTTTAGAATACTCGCTGGTATTTTAAGGGCAACTTTCTGTCTCTTTCCCTGCAATCTGATTTGCCCCAAACTATAATTATTCAGGCTGAAGGAGACTTTATTATCGGCCGACACGGCATTATCGCTATTGGCAAGGTTTAAGACGATTTCTCCCTGGCTGGCTTGTGGGTCACGGACATCAAATTTAATGACTTCGTCTTGTGGCGCCCAACCCGGTTCAAAGGCTGTACTGCCGATGGCCGCCAATTTTGTTTTGCCTGCAATAAATTCGCTGTCCGAGGAAAATGCTACTTGCATTTTCAACTCACCTATATTGGTTTGCTGACGGACAGTATCGGGTAACTTAAATTGTGAAAAGGCTCTGGCGATAGCCAAGACTTCATCATCTGTATCACCCGTCAGAATGACACGCATAGGGCGGGACGCGTCCATCACCAAACGTGCGCCTGTGCCTTGTAAAATTGTTTTATTACGTATCATTTTAGCAATAACGTCACGGCGTCCGGCAATGACTTGTACATCTCCGCGTCCTTGGAGCGTTGTGAAATTCGGGGGCGTGTCCATGCGATGACCGACGGCTTGGGCGATGAGAGCGTGCAAAGACGATGCCTCTGACCCCAGTGCATAAATCCCTACAGTCTTTGGTGCGGTGAGAGGGTTTTGCAGCGTTGTCTCAAAATCTCGAATCTTCAGATTGCGAGTTTTGGCTTGTTTCTTCATCGTTAATTTTGATGCGGCCAAATCCACAACCCAGCCTTTATTGGTGTCGCAAGGCGCTATGTCTTTTTCAGTCATAAATATGCGAAGTGTGTTGCGCTGGGAGCGTATCAGAGCAGGATCAAGATTGAGTTGAGCGTCAAAACCACGACCATTTGATTTAATCTCTACGGGTGCGTCTTGATTGAACTGAACATAAAGCAAAGCCTTACTGCTTTTCCGACTTACCGGGTCTGCTGAAAGAGATAATCGTAAGGACGGAATGAAATCTGTGTCGGGAATGTCGAATTGCAATGTGTGGGCCGGATTTCTCCAATCCAATATGACTCGGTCCTCTGTCTTGATGAATTCAGATAATGTGGCCGAGCTTTGCGTTTTTGCGCCCCACCGTTCTATGGATGCATTCGTCATAGCGGCTTGGGCTGTAAATGACGTCGTTGACGCCATAAGCACCGCCAAGAGCGTCGCTGTTCTTAGCTTGGATTGCGCAATATGGGACATTGTCCATGGCCTCTTGGTTAACATGGTGGTAACCAAGCAAGCGGAATGCCAAACATGCCGTTAGAGGCGAAAAATGTCTGTTTTTCTCTCTAAACGCGCGAATAAACGAGTTGTCGCCTTTGATGTCTTATCAATTAAAATCCGAAATTTGGGTGCAAGCCCTTATTCGTCGCGCTCAAGCGCAAAGCGGATTTGTGAGTGTATTACGCAAAGGGGATCCTGACGCAGGGATTGTCTTAATCATTCTGCGAAAAGGCGGGGTTCAAACTCTTTATACTCCGGAACGTAATTTTAATGGCGAGCGGGTGTGGCTCGGTTTTGAATCATCGGAGCAAAGCCGTATCGACCAAAAGATCAATCAAAGGGTCGATTATGACCCGGACCTTTGGGTGGTCGAAATTGAGTCTGACGTGAAAGCTGAAGCGCTTATCGGAGAGCCTATTGAGGCGGCGACAAAGGCTGACGACCCGGTGACAGTTGCTGCAGAAGCCTTATTCCGAGGAGGATAAACGCCGCAATCAGGCCAGCCATTAATCCGTACCAGACACCTTTCGCTCCGACATTGGTATGGAGTGCCAAATAATAGGCAATTGGAAAACCGACGAGCCAATAGCTGACGGCTGTAAGGCCCATTGTGACGTTCACATCTTTCAATCCCCGCAAGAGCTGATTACAGGCCACTTGAACGGCATCAAAAAAGGCAAAAGCTGCCGCTATGGGAATAAATGTTAAAACAAAAGCGATAACGGCTTGGTTCTCAGGCTTATCCAAGCTCAGGTAGAGTGCGGCAAAACGCTCCGGGAAAAGCGCCATTGGGACAGCGATAATAGCAATCGCTAAGACGCATGCCGCAATGGTTGTGGTTGATGCCCGTTTTTGCGCTGGTAAATTCCCTGCGCCTCTTGCCAGTCCAATACGAACAGCTCCGGCCATGCTCATGCCATAGGGTAACATGAAAGCGAGGGAGGCAATGTTAAGCCCGATTTGATAAGCGGCTTGCTGCGTCACGCC
The DNA here is from genome assembly GCA_964511495.1 of uncultured Algimonas sp. GTDB lineage: Bacteria > Pseudomonadota > Alphaproteobacteria > Caulobacterales > Maricaulaceae > Litorimonas. Next base: position 31,654 of record CAZEFT010000021.1, on the reverse strand, counting down.
GATGACCCCGACAATCAACAGACCGGCATTAAACAGCATTCCTTCAAACATCATGGTAACCGAAATCGGCCAACCCAGTCGAATGACGTCGCCTAATCTTTCCCAATCAGGTTGGGTGATGTTTTTGAAAATCTCGAATGTTTTGGGACGGCTGTCCCACTCAATGTAAATCAAGAATAAGACAAAGCCTATAATGGCTGCCAAGGATGACGCTAAACCCGCCCCGACCAATTCCAGCCTAGGAAAGCCGAACAGGCCAAAAATGAGTAATGCGTTGAGACCCGCATTTATCACGACAACGGCGAAGATGATAAGGAAAGGAATGAGGGTCTTGTCCAGAGCCGCCAAAAAGTTCCGTAAAACCAAAGTCGCAAGGGTGAAAGGCAATCCAATCCCGACGGCCAGAGCATAGGCTTGCGCGCGCGACGTGGCTTCCGGGTCTTGGCCCAGTAATAATGCGAAGGGTTTGAGTAAGAATAAGAATGCAAAGATAAAAGGTGTCAGGCCAAATGTGCACCAAAGGCCCATTCGAACGGTTCTTCGAACATCGCGTGTTTCGTTGACATCCGCGCCTAATGCTTGAGATGCCAAAGGAGACACCGCAATCGCCGGGCCGCCCCCAATCATCCAGAGTAGAAAAATAATGACACTGCCAATTCCGACTGCTGCGATATCGACTGGCGATAATCGCCCGATCATCACTGCATCGATGAAATAAATCGAAAATTGGACCAGCTGAGTTAGGGCCATGGGCACACCTAAGCGCATCAAGGCGCGCATTTCGCCCATCCATGTCTCGGGAAGCGCTATGGTTTCCTTCGAATTTTCGTGACCTGTTTCACTCATGAGCGCGGCTTAGGCGCTTTTCGGCTAAAGCAAAAGAGAGATTTTAATTTAACCTAATCTCGAAAAACCAGCTGTTTCGTAAATCTTGTCAATTGCGTGCATTGTTTTCACGGCATCCAAATCGCCCGTGAGGGCTACTGTCTTCCCAGCTAAAACATCCATGACGTGGTCGAGTTGAAAGTCATAAGTGGACCGTGTGTAAAGCGCAATATCGTCGGTTTCAGTAAGGGTCACGGTGGTTTTACCTGACAGGATTGAAATTTTGAAACCCCGATAAGGATGAACAAATTGCTCAAAAATAGCCTCACCCTCAGTGCCGCTAACCTTTACTTTGATATCGCGGGGTGTTCCTTCCGCCATGTTGCAATTCAGAGCCGCTTTAATTTCGCCAAACCGCATATCAGCTCTCGTTGCACTATCAACACCACTCTCCGTTTGAGTAGCTTTTGCCGAAAGAATGTCAGGTTCGGCCCCTGTGAGTGTTCTGAAGAAATGCAAAACGTAACAGCCAAGATCCATCAATGCGCCGCCGCCCAATGCGGAGAGGTAGCGTAATTCACCAGGGCGGTTGGGAATCGACACGTTGAACACACCGTCAATAGATTGGAGCTCGCCAATTGCGCCAGATTGCACGCGATGAAAAAATTGCATCGCCGCCGGGTGGAAACGGTAATGATAAGCTTCAATCAAGTGGCCCTGTTGCGCCTCTGCAGCCGTGACCATTTTCTGAGCTTCAGGCGCATTCATAGCAAAGGGTTTTTCACACAAGACTGATTTGCCGTTTTCTAAAGCCGCGATTGTGAGGTCGGCGTGACGATTGGGTGGAAGGGCATTATAAATTAAATCAATAGTGGGGTCCGAAATCAATGCCTCATAGGAACCGTATGCGGTAGGAATTTGATGCTCTTTTGCGAAAGCTTCGGCTTTCGTTATGCTGCGGCTAGCAACTGCCGCAATCGTGCAATCCGATCGATTTGCGGCGGGTCTAATAATAGCCTTAGGTGCGATTTTAGCCGCCCCGAGCAATCCAATCTTTATCATGCGACATTACTGGAATAGGTAAGTGCCATGAAAACATCTTCCAAGTCCGGCTCTTCGGTTCGCAAATCGCCAATCGATAATCCGGCGTCTTTAAACCGGTTCAACAGTGCAGAAATAGAATCCTTTCCCGCGCGGTAGGAAATCACCAAATCTCCTTCGGCGCTGATCTCAGCGTCCAAGTCTGACAATTTGGTAGGTACAGTTTCCAAGTTTTCGGTAGGGGAAATGACGAGTTTTCTTTTATCCAAACGCGATAAGAGTGATGATTTAGACTCATTCGCTGCAATCTCACCATTATGTATAATCGCAATTTGATCACAAAGGGCTTCGGCCTCTTCCAGATAGTGTGTTGTTAAAATAACAGTTGTTCCGCGCCGATGTAAGTCTTCGACATAAGTCCATAATTGACGTCGTAATTCAATATCGACACCTGCCGTCGGTTCATCCAAAATCAGTACGGGGGGATTATGGACAAGCGCTTTGGCAATTAATAATCGACGTTTCATTCCGCCCGACAATTGACGCACATAGGCATCACGCTTGTCTAATAATCCCAAAGCCTCCAAAATTTCCTCAGAACGCCTTTCGGATTTGGGCACGCCATAATAACCAGCTTGAATCTCCAAAGCTTGAAATGGTGTAAAGAAAACATCCATTGTGATTTCTTGTGGAACGATACCGATAGAGGCGCGTGCTTGTCGGGTTTGGGTCTCGATATCATATCCACAGATTTTAGCGGACCCGGATGTCTTATTCACGAGTCCTGCCAGAATATTGATCATTGTAGATTTTCCGGCTCCGTTAGGCCCCAGTAACCCAAAAATTGAACCGCGTGGTATGGTTAAATCTACACCTTTCAGCGCCTCTTTCGCGGGGGATTTACGACTGGCTTTATAGGTCTTGCGCAAATTTTGGATTTCAATTGCGGGGTGTGACATTCAATATCCTTTTCCTTAGCGAATGTGACTTTCAGAGCTAATAGAGGAAAGCTTCTTTAATTTCCTTCATTGACGAGTCAGTCAGGCAAATTTATCAGAGCTTTGATAGACTTTTTTACAGGCCATGACATGCCCAATTCTAATGAAAATGATGTGATACGCGTCACAACGACCCGCATAGCCTGTGATGGCGGAGGGGGTGCTCTGGGTCACCCGAAGACTTGGTTAGATATGGGGCAAGATAAGTCGGTCCGTTGCAAATATTGTGATCGCGTTTTTCAATTGGATCCGAACGCAACAGTTTCAGGTCATTAGCGGGACAAAGACATTGGTATTTTGACGGTCGGTTAGGTTATAACCGATTTCATTCAGGTTCAAACCTGAACCGTTTGACAATTCCAGTGACAGCCACGGCTTCGCCTTCAACGACTTTAGGGTAATATCGCGAGCGCAGGGCGGCACGTTCGGCAGCGCGAACAAAATCGCGTTCATAGCGTTCCGCTTCAACACTCACCAGCTCGGTTGTCTCTACGCGACCCTTATCGTTGATATCCAACTTCAACGTAACGATAGCGCCGATATTGCGTCGCATGGCTTTAGGGGGATAAACCAATTTGCCGTTTCGCCTGACACGGAGAGGCGCGTTTTCTAAATTCTCTTCCTCTGACTCAGTCTCCGAAGATGTCTCGGCCTCTTCATCTTCTGTCGCCTTTTCTTCTTCGTCTTCCTTTTTCGCTTTCTTGGGCCTTGGTCCGCCGGCTAAAACTTCATCGGGAATTGTATCGGGTATCGGGCTCGTATCCGTTTCCAACCGTCTGTCTGGCAAGCTGTCTGTTTCGACTAAGCCCAGGATTTCTTTGCGAAGGCGATCAATATCATCTTCGCGTGTCCCGATATAGGAACCGCCCCAATCCGCTTCGAACACATTTAGTGCCTCAAGTTTTTCAGCTTTCTTTAAATTGGAGTCATAGACCTTCTCTTGAAGCCTTTCCCAATCGGATATTTCATAGCGGTTGATGACATCAATCTGTGCCAGAGCGGCGCGTTCATGTTGTCCCTTTTTGACGGTAATGACGTAATCATTCAGTCTGGCCCGGCGTAGGGCGGGGTTGGGTTCCGCTAACGCTTTGCGGTATATCTGATCACCCGCCTGACTGAGGTCAATTTTCAGGCGGTTATTCGGTTGGTCAAGTTGTAAGGCATAGATGGCTCCCCAAACAGTGCTCACAAATACGAGACCCAAGAGAAACGGCCACAGATTCAGGCGGCGTTTTTCAACACGGTCAGAATTTTGCGTATTATCATCAACGGATTGATACACTGTGCCTCATCGTCCTTTCTTTAGTTGCGCTCTGGTCTATTCAAATCTTGCGCCACTTTATACAAGCGAAAACAGACTGCGCTATTGAATTTCACCTGTCTTCGTCTCAAAACCATTCCTGTAATATGATGTCCGAACAATCATGAAGGTCATGCGCCCGCTATGAATGAAACCGTTGATAAAAAGTCTCACGTCGTTTTGGTCGATGGTTCGGGGTATATTTTTCGGGCTTATCACGCTTTACCGCCTCTGACCCGTAAGACGGATGGTCTGCCGATAGGGGCTGTGGCTGGATTCTCCAATATGTTGTTCAAGCTCCTACAAGGCCAGAATAATGACGCCCGCCCCACCCATTTCGCTGTCATCTTCGATGCCTCCAGTCAAACCTTTCGTAATGAAATTTATGACCAATATAAGGCCAACCGTTCTGAGCCTCCCGAAGATTTAAGACCGCAATTCCCGCTAGTGCGTGATGCGACGCGGGCTTTTGGTGCGCCTGCTGTGGAAATGGACGGTTTCGAAGCTGATGACCTGATTGCGACTTATGCGAAACAAGCCGAAGCATTGGGCGCACGTGTGACAATCATCAGCTCGGATAAAGACTTGATGCAACTCGTTTCTGAAAATGTGCGTATGCTCGACACAATGAAAAATCGCGATATCGGCATTGAGCAGGTCGTCGAGAAATTTGGTGTGCCACCTGAAATGGTCATTGATGTTCAAGCCTTGGCGGGCGATTCTGTTGATAACATTCCCGGCGTTCCGGGGATTGGAGTGAAGACGGCCGCGCTACTTCTTGAGCAATATGAGACATTAGAGAACTTGCTCGACCATGCGGAAGAAATTCCACAAAAAGGCCGCCGCGAAAAACTCATGGCGAATAAAGAGCTGGCTCTCATTTCTAAGGAATTAGTGACCCTGAAAACGGATGTTGAGGTCATAGAGACACTAGATGATTTTGTGGTCAGTGACCCTGACATTGATACGCTATTTGATTTCTTGGAATTGATGGCATTTCGCACGCTGACAGCGCGGGTGCGCGCCCAACTGGGAGAAGGTGAAACAGACGGGCTACGCCGGGATGATGATCAACCGGATACGCCTGACAGTCCGGCAGAAAAATCCAGCCCGGATAATGTCATCTTCGACAAAGAAAAATATGTCTGCGTTCAGGACATTGCCACACTTGAAGCCTGGGTGAAGCGCGGTTTTGAAGCCGGCGTTATTGCCGTCGATTTGGAAACGGATAGTTTAGACAGCGCTGCTGCAAAAATGGTCGGCGTGTGTTTGGCCGTAGCCGATAATGAAGCCTGTTATATTCCTTTGGCCCATGTCGGAGAAGACGGGGCAAGTGAAGGGCAAAGTGGTGATATGTTCGGTAGCGCTGCGCCGAAACAAATCCCGATGGACAAAGCTTTGTCCCTATTAAAACCGCTTTTGGAAGCACCGGGTACTTTAAAAGTGGGTCAGAATTTCAAATATGATCTGGGCGTTTTTCATCGTTACGATATTCATCCCGCGCCTTATGATGACACCATGCTGATCTCCTATGCACTTGGAACGGGCTTGCATAATCATGGTATGGACGCGCTGTCCGAGATGCACTTTGGGCACAAACCCATTGCGTTCAAAGACATCGCCGGAACCGGAAAGGCGCAAAAAACTTTTGATCAAATCGCTTTGGATGTGGCGACACCCTATGCGGCTGAAGATGCGGATGTGACTCTTCGCCTTTGGAAATTTTTGAAACCCAAATTAGCCGCAGAATCTGTTGCCACAGTTTATGAAACCATGGATAGGGCCATGCCTGCTACCGTCGCACAGATGGAAAATCATGGCATTAAAGTAGACCGGACGGAGCTGTCCCGATTATCGGGCATGTTTGCGCAAAAAATGGCGGCTTTGGAGGATGAGGCTTATCAGCTTGCAGGAGATAAATTTAATATTGGTTCGCCGAAACAAATCGGAGAAATCTTGTTTGATAAAATGGGCCTTGAAGGCGGTAAGAAAACCAAAACGGGTGCTTGGCAGACGGGTGTCGATATTTTGGAAAAACTGGCCGAAGACGGTGAGGTCTTACCCCGCGTAATTTTGGATTGGCGGGGATATTCCAAACTTAAATCGACCTATACGGATGCTTTGGTTCAGCAGATAAATACTGAAACAGGCCGTGTGCATACGAGTTTTTCTTTGGCCGCGACAACAACAGGCCGTTTGAGCTCCAGCGATCCGAATTTACAAAATATCCCTATTCGGACGGAAGAAGGTCGCAAAATCCGCGACGCTTTTGTTGCAGAAACGGGTCATGTTCTGGTTGCGGCTGATTATTCCCAAATTGAATTAAGAATTTTGGCGCATGTGGCCGAATTGGACACAATGAAACAAGCTTTCGCTGATGGGGTGGATATTCACGCTTTGACGGCCAGCGAAATGTTTGATGTGCCTTTGACGGAAATGACACCGGAAATTCGTCGAAATGCCAAAGCCATTAATTTTGGTATTATTTACGGCATTAGTGCATTCGGTTTAGCGAAAAATATCGGCATTAGCCGAACTGAGGCGGGCGATTATATCAAACGTTATTTTGAAAAATTCCCCGGTATCAAAACCTATATGGAAGAGGCCAAAGCGGAAGCTCGTGAACAGGGCTATGTGAAAACGATTTTCGGACGTAAATGTCATATTAAGGGGATTGCCGACCGCAATCAGATGATGCGGGCCTTTGCCGAAAGACAAGCGATTAACGCGCCTATTCAAGGGGCCGCCGCCGACATAATGCGTCGAGCTATGATAAAAATGCCAAAGGCGATATCCTCCGTAGAAGGGGCTCGCATGTTACTGCAGGTCCATGATGAATTAGTTTTCGAAGTGCCTGAAGCTCAGGCGGACGCTCTCATCAATGTAATCAAACCTACGATGGAAAATGCGGCGTCGCCCGCCGTTAATATCAGCGTGCCTTTAGTCGTTGAAGCCCATGCGGCAAAGAATTGGAATGACGCGCATTAGGGTCTATGAAGACCTGAATCTAACGATGCATCATAAAACGGAATTATAGGATATCATCATGACAACCCTCATTCTTGTCCGTCACGGACAGTCTCAGTGGAATTTAGAAAATCGCTTCACCGGATGGGTTGATGTTGATTTGACAAAAGCCGGAGTTTCCGAGGCCAAAAAGGCCGGCAAGCTTATCGCCAAGGAAGACATTCGGTTTGATGTTGCTTTTACGTCTTTTCAAAAACGCGCCATTCGAACACTTTGGATGGCCTTGGAAGGTATTGATCAAATGCACATACCGGTCACAAAAGATTGGCATCTGAACGAACGCCATTATGGCGGGTTGACCGGACTGAATAAGCAAGAAACGCGCGACAAACATGGCGATGAACAGGTTCATATCTGGCGTCGCAGTTTTGACGTTCCACCCCCACAAATTGATATGGATCACGAGCATCATCCTTCAAAAGACCCGAAATATGCGCATATTGATCCGACAGAGTTACCGACTGGTGAGAGCTTGAAAATCACAACAGAGCGTGTTCTGCCTTATTATAAAAGCCAGATTGTTCCATTTTTGCGTGCCGGATCAAACGTCATTATTTCGGCACATGGAAATAGTTTGCGCGCTTTAATGAAGGAACTCTTCGATGTTGCAGATAAAGATATTCCGGGATTTGAATTTCCGACCGGTAATCCTTTGATGATTGATCTGAACGCTGAAACATTAAAGCCTCTCTCGGCTCGATATCTGGATAAGAAGCGAGCAAAAGATTTGCCAGAAATTTAGAACGATTTAAGGTTTTGCTATAGGGTGGAATTAGTTAAATATTACACTTTTTAATGTTTTCTGCCTTGTCTGCCAGACTAGGCTCTCTTAAGGTACTCGCTCATTTGAAAGGGAAAACATGAAATATTTAATCAAATTAAGTCTTGCCGCATCATGTGCCGTTGTTTTGGCCGCCTGTGCTTCAACAACTGATATGGCATCAAATAGCTCAACGAGTGAAGTCTCATCTATGTCAAAAGCGAGTGTGCCCGCGACAGAAAAAGTGGCAAGTGCAGAAGAAGAAAAAGTCTGTAAGCGTTACGCCGTTTCGGGTTCAAACTTCAAACGTAAGGTTTGTAAGACTGAAGCTGAATGGGCTGCTGAGCGTGAAGCCTCCAAAAGAGGTGCCGCTGAGTTTCAACGTCGTTCTGCCATACAACAGAAGAAGAGTAATTAGTCTTACTCCAACTCTTTTGCAGAAAAATTTGAAAGGGCCATTTCAAATGGCCTTTTTTATTGGCTTTGAATAAGGGTCAATTTACTCCGTCTAGCCCTCTCAGCTTAGTAACTCTCTAGCCTTAATTTACAGCATAAAGAAATGATGAGGGCCTTTGATTTGTGCGCTATGTTTCGATGCAAGGCCGTATTGCCAAATTATCTGTTCAGATAATGATCGAAAAATCTATCCTGTAATCATAGATCGAACAGGAGATAAAAAATGTATGTCGCTTTAGTTTTTCTGTCAGGATTAATTTATAATCGCTGATAATGTGTCAGGCATTAGCCTGAGACTTTACTTGTAAATTTCTTCGCATATGTCTGTGGCATGACAGTAATGCGACGTGACCATAAATTTTTCATGCAACGTGCCTTGGAGTTGGGGGCGCAACAAAAAGGGCGAACGGCGGAAAATCCTGCCGTGGGGTGTGTATTGGTCCGCGAGGGTGAAGTTATTGGTCAAGGCGCTACGGCGGATGGGGGACGGCCCCACGCCGAAACTCTGGCTTTAATGAGCGCCGGTTCGGATGCGCGAGGTGCCACCGCCTATGTCACACTTGAACCCTGCTCGCATTATGGGCAGACGGGGCCTTGTGCAAATGCGCTTATTGATGCCGGGATTCTGGCCTGTCATATCGCGGTGATTGATCCCGATCCGCGCGTTCATTGGCGCGGGGCGGCACTCATGCAGGAGGCGGGTATTGATGTTCAAATCGGCCTCTGTGAGGCGGAGGCAACCGAAGCCCATGCTGACTTCTTTTCGCGTGTTTCACATAAGTGACCGAATATACTCGATATAATCGGTTGTGGTTGGAGCAATTGTTCCAACGAAAAAGAATGCCAAAGTCATTATTCTTCTGGGGACATAAATCACACAATAAGAATGAAGTTACCAAAGCGTGCCTAAGTCAATGGTGGCCTAGCGAATTTACCGTAAATGGTGATTTATATTATACAGCCGAACACTGGATGATGGTAGAAAAAGCCAGACTTTTCGATGCTCTTGATATTGCCGAACAGATAATGGCGACCAAAAAGCCGGGAGCTGCAAAAGCTTTCGGGCGACAAATAGAAAATTTTGATCAGTTCAAATGGGACGAACATAAATATGATATTGTCGTGAGAGGATCTTATCACAAATTTTCTCAAAATACCAAAATCCTTAGCTTTCTAGCCGGAACGTCGCCACGTATCCTAATTGAGGCGAGTCCGGTAGATAAGGTATGGGGAATAGGCTTAGAGGAAAAAGATGCTCGCTCTGCCAACCCGTTACTTTGGAATGGAGAAAATCTTTTAGGTTTCGCACTAATGTCTGCGAGAGATATTTTGCTCGACGAAGGTTAACTCTCCAAACTGGCTTTCAAAGCGTCTTCCTGTGGCATTCCAACCGCATGGAAACCACCATCTACGTGATGGGTCTCGCCGGTGCAGGATAGTCCCAGGTCAGATAAAAGATAAAGCGCAGCCCCTGCGACACCCATCGGATCTGTGTTATCCTGCATGGCGGCAGCAGCTTTGTTAAAGCGGAACATATGACGGCCTGAGCCGATACCTGCGGCAGCCAGAGTCTTAATCGGCCCTGCGGAGATAGCATTTACGCGAATACCGCGCGGGCCAAGATCAGCGGCGATATAACGGGTCGAGGCTTCTAAGGCCGCTTTGGCAACGCCCATCACATTGTAATTCGGAATGACGCGTTCAGAGCCCAGATAGGTCAATGTCACCATAGAGCCACCGTCATTCATCATTTCAGAAGCCCGACGGGCAGCATCCACAAAAGAATAAGCGGAAATATCAAGAGCAGATTTAAAGCCTTCGCGGGTTGTGTTCTCAACAAATGATCCCGCCAACTGTTCTTTCCCGGCAAACGCAATGGCATGAACCAGAAAATCAATCTTACCCCATTTGTCTTTCAGGGTTGCGAATGTACTCTCCATCGTGGCGTCATCCGTGACGTCACACTCGCATAAAATATCTGACCCAATGCTTTCGGCGAGCGGTTTCACGCGCCGCAAAAGCGCATCCCCTTGATAGGTGAAGGCCAGTTCTGCGCCTTGGGCGGCTAATTGACGGGCAATCGCCCATGCGATGGAGTTCTTATTCGCGACGCCCATAATGAGTCCGCGTTTTCCGGCCATTAAATTGCCTTGAGGGAATCCATCCAGAGGGGAAGTATCATTTGCCATTTTTTATCCTATGTCTTTTTTCGTCATTTTATAGAATGTCTGTAGACTGTCCAGAAAGTTCGCAAAAATGGCACATCATAAAAGTGTATGAAGGTTGTAATAAATACTTCATTTGAACTGCCTGTTGCGCTTTATAATAGTGTAACCTAAGTTTTAAACTTAGAGCGGAGACTTAAATCCTTCATGGATGATTTAAAATCGGAAAATATTTTTGATTTGTCGCGATTGACGGCTTTCGTCGACAACATACAAACGGCGGAGACACCTGAGGCGGTTTTTGACGGGTTTTGTGATTCTGTGTCAGTTTTCGAATTCACGTTTCTGTCAATGGGGCGATTAATGCCTGCCCGGAAAGGGGCGCAACCTGTTCAAAATATACCCCGGCAATTCCATCTTTCACGTGGGGCCGACGCTCTGATGGAAGAACTTGTTTCGACAGGTGATCTCATCACAAAAAGCCCTTTAGTTTTGCATGGGTTTCGCGTGTCGGAACCCTTCCGTTGGAGGGACGCCTTTATTGGTTTGTCGGAAGAGCAGAAACTCCACATTCAACGCTCGCGTTCGCATGGCCTTCACTATGGTATTTGCTTTCCAATTTTGAAAATCAGAACCGCTCCTGGTTTGATGTCGCTCGGGCGCGCCACGGATTTCACGCTGACTTTACAGGATAAAGTTGCTTTGGAAGTGCTTGTTCGCGCAGCGTTTGAACGGATGTATGAAGTGACGGAAATGGAACATGACCCTGAAATTCTTACAATAACAGAACGTGAACGCGAAGTGCTCTATCTCGTGGCTCGGGGAAAAACCAATTGGGAAATTGGAACGATATTAGGAATTTCAGAGTATTCAGTCCGCGATCATTTAAAATCTATTTCCAAACGGATGGAGACATCCAACCGGACACACACAATCACGAAAGCCATAAAATTAGGTCTGATTTTACCGGTTTAATCTGCGTCGCTTATCACGCTGGAAGTATATTCCCTACATATGTAGGGGTTAGAAAAATCTAGCATTTCATAGATAATCATCATGTCGCGACGCTCTCCTCAGGAGGGTTGGTCAATTCAGTGCCCCGAATTGCTTTATGTCACTACGGCAGCGTCGCGACATCTCATAAAAAAGCCTCCGTCAACAATGGCAGAGGCTTTTGCTTTTTCAGTTTAGATCGTCCGCTTAGACTTTCGCGAAAATCACACTCCCATTCGTGCCGCCAAAACCGAAACTATTCGACATGGCCGTCTTAATCTCCGTGTCCACGCGCTCTTGCGCGATATTAATGGTTGGAATTTCTGGGTCCAATTCACCAATATTAATGCTAGGGGCAATAAAACCTCTATCCATCATCAACAGCGTATAGATAGCTTCTTGGACGCCGGCGGCTCCCAAGCTGTGACCCGTCATACATTTCGTCGCCGACACGTAAGGCCCGTTTTCACCAAATACGCGATGAATGGCTTGTGTTTCCGCAATATCACCAACTGGCGTAGAGGTGGCGTGAGGGTTGATGTAATCGACCGTTTCCAGCCCTGCATCTTGTAAGGCCATCCGCATAGCGCGTTCCGCGCCTTCTCCGCTGGGCGCCACCATGTCATATCCGTCTGAAGTGGCAGCATAACCGACGATTTCAGCATATATTTTAGCGCCGCGGGCCACTGCATGCTCATAGTCTTCCAGCACTACCATGCCTGCTCCGCCGGCAATGACGAACCCATCGCGTGTTCCGTCAAAAGCGCGGGAAGCGGTTTCAGGACTGTCATTATACTTGCTGCTCATGGCGCCCATCGCGTCGAAAAGCGATGACATGGCCCATTCCACTTCTTCACCACCCCCAGCAAACATTATGTCTTGCTTGCCCCATTGAATTTGTTCGGCGGCTGAGCCGATACAATGTAATGAAGTCGTGCAGGCTGATGTGATGGAATAGTTCACACCTTTAATTTTGAAGTGTGTCGCCAAAGTCGCAGAGACAGTTGAAGACATGGCCTTTGGAACAGCAAATGGGCCTATTCGTTTGGGCGAGTTGTTTTTACGCGTAATATCAGCGGCACGAACAATCTCAATGGCGGAAGGGCCGCCTGATCCGGCGATAATTCCCGTACGATCATTGGACACTTGCTCTTCTGACAATCCGGCATCTGCAATGGCTTGGTCCATGGCAACGGCACTCCACCCGGCGGCATCCGCCATAAACCGCATAGAGCGTTTATGAACGTGATCTTTCGGGTTTAATGTCGGACGACCAGAAATCTGACTGCGAAAACCAAGTTCAGCCATTTTTTCATCTTTTGTGATTCCGGGTTTCCCTGCTTTCAGGCTTTCCGCCACACTATCGGCGTCATTGCCAATACAGGAGACGATTCCTAATCCGGTGACTACGACACGACGCATTTTAAGCACTCTCTTTCTGTGTTTCTTGATCTTGCGGGACGAAAAGCCCAACGCGCAAGTCCTTGGCCTGATAAATCAGTTCATCATCGGCATACATGCGACCATCCGCAATACCGAGTACGAGGCGTCGACGAATCACGCGCTTTAAGTCAATTTCGTAACGGACATTTTTAACATCAGGCGTGACTTGGCCCGTGAATTTCACTTCACCGACACCCAATGCGCGCCCCCGTCCCGGAGAGCCTGTCCAACCCAACCAGAATCCAACCAATTGCCACATGGCATCCAAGCCTAAACAACCCGGCATGACGGGATCGCCTTGAAAATGACATTCAAAAAACCAGAGGTCAGGGTTGATATCCAACTCAGCGATTAATTGGCCCTTGCCATTTGCTCCGCCATCATCATCCATATGAGTGATACGGTCGAGCATGAGCATAGGCGGGAGTGGTAATTTTGCATTGCCCGGTCCAAAAAGGCTTTTCTCGCCGCTAATGATCAAATCATCATAATCATAGGAAGGTTTTATTATTTTCATGAGGTCCCAAATCCTGAATATCTGTTCAGAGCCTTGATAGAGACCCTTGCCTTAAACTCAATAGTTAAGTCATTGATGATTGTGTCAATTCGGTTTGAATGACCTGCCGTTACGAGCGTGTTTTGACATCATATCGGGATAAAGCCGATTTGGCGAGTTCCCAATCCGGCTTCAGGCTTAAAGCTTTTTGGAAGTCCAAATAAGCCGCTTTGTAATTCTGTAAAGCATCATAGGCGAGGCCGCGATTGTAGAGGGCCTCTGCCATTTTTCTGGTATCCAAATCAATCGCTTGCGTATTGGCGTCCACGCTCTCGTCATAATGGCCCATATAAAAAAGTGCCGCCCCGTAATTGATATAGGCTTCGGGAAGTTTTGGAGCGATTTTCAGGGCTTGCGTGTAGGAATCTCGGCTTTCTTCAAATCGTCCGCTGCGCATTTGCAAAACACCTAGATTGACATAAGTGGCGGCTTCATCTTTCGGCGCGAGATCATCTTTCAATGCCTTCTCACAAACCCGTTTCGCAGTTTGGCTTCCCTGATCCTGCATTAAAACGCGCTGATAGCATTCAGCCGCCTGACTCTTCCCCAAAACCAACATTTGCGCCGAAGCGGGAGTGGCAAGTAAGAGCGCAGGTAAGACGAGCAGGGGAAGTAGGTATCTCATAACCCGACTATATCAGAAAAAGGCGAAAGCCCCAAATGACCAGAACATTCGCTCACTGAACATTAATTCAATATAGAGGCCAATTGTCTGGTTCTACGCAATATAGTTCAGATGTTTCAATAATGGTAATACGCCCTGGCTTCTGTCGACATGATGCGCCGTTATCCCCAGTGCACGGGCCGCTTCAACATTATCCAATGTATCGTCAAAAAATGTGACTTCAGAGGCTTCGGCTTGCATCTGTTCAAGCGGGATGAGGTAGCTTTGCGGATCGGGTTTCGCGGCATGGATCAGATGGGATGCAAAGTCGAAATCAAAAAGCTCTTCTGTCCTGAACATCTGATTGAGATGCGCCCAATGCAGAGCGTTCGTGTTTGACAAACAGGCAATTGTATAGCTCCCTTTGAGAGTTTGGAGAGCGGCCAAAATTCCCGGGTAAGGGGGGTGAACCCAACTGTTCCAGAGCTGTGCAAACTCATGCGGCTCCAATGACATCTCAAACAGATTCAACATTTCTCGCAGGAAGGTGTCATCGTCACATTGGCCTGTTTCATAGGCGTGAGCAATGTCAGAGCGTGCAAAGCGGTCAATGACCGCATCACGGGATAGATTATTTTTCTCGGCTAATGCGTCCAGTCCGACCCATGGGACAATGACGCCGCCGAGGTCAAAAAGTAGAATTTCCTTTTTCATATGTGTCTCTGATTTTAAGGCCATTTTACGACCGGAGGCATGGAGCTAAGGATAGTTTTCACATTGCCGCCTGTTTTTAATCCGAATGTTGTGCCGCGATCCCATAATAGGTTGAACTCAACATAACGACCCCGTGTGATTAACTGCTCCTCACGCTCCTCATCGGTCCAAGGCTCGTTCATACGGCGACGAACGATTTCGGAATAACCTTTTAAAAAGTGGCGGCCGACATCTTGGGTGAAAGCAAAATCGGCTTCGAAATCACCGCTATTATGGCGGTCATAAAAAATACCGCCTGTGCCGCGAGGCTCATCCCGGTGGTGGAGGTGAAAATATTCATCACACCATTTTCTGAATCGTTCATAATCGGCCACATCATGCGCTTCGCAGGCCGCTTTCATCGCCTTATGAAATATCAAGGCATCGGGCGCATCCTGCCGCCTGTCAATCTCTTGGGTTGGGGTGAGGTCTCCGCCCCCGCCAAACCAATCCTGCGTGGTGACAATATAGCGCGTGTTCATGTGCACAGCAGGAATATGGGGGTTTCGCTGATGCGCAATCAATGAAATTCCGGCCGCCCAAAACCGTGGATCCTTCTCCGCCCCGGGCACTCGGGCGGCCATTTCTTCGTTAAACTCGCCTTGAACGACCGAAATATGGACGCCACATTTTTCGAACAATCTTCCCCGTAACATACCGCCAGTGCCACCGCCGCCATTCTCGACGCTGCGTTGCCAGTCCTCATAAACGAAAGTCCCGGGTTCGCCGGGATAAAGTGCTGACGGGGCTTCACGCTCCAAGGCTTCAAATTCCGTACAAATTTGATCGCGTAAGGCTTTAAACCAAGCGCTGGTACGGGTTTTTCTGTCATCAAACATATTTACACCTGTCGTGAGGGTCTGTTTTTAGAGCCGATTACTTGGCTTGTCATTCGCATCTGTGATCTTACGCCCTCAACGGATTTAATAGATCGGTCTTTCCATAAATTTGAGTGGTCATGGCAAATTATTTGTTTGGCGTAACGCTTCATAAAGTGTGATGGCCACCGATGTTGCGAGGTTGAACGATCGGGCGTCTGCCGCGATAGGAATAATCACGCGAGCGTCTGAGGCCGCATGAACCTCTTCTGGCACACCGGCACTTTCACGCCCGAACAACAAATTATCGGTAGGTAGGAATTTAAAGCGTGATAAAGGTGTTGCACCTTTCGTGGTCAACAATACGGTTCTGCCTTCGGCTTTGTAATCGGCCCAACAGGTCACGCGTTCAAGCCCTCCCGGTGGTTGGTAATCCATTGCCGTGCGGCGAAAGGCTTTTTCTGATAATGGGAATCCACAGGGTTCAATAACCGATAGGGGGACATCAAACCCAGCGCAAAGGCGCATAACAGCCCCGAGGTTTGGCGCAATGTCCGGTTGATAGAGGGTCACTTTCATAAGGGAGCTTATAAGGCTCTCTCTGCACCACTCAACAATCTTGATTCCAGTTTTTTGCCTGATTTCAAAATTCGCATTATTAAGTAAACTAAAGCTATTCACTGGGAAATCGCTTGAAATTAAGAGTGATTCTTAACAGCGGTGGCCATATGGAGGCGCTAACTGTAAGAAATTTGTGAATTGCGGCGACTTGCCGCGAATAATCAGTGGCATTACAGATTATATAGGGTTAGACACCGCCCAAACAATTTTTGGACTAAGGAGTGGACAGATTATGTCCGACACGCTCGAAACACACGAAAACGTTGACGAAGAAAAACGCGATTTTATTTTTATCGCGACAGGAGCTGTGGCCGCAGCCGGAGCTGCTGCCGTCGGTTGGCCGCTGATTGCTCAGATGGGAAAAGCCGCAGATACACTGGCCGCTGGTTCGATTGAAATCGATCTTTCGAAAATCCCTGAGGGTCAACAAGTCAAAACATTATGGCGGGGTAAGCCAGTATTCGTCCGTCACCGTACGGCTGCTGAAATTGCTGAGGCTGAGAATACCGACATTTCTGATTGTCCGGACCCAGAAACGGATGAAGAGCGCCTCGTTCCGACACCCTCTGGAGCTCTAGACCCTCGTTTTCTTGTTATGGTCGGAGTTTGCACGCATTTCGGGTGTGTCCCCGTTGGTGAAGCGGGTGATTTCAATGGTTGGTATTGCCCGTGTCACGGGTCTCACTACGATACATCAGGTCGAATTCGTAAAGGACCGGCTCCGAAAAATATGACCATCCCCCCCTATACATTCGTCTCAGACACTGTGATCAAGGTAGGCTAAAAATGTCAGGACATCCTTCTACTTACGAACCCAAATATGCGGCCACCAAATGGATGGACCAGCGTCTGCCGATTATTCGTATGGGCGCAGATTTCATGACATTCCCGTCACCGCGCAATTTGAACTATTGGTACACATTTGGCGGTATTCTGGCTCTCTGTCTGATTGTTCAAATCATCTCAGGTATTATTTTGGCCATGCACTATGTCCCGAGCATTGATGGGGCTTTTGAATCGGTTCAGCGGATTCGTCGCGATGTTCCATTTGGATGGATGTTGCAACCAATGCATGCCGTTGGTGCGTCTATGTTCTTCCTTGCCGTTTACATGCATATGTTCCGCGGCTTGTATTATGGGTCATATAAGGCCCCTCGCGAAGTCTTGTGGATTATCGGGTGTTTAATTTACCTCGTCATGATGGCGACGGCGTTTTTGGGCTACACATTGCCTTGGGGACAAATGTCCTTCTGGGGTGCGACTGTTATTACAGGCTTTTTCGGCGCTGTTCCTGTCGTTGGTGAGAGCCTTCAGCAGTGGTTATTGGGCGGATATGCCGTTGATAATGCAACGTTGAACCGCTTTTTTGCTCTTCACTATCTCTTGCCCTTCATCATTGCCGCTTTGGTTGGCCTTCATGTTTGGGCTTTGCACCATGTCGGGCAGAACAATCCAATCGGCGTTACAGAGAAAACAAAGTCAGATACTTTATCTTTCCACCCATTCTACACGGTAAAAGATGCCTTTGCGGTGGCTGTATTCCTACTTATCTTCGCTTTCTTCCTTTTCTATCAGCCAGACGCTTTGGGCCATGCTGATAACTATATCGAAGCGGATGCGATGAAAACGCCGGCCCATATCGTGCCTGAGTGGTATTTCTTGCCTTTCTATGCGATTTTGCGGGCTGTTCCTGACAAGCTCGCCGGTATCTTGCTCATGTTGGGTGCGATTATCGTGCTATTTGTTTTGCCATGGTTGGATACGTCCAAGGTTAAATCCATGCGTTTCCGTCCGGTTGCCAAATGGTTTTTCATCATCTTCATCGTGATGTGCTTCATTCTAGGTTGGTGTGGTGCGGGAACACCGGATGATGTTGCGATTAAGCTGGGCTCCAAATTGAACGAAGCTGGTGACAAAGTGCCGTCCGGTTTGACATTCTATCGTCTCTCGCAAATAGCGACTTTATATTATTTCGCTTACTTCTTGATCATTCTGCCAGTCCTTGGCTTGGTAGAAAAACCGATTAAGCGACCTGATTCCATTACGCAGGCCGTATTGGGTGATGGAAAACGCGGTGGCGATTTGGTGGCGGCTGAATAGGGTCTGCCTAAGAGACGTAAATTTATGCCCGCGCATTTTGTGCGGGCCTTATCTGTAAAAGATAAAACGAACGATAACACGATTAAGAGACGGGCTGCATCATGGCTTCCAAATTTCTCAAATCCTTTTTAATCGCAGGGACGGCTGTTGCTGTTTTGGCAACAGGCGCGGCCTTTGCTGCCGGTGGCGGTAAAAGCGATTATAAAATGGTTCACAAACATTGGCACTTTAACGGGCCATTTGGGACTTATGACCGTGCCGCAATGCAAAGAGGTTATCAGGTCTACCGCGAAGTTTGTGCGAGCTGTCACCAATTAAAATTCCTGTCTTTCCGCCATCTCGGTGACAAAGGCGGCCCTTATTATGATGAAAACTTCCCGAACCCGAATGACAACCCATTCGTCAAAAACTTTGCGGCGGATTGGACAATTCAGGATATTGACACGGAGACAGGCGACGTAATTGATCGCGCGGGCATTACAGCTGATAAGTTTCCGCCAATCTACCCGAATGACGCCGCTGCGCGGGCTTCTAATGGCGGGTCTCTTCCACCGGAGCTTTCCGTTATGGTCAAAGCCCGCACGGGTGGAGCCGATTATCTCTATAATCTTTTGATTGCTTATAATGAGCCTAAGCCTGCTGATGTCGAATTGACACCGGGCCTGCATTATAATCCTGTTATGGAAGGCGGAAAAATTGCAATGGCAGCGCCTTTAACGGACGGCCTTGTCGAGTATGCGCCCATGTTGGACAAAGATGGCAATGAAATCCCCGCTCCAGAAGCCACTGTTGAGCAGATGGCGGCTGATGTCACAGAATTCTTGGCTTGGTCTGCCGATCCGAAAATGGAACAACGTAAAAGCGTTGGCTTGAAGACGATGGTTTATTTGCTGATCTTATCGCTTCTGCTCTGGCTCTCCTATAAGCGCGTTTGGAAGAACGTTGAGCATTAGAGATAATCGTATTTATTAATAAACAACCCGGCTTATGCCGGGTTTTTTATTGAGTTAATATGAAACAGGACTGTCTAAAATATCAAAAAATATGTCGGGTTTTTGATAAATACAGTTTCGGCCGCCCGCTTTGATAACATGAAATGAAAGCCCAAGTTCATGAGCCTTCTTTTCAATTGGGTCTAATGCAATGCCATGTGTGTGCTCGCCGAAAATTGAATAAATATTTTCTGCCGCAGCTGCTACTTTATCGCTGTCGGGATTGTCCAAAAAAGAGGCGACGAAATCATTACGGCAACTTTCTGGCTCTGCACTCAAGATTAGATTTGCACTCGCCTTGAGTGTGCCTTCGTTCTGGGCAAGATATAGAAGGTCTTCTTCACAAGATTGGTATAGTTTTTTGTAAAACCTTTTATATCCAATGACCTTCAACATGCCCTTGCTCATTCTAAAGGCGAATTTAAAACTTTCAGGTGTTCCCAGTCCAAACTCCAATAATCCGCGAAGCCAGACGGGTGTGATATTTTGGAGCTTTTCTCCCACATTAAAGGCGTAGTTTACGAACACTTTACGGTGAATATTCTTGTTTAAAGTTATTAATTTCAGTGCTGTGGGTGCTGAGGTAGAAAGCGCTACAAGCGTTATGTTATTCAGCCCAAGGGTTTCCAGAAATTGATTCAATATAACAGCGGACTGAGTAATTGAGTCTGATGATGTCGTTCGACCAAACCCCGGTCGCACTGGGATATAAACACAAAACCCTTTATGTAGAGCAGACTCAAGAAATTGCTTAGGCGGTAATATACCATATTCAATACTATGTAGAATGACTAAAGGTTTGTCTTCAGGCCGACCATAGCGTGAGTATTCAACTTGGTAAGGCGAGGCGGGCAATTTCGCCAAAGTAACATTACGTTGATGGGGGACATAATCATTTTTAAAGTCAGTCGAACCTGAAAATTGCGTGTGGTGTATAGCAATTATCTCGTGCGTACTTGATATGACGTCAATCAGGCTCTTACTGCGGAATTTATGTTTGAGATTTTTTATGTGAGTTCGAACCGTGTTAACAGATGAACCCCGCAATTCGGCAATTTCATTAACTGAATGGCGGTAGAGGCAAAGTTTCAGAATTGATAATTCTGTATCTGTGAGGTGTAAGTTATCACGAATATACGCTTCCGCTTCAGGTGGAAGGTCGATTTTCCACAAAGTGAATTTGAATAATTGATTGCTGTTATTTGGGCGATCAAGTCTAAATACAGAGGCTAAATGTCGTGTTCCATCTGTGCCGATGATGTCACCAAAGGAGATTGATTGATCTTGTGCGTTAGCACTTTCCAATATTTTTGCGGGATCGACTTCGAAAAGGCTTTCCGCCGTCTCCCCGACAGAGAGTTTGATTGCCTCTTGGGCTTTGCTACCTATCGCTATGATTTCTAGTTTGTCATTCAGGAGGAAAGCTCCTTCTTCGACCTCATCAATTGGAAGGGCTAAGGTTTCGGGATTACTTTTAAGTCTGCTTTCAAAATATTTCGAATTCTGAAGATAAACAGTGTTCAGCAAGCTCTCAAAATTGTTAAGGGTTTCTTTATTATCTCCCTGCTCTGCCCAAGCCTTGCAAACATTAGAGAAGTTTTCAGGATGCAACCCAACATCCACAATAGACTGTAACAACTCTAACGGTGCACTCGAAGAGTGCATAGATAATGGCCCCGACTGTTTCATAGAGCTAAAATAGAGCAATCGTTGGAAACGTCATTGTCATTCTTTATCTATGGTAAATTAAAATAAGTATAGAGCATGACTTTTGTCTGGACACTCTCTCATCAAAATTGAGTATTTCTTTGTGAAGCGATATCCCGAATATGTTGCCTATCCATAAGTTTATTTTCTTAAGGAGGGGCAAAATGGGTTTAAATATTGACGCGAATAAAGCCGTCAATTTGTTTAAGGGTTCTGATAACTTAAAAGACATTGTCAGTAATGTTTTGGCTGCGGCTAAAAATAAAGATTTTGATATTATTGGCTATCATTGTTTGTCCCCTATCGGATTGCCCTTTTTCGAGGAACTATCTTTTCTGTCATTCGCTGAATATTCTGAACAAGACGACGTTTTGTACCGACAAAGTGGGTGTTACAGACATAATCCTTTCATCAGCCTACCGCTTAGACAAGGGCATGTCATGTTCTGGTCTGATATTGTAGAAGCGGAGGGGCTCACGCGCCGAAATAAAAAATTTATCGACTTCCTTTCGCTACGTTTTAGCGGCGAAGGTCTTGCTGTCCCTGTTTACGGTCCACGTGGTCAAAATGGCGTCGTGTTCTTCAAATTAAATGACGTAGCACCCACCATTTGCGAGGGTGAAATGATAATGCTGCAGGCCACTTGTCAACAAGGTCATATCTCGGTTTGCAAAATTCTTCAGACTAAGGATCAGAGGGCATTAGACTTAACTTTGCGTGAGAAAGAGGTTCTGGAAGCCGTTGTTTTGGGGCTTTCGAATACGCAAATCGCTGCATCTCTGAAAATTTCGATTCATATTGTGAAACTTTATCTCAAACGGTTGTTTTTGAAGCTTGGAACGACAGACAGAGTGTCGACGGCCTTGCGCGGAGTGGCTTTGGGTATCGTAAATTGAGGGCATAAAACCCAAACCCAGCATTATAATAGAGGGCGTCCTCTATTGAGATCGCCCGGGCCGATTGCCCCCCACCGATATTGGTTCGGGCGATTGTTCAATTAACTCATCAAGAAATGACCGTGTAATGTGGCGATGGGCATGTCGAAATTATCTTGCCAAGCCCGAACACGCACATTGGCGACGCGGTTGCCCTGCTTAAAAATGACCGCCCTTGCATAGGTTTCGACCGGCTTCCCCCGACGCAGATAATCAATATTGATACCGATAGGTTTCGGGTAGTTGCCTTCTGGATTGGCCATGATCAATTGTGCGATGGCACACATTTCCATAAATCCTCCAACACCGCCTCCATGCAAAGCGGGGAGAGTGGGATTGCCGATATTATCATCGGAATAAGGGAGGATGAGTGTAAACTCTTCCCCCATGAAAAAGGGCCTGACCCCCAACATTTGAGCATAAGGGACGCTATCCAATAAGGCGCGAATGCCGGGAAA
This sequence comes from uncultured Algimonas sp., assembly GCA_964511495.1. GTDB lineage: Bacteria > Pseudomonadota > Alphaproteobacteria > Caulobacterales > Maricaulaceae > Litorimonas. The sequence goes on along the minus strand of CAZEFT010000021.1, from coordinate 9,102 downwards.
GCTCCGAGACGGATCATGGTCTTGTTTTGACGATGAGGGTTTATTTGAGGAAGTATCGTTCACTTCATGTCCTCTACTCTGACGCGCGGCCCTGTTGCCATAAAACAAGACTGCGCTGTCGCTATGGGATCGTCCGGGTCACCATCATGAGCAACCGCGCGGACAAAGGCGACATGTTTAGTGGCTTTATAACAATGAGCCTCAGCAATAATTGTGCTGTCAGGTTGCGCTGCTCTCATATAATCAATGCGTAGAGATAAGGTCGCTGTGGCTCCTAAAGTGTCGAAACCGGCCAAAGCCGCAAGACCGCAAGCCTGATCCAAAAGGGTCGTTACCGCGCCGCCATGGATCACGCCCGTTGATTTATCACCGATAAGATCTGGATTATAGGGGAGGGACATTGTCGCCCGACCCTTATCGACTGCGACAAATTTCATGCCTAATTTGCGGGCATGGGGTGTGCCGGCGATGAAGTTCGGTCCCATTTCCCATAATCGTTCAAGAAGTTTGTCTGTCATATGAAACTTTCAGAACTTTATTAAACGTTTAGAGGGCGAGGTCGTTATAAACCGCGTCAATAATATGACGAGGACGTATGTCGCCCAGAAGCGTATTATGTTGTCGGTTCATTACATAGGCCCCGTGTAATCCGGTTTCTGGGTCTGCAAAAACGCATGATCCACCCCATCCGCTGTGACCAAGCGTTAGCGCGTTGGGACCATAGAATTTATTGGGCAGGTTCCCCATCACCCCGGCAGAGAAACTGATCTCGAACGGTAAAACGCAATCCATGCCTTGAATGCGAGGTTTGCGAAATTCGTTGAGTATATCCTCGCTTAGGACTGCCATGTCACGACATCCGCCATCCGTCGCAATCTGCATTAATGTGGCTAAGCCTTTCGCTGTTGCATGACAGTTAGACCCCGCCAGTTCTGCCTGCCTCCATGTACTGAGGCTGACCCCACCCGTTGAAGACCAAGGCTGAAGAAAGGCTGCCTTTCTAGCCTCATTCATCTCCCCTAAATTTGGAAGCGCTTTCGGTTTAATCATATCGGCGCAGCGCTCATGTTCGCTCTCGGGCAAACCAATCCACACATTTGCCGCGCAGGGCTCTGCTAACTCTTGCCGTAATATTGCGCCCAATGTCCGGCGATCTCTATCGGCTAAACGCGCAATTTCTCCTGCCAGAAACCCGTAAGTTACAGGACAATAGCCACTTTGGCTTTTCGGTGGAAAAATGGGTTTTTGTGCCGCCAAGACCGAAACTGTTTTATCCCAATCGAACCAATCCGTTCGTGTGAAACTTTCGTCGGTAATCCCTGACAAACCGCTTTGATGAGACATCAAATCCGCAATTGACAAGCTGTCTTTTCCTGCTTGCGCAAAGTCAGGCCATAAAGTGCTGACAATTTGATTGTAACCTAGCCGGTCTTCTTCTGCGAGCCAAGCAATGACAAGAGCCGCCATAGCTTTGCCCGACGAAAACACGCTGAATAAAGTGTCTTCCGCGACAGGACGCGTTTTTTTCTTATCGGCCCAGCCGCCTTTCAAATCGAGAAGCACTTCGCCATGTCTCATAAGGCAAAATTGTGCGCCCAATTCATCATCACGCGTAAAATTCTCTTTAAAAGCTGCAACAGCGCTCTCTAGGCCAGACACGGCTTCAAGCGTGAAGGGGATGGTTTCGGATGAAGACGCCGTCATAATGTGGCACTCTTTTCGGGGTGGAGATATTTATGAAACAATGAAGGGGCCTGTATCAAAGCGTTTTGGGCTTCGACAAGAGGTAATTCCCCATCATCTTCGCCTTTCAGCATGTTTTGGTGGGCTGTTTTCATAATTTCGAAAATCGACGCGACGGATTTTTGTGTCGATAAGGCCAAATTATCCCCGGCGAGCCTGTGGGCCATGACTAATGCGGCCAAACAGTCACCCCCACCATGGGGGGTGCGTTCGAAGCGCCGATGTGAAATTTGCCCAGCAATCATACCTTGGGATGAAGCTGAATGATCGACCCATATCGCGCCTATGTGGTCACCATCAGGGACAGACGTAATGATTGAGTGACTTTGCAGTGTTTGACAAAATGAAACTATATCCTGTTCTGTCAGACTGTTCTGTCCTGAAAGATAAGATAGCTCCCATAGATTCGGCGTGATGATATCGGCTAATGGGAGAAGCGTATTGATGACGGCCTGAGCCCGGTGTTCGGGAATGTATAGAGAGCCATGGTCGCCCATAACAGGGTCGACTAAAACGAGAGAATCAGCATTGTTCAGGCGGGTCTCGGCAATAATTTTTGCGGCGAGAGTGATGTGAGGTTCCTCACCCATATAGCCCGTCAAAATTCCATCAAAAACAAGGCCTTGGTCACGAATTGCGCTCCACATTGCCTCCATATGTTCTACTGATACGGCGCCTCCGCCAGGTGTTCCCCAACCGGGATGGCGGCCCATCAAGGTCGTCGGAAGAATCACGGCATCTAAGCCTAATCGACGTAGGCAAAACGCAGCCGCTCCCGCGCCAACGCGGCTTGAAGCAACAAAAGAGGATATGACTAAAACGGTCTTCACGGTGATTTGGTTTCTTCTGTGAGCCTTTGGAAAAGTTAAGATGTCCACTCAGACAATCTTGATGTTTCAAGAGCCTCTTATTGACCTGTTGTATCAGGCGAGGCAAGCCGAAGCCGTGAAACTATTCGCCCAAAAAGAGGATGTATACTCATGAGCCTAACGATTTATCATAACCCCAGATGTTCGAAGTCCAGACAAACCTTGGCTTTAATCGAGGCTGCGGGTGTGTCGCCCAAAATTGTAAAATATCTAGATAACCCGTTGGATGCCGATACGATTTTAAACTTGATGAAGAAATTAGATATCACGGATCCTCGCCAAATTATGCGAAAAGGAGAGGCCGTTTATAAAGAACTGGGCCTGAAGGAGGAGCATCTTCCCGAAGTGCTTGTCCAAGCGATTGCGGGTAATCCCAAACTTTTGGAACGCCCGATTGTCGAGGTTGAAACACGCGCAATAATGGGCCGTCCGCCCGAAAACGTTAACGCTCTCTTACCGTAAACGGTTAAAATATCCTGTAAAAACGACAAAGTTTAAACGGCTTGTTAAGCAAAACACGTCATTCCCTTCGTTAACCATAGTCACATTTCCGTCTTTTTTCGGGAATTTGCGAACTCAGGGGATGTTGAATGCGTCTTGTTTTATGTGCCGTTTCCGCGATTGCTTTATCGGGCTGCTCATGGCTTGGCGGGACACAGACCCATGGGAAAAATTACGGACATAATGGGTACAACAAACAAGCTTCATACGAAAGCTCACCACGTGCGAAAGCGTCTCCACGCTACGGCCAGAATTATCGCCAAGGCGCTTATGTCCACAACCAGCAACCCCAATATGGCGCGACAAACGGTTTTCCGCAAAAGCCTCAATTTGGCGAACCCACATTTACGTCTGGAAATTATGGCTCTCATGCGGCTGTTGCTCAAAAACAAGGGGCAAATTATCGTCGCAATACGCCCAAGCTGAAAAAGCCAAAATTCCGGGGTACAATGAGTTTGGGTGGTGAGAAAAGTTTCAGCGGCGATATATTGAATTACAATACTTTCCCCACAATTCCGGCTTCCGGCCTACCCTCTGACCCAACCGTCAATTATATCCCGAATGATTTCTCAGAAGGAAATATATCAGGTTCGGTTGTAGCGGGTCAAATTTCACAAGTCAGTTATACGGCCGGGCCGCGCGACTCATCATCACCAGCTCTTTATGATCGCGTTTCAGTTAAAAACAAATCCTTTGATGATGTATGGTCGACACCCACCCGTCTCTCTATTGGTGGAGAATACATAGTGTCACCAAAAAACACCGTTTTTGCAAATGTCGGTTACTCAGCCGCCGAAGGTAAACCCGGCAATGCAGCCTCTGTTTTCGCGACTCTTTATAGAACGACGACAACGCAAAATTACGATACTGATACAGGCGCGCCAATCGGCGGACCCATCACCAATGTAAGCTTCATTCCTGATGAACAAATCGCTGATTTCTCAGCTGATTTCTCGGATATGAAGCGCCTCGATTTGGAAGTCGGTGGACGTCACTATTTTGACTCGATGAATAAATCAGCAGGCGTGAATACAGTTACGCCTTTCGTCAGCGCCTCTGTAGGCGCGTCTCGCTATAATGCCGTTACCTATACAACAGATCAGCGTCAACGTTTTTACCAACAAGCTTTTGATGATCCGGACGGTGAAAGCTCTCAATTCTACAATCTTGATGGTCAAGAAACCAAAGTGGCGCTTTATGACAGCCAGTGGGTACCTTCAGGGCAATTAAATGCCGGTGTTGAGTGGCAGGTCACGCCCCGTACTGGATTGGCTCTGGAGACAGGTGTCAGAATCGAGGGCGGGCGCAAATATACCAATGATGAACGGGGTGATACAAATATCGCCATTCCGTTCACAATTCGCGGCAGTTATAATTTCTAACAGCTAGAACGTTCATCTTTCAATTAACCATCTAGTTAATTGAATAAATTAAGGATTTGTTTCCGATTTAAAAACGCTTTGTTAAGCATACTCTGTTTTAAATAGAGACAAGGAAACGAAACCAAACACAATGGAGACCGATATGCGGCTCGGATTATGCGCTTTATCAGCAGTGTTATTATCAGGGTGTTCTTGGCTTGGATCAGGCGGACACAACTCACATTATGCTTATGAAACGAGCGCCGGTGCGAATTGCGCGCCTATGGCTTATGGTCAAAATGCTTACGGGTATGGGTTCCAACAAAGTACAGCGGCGCAAGCTTATGGTTCACAGGGTTACGGATTTAACGCCGGGGCCTGCGGTGCGGGCGGCGCTTATGGCGTTGGGCAAGGCGCTTACGGTCAAGCCGGGTTTGGCCAGGGTGGTTTTGCACAAGGTGGAGCCGCTCAAGGATTTTATGGTCAAGGCGCTGGCGCGCAAGGCATGATGGCACAATCTGGGTTTAGCCAAATGGGCTATGGTCAAATGGGTTACGCCCAAGGTGGCATTCCACAAGGCGGCTTTGGTCAAGCTGGCTTCGGTCAAGGCGGATTCAGTCAAGGCAGCTTTGGGCAGTCAGCATACGGGGCCGGTGGGTTTACCGGTGCGACGACTTTGGGCACAGGCGCGCCATATGGTTCTGCTTTAGGCGGTGTTTACGGACAAAATGTTGTCGGGACACAGCTCTCAAATGGTCAATATGTTAACGGTGCTTATGTGCAGAACGTTCAAGGTTCCGCACTTTATGTCCCGCAACCTTATCCAGTATATTATGGCACACAGCAATTCCGCGGTGCCTATGGTGGATTTGGTGGCGTCGGCGGTGTCGCCCTACCATTCGGTGTTGAAACCGGTATCGGTACAAATTTTGATATTGGCGGAGATGTTTTCACTGAAAAAGCTGCGGGGCCCGCTTCAGGGAACCCTGCTGTGAACACAGGCGGTACTGAAGGCATAAGCTATGGCGATGCGTTCAGTAACGGAACGACAATTGGTGGCGCGCTGACTTATGACGTGTCACGGAACACTACGCTTCTCGGTGTTGTCGATTACACAACGGCGAATGGTGAAAAAGTGGATGCTTACCAAACCGTTGATGCACGCGGAGCCTTTGAAAGTATTGATGCTGAATTCTCTGATTTGGATCTTTGGACCATTGAGGGCGGCGTGAGACAATATATCGGTCAAAGCCCGGCTTTGCGTCCTTATGTTGGTGCAACGGCTGGTTTCACGCATAATAACGAAGTGACATTGAACAGAACTTATACCGCAGACGGTGCCGCTTTTGACGCCACACCGCTCGAATATATCGATAGCGGCTGGAATCCCACTGCTTCTGCCGTGGTCGGCGCGGAAATGGCCGTTGGCTCACGCGCAGCGATTGGTGTCGAATCCGGTATTCGCTGGAGAGACAATATGGACACACTCTTTGAGTCCGAGGATCGCTGGAGCGTTCCCGTCAAACTCAGAGGACGCGTCAGCTTCTAACACTCTTACAGATAACGAAATAGCAAACCCGGCCTTTGTGCCGGGTTTTTTGATATAAAAACCACATTATTTATTGCCTTAGCCAAAATTCTCACGGTTTGGCCCTCCACTTGCAAAGTCATTCTCCGACACAAAACGTGTTCGGCAATTGTGCCAATTTGGAACAAAGGGATGAAAGCAATGCGAATTCTACTTCTTGGCGCAGCAACGATTGCGCTTTCTGGATGTTCTTTCCTCGGCCTCGGCGGCGGTAAAGACTATAAACATCACTCAGCTCACTCGGGTCACCACGGCTCATATGCCGCACATAATGGCTGCGCAGGCAATAATTGCTTATCCCGTTGGAATCTCGAAGGCGGTATCGGTGTTGATGCAGACGTCACGGGTGACATCGTCACGGGCAGCAATGTCTCAGGCCCTGGTATCGGTCAAATCGAAGACATCAAATTCAAAGACGTTTACGAAGCGGGCTATCGCGGTGAATTAGGCGTCTCTTATGCGCTGACACCGAACCGCAAAGTGACAGCAACCGGTTTTTACAGCGAAGCCAAAGGCTCTGGTGAGAAAACAATCGGTACATTGGCTGGCCCAGCAGGCACATTGAACGGTGAGTTCTCTGATCTGAAAACTTACGGTGCTGAATTAGGCTTACGCCAATATATGAAGCCACAGCGTGGTTGGTTGCTTAAAAACTATCGTCCTTATGTCGAAGGCCGCCTCGGTGCGACACATGTTGATGATATCTCCATCACCAACACCACATTGAGCGGTGCCCCTTATGCCGGTGGCGATATTGCTCTTTATGATTCCGGTTGGGTCGCTCAAGCCGCGGGTTTGGTTGGTGTCGAAGTTCCGATTTCGCGCTTCTCAACATTGGCTTTGGAAACAGGCGTTCGTCATACGCAAGGCTTTGACGGTGCAGACAGCACAAACCCAATGTTTGACGACATCAGCGACAGTAATGGCCGGACGGTTATCCCTGTCACATTGCGCGGTCGTTATCGCTTCTAAGACACGCTTAAATGCGCTAAAAATAAACCCTGCAAGCCACAGGCTTTGCAGGGTTTTTTATTGCCAAATTTATGAAAAGCGAATTAGCCGGTGCGGCGCTCCATGGCTTTCTCGGCTTTGGCGGCGAGGCGACGGGCGCGAACACGCTCGAAACTGTCCAGCGCGTCCAGAGCAATGCGCAAATCCGCTGATAATGTCTGTGTTTGCGTATTAATATCTTCCAAAGAGCGACGAATATTGTCTTTACGTGCAATCACGGAATTGGCGTAGGAGCCATAGGCGACATAGCCGTCTTTATGTGCATTCGGATCCACTTCGTCCTCGGGAACACTGTCATTCAGCTTACGGATTTGGCGTTCCAAATCTTCCCGCGTTGCCTCCAGAACTGCGATCCGCTTTTGTAGTTCAGAAATCGCAAAGCGCGTTTTTTGAACGGATTTATCCATTGAATGTGCCATTTTATACTCCAAAATCTTCACCTCAGCCAAAATTTGGCTGTTTATTCGCTGAAATTGCGAATGCGGCCTTGACCCAATTCTATCCTGAATTGTCGTCACGACCTGTCTTGATGAGAGGTGTAAGGCATTAGGCTTTCGATACTGTGAAAAGATAGGGTTAAAAAAGATTAGGACTTTCATCGGCGATGAGGGTCGTTTTTCGCGTTAAGGATGAAAATTCTGCAAAAGAAACAGAGATTTTGCGCCTTTTCTGTCAATTGGTTAATCTCGTTAACATTTGCTTTACGGGATTCCCTTACCCGTAGAGTTCCATTAACCATGTCTCTATGGCTAAGAGACAATGATTCGCCTGGGAGGGAATTATGCGCGTTCTTCTGATTGAAGATGACAGTGCGACAGCACAAGGCATCGAACTGATGCTCAAAACCGAAGGTTTCAATGTTTATACAACGGACCTCGGAGAAGAGGGCGTCGATCTCGGCAAGCTCTATGACTATGATATTATCTTACTCGACCTGAACTTACCGGATATGCCTGGTTTCGAAGTTCTGAAAACTTTGCGTATGGCGAAAGTCAACACACCGATTTTCATCCTGTCCGGTACATCCGATATTGATACAAAAGTTCGCGGCCTCGGGACGGGCGCTGACGACTATATGACCAAGCCATTCCATAAGGATGAGTTGGTCGCACGTATCCATGCTGTTGTGCGCCGTTCAAAAGGTCACAGCCAGTCTGTTATCACCACCGGTGACATCAAAGTGAATTTGGATGCCAAAACGGTTGAAGTGGGTGATCACCGCGTTCACCTGACCGGCAAAGAATACCAAATGCTCGAATTGCTCTCTCTGCGTAAGGGTACAACCCTAACCAAGGAAATGTTCCTCAACCACCTTTATGGCGGCATGGACGAGCCCGAATTGAAAATCATCGATGTATTCATCTGTAAACTCCGTAAAAAACTGGCGTCTGCCACACAGGGCGATCATTATATCGAAACCGTTTGGGGCCGCGGCTATGTCTTGCGTGACCCGGCCAAGGATAAGATGAGCGCCTAAACCCGCCCATTCGCCTAAAATGATAAATGCCGAGGATCGGCATTTTGCGGAGAGGACCTCCCACTCTCATTACAACCCCGCCTAGCCCGCGGGGTTTTTTCATGCCATCCGAACGCGGCGCCTGAAAGGCGTTAGTAAGGATGCGGCTCATCCGCGTGACCCGGTAGGGTCTGCCGACAAACGGTCGGAACGCGCGGATGCTTTCGCGTTATAGGCTGAACCTCACCCCACATTGCCATCGCCAACAAGACCTATCGACCTCAATGGCTGCCAGTAGGAGATGGATTGCCGTGTCAAGCACGGCAATGAGGGGTTGTTGGGATGGTTTGTATTACGTCTTCATATCGCTTGCTTTGTCTCTCATGACTTTCTTCGTTTCAGTTCGGAAAAAAGTGGGCGTCTGCGGGGTTGTGTGGATGTTGGCGGTAAACCACGGATAGCTAAAAGGTGTTTTCACATCCGCACAGAGTGCGAGTGTCTGATCCATCCGCGTGATTCATAAGGAACACGCGAAGAGTATTGCGACGCATTTAACTGCGCCAGTTTCGAGGC
>CAZEFT010000020.1:0-51751 GCA_964511495.1 uncultured Algimonas sp. | reverse complement strand
CGGGTCATCTCGTCGCCATTCATATCGACAACGGGATTATTTACCTTGATTTTAGCCATATTTACCTCTGTAAGCGGGTCGAGTTGAGATTTGCGCCGCTTTACCACTTGAACGGCAGAAACTAAAGACTAAAGCGCTTTAAATTATTCGAGCATGAGCTGTCCGAAGCCTAAGAGGTAAGTGTAACCGTGTCAGACGACCCAAAATTGAGGCCTGTAACCTCCGGTAAAACGACAAAGGATCAATTGGGTCGAACCGTTGTGAAAAGCTCGGAAAAACCTTCGCCGGCCGTGATTTTGGTGCGAACCCAACTTGGAGAAAATATTGGTGCGGCCTGTCGGTGCATGTTGAATTTCGGCCTGACGGATTTACGCCTTGTGGCTCCACGTGATGGATGGCCTAACCCCGCGGCGGGGCCAATGGCGGCCGGAGCCAGCGATGTATTGGATAATGCATCTTTGTTTGAGACAACCGAAGAGGCTGTGGCCGATTTGAAATTTGTCTTGGCAGCGACAGCGCGTCGCCGTGAATTGGAAATTCCCGTTATCGGAACAGATGATGTTGGCCCAAAAGTAAAAGCCTTAAGCGAGACGGGTGTCAAAAGCGGTATATTATTTGGCCCTGAAAAAGCCGGTTTGACAAATGCCGATACGGTTCTAGCAGATGCGATTTTGACGTATCCGGTCAACCCGGCCTTCCAGTCTTTGAACTTAGCACAAGCGGTGAATATCTTTGCCTATATTTGGGCAAATGCGTCATTGCCAAATATTCCCGATGTTTTTGAGCCGGAGATAAGTGACAGTGCCAAGAGAGAGGACTTGAGCGGCTTGTTTGAGCATTTGGAGAATGAATTGGATAGGGCTGGATTTTTCTTTCCCGAAACCAAGCGTGCGCTTATGTCACAAAACATTCGTGCTCCGCTGACGCGTGCCAAAATGACTGTGCAGGAAGTCCGAACATTCCGTGGTATTGTCAAAGCCTTGGCCGAAGGACGCGGCAAAGCACGTGTGAAAAGAGACTGATATGAAATATTTGGGATATATTTTAATTCTCATTGCAATCGCGGCTGGATACCTCAAATGGCCTGGTCTGGTGATTGTACTCTTGGCATTTTTATCGACTCTGATTTTTGCATCGAAACGTCGCCGTACCTTAAAAAAAACGCCAATGGCTCCCGATCAGAATATGATCTTGGATGGAGCCTTCTTATTTGCGGGGCAATCTCTCATCATGTTTACGGCTTATCTTTTGGGCATCTTTGCAGTCTCGCCCGGTGCGGACTTGTTTATTGGTTTCCTAACCGGGCAACGCGGTTAATATTTGTCCTGTTAAATCGCTTTTGCGGCCCTTAGGCTCTTGCTCTTACGCCACGCATCATAGCTAAAAATAGCGACACCGATCCAAATGAAACCAAAGCAAATTGCATGGGCTGGAGTGAAGGCTTCACCAAAATAGAGCCCGCAGAGGAATTGCAGCGTCGGGCCTATAAATTGAAGGAATCCCAAAGTTGAAAGTTTGAGGCGTCTCGCAGCAAAAGCAAAGGCGAGCAAGGGGAGAACAGTAATCGGCCCGGCTAAGAGGATAAGGATATCTAGCTCAAGAGTTGAGTGGGCAAAGGTCATCTCGCCCTTTTGCGCAACATATAGCAAGTAAAAGGCCGCGGGGATTAAAAGCAAAACTGTTTCAATGAACAGTCCGGGCATGGCGCCGATATCCACTTGTTTGCGGATGACTCCGTATATGGTGAAACTGACTGCCAAAGATAAAGCAATCCAAGGGAATACGCCGCCATAGAAGGTCAACACGGCGACACCGATAAAGGCAGAAATTGTGGCTAAACCCTGCGCGCGTGATAGAGTTTCGCCTAGGAATAGCACGCCTACCAAAACATAGATGAGGGGGTTGATGTAATAACCGAGACTACCTTGGAAAATCTGATCTTGTTGAATAGCCCAGATATAAATGCCCCAATTCACAGCCAAAGCAATGGCCGCTAGAAAGAGAAGAGAGAGGGTTTTGGGCTTTTTAATAGCAGCCACAACATCGCCGATTTGACGGCGAAATAAGATAATTAACAAACCAAATGGAACCGACCAAATGATACGATGAGCGACGAGTTCTGTTGCGCCCACCATATCGGTTGCTTTGAAATAAATCGGAAAGAGCCCCCACAAGAAATAGCAGGTAATACCCGCCCACAATCCCTGCTTTTGAAGAGACTCAGTTGCAGAATTATGATCCGTCGCGCTCATAATTTGCGCTTGTCACAGGGCAGGGGTGAAAACAATCTCTAATTGGTGCAGGTATGTCACCTTTTGTTACGCTCAGTGCCTGAAGAGTGAGGTTGACTTTCAGTGTGTCAACGTTAGAAGGCGCACTAGTTACGGGAAGGTGTGGTACCGCCGTTGTAATCGCTGTTCAAATAGTTTGGATGAGCCGGGCCACGTCGACAGAAAGAGTATATACGCATGTCTAAGCGTCATTCCACAAAATATAAAATTGATCGCCGTATGGGTGAGAACATTTGGGGTCGTCCAAAGTCACCTGTCAATAAGCGCGCTTATGGCCCCGGTCAGCATGGCCAAGGTCGTAAGTCAAAGATGTCTGACTTTGGTACGCAGTTGCGCGCTAAGCAGAAGCTTAAAGGCTATTACGGTAACATCACAGAGAAACAATTCCGTAAGACTTATGACCAAGCGACACGGATGAAAGGCGATGCGTCCGAAAACTTAATTGGTTTGCTTGAGCGTCGTTTGGATGCCATTGTTTACCGTTCCAAATTTGTCCCGACTGTTTTTGCAGCGCGTCAATTCGTCAATCACGGTCACGTTCTGGTCAATGGTAAGAAAGTTAATATTCCGTCTTACCGTTGTAATGTAGGTGATGTCATTGAAGTCCGTGAAAAGTCACGCACAATGGCCTTGGTTCTCGAAGCCCTAGAAAGTGCCGAACGTGAATTGCCTGATTATATCAGCGTTGATCCAAAAGGTATGCAGGCGACCTTCGCACGCGTTCCAAGTTTTGATGAAGTCCCTTATCCGGTCGTCATGGAACCAAATCTGGTCGTGGAATTCTACTCTCGTTAAGAGAGACCTCTGGATCGAAAATTTAAAAACCCGCCTTTCCGGCGGGTTTTTTATTGGTTGCTTACCTTTTATCCGCAGCATTGAGGGGCTCAGCGTTAAATGCGGCTCCAGACGACACGGTAGTGATCTTGAGATGTGATGCCTCTCACGCGTTCGCGCAGGCGATAAAACCCGGCATCTTCGAAAAAGAAACGATGCGTTCCGATCACGCCGTCTTTGATTTGAATGGATTTCGTTCCAACCGCTTCACACTTAAAGACTTCGACTAAGAAGGCTGACTTACAGCGCGTAATCTCTAATTCGATATTGGCGTTTTCGGGGCGGGTATATTGAACCTGTAATGCTTGCCCTTTACGCAGATAAGTCCGCTTCACACTTGTAAAATCCAAATAATGGGCGATGATGGGGCTCGCTTCCGTTGTATCCAGTCGCGTGGCGGAGGGGTTGCCTTCCGGCATATCTAAATAGTTAGACGGGCTTAAAAAAGCAGGGACATAATGCAGGCTGATATAACAAATCATGCCGCCCATTGCCAAAGCGCTTACGGATACGAGGCCTGATAAGAGGGCCGACGGTTTTCGAGGGCGTCTCTTCGCTTTGACCGTCCCGAAATCACGATGTTCAGCAGCCATGCGTGTTTCTTCAATTTGCTGTTCTAATACAGGATTGTGAAATATATCATCCAAGCTACGACCTCCTCGTTTTGCCCCGAAGAAGGTCTTTTATAACAGAGAGTGGTTTAGGCCTGATTAAATGCGCCTTAAGTGCCTATTAGGCATAAGAATTAAGGGTAACCCTTAGACGGCCATTTCGACGCCTTTTTCGGCCATTAAACTGCGGAGTTCGCCGTTTTCAAACATTTCGCGAACAATATCGCAGCCGCCAATAAATTCGCCTTTGACAAAAACCTGTGGAATGGTCGGCCAATTATTATACTCTTTAATGCCCTGGCGGATGTCCATATCCTCTAAGACATTGACGCTTTCATATTTAACGCCGAGATAATCTAAAACCTGTACAACGGTGGATGAAAACCCGCATTGTGGAAAGACAGGCGTGCCTTTCATATAAAGTACAACATCATTTTCAGATACGGTTTTCGAAATTTTCTCTTTTACAGACATGGTCATCTCTTTGTTTGTCAGTCCCGAGCCTAATCAACAATACGTCTGATCAAATTCGGAATTATAATCTTCATTTCACCATATATTTGGTGCTCAAGTCGTAAGGTTTCAAGAGGGCGCTTTGGTCTCGAGTGCGAGGGCGTGGAGTTCTCCGTCTGCGCCGTCCATTTTACCTTTTAGGGCGGCGTAAACCAGTTGATGCTGTTTCACACGATTAAGACCCTCGAAAGCCTTACTGATAATCACGGCTTTCCAATGATTGTTATCACCCGCTAAATCAATCATCTCAACCTGCGCATCAGGCAGAGCTTCTTCAATCATGGCCGCAATGTCTTCGCCACGCATGGCCATTATTCTACTCCGGACATAAGGTTAGGCAACCAAGCTTCATGCTTTTGGCGCAAGCCTTCCAAATTGACATCGAATGCGCCTACAGCTGAAATGCGATCGCCACCGACTGTCCCGACGATTTGGGCAGCAACGCCTTTGCTATGGGCAGTAGAAATCACGGGATTTACGGAATTCTCTTCTACAGCCAAAAGATAACGCCCTTGGTCTTCGCCAAACAACCAGCCGTGTAATGGGCCTTCCGCTGCGCCGTTCAGGCTCATGCCGATATTGGATCCGAAGGCCATTTCGCATGTCGCAACGGCTAAGCCCCCATCAGAACAGTCATGGACGGCGTTTACCCGACGATTGCGGATAAGCAGGCGCACATAGTCGCCGTTTTTCTTTTCTGTTTCCAAATTGACCGGGGGCGGAGCACCTTCTTCACGTGATAAAATCTGTGAGAGATAAATCGAAGACCCTAGCCAGCCCTTGGTTTCACCAATCATGATGAGTGTATCACCCTTTTTGGCTCCACTGAGTGTGGCAAAATAACTTAAGTCTGAAATCAAACCAACGCCGCCGACGGCAGGAGTTGGAGGAATCGCTTCGCCATTTGTTTCATTGTAAAGGGAAACATTGCCAGACACGACAGGGTAGTCGAATGCGCGGCAGGCTTCGTTCATGCCTTCAATCGCACCGACAAACTGACCCATGATTTCGGGGCGTTCGGGATTGCCGAAATTCAGGCAATCTGTGATCGCAATCGGTTCTGCTCCGACACAAGTCAGGTTACGCCATGTTTCGGCTACGCATTGCTTACCGCCTTCATAAGGATCGGCGTAAACATAGCGCGGCGTACAATCCGTGGTGATGGCCACAGCTTTATTTTTACCATGGATGCGAACAATTGCGGCATCCCCACCAGATTGACTTGAATCGACTGTATCGGCCATGACGTGACGGTCATATTGCTCCCAAATCCATCGTTTGGAGGCGATGTCAGGAGACTGCATGATACGCACTAAAGCATCATTATAATCCTGCGTTTCATGGATGTCTTTGGCATGCAGGACTTCTCGCTTATCACTCATTCTGTAGGGGCGATCATAATTCGGAGCATCATCGGCCAAAGGCGCAATCGGAATGTCACAAACTTTTTTTCGTTCGTGTCGAAGGACGAGGCGACCCGTGTCCGTTGTCTTCCCGATTAGGGCGACATCGAGTTCCCACTTTTCGAAAATATCATAAGCGAGTTTCTCTTTGCCCGGTTTGATCACCATGAGCATACGCTCTTGGCTTTCTGACAGCATCATTTCATAGGCGGTCATGCCTTCTTCGCGTTGAGGAACCTTGTCCAAATTCAGCGAAATTCCAACACCGCCCTTATCCGCCATTTCGATAGAAGAGGAGGTCAGGCCAGCAGCGCCCATATCCTGAATGGCAATAATGGCATCTGTGTCCATGAGTTCCAAACAGGCTTCGATGAGAAGTTTTTCTGTGAAGGGATCTCCGACCTGAACGGTAGGCCGCTTTTCTTCGCTATCATCATCAAATTCTGCTGACGCCATGGTTGCGCCGTGAATACCGTCACGCCCCGTTTTGGAGCCGACATAAAAAATGGGGTTCCCGACGCCTTTAGCCGCAGAATAGAAAACATTATCGGCAGGGGCGAGACCCACACACATCGCATTTACAAGGATGTTGCCGTTATAGCCTTTATGGAAATTGGTTTCACCGCCCACGGTTGGTACACCGACGCAGTTACCATAGCCGCCAATCCCCGCGACAACGCCGTTGACGAGAGACTTAGTTTTAGGGTGTGAAGGGTCTCCAAAACGCAACGCGTTCATCAGTGCAATCGGGCGAGCACCCATTGTGAAGACATCCCTCATAATGCCGCCTACGCCGGTAGCGGCGCCTTGATAGGGTTCAATATAAGAGGGGTGGTTATGGCTTTCCATTTTGAAGATAATGGCATCCCCATCATCAATATCGATAACACCGGCATTTTCTCCGGGGCCCTGAATAACGCGCTCTCCGGTCGTAAGAAATTTGCCCAAATGGCGGCGGGAAGATTTGTAAGAACAATGTTCCGACCACATGACGGAGAAAATACCTAGTTCGGTGAGATTGGGCTCGCGTCCCAATCGGTCCAGAATAATCTCATATTCGCTTTCGGACAGGCCGTGTTCGGCGACAATCTCAGGAGTAATTGTTGATTGCTTGGCCATTAGAGCGACTCAATAATAGATTTGAAGAGATTGATGCCATCAGTGCCGCCATGAAGTGGGTCAATGGCCCGTTCGGGGTGAGGCATCATGCCGAAGACATTGCCGGCTTCGTTGATAATACCCGCAATATCCTGTGCCGATCCATTTGGATTATCTGCATAGCGGAAGACAATACGCCCTTCTTTTTCCAGACGGTTAAGAGTGGCATCATCTGCAAAATAATTACCGTCATGATGGGCGACAGGGAAGATGACTTCCCGATTGGCGTCATAGTGTTTTGTGAAGCGTGTATCGCCATTATTTATTTTTAGCCGTTCAGGGCGACAAACAAATTTTAGCCCTTTATTACGCATCAAAGCACCGGGGAGCATTTGCGCCTCAGTGAGGACTTGGAAGCCATTACAGAAACCGGCAACGGCCAAGCCTCTCTCAGCCTTAGCTTTCAAATCAGCGACAATAGGTGAGCGGGCCGCCATGGCTCCGGAGCGCAGATAGTCACCATATGAGAACCCGCCTGGGATAACGACGAATTTCACATCGCTAGGAATTTCCGTTTCACGGTGCCAAATCATTTTGGGAGCGCGTCCGGTGACCTTTTCCAACGCCACGGCGGCATCGCGGTCACAATTGGACGCCGGAAAGACAATCACTGCCGTTTGCATGGCTTAGTCCCTCAGCTCAATACGGTAACTTTCAATCACCGTATTGGCCAAAAGTTTTTCGCACATTTGCTCAACACGCTGTTTGGCTTCAGTTTTCTCTTCGGTCGATAATTCCAATTCAATAACTTTGCCCTGAAAAGCATTATTGACTTCATTAAAGCCCAAATCATTGAGAGAACGGGCAATGGCGCGACCTTGAGGATCCAATACGCCCGGCTTTAAGCCAATATAGACTAACGCTTTCATATTCCGTCCTAATCGTCGCTGGAGACCACAGAAAGTATGGTCGCACTGTGTTGGTTTTGTTCTTTTAAAATACCGAGGCGCGTGGCGACTTCGGTATAGGCTTCGGTGACTTCGCCGAGGTCGCGTCTGAACCGGTCTTTATCCAATTTCTTATTCGTTTCGCGGTCCCAGAGACGGCAACTATCGGGGCTGATTTCATCCGCCAAGATAACCTGATGGCCGATAACACCGTCATTATTATTCGAGATTGGCAAACGCCCAAATTCAATTTTGAAATCTATAAGCGTGATTCCGATGCCAGCAAACATACCCTGTAGGTAGTCATTAATACGGAGGGTCATGGCGATCATCTCGTCCAATTCTGAACTACTGGCCCATCCAAAGGCGTGAATGTGCTCCTCGGCGATTAAAGGATCGCCCAAATCATCACGCTTGAGGCAGAATTCGACCACGGAGCGCGGTAATTTTTCACCTTCTTCAATACCTAAACGTTTCGCCATCGTTCCCGCGGCAACGTTGCGGCAGATCACTTCCAGCGGGATGATTTCTACCTTTTTGATGAGCTGTTCGCGCATATTCAAACGCTTGATGAAGTGGGTCGGTATCCCGATTTCTGCCAGTCGTAACATAACAAATTCGCTGATACGGTTATTCAAAACCCCTTTACCATCTAATATCGCCTTTTTTTCGGCGTTAAAGGCGGTCGCATCATCCTTGAAATATTGCACAAGCGTGCCGGGTTCGGGCCCTTCATAGAGGATTTTGGCTTTACCTTCGTAAATCTGCTTGCGGCGGCTCATAATGCTCCCCGAATGGCCCGGGCGGCCGTCAAACGACTCGGACCGCTAAAGGCGCGTCATAGACGCTGACGGGCCATATCGCAATGTGTCTATGCGCATAAATATGGGGATTTTGCGTCTTGCAGTTACCCTCGCTCCACCATAAATGGGAAAGAAGAAACAACACAGGAATTTACTATGTCTAGCTTTGACGAACGTAAAAATGCTCAGGAAACAAAATTTGTTTTGGACGCAGCCAAAGAATTCAAAGTTGCCGCTAAGCGAAACAAGGCTTTGGGCCATTGGGTTGCGGAAATCATCGGTCATGCTGACCCTGATAAATATGCTTTAGAGGTTATTGCCTCTGACATGGAGGAGGCAGGGGACGAAGACGTTTTCCGGAAGCTGAAACGCGATCTGGATAATGCCAGTGCAGAAATCTCTGATGAAGTCATTCGTGAGAAAATGGCGGCTATGCTCGCTGCGGCGCGTGAAGAAGTTTACGGTTCGGAAGACTAAAATCTAAGAGTTTTCTACCAATTTATCTTTTAGCGGCTTGACGCTACTGACAGATTGTCAATTTTTATATTTATAAACCTTGGGGCAGGGCTCTGGCCGGCTCCGGGCAGGTAAAGTCGAAATTGGTTTCGTTCTTTTGCGCCTTTTTCTGCAAGACTCTAATATGTCTTTCCATTGAGTCCGCTGTGTAGGTCATGCCGACGCAGCCAAGCGTATTTTTCTTATCCGCGTCAATAATAACAGCGAAGCCTGTAATGCCTGCCCATTGATTATATTGATCCACAATACCGCGATCAAAAACTGCATTTGTATTCCATTCCCCGTTCCCGGCGAAGAAATTCAACTTCAAATATTCAATTTTAGGGTCACGAATAGATGCGAGGGCTTCTTGTAGGAGGGGCTCAACAATCTTACAGGGAGGGCAGGTATCGGAACGGAACATAACCACATAGATATCCGTCGGTTCTGTGAGGTCTTTGGCGGTCACAGTTGAACCCAAACTGAAAAACGCAACGACGCTTAACAGAAAAAATCTAAGTGCAAATTTCATATTTCTATACCTCTGACACCTTTTAACGTGATATTAACTGAATGCAGACTGAAAATGACAGCCTGCACAGCTTAAAAGGCGTCAAGTTTTTGTGAGACTCGCGTCAAAGGCCCAATTTTGCACACAAAAAAGCCCGGGCGGCAAAGCCACCCGGGCGATCCCACCCCTGTAAATCATCTATTCAACAATGTCTGTATTGTGCGCCGCGGGGCAACGGGTTGTTTTTGTACTGATGGAGGCATTGGACATATAGGCTTTGCCTGTTGCTCTTGCCGTCATTTTCTTAAGTTCAGTTGCGATTTCAATTGTTCCGAATGTTGAGTTTACGCAACCAATCACGCGTTTTGTTTTGGCATCAACAACCGCTGCGAAGCCGGGTAGGCCGACCCATTTGTTAAAGACGGGGACGATGTCGCGATCGAAAGCGTCATGCGCACCTTTTTCCCACTTCGCTGCTGTTGAAGTGTCAATATTGACTTGCTCGGCATTCACGCCGGCGATAGCGACAGCAGAAGGCAAGGTTGCATTAAGCTGCTGGCTATTAGTGTCATTGTCATTCATAAAATTGACGACATAGACATCCGGACTAGCCGCATAGGCGTTGGCACCGAAAGCTGTTGTTAGAAGAGCAGCCGTTAAGAGAGTAGAAAGAGGTTTCATCATTCATCCTTTGTCACGCTAAATTTCAGTCTCACAACGCAGATTATCTCTTATGCCTGCATTGCAAATATGAAACACCTGATAGGCGAGATTGGTAAATGAAGCGCAAATCTCCCGTTAGGGGTGTGTTTACAATAGTTTACGCAAGTGCTGAATGGAAGGCTAAGTGACTGAAATTATTAGAATGTACCGTATCAATACAATCGAAACCTCATCAAATTTGTAATGTAGATGAACAAAATAACGGCCTGAAAAGCTTAGTCGTAGAGGTCTAACCTCCCAAAAACCTCGGAGTCACAAAGGTTTTTTCGCCTTATGCATTAAACACGCGGGCGAAAATTGTATCGACATGTTTGAGATGATATTCATCATCAAACATATCTTTGACCTGATTTTCGCTCAGAAGGGCCATCACATCTTCATCCTGTAAAATCAGATTGAGAAATGAATTTTCTCCGGCATTGCCTTTTGTGCGGAAGAGCTCCCAGACCTTCATAGCGTTTCGTTGGACGAGGCGGTAGGCGCTTTCGCGCTGTTCACCGGCCTGCGTTAGCGCCAAAAGGAAGCGTTGAGAGTTATGTAAACCTCCGAGTCTGTCCATATTGGCTTTCATTTTCTCCGGATAGACCACAAGATTTTCAATAACACCGGCCAAACGGTGAAGGGCAAAGTCCAAATGAACTGTTGTATCAGGTCCGATGCCGCGCTCGACAGAGCTGTGCGAAATGTCGCGTTCATGCCAGAGAGCGACATTTTCCATGGCAGGGATTACGGCCATGCGGACAAGCCGTGCCAAGCCTGTCAGATTCTCTGTCAAAACCGGGTTACGTTTATGAGGCATGGCGGATGAGCCTTTTTGCCCTTTGGAAAAAAACTCTTCAGCTTCCAGAACTTCTGTCCGTTGTAGGTGGCGGATTTCAACGGCTATATTTTCAATAGAAGAGGCAATAACGCCTAAAGCGGCAAAATATGCGGCATGGCGGTCACGTGGAATAACTTGCGACGAGACAGGTTCTATGGTGAGGCCCATTTTTTCTGCCACATGCGCTTCAACTTTTGGGTCAATATTAGCGAAGGTGCCAATGGCACCGGAAATGGCACAGACAGCGATTTCTTCGCGCGCTTTAAGAAGACGTTCCCGCCCGCGAGCAAATTCAGCGTGGAAACGCGCCAGTTTGACGCCAAATGTCGTTGGTTCGGCATGAATGCCGTGAGAGCGTCCGATTGTGATCGTATGTTTGTGCTCATTCGCCCGCTTTTGGAGCGCCGTCAGGACGCGGTCCATTCCAACTAATAAGAGGTCTGTTGCACGAGCGAGTTGAACGGAAAGTGTCGTGTCCAAAATATCGGAAGACGTAAATCCTTGATGCACAAAACGGGCATCTTCGCCAATAAATTCCGCCAAATGAGTAAGAAAGGCGATAACATCATGTTTGACTTCGCGTTCAATCTCATCAATTTTGGCAACATCGAATTCGGCTGAACCGCCTTTATCCCATATGTTTTTGGCTGCTGCTTCCGGAATGACCCCCAACTCGGCTAAAGCGTCACATCCGTGAGCTTCGATTTCAAACCAAATTCGGTATTTGCTGGCGGCTGACCATATCTCGGTCATTTCCTTACGGGCGTAGCGTTCGATCATGGGGTGACTCGTCTCTAGTGTATCGCGCGTGGCTTGCCGATTTCATAGCCACGCGTCAAGACACAAGGGGATGTCATCTCGGGACAATTAAGCCTTGGTGATACCTTCATTACGCTCCTGTGCCGCTTGCCAGTCACGAGGTAAGGTTTTCGCCGCAATTAAGAAACTAATCGTACTGAGCACTAAAGCGATTGACACCCAAGAAATCGACAACCTAATGGCCCGAACCTTGCCTTCTTCAGGCTCAAATACGTCCGCAAGAATGCCAACCGTGGTTGGGCCGCCGCCCAAGGCGATTAAGTTCAGGATAAGGAAGAATAGGGCCGTAGACATGGCGCGCATATTAATAGGGGCCAATGTCTGAGCGATTGCGAATGATGGTCCTAAATACATGCCGAGGAAAAATAGTAGAATACCAGCGAAGAGAAGGTGCAGAGCTGTCGTCGGCACCCAAAACGCGGCGAGTACCAAAGGGAGGCAAATTAAAATCGAAACTGCGGGGACGAGGCCGTAATAGGATACGGACTTCCCGGCAAGTTTCTGTGCAAGCCAGCCGCCAAAAAAAGTCCCGCCGCCATAAAGAACGGCGTTCAACGCCGCGAGAATATACATCATTTTTTGAAAGCCGAAGGGTGCAGATTGTGATCCGTCAAACGGTAAAAGGTAGTCAATCTGCCAAGCGGAGACGGCATAACCAACAAAAGAGGCTAAAGCGATGCCCATACACATAGCCCACCATGAGGGTATTGTGAGGAGTATTCCCAAAGCCTTCATAAAAGGGAGTTGAATATCATCTTGTTTCGCATTCTCCTGAACTCCTCGTTTGGGCTCTCTCACGATCAATCGAGTGATAACTGCAAGGGCGATACCCGCGACACCGAGAATAATCAGTAGGGTTCGCCAGCTAAAGCCATTGCCGGGATTGCCAAGCGCATAGCCAGCAATAAAATACGCAAACCCAAGCCCCAATGGAATACCAAGAGAGTAAATCGCTAAGGCACCGGAGCGTTTTTCCTTAGGGTACATATCCGAAATCATGGAATGGGAGGGCGGGGAGCCACCGGCTTCACCGACGCCAACGCCCATACGGGCCAATCCGATTGCCAAAAAGCTATTGGCCATACCAGTAAGAGCCGTGAAGCCACTCCAGACAGCTAGTGAAATCGTTACGATATTTGTTCGATTATAGCGATCGGCAACCCAAGCGATGGGAATGCCGACCACGCAATAAAAAAGAGCAAACAAAAAGCCCTTGAGAAGGCCGAGTTGAGAATTGGTGAGCCCCAAATCTGCTTGGATGAATGGAGAGAGAATGCCGATGATTTGACGGTCAATAAAATTGAACGCATAGATCAACGTCAAAAGTAACAGGACAACCGTCCGATAACTTTTGGACGCATATTTTCCTTGATCCGACATAGAGACCCCCAAATTGTTTCGCGCAGATGAAAGCAAACTGCACCGAGCGTCAAGTCACAAGATGAAAAGCTGTGTTGGTAAAAGGCGTTACATTAATCCCAATGTTTTAAAGCTCGCAATATTTTCTCGACCAATAATGATGTGATCATGCACCGTGACATTAATGGCCTTGGCGGCGGCCGTCACTTCTTGTGTCATCGTTATGTCAGAATGGCTCGGCGTTGGGTCGCCACTCGGATGGTTATGCGCCAAAATAATCGCTGTTGATTCAAGGGCCAGAGCGCGTTTGATAATTTCTCGTGGGTAAACGGGAGCACGATCCACCGTGCCGCGCCCCAAAACCTCATCCGCAATCAGTCGATTTTTTCTATCGAGGAACAAGACGCGGAATTGCTCGACCGGTTCAAATTGCATGGCTGAACGACAATAATCGAGCAGAGCCGTCCAAGAGGATAGAACAGGCCGCCCTAGGAGACTTTCTCGGCCCATACGAACAGAGGCGGCATGGAGCAATTTCAAATCTAAGGCCGTTTTTTCGCCAATGCCTTTGACTTCTACCAATCGATGCAAAGGCGCGGCACAGACCTCCGCAATGTTTCCAAAAGTGGTCAGTAAGTCTTTGGCAATCGGTTTCACATCACGGCGCGGGATGGAATTGAACAGGAATAATTCCAGTAGTTCATAATCTGCCATAGGCTCGGCGCCATGTTCGGCAAATTTTGCTCGTTGCCGATCGCGGTGGTCATAATAATGCGGTTTAGGCTTTTTATCGGCCACGCGATGCGCCTTTAGACATAAGGCGGGCGGTCATACCCTTTGGGGGACCGTGTAAAGATTTCACAACCCTCCTTGGTCACGCCAATGGAATGTTCGAACTGAGCCGTAAGTTTGCGGTCACGTGTAACCGCCGTCCATCCATCAGATAGAATTTTGACGTCAGGGCGACCCAGATTAATCATAGGCTCAATCGTAAAGAACATGCCTTCACGCAAAACTTCGCCTTCGCCGGGACGTCCGAAATGTAAAATATTCGGTGCATCGTGGAAAAGTCTGCCCAATCCATGCCCGCAGAAATCGGTCACAACGGAACATCGCTCGCCTTCAGCAAATTTCTGAATGGCATAGCCGATATCGCCCGTCGTATTCCCGGGTTTGACTGCCGCGATACCGAGCATAAGGCTGTCATAGGTAATATTAATCAGGCGTTCCGTTTTACGATCAATATCGCCGACAGGATACATGCGCGATGTGTCACCATGCCACCCATCGATAATAACCGTCACATCAATATTGAGACTATCACCACTTTTCAGGGGCTTGTCGCTCGGAATACCGTGACAAACGACATGATTAATTGAGGTGCAAAGTGAATGTTTGTAACCGCGATAGCCTACAGTCGCGGGAAGGGCGTCATTATCGGTGATAAACTCAAAAGCGGCCTTATCCAAGGCGGCTGTTGTAACGCCGGGCGCAACCTTTTCTGCGAGCATGTCTAAACATTCAGCGGCTAAGCGGCCTGCTTTACGCATACCGGCAAAACCTTCCTCGCTGTGAAGTTTAATTGCGCCGTCCCGTAAAAGGTCCGCGTCTGCTGCGTCTACATAATTCATAGCGGCGCTATAACAGGCGTACCGACTTTTCGCCAGTCTTGATTACGTTTGGCAATTATACGCTTGGCCGTGCTTATTGCTGATGAAATTTGAATTTAGTGCATAAAAAAACACCGCCTAGTGACGGCGTTTTGACTCTTTGGAAATCAGCTTAATGGTGTGTAAAACACTGATATTTCCCATGAAAATGCTTAGTCGGTCGTGTTTGCACGTGGTGCGCTCGTGGACTGGCATAGCTCGTACGGGAATAATATCCGCCGGACGTTGTTGCGGGTTGCGCTGAGTAGGTGCGGACCACACGCGGCTGGGTTGTTGTCGTTGTGTGATACGAGTTGCCGCTATTGTAGCTGCCACCATGATAGGTGGATGTCGTGTACCCCGGATTGGAATAAATCGGATGATCGCTGACTGTCGTCCGCACGGGGTAGGATGAAGCCTGCGTATAGCTGGATGTATGATGATAGCTTGGCACAGTCTGATACGAGGTGGCATGGCCAGAATTTGTGTAAACGGGCTGAGATGTCGCCGTTTGATAAGACGTGGTCGAGTATGTTGTTGACGGATAAGATGTCGTCGAAGCCGGTTGTGATGGATAATAAACTGGTTGTTCACGCTGTGTATAGACGGGGTCACAATCAATACGTTTATCGGCAATGCCAGCTCCGGCTAACCCGCCTAAAACGCCACCAATAGCGGAGCCTTCAGTCCGAGCGCCGCTGCCAGAAATCTGTGAACCTATGACGGCTCCGGCTACAGCGCCAATGCCACCGCCCAAAAGTTTGTTCTTATTTTCTGACTTCTTACAAGCTTCATGAGCAGAATAGCCATTATAGCTTTGCGCCAATGTAGGGCTTGAGAAAGCCAAAGCTGAGAGTGAAATCGCTGTGAGTGTTAAAATTCGCATAGTGTCCTCCGACTATAGGGGCGTCATGATATTATGACCGTGACGGTATGATTATGTTGTAAATGAACCAATCTGAATGGTTTATGACGCTAATTTGTGGGCTCTGTTCATCTTGATGAAAGTTTATGAAATTCACAGCTTTAGCGCCATAAAAATGGATCAGAAGTAGGAATAGGCTCTGTTTTGATGATCTTGATGCGAGGTTTTTGACGTGTGTTTTGTGTTTTCACTGGCGCTTTAATGTTGATGACTGTCGGTTGGATAACTTTTTTACCGGAATAAAGGTAATCTCGCATTTCCATATGTGTTGCGCGGTCTGAGGACGTTACCGTTGACGGTGCGCTCTTTAGGAAAGCGCTTTGTGTGGGAACGGTTTCACGCTCAATTTTATAGTCTTGAGCAATAGCGCTTCCATGGGCGCTCAAGAGTGCGCTTAAGGTTGCAAGCGTGATGCTCGCCACTTTGAATGTTTTGACTGTAGACTTAGCTTTGTTCATCTTCGCCTCCTTTGCGAAACCTCTTCTACGCCTCAAAAATAGTGGAGCGTTTCTGAACCCAATCTGAAGGCTGAAACTGCGTCAAAATGCTGAAAATAAAGCACTTTTTAACCCTATGAATTTCAACTCGAAACACTTAGCACAGACTTAGAGTTAACGTTTTTTAAGGGTTAAGAGAGTGTTGATATGAAAGGGTCTGTTTCCGCCGGTATAATTTTAATCGGGGATGAATTACTCAGCGGGCGAACGCAGGATACTAACCTCGCAACTTTGGCAAAATTCCTCGCGCCTTTGGGCGTCTCGGTAGGGGAAGCACGCATCATCGCCGATGATGCGCAAATTATCACGGAAACAGTCAAGCTGTTTTCGGGCCGTTTCGATTATGTTTTCACGACAGGTGGTATCGGACCGACCCATGACGACATTACTGCTGACTGCATAGCAGCAGCTTTTGATATGCAGATATCCGAACGGGATGATGCTATGGCGGCTTTGCGGGAGCGTTATGCGGAAAAAGAATTGAACGCGGCGCGACGGCGCATGGCACGCATCCCGCATGAGGCAAGCTTGATTAAAAACCCTGTGAGCCAAGCGCCCGGTTTCCAAACACGAAATGTATTTACTTTGGCAGGTGTGCCTCAAATCATGCGGGGTATGTTGGATGACATTGCGCACCGTATTGAAGGCGGCGCAAAGACTTATTCAGTTTCCGTCACAGCAGAAGGAATCGGTGAGGGCGATGCTGCTAAGCCTTTATCAGAATTGGAAGAAGCATATGATGGGGTAAGTTTTGGAAGCTATCCCTTCTTTAATGACCAATTACGCGGCGTGACGTTTGTCGCCCGTATGACGGATGAAACTCTCTTGGACGAGATTGAGCGTAAACTAAAAGCTTTAGCACAATCCGTCGCCGAGTATGCGCCCTGATGATAGCCTATCAAGTTTGGGCGTTGTAAAACTCCATGCTATGGGTGCCACGCATTGCTCAAACAGCCTGAAAGGCCTGATATGAAACGCTTCACTCAACTTTCTACTCTTGTATTGTCTTTGCTTCTTCTTGGGTGTTCGGAGAGCATTGTTGATGTTCAGAATGCCGAGAAGACCGAAGAAAAGCCGGCTGTGAAAGAAATTCCGGACCAAGTTGTCAATTCGGGTGACCTTTCAGGCCTCTATAAAAAGGCAAAGCGCAAAGCTCCCATTGTTTTGATTGTTCCGGGGTCTGGGCCGACGGATTTGAACGGCAATAGTCCGAGCTTTGGGATTGTTGCAAATGCCTACAGCCTCTTGGCGCAAGGCCTAGGTGAGCGAGGTATTTCAACTGTGCGGGTGGATAAGCGCGGTATGTTTTCAAGCGCCGCAGCGGGGGATGGTAACGCTGTCACAGTTGATATTTATGCGCAGGATTACAGTAATTGGATTGAGACAATTCGCACTGAGACGAAGGCGCGCTGTGTCTACCTCTTAGGCCATTCCGAAGGCGCGTTAATGGTTTCCGCCGCGGCCAAATTGAATGAGAATGTATGCGGATTGATATTAGTATCGGGTATGGGACGAAAGGCCGGGGATGTTCTGCGTGAGCAACTGGAAGCCAATCCGGGAAATGTTTTGATTATGGATGATGCTATGTCGGCCATAGATAAATTGGAGAAAGGCGAAAAAGTTGATGTTTCAGAATTTCATCCGGCCTTGCAGGGATTGTTTAATCCTGCGGTACAAGGCTTTATTATCTCACTTATGCAAACCGATCCGGCGCAGATTGCAAAAGACGCCAATATACGCACGCTGATTGTGCAGGGTGAGACGGATATTCAGACTAGTGTGGAGGATGCCAAGCTTCTAGCCGAAGCCACACAAGGCAAGCTTGTCATCATCGAAGGTGTGAATCATGTGTTAAAAGAGTCAACGCGCAAACATTCCGCCAACAGACGCACCTATACCAACCCTGATCTCCCGATTTCAGAACGTGTGGTCGATGAAATCGCAGACTTTGTGTTGGAGTAGAGTTTGAAAATTTTGACGGAACGACTTTTTATTCATGATCTGAGAGCATAATCACGCCCTATGAAGGTTGAAAGAAAAGTTTGGAAAGAGGGGCGTCAGGGAAGCGGTTATTTCAAGCGCCCTCTAATTGTTTCCAAACGCTTTAAATTTGACTCTTACCTGCTGAAATTTCCGGTGGGTTCAGCAATTGGCCTACATAAGGACACGGTGAGTGAAGGGCGTCATTTTCGCTTGAACATTATTTTGCGCCAATCCCGCATTGGTGGAGAGTTTATCTGTTCAGAAACGATTCTTGATTGGCCGCGCATCAAACTTTTTCGCCCTGACTTGCAGGAACACGCAGTAACAAAAGTAGAAGATCGCTCTCGTTACGTCTTGAGCATTGGCTGGTTGCGGCTCTAAACCTTACGCGCCGTCATTTTTACGTAAGCTTTCTAGGGAAGTTCACAAAAATGTGTGAGCTTCTCTCTGCTATGTGAGGTTACCTCCTGATTCTGAATGATAACACCCTATCATCAATACTTATCAGGAGGACACAATGTCTAAAGTTTCAATTCTCTCATTTGCCTTATCAACATTTGCGGGCATCGCCATTATCGGTTTGGCGACACCGACCTACGCCCAATACGGTAGCGGCAATAATTACAGCACAACATCTAAGGCCGAAAAAGATCGCAAAAAAGCTGAGCGGAAAGCCAAAAAGGCTGCTGAAAAACGGGCTAAAGCGGCGAAAATGAAAGAAAAGGCTATGATGGAAGAAGAAGCTGCCATGAAGAAGCAGGACGCTATGAAATCTGATGTCGTGATGGATAAAAATGCCAAAAAAGCGACTTATGGTTCGGGCACAACCGACGCATCCATGAAAAAGTCTGAAGAGATGAAAAAGACGAAAAAAATGAAAGACGGCAAAATGATGAAACATGATGCCATGAAGTCTGACAGTATCATGAAGTCTGACAAAATGATGGCGAAGCCGCTCAATTGCCCGGCCAATACGACGCCTCAATCAGATGGTACGTGTATGCTTAATGCTGGCGATCAACCCGGCACATAAATTCTGGCCTCTTTAAGAACATATCTCATTGCTGGGTCAGCCCTTATCGGGCTGGCTCTTTTCTTCATTCGGCAGATATCCGAAGCCTTTCGACCCGGAACAACAACTGAAGATCATCCGGTTTTAATACTCTTGATTTTGTTGTTGGTTTCAGGAGGGATTTGGCTTTTCATATTATTCGTTCTGAGAAAGCATGACCTTTCAAAGCCTTCTGATGTAAGCAGGACATTGATTTGGGCCGCGGTTTTTACGGGGCTATTTCTGCGGGCCTTATTCATCGGTTCAACGCCGATTTATGAGGATGATTGGAACCGGTATTTATGGGACGGGGCCGTTATAACACAGGGCATCAATCCTTATGTCTATAGTCCAGAAAATGTAATTTATTATAAGGGCTTGGAGTTAAAGCCTCTTGTAGAATCTGATGATGATCTGCCGACTTTAAACAATCTATCGCACAGAAATGGCGATTTTGCGGAGAGAATTAATAACGCCCATTTGACCACAATTTATCCGCCCGTGGCGCAAGCCGTATTTGCTATATCTGCGATGATTAAACCTTTCGACAAGGATGTCTTAAGGGTGCTTTACCTCTTGTCGGAATTATTGGCGTTATTGTTATTGATACGCGCTTTGACACTCTTCAAACGATCGCCTCTTTGGGTTTGGCTTTACGCACTTAACCCCATGGTGATTTTTACGGCCATTAACGGTCTTCACATGGATATTTTACTCGTGCCTTTAATCTTGGGCGCTATAATTTCCGTGCGCTCTCATCCTTTCATTGCAGGTATTTTATTGGCAGGTGCGGCGGCAGTGAAACTATGGCCCTTGATATTGGGGCCTATATTATACCGCTCATATCGACGAAGTCTTAGCCAATATATCGGCTACGGTCTGTTTTTGGCCTTGGTGAGTTTTGTACTCTGCTTACCCATGATGCTGCATGTCGGCGAAACGAGCGGGCTCAGCGCTTACTCCGCAACATGGCAACGTAGCAGCTTTATTTTCCCTCATTTAGAAGCGGCCTTGTCCCAATTATCAGATTACGGTCCAACCATTGCTCGCTTGCTGGTTGCCGCGAGTATATCTTTTATTGCTCTTTATTTCGGTCTCTTGGGGAAAGGGGATAGATACTCATTACCTTTAGTCGCTTTAGTGACCGTCTTGGCGCTTTATTACCTCTCACCCACAGGGTTCCCTTGGTATATTATCTGGTTCGCGGCCCTCATTCCTTTTGTGCCTTCCTACGGTGTCGCACTGCTTTGCGTCTCGGTAAGTCTCTACTATGGGCGTTTCTGGCTTGGAGAGTCAGGGCGGTATGACCTCTATTTAAATATTCTGGTGCCGTTGCAGTTCGCCTTACCTTTGGCCGTCATTGCTTTGGAGATCATGCGATTCCGCAGAAAGGCAGACATTCCTCCACAAACCGCTTTTGTGTCCGCTACAACATTGAAAGGTTTACCATGACCGAGAAAATCATAAAAATTGTTATTCCGGCTTTGAATGAGGAACAAGCCATAGGCGGAGTGGTACAATCCGTTCTCAACCAAGTCGATGAAGTCATCGTTGCGGATAATGGATCGACGGACCAAACGGCTCGAATTGCAAGAGAGGCCGGCGCCTGTGTCGTTTCCGTCCCTGAGGCGGGCTATGGTCGGGCCTGCCTTGCCGGTATTGCGGCGGCCGGGGAGTGCGATGTTCTAGTGTTTATGGACGGTGATGGCGCAGATGACGCTGCCGATCTGGAGCCGCTATTGAACCCCATTCGCATGGGTGAAGCAGCATTTGTTTTAGGTTCACGCCTGATTGGTCGGGTTGATAAAGGAGCGCTGACCCTCCCGCAAAGGTTCGGAAACAGCTTAGCCTGTTTTCTGATGCGGCTTTTCTGGCGCAGTCG
Organism: uncultured Algimonas sp.; assembly: GCA_964511495.1. GTDB lineage: Bacteria > Pseudomonadota > Alphaproteobacteria > Caulobacterales > Maricaulaceae > Litorimonas. Next base: position 30,537 of record CAZEFT010000020.1, on the reverse strand, counting down.
CTTTACGGATCTCGGCCCCTTTCGGGCAATTACGAAAGACGCTTTGGAGGCTTTAGAAATGACGGCTCCGACATTTGGATGGACCGTCGAAATGCAGGCTCGCATTCTTAAGCAAAAAATCCCTTATGTTGAAATTCCGGTGCGGTATCGTAATCGGATTGGTCAGTCGAAAATTTCCGGCACAGTGAGAGGCGTTATCTTCGCCGGGTGGTATATTTTGACCACTATTATTTTAGAGGCTCTCACACCAGCAAAGCGTAATGTTGTGTCGTTGTCGGGGATGAAAGGGAGTGGTGCGGGCGGCCGGAATCGAACCGGCACTCCTATAAAGGAACAAGATTTTAAGTCTTGCGTGTCTACCAATTCCACCACGCCCGCTGACTTTGCGTCGATGTAAGGCGATGAAAGGAACTGGGCAAGCTTTTTTATAGTTTGAAGCTGAAATTCTCACAATTTCCGCAAAATTTGTCGCTCGGTTGAAATCAGCCTTTAACAGGGCCTTGATTTTCGCTTATGGCAGGATGCACCTTCTGGATATCTAATGAATGGATTATAAGGCATGGCAGATTTTGATGTCTTTAACGGTGATGCGGACGGCATAATATCGCTTGTTCAATTGCGCTTGGCGGAACCTCGTCAGTCCCAACTCGTGACGGGACGAAAGCGCGATATTCAATTACTTGGGCGCGTTGATGCTGGCAAGGGGGATCGGGTCACCGTTTTGGATATATCCTTGTCCAAAAACCGGGAGTCTTTAGAGCGTATTCTGCAAGCCGATGCCGAAGTTTATTATTTTGATCATCATCATGCGGACCCGATCCCTGATCATCCAAAACTAGAGAGCTTTATCGATACCTCTCCCGAAATTTGTACAGCCTTATTAGTGGATGATTATTTGGGTGAAGCCTATCGAGCTTGGGCTGTTACGGCGGCATTTGGTGATAATTTTCCCGAATTGGCTAAGAAAAAAGGCCGTCGATTGAAAATTCCGTTGGAGCCTTTGGCGCGGCTCGGCATGTTAATCAATTATAACGGCTATGGCGCGGATATAAGTGATTTGCATTTTCACCCTGAAACGCTTTATCGGGAACTCGTCAATTATAAAACCCCTATGGATTTTCTGGCAGCACAAACAAAAACTTACGAGGCTTTGGAAACAGGATATGAGGCTGATAAAGTTGTGATGGCGGAAGGCCGATCAGCTTTGGACACTGAGAACCATTTCGCCTTGGTCCTGCCTGGCGTGGCGGCGTCACGGCGCATGTCAGGCGTACATGGTAACGCTTTGGCGCAATCACACCCTGACCGCGCCCATGCCATATTGACAGAGCAAGAGGGTGGCTATTTGGTGAGCCTTCGCGCGCCTCTTAACCGTCGCCATGGAGCAGACGAATTGGCGATGAAGTTTGAGACAGGCGGAGGACGCTCCGCCGCCGCCGGAATCAATCACTTGCCTGAGAGTGACTTTGAGCGTTTCCTTGAAACGTTCCAAAAGAGTTTTGCTGTATAATCTTACCAAATCATCCTAGTAAGGTAGAGATAAAGACTGGAGTGTCGCATGAAAACCGAAAAAGTCGAATTTACCGGGGCTTTGGGGCACACGCTATCGGCGAAAATTGACCGTCCTGACAATGATGAAGTGATTGGCTGGGTTTTATTCGCCCATGGATTTTCTATAGGGAAAGACTTGAAGCCTATTCGCACGATTTCGAAAGCCTTAGTCGAAGAAGGCTATGGCATGTTGAGATTTGATTTCACCGGCTTGGGGCAGTCGGGCGGTGATTTCTCCGACACGAATTTTTCTACCAATGTTGCCGACATAAAAGCTGCGGCCTCGTTTCTTGCGGATCATTGTAAACCCCCTTGCATCCTTATCGGGCATAGTTTCGGTGGCACAGCGATGTTGAAAGTGGCGGATGAAATCCCCGACTGCAAAGCTGTTGCCACAATTGGTTCCCCCTGTGACACCACACATATCGTCCATCAATTTGCCGATAAACTCGAAGAAATTGAAGAAGAGGGGCAGGCGAAGGTCTTATTGGGTGGACGTCCCTTTATCATCAAAGAACAATTTTTGAATGATATTGAAAATCACGATATCGCAATGGAAATAGGGGATTTACCGCAAGCGCTTTTGATTTTTCATTCCCCCCAAGATGCTGTCGTTGGGATCGAAAATGCTTCCCATATTTACGGCATGGCGAAACATCCCAAAAGTTTTGTGAGCCTTGACGGAGCCGACCATCTTTTGTTGAGAAATCCTGCGGATGCAGATTATGTCGGTCGCGTTTTGGCGGCATGGTCGGCTCGTTATGTACAGACTTACGATAATCAATGATGCATAGAAAAAGCCCGCCGATATGGTCGGGCTCTGTTAGACTCTAATTTATTTGCGTTGGTAACCGCTAGCTTGTCAGCTTTTCGACTGCGTCCTTTAAATCACCCACAATACCTTGGGCTTTACCTTTAACTTGTTGGGCTTCGCCTTCCGCTTCCAGACGTTCATTATCTGTTGCTTCGCCAGCTTTTTCTTTAACTTTACCGGCGGCTTCGTTAGCTTTACCTTTTAAATGTTCGCTTTCCATCTAAATATCTCCTGTCATGCTTTTGATATGCTTATTTAACGCTCGCTTATAGAATTCGTTCCACAAGTCGCATCTATTCTTTTCAGGCAGGGTTTATAGAAGTTGAGCCATTTACTTGAGTCGGCTCCAATATTCGTCTATCGCGCGCCTCAGTTCTTGAATGGGCGGCCTCGGAAAGGGAGTTATGACCGATCGTTATAAAGATTTGGATCAATTGGGCACGATGAAGGGTTTGCCGACATCGCCGGATGAAGCCGTGTTGGAACGAGTCAAGAATCCGTGCTCAGAACCTTATATGATCAGGCTCGTTGCTCCCGAATTTACATCGATTTGCCCTGTGACCGGCCAGCCGGATTTTGCGCATTTGGTTGTGGATTATTGTCCTGACGAATGGATTGTCGAGAGTAAGGCTTTCAAATTATTCTTGGGTAGCTTCCGCAATCACGGTGACTTCCATGAGGCTTGCACGACAGGCATTGGGCAACGTTTGGTCAAAGAGATTATGCCGACATGGCTCCGAATTGGCGGGTATTGGTATCCGCGCGGGGGCATTCCGATTGATGTGTTTTATCAGCACGGAGAAGCACCGAAAGGTGTTTGGATTCCGGATCAAGGTGTCCCGCCTTATCGCGGACGCGGGTAAGGAAAACTATCAAACTGCCCTAATTACTTAAATTTGATTTGGTTTTATGGGTAACCCTCCTTATTTGTGTCAGTGAAGTTTGAAAAAGAAGAGAGTCAGATTTATGGCCAGTCTGAATATTGCCGCCGATACAAATCCTGATCAATGTGTCTGGTCATTGCTGAAACAGGAAGCTGCGGCTTATGCAGTAAAGGAAACCGCTTTGTCTTCTTTCCTGCATGCCACTATTCTCGACCAATCCAGTTTGGGCGGCGCGATTGTGAATCATCTTGCCGAAAAACATGCTACAGCAGATTTGTCGGCTCTAAAGTTACGTCAGGTTCTCGCCGAAGCCATTGAATTGGATGATACGATTGTTGACTTTGCGGCTAAGGATTTATTGGCTGTTAAAGAACGAGATCCGGCTTGTCGCTCCTATCTCCAGGCTTTTCTTTATTTCAAAGGCTATATGGCCATTCAAACGCATCGCTGCGCGCATTCTTTGTTTAATTCAGGGCGTGACCTTGTCGCTTTTCATCTGCAAAATCGCAGTTCCGAACTTTTTGGTGTCGATATCAATCCCGCCGCGAAAATCGGTCACGGTATTATGCTCGACCATGCCACAGGCTTTGTCATGGGTGAAACCGCGCGGATTGGGCATGATTGCTCAATCCTGCAAGGCGTAACTCTAGGGGGTACTGGTAAATCAGACCAAGACCGTCATCCAAAAGTTGGCGACCGCGTCTTGGTCGGTGCAGGGGCCAGTATTTTAGGTAATATTACAATCGGAAACGGAGCAAAAATTGCGGCCGGTTCTGTTGTTTTGAAATCTGTCGAAGAGAACTGTACAGTGGCGGGCGTTCCCGCCAAACCGGTTGGAGGCCCCTGTTGCGGGAACCCCGCTGGTTCTATGGATCAAACATTAGGAGAGGCACTATGAGCCCCGAACAAATTACATCAGTCAAAAACTATCTTTGCAAACGCTTGGGAACCGAGGCGATCACCATCAAACCTCGTAAAGTTTCAGACAGTGTTGAAGTCTATCTCGATGATGAAATTCTTGGCCTTCTCTATGTCGATGACGAAGACCCCAATGATATTTCTTATGATTTGAACATCTCAATATTGCAGCAGGATTTGGACGCATAGTGAGCGTTTACGCCCTCGATGATTTTACGCCCAAGCTTGATGAAAGTGTATGGGTCGCCGAATCCGCCGCCCTCGTGGGAAATGTGATTATGGAGGCCGATAGCTCGGTCTGGTTCGGTGTCGTCATTCGTGGCGATAATGAACCTATTTCAATCGGGGCGCGTTCCAACGTCCAAGACAATGCCGTGCTTCATTCTGACCCAGGATCACCCTTGAGCATTGGTGAGGGGGTCACGATCGGCCATCAAGCCATGCTACACGGCTGCACAATCGGTGATAACAGTCTGATTGGTATTGGGGCGACTATTTTAAATAATGCCAAAATCGGTAAAAACTGCCTTATTGGTGCGCATGCTCTTGTCACGGAAAACAAGGTTATTCCTGACAATTCTGTTGTGATGGGAGCTCCGGGTAAGGTCATTAAGATCGTGCCCGAAGCACAAGAGGCCATTTTACGGATGAGTGCAGATATTTACGTAAAAAATGCTAAGCGTTTTAAAGACGGCCTTACTGAAGTTTAGGCCGTTTATTGCCGTCTGCTCTTGCGGCTTTGCGCCGTATCCACCCAGAGATTGCGGAGCTTTTCATCCAAACCTTCGCCGATATTAAACCATCCTGCACGGTTGGAGAAACTGTCATGGATGAAAAGTCGGTCTTCCAAGGTCAGAGTCTGGCTCAAAACCTCTCTAATATTTTCAATTTTCATGGCACTCCCTAATACCCATACGGTTTCCGTAAGACGATGAACCGTGCCAAGACCTTGAAGCGATTTGATAAATCCAATCTGTTGTCGGGGCGAAATATCCGCTATAACGAAATAGACACTCGGCATAGCATCGCTTGCCATTGTCTGCGCCGCGTTCTGTAGCGGATCGTATCGCCCGCGCGTCCAAGTGGTGAACTCAGGCCAGTCTTTTGCAGGTTTAAACCCCGCGTCTCGATTGAGTGAGAGTAGAGATTGCGGCCCAACGCGTCCCTCATCACAATATTGCTGCATAAGATCGGACGTGTAGGGGCCGTAGAGTTGATGGCCGACTTGCATATAATAGCTTTTCTCGCGCTGTGCTATCAAATCGGCTGAACCATGAACGATATTGGGTGGGTAGGTCACAGGTCTATATGAATTCCTTTCGCATAAAACCCAAATTCTTTTTTGCTCCCGTGTCTATAATTTTTGAGTGAAGCTGAATTGAACAGAGGAATTAGCCATGGCGAATAAAGTAAGAATGACTATATAAATTCCATGCAAAGTCCTACGCCCCAATCAAGAGAACCTTTTTTCAATTTTACTGAGCCTATGCCTGCCTATGCGGCGGGGGCTCTTATTTTGGCTTTTGTTCTTCTTTACTATGTCCAACCCATTCTCTCAGCGGTTGCCCCTTTGGTCATCCTCAAGCCTCTAGGTTTTCAGGGGGCGAGTTTGTTGGAGCAGGTTATCAGCTTGGCAGGACATGGTCTGGCGCATGGCGGATGGGGGCATGTCTTGATGAATAGTGGCATGATTGCGATTTTGGGAGTGGCTACAGTTAAAGGGGCGAGATTGCGTTCAATTTCTCAAGGTCGGCGTCGCAATCCTTCCATGGTTTTCCTAACGATTCTGATTTTCGGCATAATTTTCGGGGGACTAGCGCAATGGCTTTGGTGGTTCGCCATTGGGGCGCCTTTGGGCGGTAATGCTCCTGGGGCCGTTGGCGCATCGGGTGGTGCCTCCGCACTTTTAGCGACTGCGGCGTGGTCGATTGGTGGTATGGGGAAGATGAAGCAATTCGCTTTGGGGTGGGCTTTGATCAATGTGGTGCTTGTTTTAGCTGGCCCTCTTATCGGAATGAGTATCGCATGGGCGGCACATATCGGTGGCTTTGTTGGCGGTATGATACTCGCGCCGAGCTTGATTAAAGCCAATAGTGCCCGTCTGGGCGTCTAAGTCTAATATTTGTCAGATGAAATCTTAGTTTTGCGCTTTATTGCGTATGGTGAGTGCCACAAAAATCCCACTCGCCAAAAAGGCTGTCCCGAATATTACCAGATTGTCGATATTGAATAAGCTCGGGTCAAAAAGCATAACCAGTTGCGCTCCAAGTGTGAGCAACCCCAAAAGAATATAAATATTCTTTTTCAGGCGCAAACCATTCAAGATCATAACCGCGCTAACAATCAGCCCCGCAGCCCCCATGATGAGGCCAATTGTCGGGATAACCTGCAAACCCGGTACTTCGGACATGTAAGGCAAGATCAAATCCGGACGGAATGTAAGAAAAGGAACAAGGCCGAGAGCGATTGTTGTCAGGAAAATTGACAGCGCCGTCTGTCTGGAATGGGCATGGCGGCTCATCCCTGCCACGAGGATGCAGGAGAGGGCACAGCCAACACCGATAATCCATGTGATAGATGAAGAGGGATGCTGTCCAACATTCATTGTCGTGCTTATTTCCGGGTCAAGGTAACCGCTTTGTAAAAGGATAAAGGCGGCAGAGGCGATTATCCAGCCACAGACGATAAACCCCCATGAGGCAAAGGCTTTGTCATCCAACCCGGCTTTTCCAAGCTTATATTGTGCGGCCCCTGCGATGAATGCAAAAGCCGTGATGCCACGTTGCGACAGTCCGGATTGCCATAACCAAATCGCCCCCCACGCATAAAGAGATGCCAAAGCCAAAGTCATCAAAATTCGGCCTTTATGCTGGCTGGCTAACCCGACCAGAATAAAGGTTAAAGCTGTGAGACCAGCGCCTTCCAAAGCGGAGAATTTAAAATTGGCCCCGCCGAGAGTCGAAAGTGCCGCAAAATCCATGTCCAAAGGAGAGGCATAATAAGCCAATCCAAGACTGATAACTGCAGAGGCAATAAGAGGGGCAGTGGAGCGGCTCATAAAGCCAATAATCACGCCCAATATGGCGGCGGGCAATGCAATCGTCGAAACCGGTATTTGCAAAACACCAAAAGCAAAAACACAAGGGACAAGAAGCAGTGTCAGAGCTGCCCATTCGCGTAAGAATCGCGGCAACTTGACAGCTGTAATTGACAGCAATCCTGTCCCTACGACGGCTCCGGTGAAGTAGGTTTGCGACTCAAGGGTAGAGAGGCTCATAAAGGCAGCGATCAGGCCCATAAAGCTGCCGAGAAATGCCGTGAGTAATAAGGCTTCGGCTAGGAGTTTGAGAGTGTCGAACCAATGTGGAAATTTGGGTTTGGTTTTTTTGGGTAGGAAAGCTTCGTAATCTGTGGTGCCGGGTTTCCACGCCAATTGTCCAGGCTTCAAGCTAGAAACTTCCATCTTGATGATATCTGAAACAGCACTATCGGTTTTAGTTCGGCCTTCCATTTGCCTGCATCTACCGAAGGCGGAGTCAAATCGCTGACTCATCGCCGCACGGTTAAGAGGCGCATTGTCATTGGCTATGCGTATAGGTCTGCCCGCTTTCATAAATGTGTCATACCGCCCCGACCTGAAAGGTCACTTTTAAACGCTTATAAGGTGAAACTACGCGAAAGCTGACAACCGAAAATATGAAAATTAATCATAAGCTGTGGATAGGCTCGCGAAACTGTCCCTATTTGGGTCGTTATAAGAAGGTTCAGTCCCTATTGGCGGAGCCGGAAGGCATTTCGCCCAAGACGTCCATGACAGAGCTGATGAGCGGAATTTCATGCTGCATAGCCCGATAACCGCGTTCGATCAGTTCTTCAGCACGGGTAAACTCCATCATGCCAATGTGACCGATTCGCGGTGCAACAAAAACATCTGGCGGGTCACCCGCCAAACGAGAACGTGAAATCCTGTCCATCACGATGTTTAAAGTGCCCATCATTACGGAACCCATTTTCGGACTTTTTCCGGGGTGGACATCCCCCATCATTGATTTGAGCAGCAGCCTGTCTGGTCGCAATTTATTCAAGGATTGCGAGGCGAGTTCCAAGGGATCGGCCAAGCCTATTTCTTCGTCCTCATCATCAAAATGAATTTCATGACTTGTGCCGATAGGGCCAAAGGCGTCGCCGTTCAGGCTGACAGCGATCACCATATGGGCACCCAAAGCGCGACAGGTCGAGACAGGGACGGGATTAACAAGGGCGCCATCTATCATAAAGCGGCCATCAACTTTTATCGGTTCAAAGGCGCCGGGCAGGGCGTAAGAAGCCCGTATGGCCGGAATAACCGCCCCTTTCTGAAGCCAAACTTCATAACCCGTACGGAGATCGCACGTTACAGCGGCAAATTTTCGATCCAAATCCTCTATCTGCATATCAGCAAAATAATACCGTAAAACACGGGCGAGACGCTCTCCGCGCATAAGGCCGGAGCCGCCCCATCTGACGTCCATATAACCCATCATTTTTCGACGGTTCAGGGCGCGCGCCCAATCTTCCAATATATCCAATTGTCCTGCGAGATAAGCTGCTCCGACTACCGCCCCGATGGAGGTGCCTGCAACAATATCAGGTTTAATGCCTGCCTCAATAAGCGCTCGAATAGCGCCGATATGCGCCCATCCACGCGCAACGCCGCCACCAAGGGCCAGGCCTAATGGCGGGCGGTGACCGGATGAGCGGGCTGAAGGGTCTATACGCATAGGAAGCTCTTAACTTTGGCTCAAATTTTTGCTGTGAGATGGTGTTTCGTCAAGCCATTTGACGATAGCGTTATTGATAAAGTTCGGATTGTCCCACATCGCCCAATGTCCGCAGTCGGGAACAATCTGACGAGTCAGACGAGGCATGATGTTCGGCATGTGGTCGGTACTGCTGGGAGGTAAAAGGAGATCATTTTCAGGGCTGAGCATCACGCTTGGTTGAATGATGCGTTCCGACAGACCTTTGGCGAGTTCCCAATTCTCCGTTGTATTTCGGTAGAGGCAAATGCCGCCGTGAAATCCGCTGCGTTGGTAAGCTTCGGCATAAACGGCTCTATCTTCCGCGGACATGACAGCACCCGGCAAGGGCGGCGTACCTTGCTCTAAATAGGTACTAAAGCTTTTAGGGATATAAGTGAATTTTTTGTCCATAGTCTTTCCGGACGGAGTGGTACGGAACATAAGTTCGAAAAACGCGCTTGGATTAGATTTGAATAGAGCTTCAACAGCTTCGGGTCTGTTTTGAAACTCCAAGAAGTAGTGATCGGGGCCAAACCGCTTTTCGAAAATTTTCATGGGATCGACAGGAGCATGTTTTACGTGAGGCGTACAAATGGAGACTAATCGATCAAATTTGTCGGCGAGCATTCGGGCGGCATGCCACATTATGATGCCCCCCCAATCATGGCCGATGAGGTCAGCATTTGCGCGTCCCTGCGCCTCTAAAACGGCTTCGAGGTCGCCGACCATTTGCGAAATACTATAATGAGAAACCCCGCGAGGCGCGTCGGAAGTACCAAATCCGCGCAAATCATAAGCCACAACGCGATATCCCGCATTCACGAGTGCCGGTACCGTCAGTTTCCAGCTATAGGCGATTTCGGGCCAACCATGAATCAGAATCAAGAGCGGGCCGTCCTCGGGCCCGTCTGAATAGGTCGCAATTTTAAAGCCGTCAGAGGAAATAAAAGAGGGGCGCGAAAAGTCCATGGAGAGAGTTTGGCGCAATTTTATTTGAAAAACACCTCTTTTTACGCCCGAATTCGTGAAAAATCCTGCCAATTTCTCTTGAAAGACCAAGCCTAGCCCGTTACTAGGCACCATGATTTGTCGAGCCTCGCATCGGTTGCGGGGCTTTTAACTTTTGAAACAGAAATGAGTTGACCTGATATGGTTGAAATCTACGTCCGTCAGAACAATGTGGATCAAGCCCTCCGCGCGCTGAAGAAAAAATTGCAGAATGAAGGCATCCTTCGTGAGATGAAGGCTCGTAAACACTATGAGAAGCCTTCTGAGAAGCGCGTTCGTGAACAGGCCGAAGCCGTTCGTCGTGCCCGCAAATTGGCTCGCAAGCGTGCTCAAATTGAAGGCTTGATTCCAAGTAAGAAAAAGCGCCGTTAATTCGTGCTGATATAGATTTTAAGAAAGTCGCTCTGTGAGCGGCTTTTTTTATGGCCGTTTATTGTGTAGACAAGATTCATGCTAAAATCTCATGCCACAATCAAACTGGTGACGCTTTATGGTCTGGTTATGGCGGTTGGCGCATTGGGCTTAACATGGTTGGACTATAAGTTTTGGATGCGGGACATAGGGCCTGAGATTTTTCTTATAGTGATGGCGCTGTTTTTTGGCTGTTTGGGACTTTGGTTTGGTCGCCATTTTGCAAATATTGAAACACGTGACTCCGGTTCCAATGACAAGGCTATAAGGGCTTTAGGGTTGACACCTCGCGAAATAGATATGCTTCGGTATTTACAAACCGGGAAAAGCAATAAGGAAATTGCGAGAGAGTTGGGCGTGTCTCCCAATACAGTCAAAACACATTTGGCCAATTTATATGTGAAGCTCGGTGTGAGAAATCGGACTGAAGCTGTCTCACGTTCCATCGAACTCTCACTATAAGCAAATATAATGGGTGAAAGAGCGGCAATTCACCCATCTGGGTGAGAGACAGGCCCTATATAAATGCGTAAGATTGGAGCAATATTCAGGGGAAGACATATGACATCTAATAACAACACATTTTTTAAATTAGCTTTTCTTCATGGAGGTTTAGCGGGATTGTTGGTCATTGGCATGATGATCAGTAGCTATACGATATTCGGAATGAAAAGTAGCGCAAGCGGAATGGTCGCGGGTTTCGCCCTAATGTTCTTTTTTCTGTCACTTATTTATTTTGGGATCAGGCGTTATCGAGACAAAGAACAAGGCGGTGTGATTCGATTTTCGAAATCGTTTTTACTGGGTCTCGCCATGTCGGCTTTTGCAGGGCTTAGCTACATCATTGGTTGGGAAATATATCTCGCGCTTACACAAAGTGAATTTATATCGGTTTATACAGATCATTTGGTAGAGCTTGAAAGAGAAAAGGGGGTGAAGGGAGAAGAATTGCAAGCCTTTATCGATAAAGTAGAAACAATGAAGGGGCGCTATGCCAATCCATTTTACCGAATACCGATCACATTTACGGAGATATTTCCGGTCGCTTTATTCGTAACGCTCATTTCTTCTTTGATTTTGCACAGACCCAAATTTTGGGCACGAAAAGTTTAAGGCCTATTTTATGGCTGAGCATTCCAAGCTCTGGAAAGTTCAGATTATTATCCTTCATTTAAGCAAATAAACGAAAGAATTTTCGATAAAACTTGGTTATAGCCATTATGATTTAATGGCTTCGGGAGAGTTTTATGTCCGTTTTTTCCCATATAGACTTTGCCGACCATGAAGGCGTGTATTTCGCCAGTGACCCAGTTTCGGGTTTGAAGGCCATTATTGCCGTGCACTCTACCGTACGCGGCCCTTCTGCGGGCGGGACACGGTTCTGGCATTATGACGCAGAAGAGGACGCCCTGCGTGACGTTTTACGCCTGTCCAAAGCGATGAGTTATAAAAACGCAGCGGCGGAGCTTCCACTAGGTGGCGGTAAAGCCGTCATCATTCGCCCTAAAGGAGATTTTGACCGTCAGTCCCTTTTCGAAGCCTATGGCCGTGCGATTGAACGCTTGAACGGAAGCTACATAACTGCGGAAGATGTCGGCGTCTCCCCTAATGATATGAACGTTATTCGAACCCAGACGGAATATGTCGCCGGATTGACCTCTGGGAAGGCAGCGTCAGGAGACCCGTCACCCGTTACGGCGGAAGGTGTTTTTCGTGGAATCAAAGTGGCGGCTAACCATATATGGGGCTCTAATGATTTAAGTGACAAGACGGTAGCCGTCCAAGGTTTAGGGCATGTTGGATATTCGCTGTGTGAAAAACTGCATCAGGCGGGGACGAGCCTCCGTGTCGCCGACATAAACGAAACAGTTATTCGAAAAGCCATGACCGAATTTGGCGCCGTTGCAGTGGACGTGAATGATATTCACGCTGAAACGGTGGATATATTCTCACCTTGTGCATTGGGTGGCGCGTTGAACGAGCAGTCAATCCCTGACATCAAAGCGAAATTGATTGCGGGGGCCGCGAATAATCAATTTCGACATGAATCCCTCATGGAAGATTTGAAGGCGCGCAATATCACTTATCTGCCGGATTTTGTCCTAAATGCGGGTGGGATTATCAATGTCGCAGCCGAAGTCTCCGGCGAATATAGTGAAGCTTGGGTGGAGAAGAAGCTCGAAGGACTGGCAGACACGATAAAAATGATTCTGGAAACATCTACAGCTAAGAATACCTCGACTCTGGATGTAGCCAATCAAATTGCAGAAGAGAGACTAAAGCGCCAAGCGATGACCTAATTTGATAATTGTATTTGCCTCACTAAGAGCGCTTAACTTACAGGTGATAAGCAATTGATAGGATTGAATGTTTTTATATCTGTTGAGCCTCTGACGAACGAAAAATTTGGTTTAGCTCCAGCGTTATGTTTAATCTCCACAATGATGGCTTGATTAAGGATGTCGTCCTTATTCAAATCGAGATTGATAGAAGTACGACGTAAAGACTGAAAAATTGTCGTTTGTTCATTTTTCGTATGGCTACAGGTCAGAGCGGCACCGGGCATTTGAGCCTTTTCCCCAAAAGACTGTGAGTTCACTTCGCCTTTCTTGTATATCCGTACCTCATAATGGGCGTCAGTGACATCAGCCGCAATGTGAAAGGCAGCTTCACTGGCAATCACATAGCGGGCTTTCTGTTCCGTTTCCTCAAGCAGAACCACACTTAATGCAGGAATATCGGCTTGTTTAAAAGACTGGCTGATGATGCCGGCGGCAGCAGGGAGGCTAACAATTTCCATCGCTAGAATAGCGAAAAGGACATAACGCTTTTTGAACCCTTTATCCAAAAGATACCGTTTAAGCATGCTTTAGCTCCGAAATAATTTAACCGACATCAAAGTCGGTTTTCGCGTTTCAGGAGAGGCGATGCAGATAATGTGCCAAAAGAGCGAAGGGCTGCCAGAGCTATAATTCAGCCTGTCAGTTTTTGTGGCAAGATGAACGGAAAGTGCTAAAGGTGCGCGCATTATGAGTGAGATGCGAAAAGCTTTAATTCTTTTTTCGGGCGGGCAGGACTCGGCCACTTGTCTGGCTTGGGCTTTAGAAAATTATGACCATGTCGAAACCGTTGGGTTTCATTATGGTCAGCGCCACGACATAGAAATGACCTGTCGACAAACTGTCCGCGAATATATGCCTGCTCTGAAAGCCGAGTGGTCAGACCGTTTAGGAGATGACCATATCTTGGATTTGTCCATTTTAGGGCAGATGAGTGAAACAGCTTTGACGCGGGATGTTGAAATCGAAATGACGGCAGAAGGCCTCCCGAACACTTTTGTTCCCGGGCGCAATTTGGTCTTTTTGACGTTTGCCGGAGCTTTGGCGTATCGGAGAGGTATCAATACACTGATTGGCGGAATGTGTGAGGCTGATTTTTCAGGTTATCCGGATTGCCGCAAGAACACATTAGACGCTCAAATGCAGGCATTGTCTCTTGGGTTAGATAGGCCCATGACTCTTGAAACGCCTCTGATGTCCCTGTCAAAGGGTCAAGCATGGGAACTTTGTGAAACATTAGGTGGCGAGCCACTTGTGCGTCTTGTTAATGAGAAGTCCCATAGCTGTTATAAGGGAAATCATACAAACCGACATGATTGGGGCTATGGATGTGGTGACTGTCCGGCTTGCGAATTGCGTGCCTTAGGATGGGCAGATTACAAAGCATGAGCTATGCGGTAAAAGAATGCTACCTCACCGTTCAAGGTGAGGGCGGGCAAGCGGGTATGACGGCTGTGTTTTTACGGTTTACGGGATGCAACCTTTGGACCGGGCGGGAAAAAGACCGTCCTAAAGCGATTTGTCAATTCTGCGATACGGATTTCATCGGTACAGACGGGCCAGGAGGAGGGCGTTTCCAAACGGCAAGTGATTTGGCTGAGCATGTAGATAACTTCTGGCCTGAACAAGACCCAAGACGTGAAGCGGCTTGGGTGGTGTGTACGGGCGGCGAACCTGCCTTGCAATTAGATGCGCCTTTGATCTCGGCTTTTCATACGCGCGGCTTTAAAGTCGCAATTGAAACCAATGGCACAATTGCATTACCGGACGGGATCGATTGGATTTGTGTCAGTCCGAAGGCGAAAGCTGAACTGGTTCAGACACGAGGAAATGAGTTAAAGCTCGTTTATCCGCAAGCGGAAAACCAACCCGAAGATTTCGTTGATTTAGATTTCAACAGTTTCCGTCTTCAACCACTTGATGAAAGTTACTTAGACCCAAACAATAAAAAAGCGACACATTCACAGGCCGCTTTTGATTATTGTTTAAAACATCCGCAATGGCGTCTATCTGTTCAGACGCATAAATATATCGGCGTGCCTTAAGCCCAATCTATATAACGCATTACCGGCTAAGATCTTTGCTGATCTTTTTGGCATAGCGCCGGAAGGCGATATCTGCATCTGACCATGTTCCGCCGAATTGAGCATCTTGGATGAAATTTTCAAACCACTCATAGTTTGCTTCACCAAGAGATTTGCCCGAGGCATCAACCAACTGACTGCTGATTTCCGCACCGCCCAGTCCGAAACTTTGGTATGAGAGGGAAGGTTCTTTCGAAAGTTGGTTGAATGTCGGGCGATTGGGTTTGGCATTCTCAATTATCACTTTCAACGTCACAGGGGCCGTCTCACTCACAGTAATGCCCGAGCGTTCGAAGCGTTCATTTAACCGTCTTTCGAGTCGCTTTTTTAAATCGTTGAGGGCCTTATCTCCATAATATCCATTATTTGAAAAACCGCTGTTCAAACGGGCCACACCGCCTCTATCCGATAATTTTTTAGGGAGGTTATTGGCGCGATAGGCCAAATCTTCACTGAGTTGGATGTCAACTTTTACCGGAGTTGTAACAGCAGTCGTCAGCGTACTTTCATAGCCATTGGCAAAGGCCGGGGCGTTGAGCGCCATAAGACCGGTCGCGGCAAGGGATGAAAGGCCAATTTTGAACGAAGACTTCATAACACACTCCTTAGGTTATGTGACTACATAACATAAAATTGGAATGTTCTCAATGAATACCGGCATATGTCACGAAACTGTGACGCGGGAGCCATTCGGTGAGCACGGTAAGGGCCTCTGAGCGTGTGTGAGCTCAGATTATAAGCTCAGACTGCGTCTACAAACACACTCAGAACGTTTGTTGCCCCACGTAAGGCCAAGAGTTCGGATTCTAGCTCATAAGACTGAATGCGGCGGGTTGTCGTGATGACTTTACCGCTTAGGTCGACCGCTTGTGTTGTTACGGACAGAACTTTATTCGTCGTATCCAGAGCTTTGTCCGTTATTTTAACAGGGACGGAGCCCATATAATATATGCCTTTTCCTGTGGCATAAGCCGACTTTCCGACAAATTTCCCTGTGCCATAAACGGTTTGCCCGGCCAGTCTTCCGGTGCCGTAGACCGCTTTTCCTGCTAGCTCTGTTGTTTTGTATGCACCTTTGAACGGCAAGGCCGCGACTTTGCCTGTCGTTTTGGCGACGACGCATCCGCCTAAAAGACTAACGGCGCAAAATGTCATGAGAGATCGGGATATGAGTTTGGAAGCAGACATAGACGACATGAGAACCCCTTTGATAATGAGATCTCTTTACACCATCATCCCCAATGAAGGTTTAAAGAATGCCCTCAATAAACTCTTAAAGAGAGGGCTTTAGAGGCCTTCACGCCACCACGCTATTGCTAAACTCATAAAGAACAAAACAAAGAACAGAAGAGGCGGAACCAAAGGCTGCCTTTGACTACGCGTCACAATGTAATCTTCATAAGCGCGAAGGCCGAGCCAGTTATCGCCAGATGCCTTTTCATTCAAGTTTATACGCCGCACCGTCGGGAGTCTTGCCTCGGCCAATCCAACGGCTTTGACCAAGCCACCATTTTGTTCTGCCAATGGCTCAAAATTGTCCAAAGTTGGAGTCAGGTCAGCATATTCTTTGGGATTGAGTGTGCCGATAGCCGTTATCGTGCTGACATCTCCTTGCTCAAGCCGGTAAGCTCCGAACTCCTTAGTAGGCAATAAGCCTCTGAAAACACCCTCTGATACTTCATTGAGTGTTACGCTGCGACTCTCACCACTTGGCGTAATAACGGTGACGGGTTCACTCACATTATTCAGGCTTTTACGTTCAATAACCAGATTTTGTCCATTTGTATTGGCCCGCAATGTCTCTGCCTCCAAATCCGGTTCGCCCATCAGCCAGTGGGCAGTGCGCCGGAAAATCTCGCGATAAGGACCGCCGCCGTCATAACCCTTAGACCAGAGCCAGGCTTGATCTGACATTAACATCGCGACCCGCCCCTCACCGATTTGGTCAATCACAAAGAGGGGAGAGCCTTTCGCGCCTTCCATCAAGACATCACCAGAAACGGGTGTATTATCGACCAAGCGGAACCATTGGCCCCAATTTGTCTCGGTTTGCCCCTTAAAGGATGAGGTAATGGGATGACGCCGCCCTTTTTCATTCAGAGAGGGACGGAATTTTTCTACGGTGACATCACCTGTGGGGCGTGTTGGTAAGATACCGGCAAGAGGCGAGCGAAACAGGCTGTCTCCTGCTGCAAAGGACGGGCCCGTAGCGAGTAATAAAGCGCCGCCATCTTCGACATAATCAATCATATTGTTGAAATAGTTAGGTGTGATGATGGGACGCATACCGCCAGAACGTGTGCGATTAGCCCGTCGGCGGTAATGGTCAAAAATAATCAGGTCGAACTCGTCCAGTTTCTCTTCGAATAAACGTCGAGTGGGGAATTGGATTAGAGATAACTCATTCTGCCGAGCGTTTGGATTGTTGACGCGTGGCATGGTTAGAATGGTGAACTGAACCAAATCAATGGCCGGATCGCTTTTTAAAAGGTTCCTCCAAGCTCGCCCACCACTATGGGGTTCTCCTGTAATTAAGAGAACACGCATTCGGTCACGAATACCGGAAATTTCACTGACAAAAACATTATTGTTTAATGTTAGCTCACCCCCTTCGGCGGGAACGACGTTCATCTCCACGGTGTTTGAGCCTCGACGCTCAATTTCCAACGGGATGGATAGTGTATCACCGATGACAATCGGAAAACGCGCACGAATGGTTCCGTTGAGTTTGACCTCAATGAGTGCGCGCTCAGCCTCAAATCCCGGGTCGTCAACCTCAAGTTCGAAGTCAGCCGTCTCACCGACGAGGCCAAATCTCGGTGCGGTCACAGCTCTTATCCGTCTGTCTCTCGCGTCGGGGTCACCAATTACCAAGGCGTGAAAGGGAACATTTTCGGGTAAGACGGTTTTCAGCGTCTCGATATTATCATGCGTTTGCCCATCGCTCAGAGCGACAACACCCGCAATGCGGTTGCTCCCCGCCGTTCCCAAAGCTTCTACCAAAGCGGGGGAGAGCTTTGTGCCGCTTTCATCTCCTTGAATATCCACCTGAACGATATCCACTGTCGGATCGGCTTCCAAGCCTTCTCGTAATCCGTTCAGTATGGATTGCCTTGCGCGGTCACGTTCGCCAACTTTCATTGATTGTGAAACATCATTTAGGATAATAACGCTATCGGTCAGAGGTGTGCGGTCTTCATTGACCTTCTGTGGGTTCAAAACGGCGAGTAAGAGAAACAACCCTGCCAATAAGCGCCAAAAATAGCTTCTCAAACCTGATGTCGCCGTCAAAAGTGAAGCAAGGAATATCGCCAAACCCAGAATGACGATCGTCCAGACTGGAATGAGTGGGTCAAAGGCGAGGGCGTTGAGAATATTATTCATTTTCGCCCCCCTGATTATTAAGGCCTTCGGTCTCGATAGGCGTATCAAAACCTGCGTCCCGTGCTCGTTCCTGACCCAAACGCTCAACCAATTCCGCTGTATGGACTTGGTCGGCTTTATAATTGCCTGCCAATGTATACATTGCCAAATTCACGCCGAAGCGCGCCGCAAATTCACGTTGCCGTGGGAGGCTTTCATCTGTTTCAATAATTGGTCGGTTATTTTCATCCAAGGCCCAAGCGGCGGTCCAGTCATGTCCGCCAATAATAACAGAGCTCACGCCGTCGCGACCCGAGGCATGACTGGCGGCATCTACCCAGACCTGTCCATTGGCCCATCGTCCGGGGAATGATTGGATAAGATAGAAAGATTTTGTCAAAACATGATCTTTTGGGACAGTTTTCAGGCGAGGAATGTCCAAAACTTCGCTGATACGGGCCAATCCCGGGTGGGGGGCATTGCCGGTGATCGCCTGATCTGCTGCATCACGCGTGTCAAATATGATGGTTCCGCCCGACTCCATATAGGCATTGAGCGCCGTGACAGCCGCTTCCGTCGGCGCTTGTGAGTCACGTGAGATCACCCAAAACAAGAAGGGGTAAAAGGATAATTCATCTATAGAAGGGTCAACACCATGCACACCAGCAACATCAATTGTGGTCCGTACATCCAGTTGTTTTCCAAGGCTTTCCAAGCCATTTTCAGTAATACGGTCCGTGCGTCCGTTCTCCGTTTTGATATAGGCGAAATGTAAGCCCGTTGCAGCGGCAGCCTCCTTGCTGAGAGCAGAGGTTGTTCCATTTTGAGCGAAGCCTTCAGTCGGCGCTAAAAAGATAAAAGCGAGAACTAAGCCCAAGGTCGCAGAGACTGTCTCTTCGGGCCATAATCGTGGTTTACGTCCCGCCATAATCAAGGCAAAAAACGCATCCAAAGCAAGACCGATGAGAGCAATGGCAAGGCCCAGTCCCGCCAAACTTTGAATTTTCGTACCGCCATATTGTTTGGCAACCGCCCCTGAGGGTAATTTGATGGGTTGAATAACCGATGGATCTTGCAGGGTTTGCAGTGCTTTCTGACGTGTGCCTTGAACGTAGAAACCGGGGGGGGTCTGCCGCGTAGTGTAGACATTCGCAAAATCAGCATCTTTGATAGTTTTTACCTGTGCATCGGGACTATCAAACTGTCCAAAACCATCCAAAACGCGATTAGCAATCCATTCGCCACCTTCAGTCTCTTCAACTTGTCGGCTTTTAGTTTTCGCCAAAGGCAATATTCGGCGTAGCATCTCAACATATAATCCGCTCAAAGCCAAATTTGACCATTCCGGCCCGGCGGTAACATGGAATAAAACGACCAAACCGTCGTCAAAAGGTGCCGCCGTTACGACAGGGGAGCCATCGGACAGACGAGCCCAGCTTTTTGTGTCTGTTTCAATCCCGGGCTCCGCCATAACTTGACGTGAAACCGTAATTTCTTCTGAAATATCAAGGCCAAAGAACGGACTATTCGCTTCAAAAGGCGCTAGGTTTTGAGGCGTTTCCCAACTCAGCGCTCCGCCTATTGCCCGTCCGCCCGATCTTAGCGGAACGGGGAGAAGCCTGTCATTTCTTTTAGCAAGTTTAGGGCCTGCAAAGCGGACTAAAACGCCGCCTTCTTTCACATAATCGACGAGGCGTTGATCGGTCGTACGTTGACTGTCTGACATGATTATGAGCGACGGATTAATGGCTAATAGCGCTTCTAACTCCCCGTCGAAAATATCGGCATATGGCCCTAAGGCCGAGCGCGCGTAAAAAGGCTCGGAGAGAAGCGGGCTTGACGTATCCCCTGAGCCCGAAAGTAAGCCAATCAATGGGCGACCCCAATTATCGTCTAGAAGAAAAACGGAGCCTGCAGAATTTGTTTTTTCCAATCGTAATTGAGTCACTTGATTACGAAGTTGAGCCGGAAGGTCAAAGCGCGCCGTGGCACTTTTATCCGATGGGCCGAAGGACAAGTTCGCCCGGCCAAGAACGGTGTTATCTGCCCCAAGGGCCAAAACAGTGTTATCCGTAGTGCGCAAAGCTGCAATAGGCCGCGTCCAGCTTGTTTCAAAACCATTAGGCGTTTCTTGGGTCGATTGCGGCAGAATAATATCCGACACTCCCGTAGCCTGATAAACTGATATTAGGTCTGCCTTATCCATTAAAGCGTAGGAAACGGACGATAAAGTCAATCCTGATGACAATAAAACCACTTCTTTGTCTTCAAGATCTAAACCATCAAATGTGTCTTCTAAACCTTCACTATCAATCCAACTGTCAGGTTTGAGAGTTTTAATCCGTTCCAATTGGTCTTGAGCCGGGCCGAATTGAACTGTCCTATTTTGGCCGTTGGTCAGAATAAGTGCCACATCAATGTTCTTGCGACGGGCGGATTTAAGCTGCGTTTCCGCTTCATCAATCATGTCAGACCAGAAAGGCGCGGATAGCCAACTATTATCTATGACAAGTAAGAGTGGTCGCTCAGTCTCAACGATAGATCGTTTGAAGACCGGTCCAGCCAGCGAGAAGACAATAAGCGCAATCATCGCCATACGGAATAAGAGCAACCATAACGGTGTTTTAGCGGGTGTTTCTTCATCTTTTTCAATATCGGCAAACAGTCGCAAAGGCGGAAAAGCCTGAACTTTTGGCGCAGGGGGCGCGACGCGTAAAATCCACCAAATAATCGGCAGGCTCAGTAGGCCTAAAAAGGCGAGTGGCGCAAGAAAGGAAAGCCCGGCCATTATGATAAAACCTGCATGGGTTGGCCTGAGATGAGGCCGTAAAGCTCGCTGAGTGTTAATGATGCGGGGCGGTCAGTGTCGTGTCTGACGACGTGCCACCCTAAATTCCGACCCAGAGTATCGATTTCGGCTTTATGGGCGTCAAATCGTGTTTGATAACGCTGCTGAGCTGTTTCCGCCCGTCCCACAATAAAGGATTTCACGTCAGACAATCCCGGCATTTTAAGCTGAAGCCGTCCTTTATAGGGAAAAGCATTTTCGGCAGGGTCGATAATATGAACCAATATGCCTTGAGTGGGACGTGCCGCTAATTGCGACAATGTTTCTTTCCATTGCGTAAGGTCACCGAGGAAATCAGAAGCGATGATGATTTTTGAATGTGCCTTCACTTCAGATTTAAGGGTTTGTATTACGCCTGACTGACGCATGAAATCTTCAAACAATCTATCAAGACCCTTTCGACCGGTGCGGGAACGACTGTCTTGCCCGATAATTTTACAGCGTTCGCCACCCTGCATCAATAAATGAGCAAGCGCCATTAAGAGTATCGTTGCGCGTTCCGATTTGAGCGGCAGTTTTTTGGAGGAAGCCCAATCCATTCCGGCATTCTGTTCCTGCCACAGATAAACCGTGTTGGCCGCTTCCCATTCATTGTCTCGGACAAAAAGCGAGTCACTTCGCGCAGAACGCCTCCAATCAATGCGATTGGCGGGATCCGATGTATCATAAGGACGATATTGCCAGAAAGTTTCTCCTTGGCCGGCTTTTCTGCGTCCATGTAAACCCGTTGCGGTAATCGCTGAAACCCGCTTTGCTTCGGCCAAGAGCGCAGGGTAATTTGCCGCCAAACGCCGCGCGCCTAAGCGCAAACGGTCTTTTTGAGCCTGTGTGTCTCTGTTTGCCACAGTGGGATGCGCCATAATTATTGAATAGATGCTTTCAGTTCATTGATAACATCGGATAGGTCTTTGCCATTGGCCCGGGCCGCAAAAGTTAGGGCCATTCGATGTTTTAAAACAGGTTCGGCCAAGTCGATAATGTCATCAATACTGGGGGATAAACGTCCTTCTAAGAGCGCTTTGGCACGGGACGCTAACATTAAAGCCTGTCCGGCGCGTGGTCCGGGCCCCCAAGAGACGGTGTCTTTGATTGAGGATAGAGATGTTTGATCAGGTCGGGCATTGCGGGTCAGAGACAAAATTGCTTCAACAACTTTTTCGCCGACTGGTAGCTGGCGTGTAAGGGATTGCATATCGGTGAGCTGTTTCGCCGTCATGGCCTTCTTGGCTTTTGCTTCATTGGCTCCGGTGGTTGCGACGAGAATGTTTTGTTCCGTTTCTAAATCTGGAAAATTT
The DNA here is from genome assembly GCA_964511495.1 of uncultured Algimonas sp. Classification (GTDB taxonomy): domain Bacteria; phylum Pseudomonadota; class Alphaproteobacteria; order Caulobacterales; family Maricaulaceae; genus Litorimonas. The sequence goes on along the minus strand of CAZEFT010000020.1, from coordinate 8,241 downwards.
ACGTCGATTTGAAGGAGAAAGCGGTCAAGTTGGGCTTCAGGTAGGGGGTAAGTGCCTTCTTGCTCAATTGGGTTTTGCGTCGCTAGAACATGAAACGGCTTAGGCAGGACATGTTTTGTTCCTGCAATTGTCACGTTTTTTTCCTGCATAGCTTGAAGGAGGGCAGATTGGGTGCGGGGGGATGCACGATTGATTTCATCTGCCATTAAAAGCTGACTGAAAACCGGGCCTTTGATGAAACGAAAGGCTCTTTTACCCGTGTCACTCTCTTCCAAAACTTCTGTTCCCAAAATATCGGTGGGCATAAGGTCGGGCGTGAACTGCACGCGTTTTTCAGACAAACCCAAAACGGTGCCGAGGGTTTCAACTAAAAGCGATTTCGCCAGACCCGGCACACCGACAAGTAAAGCATGGCCGCCGGACAAAATCGATATCAAGGCCAGATTTATGACGGCCTCTTGACCCAAAATGACCTGACCAATTTCTATCTTCGCATCATTTAACCGCGCCATGGCCTTTTCGGCTTGGGCGTTTATCGTCGAGTTTTCGGATTTTGAGGCTGTTGGCATAAAAATCTGCTCTTACTTCTTCTTTTGCGGCTTAACCGCCCATTTGGACGAAATTTGGCCGGATTGAACGGTTTTGCCCTAACATGCGTATTGCAGTTAAGTCTTGCGGAATCACGGCCAATGACGAGGCTGTGACTCAGCGTTTAATTCCTGAATGAGGCTAATACGAAAGTCTATGAAAAACCCGTTAAATGGCGGTAAGTCGCAGTTTTCTTTGCAGGATTTGCTGCAAGCCCTCAAAAATACCGAGTCGGGCGAGCGTCCAGTTGAAAATTGGCACCCTGATCATTGTGGCGAAATGGATATGGTCATCAAATCGGACGGCTCTTGGTGGCATGAAGGCACACGCATAAGTCGCAAGGGCTTGATACAGCTTTTTGCATCTGTCTTACGCAAAGACCCTGACGGCATAACCTATCTGGTTACACCCGTAGAAAAAATCGCAATTATGGTTGAGCGCGCGCACTTCTTGGCCATCCGAGTTGATATCCAAGGGGAGGGCCAAGAACAACGCCTCTTCTTTACGACGAATATCGGTGACGTGGTAGAAGCGGGACCTGAAAATCCACTGCGCGTTGAAACAGACACAAACACATTGGAACCTTTGCCTTTCGTCACTGTGCGGGGTCAGTTGGAAGCCACACTGAACCGCCCCGTTTTCTATGAACTCGTCGAAAAAGCTGTCGAGCGAGAGACCGAAGGCGGGCGACAATTAGGCCTCTGGGCCTCTGGCACATTTTTCCCGCTTGGCCCCGCTGGTATTCACACTGAATAAAAATCATGTCAGCTTATACAACAGAGACAATTGATTGGCGGAATATACCCGAGAGCGATTTGGCTGCGTCTCTTAAAAACGCTTTATTGCCTGTGTCCATCTCTGACGGTTCAGATGGTGTGATGCGCGAAGGCCAACGCGTGGCGGCTGTTTTGGGGCTTTTTGTCAAAAGATCGACAGGGTGGCAGATTATTTTGACTCAACGGCCAGAAACCATGCCGTCACATCCGGGACAAATTAGCTTTCCGGGTGGCAAGAAAGAAAAAGGCGAAACTGTAGAGCAAGCCGCCTTGCGTGAAACCGAAGAAGAAATTGGTGTCGCGGCAGATCACATTCGCCTCATTGGACGTTTACCGTCTTTTGATGCGGTTAGTGCTTATCGGGTTACGCCTTTTTTCGGTATTTTAAATCCCGATGCAGTGATGCAGGCTAACCCCGGTGAGGTCGAAGATATATTTGAAGTCCCCGCTGATTTTTTGATGAACCCTTCCAATCATAAACCCAGAACCGTTCATTTTGATGGACGGGACCATGTTTTGGTTGATATGCCCTATGATGAGCCGTCTGGTATCCACCGGAATGTTTGGGGGATGACAGCAATGATGATATATCGCCTCTATCAAGGACTTTACGAGAATTAGGTAAGTTTATGAAAAGGCGACAATTTATAGCTATGTGCGGCGCTTTTTCAGTATCGCCTTTTTCTGCCTGTACGCCCGCAATACACACGAAACCGCGTCCACGTCTGGCTGTAACGATGGATGATTTTAATCTAAATTTTGATAAAACTCTTTCACCGTTAGATCGGAATGAACGCATCTTAGCCGCCTTTGATCGATTTAATCATAAGGCTGCCGGATTCGTTACAGGTCGTTTTTTGCAAGATGAAATGGGCGACAAAGTTATACGCTCTTGGTTGGCGGCGGGGCATTTGATTGGGAATCACACTTTCAGTCACCTCAATTCAACGGATACCGCTGCGGATATTATTAAGGCTGATATTCAAAAAAACGATGTGTTTCTTTCTAACTATCCCGGTACAAATAAAGTTTTTCGCTTTCCATTTTTGGCCGAAGGAGGCGATATGGAGAAAGTGGCTGTCTATCGTCACTTTTTGAACGAAATGGAATTGCGCGCAGCGCCAGTCACCGTTGACAGTATTGATTGGTTTACAAGCGCGCGATTAGAAGCCCATCTCAACCAAATCGCTGACCCTAGTGAGGCGAACCTCGAGGGTTATAAAGCCTATTATGTTCAAGCCGTCACCGATTTGGCGCGCCATGCCATTCATTTGTCTGATATGTTGGGGTTAGAGGACGTACCGCATCAACTTCTCATGCATCATAATATCTTAAACGGGTTGTTTCTCGGAGATGTTTTGCAAGCTTTAAAAGATGACGGGTGGGAGTTTGTTGATGCGAAAGAGGCGATCTATCATCCTTTTTATGATGTTAAACCGACGGTGCCAACCAAGGGGCGTAGTTTGCTATCCGTGTTGGCACAGGAAAAGGGCATAAGTCATACGGGCTATCCCAAGCGCTATTACGGCTTTGGAAAGAAAACCATGGAAAACCTAGGCTTATGAAACGATCATAATGACAGAGGGCTGTCATCTCCGACAGTTGAGTGTATGGGAAAGCTATGATCGAGTTAAATCCGCAACAATTCCCTTGGATGCAAAGCAAAGCTGTGCGGCAATTATTTGCGGCTTTTCCTGAAGGCGAGTGCCGTTTTGTGGGGGGCTGTGTCCGAAATGCGCTTTGGGGGGAGCCCGTCGGTGACATTGACCTTGCGATTGCTCTGGAACCCGAAGCGGTGATGTCATCGCTGAAAGCCGCAGGGATTCGTTATATTGAAACAGGTGTCGCCCACGGCACCGTCACAGCCGTAATTGAGGGACAGCCCTATGAGTTGACGAGCCTGCGCCGTGATGTGGAAACAGATGGGCGGCGCGCCACTGTGTCCTACACAAAGGACTGGCACGAAGATGCGCAAAGACGTGACCTGACCTTCAACGCGTTATATGCCGATTTAGACGGCGTTGTTTATGATCCGACAGAGCAGGGCCTTGAAGATTTGAAAGCCAGAAAGCTACGTTTCGTGGGAGAGGCAGATGTGCGCGTTAAAGAGGATTATCTGCGCATTTTGCGGTTTTTCCGTTTTTTAGCTTGGTATGGCGGCGAAGCGAAACTGGATGCCGACTCACTGAAGGCATGTCGTGAAAATAAAGCCGGACTAAAAAAACTCTCGGCTGAGCGCGTGTGGATGGAATTAAAAAAAATCCTTTCTGCGAAAAACCCAAGTCGGTCGCTTCATATCCTGTTGACCCATGGAATTTTGGAAACCCTCTTGCCCGAAGCCAATAATGTCGATGGGTTAGACCAACTGTTGAAATTAGAGGCAAGGGAAGAGATTAAGCCTGATCCGCTCCTGCGCCTGATGGCGATGAGCATGCGCGAACCTCTACAAATGGCGTTACTGTGTAAGCGTTTGAAAATGTCCAAAGCCGAGACACAGCGTTTACGAAATTGGTCTGATGACGGCACCCCAATTAACCCTGAAATGAGTGAGCGGGAACGGCTGATTGCCATATATAAATCTGGTAAGCAAACTGCCTTGGATCGCGTGAGACTACGAGCTGCAGGGGAGCCCGACACTATTCGCAGCGCCCATTGGATGGTCTTAGCCGATTTGGCCATGGGCTGGGTACCGCCCGAATTTCCCATCACAGGTAAAGATCTGAAGTCAGCGGGTGTCGAAGCCGGGCCCAAAATGGGTAAGGCGATGAAAATGCTGGAAGCGTTATGGATACGCAGTGGTTTTTCGGCAGATAAAGAAAAACTCCTTATCGCTTTGAAAATGCTAGGATAGAACTTAGACAAATAAGAATAAACCCTAGAGAAAATTATGTCTGCCTTAACCCTTTATGTCGGAAATTATAACTACTCCTCATGGTCGTTAAGGCCGTGGTTGGTACTGCGCAAAGCGGAGTTACCTTTTACTGAAGAGGTTGTAGATCTCGATATTCCGGGTTTCAAAGACAAGCTTTATGCGCTGTCCGATGCCGGAACCGTACCTGTTTTGCGTGTGAACGAGGATTTCCTCCCTGATAGTTTGGCGATTTGCGAATTTGCGGCAAAGGCTGTACCGAATCTATGGCCAAAAGATGTAAATCAGAAAGCTTTGGCGCGTCAGGTCGTGGAAAAAATGCACACCGGGTTTGAAATTATTCGCGAAGAAGCGCCGATGAATTTACGGCGTCGAACTTCCACTAAAATGCCGCAAAACTGCATTGATGAAGCTGCAGAGATTTGTGAGATGTGGGATCATCTTTTGGGGCAGCATGACGGCCCCTTTCTCTTCGATGATTGGTCAATTGCGGATGCGTTTTACACGCCCGTCGCCACACGATTTGCCAGCTATGATCTGCCGCGCACGACCCGTTCTGACACTTATATCTCAGAACTTATGAGTGATGAGGACTATTTAGAATGGGAAATGCGAGCTTTTGCGGAAACGCATATTCTCCCTGATACGGATAAGGTAAATCAGTGATATTAAAACTTGAAGATCATATTCGTACCATTCCTGACCACCCCAAGCGGGGCATTCAGTTTCGCGATATTACGCCTTTACTTGCCAATCGCGTGGCATTCAACGTCGCGATTGATCAGATTGTATCAGGTGTGACACATGAAGGGCTGGATGCTGTCGCGGGCATTGATGCCAGAGGGTTTATTTTCGGTGCAGCGGTGGCCTCTGCTTTGGGGCTTGGCTTTATCCCAATCCGTAAGAAGGGTAAATTACCGGGCAAGGTGATATCCGAAAGTTACGATCTGGAATATGGAACGGATACGCTAGAAATTTCCGTTGATGATGTGGAGGCCGGGCAAAGAGTTCTGTTGATTGATGATTTGATTGCAACAGGTGGCACGGCTTTGGCGGCTTTATCGCTACTTAAGCGCTGTAAATTGGAAGTTGTCGCCGCAAATTTTGTTGTCGACTTACCGGATTTGGGCGGAGCGGACAAAATTCAAGCATCAGGTACGCCTGTGAAATCTTTGGTGAGCTATCCGGGCCATTAGCTACTATAAATAGCATTCTAGACGTTGAACTTGAACAGCATGATATCGCCATCTTTTACAATATATTCTTTGCCTTCTTGGCGAACTTTTCCCGCTTCTTTAGCGCCTTGCTCGCCATTGTGGGTGATATAATCTTCATAGGCCGTAGTTTCCGCGCGGATGAAGCCCTTTTCAAAGTCTCCGTGAATGACACCGGCACATTTCGGGGCTGTCCAGCCTTTCCGGAAGGTCCAAGCGCGGGCCTCTTTCGGGCCGACGGTGAAATATGTCTGTAAGCCAAGTAAAGCATAGCCAGAGCGAATGAGGCGGTTAAGCCCGGGTTCTTCCAAGCCGATAGCATCAAGATATTCGGCCTGTTCTTCGTCTTCCAACACGGCCATTTCTGATTCGATTTGGGCCGAGATTATGACAGCCTGAGCACCTTCTGAGGCCGCATGTTGTACGACCTTGGCCGAGAAATCATTGCCGCTTGCGGCGCTATCTTCATCAACATTAGCGACATAGAGAACAGGCTTTGATGTCAAAAGCTGTAATATCCGCCACGCTTTTTTGTCATCCTCTTCTATCTCTGCCGTGCGGGCGGGTTTTCCATCCTCAAGAACCGCGATTGCGGTTTCAATCAGGCGCATCGTTTGCTCAGCATCTTTATCTTTTTGCTTCAGCTTTTTCTCAAGTCCTGGCTTGCGTTTTTCGAGGCTTTCCAGATCTGCAAGCATGAGTTCTGTTTCGATCGTCTCAAAATCAGACATAGGATCAATGCGGCCATCCACATGGGTAATATCCTCATCTTCAAAACAGCGCAGAACATAAATAATCGCATCGGTTTCTCGGATATTGGCTAAGAACTGATTGCCCATGCCTTCGCCTTTGGACGCCCCTTTAACGAGGCCGGCAATATCAACAAAATTCATACGGGCCGGGATTATTTGCGCCGATTGACCAATTGCGGCAATTTCATCCAAACGATGTTCAGGAACGGCAACATCTCCGACATTGGGCTCAATTGTACAGAAAGGATAATTGGCCGCCTGCGCATTCGCTGTCTTTGTTAAGGCATTGAAAAGCGTTGATTTTCCAACATTGGGTAGGCCAACAATTCCGCATTTAAAACCCATGATTATTCCTTTATTTCATCTAGCCATATGTGAAAGAGTATTGGGTATTCTTCTTTTTTCGATAACGTAGCAATTTCGAAGAACTCCTCTTTCATTTTTTCTTTAACGTTACTTTTCCCATACATCGCAATTGGATCACTTGGATAAATATTATATTCGAAAACTGAAAAACTAGCCTCGCGAGATATTAGTTTAGCCTCAGTGCTGGAAAGGAATACAGGTTTATCCGATAAATATTCGAATAGCTTTTCTGCTTGCTCAATGGTGACAGACTTTAGATGCCATTTACAAATAGGATTTCCTAGAATTTTTTCAGGGTCAAAGTCTTGAAGGGGCAGAGGGACATTGTCAGGCATGGCTTTAACCAAACCATCCTCAAAAACCGGAGCGTTTTTGTTCCAATTACCCACGAATGTATTCGCTGACGCGCGTTTGGTAGAGGTCTGGTTGACCATTAGCGAGCAGATCAGCATATTTTGATAAGCCGTTCAAAATATTATCGCGCATATTCACTTCGTCTTTGCGGAAGTCCGAAAGAACATGACTATGCACGCGGTCTTTATGGCCCGGATGGTCTATGCCAATTCGGACACGCCGATACTCATTTCCGCAATGTTGCTTAATGGAGCGAAGGCCGTTGTGACCTGCAATTCCGCCGCCAATTTTCAGCCGGACTTTCCCGAAATCCAGATCAAGTTCGTCATGAAAGACACATACATTTTCTAGCGGGACCTTATAAAATGCCATCGCGGCCTGAACGGATTGACCCGACTCATTCATAAAGGTTGTAGGCTTTAAGAGCAGCACTTTTTGTCCAGCGATTAAGCCTTGACGGGTGAGGCCTTTGAACTGTGTTTTGGCCGGTGACAGGCTAAAATCATCAGCAATTGCGTCTATGGCCATAAAGCCAATATTATGACGATTCCCGGCATATTTAGCGCCGGGATTGCCTAATCCTACCCAAATTTGCATGTCAGGCTCCGCTGCTCTTCTGAACAGCCCGGATAACCAAGAAAGCAAGTTTTAGCCTTCGTCGGTCTGCTCTGTGGCCGGGACTTCGTCCGCTGCGGTTTCTGCACCCTCTTCGGCACCTTCGTCGTCAGCCAGTTTGGATGAACGAGAAGCCAGAACCGTAGCAATTGTGAAGTCACGGTCTGTGATAGATGGCTTCACGCCTTTTGGCAGATCAACTTCTGAGATGTGGATACTGTCACCAATTTCCATTTTGGAAATGTTGACGTCGATTTGATCTGGAATAGAGCCTGCAGGACATTTTACTTCGATGGCGTGACGGACAACGTTCAGTACGCCGCCTTCTTTTAGGCCCGGTGAGTCCTCTTCGCCGACGAAGTTAACAGAAACTTCAACTTCAATCATTGTTTTATTGGTCACGCGAAACAGATCCATGTGAACAGGCATATCTGTGACAGGGTGGAACTGAACATCCTTGGTCAGAACCTTCTGCTTTTTGCCATCATGTGAAATTTCGATCATGGACTGCAAGAACTGTCCTGAATTCAGAGCTTTTAAAACTTCATTGAATTTCGCTGAAATTGATACAGGGGCTTCGTCGCCACCATAGATCACACCTGGTACCAAGCCGCCACGACGCGCTTCGCGGGCATTTCCGGTTCCCGTGGCTTCACGGATTTCTACGTCCAAAACAACACTCATTGTCTTCGTCCTTTATGGTCATA
>CAZEFT010000019.1:0-52443 GCA_964511495.1 uncultured Algimonas sp. | reverse complement strand
ATCGTACCAATATTGGCATGAGGCTTATTACGCTCAAACTTCTCTTTTGCCATGTCCATTCTCACATGCTGTGGCCGCAGACGTTATATCTCGAGGCCGGTTTCAATATCTGTCCCCAAATGGGGTGCCACTCGCAAATTGCAAGTAGGTTTACTGGAGCGGGCGGCGGGAATCGAACCCGCGTCATCAGCTTGGAAGGCTGAGGTCTTACCACTACACAACGCCCGCGCTCTATTTTTATTGGTGGTGGAGAGGGTTGGATTCGAACCAACGTACACATAGTGATCAGATTTACAGTCTGACGCCTTTAACCACTCGGCCACCTCTCCTATCCAAGATTTTATTCTGGCCGCAGAATAAAATCGGAGTTTCGTTGCCTCCAACAAAAAACGCTCTGTCAGTCAGGCGACAACCGTGTTAGCCGCTTCACGCACAGAGACAGTGTTCAATATTCAGCGGACGTATAGAGACCATGGCAACATCACGCAAGAGTGGATTTCAAAGAAAAACAGGCCGAAATGGCCAACAAAGCGGTGATTCAGCGGAGTCTCAAGGTGGACGCCCCAAAAAGGCTTATGGTCAGCGTCAACATGGCGCAACATCCCGCCCAAAATCCCCGAAATCCCGTCAGAAAGGCGACTCACCCGCCTCATCACGCAAACCCAGACGATCGGGTTCAGGGCGTGAAGGTGGAGCGGGTTGGATTTGGGGCACACATGCCGCTCTTGCCGCTCTTTCCAACCCCCGCCGCACCATTCATGAGATATTGGTTACAGAAGGTGCATTGGCTCGCATTCGTCTGCCCAAAGGCACACCACCTCCGACGACAGTGGTACCCTCTGTTCTGAATAAAATGGTTGGCGCAGAGACGGCCCATCAAGGTATCGCTGTGAAAGCGGCCCCTCTGGAATGGCCCAATCTGGAATTACTCGCCGAATCTGATTTTGAAGAGAGTGAAGGCAACGGAATCATTTTGGTCCTGGATCAGATCACCGACCCACATAATGTTGGCGCTATGCTGCGCCTCTGCTCTGCATTTGGTGTAACCGCTCTGGTCATGCAGACCCGAAAAGCACCGCCACTTTCAGGCGCATTGGCAAAAGTAGCCGTTGGGTGCCTTGAGACTGTCCCAGTCTGTCTGGAAACCAATATCGCCAATACACTACAAAACCTCCAACGCATCGGGTGGATGGTGACAGGGCTGGCGGGCGAAACAGACTTAACATTGTCAAAAGCCTTATCCGGCGGCGGGCGGCACGTCATTGTGATGGGCGCAGAAGGCCCGGGCTTGCGAGAACGTGTACGCACGACCTGTGATCAGCTTGCAAAGATCCCCATGATGAGCCGCAATGTGCCCGGCCAAGCCGAAAGCCTCAACGTGGCCACGGCGGCGGGCATAGCCCTTTACGAAGCGCGTCGGGGCTAGGCAGCCTTAATCAAATGTATCAGCCAGTGAGTCATATTTAGGGTTGGTGCCGTATTTATTCTCCCAGCGACCACCATCCCTGATGAGATTGTAAAGCAACCACCCAAAATAGGCCCAATAAAGTACGGTCAAAACCAGCGCCGCGCCTCCTCGCTCGAACCCGTCGAAAATGAAACCGTCAAACCCTGGAATGTAACCGATATAGGTCAGATAAAGCGGAAGTTGGGCCCATCCTGTCAATCCGACATCATGAAGTCGCCGTGCCGTCAGAGCTGCCATAGGGACCAAGGTCACGATTTCGAGCAATAATATAAAGGGCGAGATCACATTATCCGGCGTATACCCCAAAACGCCGTAATCTATTGTAACCGCAATAATCGTGACGAAGACATAAGCCAATTGTACCCACCAGAACTCGGATCGTCGAGAACGGCTTAGAAAATCCAAACGTTTATCAAAAAACGCGCTGATGGCTTGGGACATATTCATAGGTGGAGTTTATGCCTTTGCGTCAAAAAATCCATGCTTGTCGCAATAAAAAACCCGCCACTAAGGACGGGTTCAAATTCAAATCGAGAGAAGAAGCTTAAGCCGCTTCAGTAGCCGCTTGGCTTTTCTCAACCGCTTTTTTGATCTTCTTAGCTTTGTCAGTCAACTTGTGGTTTTTCGTCCCAAGAAGAAACGCGTCCAAACCACCTTTAAAGTCAACAGTGCGAAGCGTTTTGGCCGCAATTCTTAGCTTATATTTCTGCCCCAAAGTATCAGACATCAAAGTTACATTACAAAGATTGACGTCAAAACGACGGCGTGTTTTCACATTAGAGTGAGACACATTATTTCCGGACATCGGGCCCGTATTCAACAAATCACAACGACGAGACATATCGCACCTAAAACGTTAAAGGCCCGCGCAAGCGATGCGGCGGGCGGATTGACGGGCGAATTAGAGGCGTATGCCGCCAACGTCAACCCCTTATCGCGACAGAAACTGTCAAAGCTGTAAAAGACTGGCGCGATAAGCCCATGGACACGGATTAGACACGTGACTGTTGGAACTGTGACCATTTTGTCACGCATTGAACGGGAAATTGTCATACTCCGTTCAGTCTCTGGCCATAAAATTTGTGGCATGGCAAATAGGCTTTACAAATTTAAGGATTAAAATGGGCGACATTTCGCACAGAACTCAGCTTAGACGCCGAATCAAAGGTACTCTCGCAGCATCAGCCGCCATTTTGGCACTGTCGCCTTCACTCATGGCGGATGACAACGCAACGCCTAATCTGTTGGTATCTGAGCGTAACTTCACCGATTTGAACGCCCGAAACCTGACGGAGCAACGTTATGTCGTACCGTCGCCGGACACAGAGGCCGCGCAATTCACCTTTGTCCTAAAGGGCTATGTTTTTGGGATTCGCATGATTCGGGCAAATTATGCGGGATGGTTCGATAATACGGATTACGCGCTCTATGCTGATATCAAAACTTCCGGTCTCGGAGCGTTACTGAAAAAACTTGAGATTTGGGCCGTGACACGTGGACGATATGAGGGCTCGGATTTGCGACCCATTTTCCACGTTCAACAAAATCTCGATAAAAAAAGTCGTCGCGTTGAAATGAATTATGATGAACTGCCCGCCCCCGCGGGGAGGGTTGATGTCAATATCGTCCCGACTTTGGGCAGTCAGGGGATTCCTCCGGCGTCTCCGGCTGAACGCTTTAGCGCTGATGACACGCTTTCTGCTATTTTGAATATGATGATGCGGCGTCTCCCAAGCGCTGAAGGCTCTGAGCGTGACGCATTTTGCCAAGGCAGTGTGAAGGTTTTTGACTCCAAGCAGCATTATGCGCTGCGGATGGAACGCAGAGGGACGAAACGGTTGAAATTTGATGGCGAAAAATTCAGCGCCCTGCGATGTGACATTTATTATGAACCGATTTCAGGATTCGATCCGGAGGACCTCCCCGAAGAGGAAGAGGAAGCCACACCTGTCAAAGCCTATTTCCAATATAGACCGGAACTGGACCTCTATGTCCCATTGCGATTCACGTATAAAATAAGTGGGTTTAAAGCCGTCATCAAAGTGGATGAAATCAAATTGGTGAAGCCGGGAACGCGCGACATCATCCAATTGGATGATTAGTCTTATCTGTTCATTTTAAAGCCTCCCTCATTTTTGCTGCGTGAAATGTCACAGGCCACAAAAGCGATATTGTTTTTCATCGGCGTCTCGGCCAAAAGGCGCTTATGCTCTCCCCGCTTAATCCTGCTACAGTTACCGCCGTATTAGGTCCGACCAATACGGGTAAGACGCATTATGCCGTCGAACGTATGTTAGCCCGGTCTTCAGGAGTTATCGGGCTGCCTTTGCGTCTTTTAGCACGCGAAATCTATGATCGCATCGTTTCCCTCAAAGGGGCCGCGCAATGTGCGCTCATTACAGGCGAAGAAAAAATCTTGCCCAAAACAGCACGGTTTTTTGTCTGCACCGTTGAAGCCATGCCCGTCGAACGTAATTTTGCCTTTTTGGCCGTCGATGAAGTACAACTCATGGCCAATCATGAGCGGGGTCATATTTTTACCGATCGCGTCCTTCATGCCCGCGGCACCGAAGAAACTTTATTTTTGGGCGCAGAAACGGCCCGTGCCGTTTTGAAAACTCTCGTGCCGAAAATTCGTGTTGAACATAGAGAACGCTTTTCTACCCTTGTCTATGACGGCCCGAAAAAACTGACGCGTCTGCCGAAACGCTCGGTTATCGTCGCATTTTCCGCCGCCGAAGTTTACGCCATTGCAGAACTGATACGTCGTTATCGCGGCGGAGCAGCCGTGGTCATGGGTGGTTTGTCGCCGCGCACCCGCAATGCTCAGGCTGAAATGTTTCAGAACGGCGATGTCGATTTTTTAGTGGCCACGGATGCCGTGGGAATGGGACTCAATCTGGATACGGATCATGTCGCTTTTGCGGGCCTATCAAAATATGACGGGCGGCGAAAACGTTACCTCACCCCGATGGAAGCCGCACAGATTGCGGGACGGGCCGGGCGCTTTCGCAATGACGGTACATTTGGCACGACGGGCGACTGCCCGATTATGGATGATGAGCTGGTTCGACGGATTGAAAACCATGAATTTGAATCCCTGGACTATGTGGAATGGCGTAATTCCGATCTAAATTTCTCGTCATTGAAAGCCTTGACCGACTCACTTCACGCACCGCGACCGACCAACCGATTGCGGCGCATAAAAGGAGCCGAAGATGAGGCTGCTCTGGAACGTTTCATGGCGATTGATGAGATTGCCACACGCATCAAAGTGCCCGCGCAAGTGCGCCAACTTTGGGATGTTTGCCAAATTCCGGATTTTCGAAACCTGACCATTGATACCCATTTCAAACTTTTACAGGATATTTACGGCATATTGGTCAAAGGCGGTGGCAAGATTTCAACGGACTTTATGACTCAGCGCATTGACCGTTTGGATGATATGAGCGGCGGCGTTGATCAACTCTCTTCGAGGCTTGCACATATCCGTACTTGGACGTATTGCGCGTCAAAACCGAATTGGATGCCAAAATCGGAAGGCTTTGGCGGAAAAACACTCGCAAATCACGCGCGTGAGGTTGAAGACCGACTATCCGATGCGCTACATGAAAGCCTCATTGCGCGATTTGTGGATAAGCGTACAAGTAAGCTATTAAAAGGCATAGGAGCCGACGCCTATATGAGCGCGACAATCAAAGACAATGGCGATGTATTCGTCGACGACCTTCTTATCGGCCAATTGGATGGTCTGACCTTCAAACCCGATGCCAGTGGTTCGGGCTTGGAAGCTAAAGCCCTTGATGCCGCTGCAGCAAAAGCGGTCGGCCCTGAAATTGACCGCCGCCTAACCAGCTTATGCGGCGGCACCCATGCAATCTTCACACTGTCTGATGAAGGTAAGATTCTCTGGGGCGGCATGACAGTAGGCCGGATAGCGCCGAGCGGTTCCATTTTCACGCCTGACGCCGAAGTAATTGCAAGCGATCTCGGTAACCCCGCTCTGAAAACGCTCGCTTCTGACCGCATGAGGGATTTCCTACGCGCAGAAGTCACAGCCCACCTTGGCCCGTTAAAAGCCCTCAAGGACTTTACGAATAAAGAGGATGCCCTGCCCGACGCCAAGGGCTTCGCTTATACGCTTTTGGAAAATCACGGCTCGGTGGAGCGCCGCGAATATTTAAAAACGATTCAAAATCTCGAGCAGGATGCACGGCGTCAGCTTCGCGAACTTGGCATCCAATTCGGATTTTACAATGTCTATATGACCGACATGCTGAAACCAAAGCCTGCGCGGCTTTTAAGCCTGCTTAATGCCTATGGTGCCGGTGGAGACAAAAAGCCTTTCATTCCTTTTGCGGGCATGACCTCACTTGCCAATGAGGGGGATATGAGCAGCGAAAATTACGGCAATGAGGCTTTGGCCCTCGCAGGTTACCGTGCAGTCGGCTCGCGCATTGTAAGATTGGATATTCTGAACCGTCTGAGCTTAATGATCAGGCAGGCACAGGGACAATTTGCCAATATTGCCGAGGTCGATACGCGCGGACGCCCTTTCCAAATCATGCAGGAAATGCTCTCGCTATTGGGCGGCACATATGAAGACACTCAGAACGTTCTCTCCGCATTGGGATATAAATCCGAAACGCGCGACACCCTCCCTGACTTGCCAAGCGCCACAGACAAAACAACAGAACCAGTTGCGGAAGAAATAGCGGCTCAAGAAACAGCTCAGAAGGGGGCGACGTCTGAGTCGCCCAAAGATGTGGACACCAACCCCGATGCCAATGGGCCTGATAGTCCAAACCAATCAGCTCAAGCAGAGAACGAAAAACCAGAACCGGTAACCGTTCCAACACCTCCGAAAAAATCAAGACAGCCATCGGCTTTGGTCTTGTATAATAACCGTATTCAGAATGAGGACGGCACAAGTACAGAAATTGCCAATAAAGAAGTCTGGCTCATTCCGGCACGCGGGCAAAAGGGCTTTAACCCTAAGGGCCAAGGGGGTCGTCGTGACGGCTTTAAAAACCGTAAGGGTCATAAAAAGCGCACACCTCATTCCAAAGGTCCAAATAAATCCGCACCAAAACGTCAAGTCTCACCGGAAAACTCGCCTTTCGCAGCGCTGGCCGCACTGAAAAAGACGGATGATAAAACTTAATCTAGCTTATTGAGATTGAGGTCTTGAGTTCGAACACACTCACACCTGCCTCAGAAGACGGCGCTTGCCGTCTTGATATTTGGCTCTATCGCACGCGGCTTCTAAAAACACGGGGCTTGGCAGCTAAACTGATCACAAAAGGAAAAATTCGCCTTCGCCGTAAAGGGCAAATGGGCGAAAATGCGCAGACTGAAAGAGTGAAGAAGCCTCATACGCTCATCCGACCGGGTGATCATATCGTTTTTATGCGTGGCTCTGAATTAATCTCTGTCGAAATGCTCAGTCCGGGGACACGCCGAGGTCCGGCTCCGGAGGCGCAAACCCTCTACAAACACGAAGAAGAGGCAAATTCATCACCTTAATGTGAGCCTATATTGACATTCGGGACGCTTATCGGCAGAGGCTGTGCGAATTCGAAAATCGGAGTTAAGACGTGACTTATATCGTCAAAGACGAATGCGTAATGTGCAAACACACAGATTGTGTCGAAGTTTGCCCCGTTGACTGTTTTTACGAAGGTGAAAACTTCCTCGTGATTCACCCGGATGAGTGTATCGACTGCGGTGTCTGTGAACCGGAATGCCCCGTCGATGCCATTGTCCCGGACACAGAAGATGACCCAGACGGTAAATGGCTCGCCATCAATGCAAAATACGCCGAACTCTGGCCGGTGATTACCGTCAAAAAAGACCCTCTGCCCGAAAACGAGAAATACGAATCCGAGACCGGAAAGTTTGAAAAATACTTCTCTGAAAAACCCGGTAAGGGCGACGAATAGGTCTATATTCATTTCATCGACTCTAACGCTATTTGAAATGAGTCGTAAAAATGAAAGCGGCGAGTCGCTTTATTGATAATTTTGTGTTATACTGATTTCAAATAACGGTGTGATCCTGTCGGGTTGCACCGTTTCTTTATAAAGTTACGTCTGCGCCTTTGTCAGACAAACCCAGAAGGAAGAGGGTGTTTATGGCCACTCAGAAGAAAACAACGAAAAAGAAGTCTTCAAAACGGATTTTCAAAGCCGGGCAACATATTGTTTACCCCGCCCATGGCGTGGGTGAAGTGATTGGTATTGAACAAGAAGTCATCGCTGATTTTGATATTGAGCTTTATGTCGTGAAGTTCGAGCAGGACAAAATGATCTTGCGCGTGCCTACGGACAAAGCTGGCACATCCGGGATGCGAGCCCTTTCAAATGAGCTTATCCTCAAAGATGCTTTCACGACCCTGAAAGGTCGTGCGCGGATTAAGCGGACAATGTGGTCCCGTCGAGCGCAGGAATATGAAGCGAAAATCAATTCCGGCGACTTGATTTTAGTCTCAGAAGTTGTTCGCGATTTGCACCGCACAGACGCACAGCCGGAACAAAGCTATTCTGAACGCCAACTTTATGAGCAAGCAATTGATCGCATGGTTCGCGAAGTGGCCGCCATTAAGAAAACATCGCGTGATGTGGCTTTGGGTGAAGTTTTGGAAACACTGACAATCGCCCGTAATCGTCAAGCCGCCAAAGCAGCAAAAGAGGCTGAAAAAGCCGAGGGTGAAGGCGAAGACGGAAAAGACGAAGCCGCGGCTTAAATTTTCACGGTAAAATCACTCAAAAGCCCGCAAATATGCGGGCTTTTTTTATGGAATAGAGCGGGCATGCGCTGATAACGTGACTTGCATCCGCTTTTTTGACAGGGGATAAAAGCATTAAGGGGCTTGGTTGAAAACTTAGATGAGATTGGTTTTATGAAAAATACATCCCGGATCTTAACCGCCCAGCTTTTGCTGTTGAGCACAGCGGCCTTTGCCCTGACAGCCTGTGGAGCTGGTTCGTCAAACAGCTCAAGCGGAGGGTCAATCAGCCCACCTTCTCCCCCTGTCAGCAATGCGCCGACCTACACGGTGGGTGTGTTTGAAGCCTCTTCCCGATTTAAAGATCGCTGTGAAGTGGTCAGAACCGGAACGGATTCAGAAGGCAATTCTTTCCCTGATATTTCCGGTTCAACATTAGAAGAAAATCACTGGCTCCGCTCGTGGTCAAATGAGACCTACCTTTGGAACCGCGAAATTGAAGACCAAAACCCTGCCAATTTCAGCAGTCCCGTCAGTTATTTTGCCGAACTAAAAACTTTTGCCACAACAGCCTCCGGCGAAGACAGAGATGATTTTCATTTCAGCCAACCAACAGCCGATTTTTTGGAAAGTCGCAATAACACACCGACATCAGGTTACGGCGCACGCTTTCGCGCATTTAAATCCTCTGCGCCTAATCGTGACTTTCGTGTACTCTATACAGAAGCAGATTCACCCGCCTCTGAGGTGGTGAATGGAGAAGTTCAATTTCCAAGAGGCGCGCGTATTCTCGAAGTGGACGGTGAAGATTTGCTCAACGGCAATGACACGACGACATTAAACAACGGATTATTCCCTGCCACGGCAGGCGAAGCTCACACATTCAAAATTCGTGAAGCGGACGGCACCGAACGCACGGTCACATTGGTGTCTGAGGATATCGCGGCTGAACCGGTGAACCGTATCAAAGTCATCAATACGCCAACAGGCAATGTTGGTTATATGCTGTTTAATACGTTTAGCCCCTTTGCCTCCGAGAAATCTCTGGCAGACGGAATTACGGCTCTGAGCAATCAAGGCGTCAATGATTTCGTGCTTGATTTGCGCTATAATGGTGGGGGCTTGCTCGCAGTCTCGGCACAGCTTGGCTATATGGTCGCAGGTCCAAACCGCACAGCCGGTAAGACAGCCGTACTTCTGCAATATAATGAAGACGCGAACGGGACAGATCCAACAAGCTCGAGCGATGAACCCGTCGAGCCCATTCCGTTTATTGATGAAGGTCTCGGCTTCTCCGTTCCCCGTGGTCAACCCTTAAGCACGCTGAACCTGCCTCGCGTCTTTATTCTCTCAACGGGTGGCACATGTTCCGCCAGTGAAGTCGTGATTAACAGCCTTCAAGGAATTGATGTCGAAGTCATTCTGATTGGGGATATCACCTGCGGCAAACCTTATGGCTTCCTGCCAACGGGTAATTGCGGCGAAACCTATTATACCATCCAGTTCCGTAGTGTGAATGATAAGGACTTTGGGGATTATTCTGACGGATTCGTGCCGAATGATAATAGCTTCAATTTCGGCGTTCGCTTGGACGGCTGTACCATTCCGGATGACTTGAGCCGTGAATTGGGCGATGAAAATGAGGCCCTGTTAAGCGCTGCATTGCATTACCGTACGAATAATGCGTGTCCAACCGCGACGTCTACCAAAACGTCCTTTAAATTCACGCCGCCTTCGCTGGAAACACAAGCCGATAATATTGACCAGTTCTCTATCATAGCACCCGAAGACCGGCCCGAAAATGCACGACTTAGAAACATTACGGACGCGACAATGCCAAGCAAGAAATAGGTGCGCCTTTTCAGTCGACATTAAAAGCCTCCCTTAAAGCGGGGCTTTTTTATGAGACATCGGACGTTACAAATTCCATCGCATCAGGATGGTCAAGCCACATCACAGGGCCATTATAAAGTTCGACCCACCCTCGTACGCGCAGACGTGCTCCTTCCAGATCCGTTAAATTTATACCTGCTTTTTCAAACGCCTTTCGGTGTTTTCGTGCAATCGATACAGTGAAGTCAGTTTTGTAATCAGAGCCGAAATTCAAATAAGTTTGCCCACGAATTTGTGCATTGGATATGACTAATCCTTCGACAATCTGAAAACTATCGACATCCTGCGCCAAAGCATTCGGGGCGGGACTGCGAATTTTGTAAAATGGGTCTTGCCACAGGCCACGTCCCGCCTCTCTGGCTTCTTGCTCAATTTGGAGCAGTGATCTTATGTTCCACGCCGTGTCGGCGTAAGACCGCACACGAGCATAGCCCGATTTGATCATTTCAGACTGCACCCACTGATCCGGGGACCCATCGGGGCGCAGCGTATAGACCTGAGCCAAAGCGCGGTCATATCGATCGCGTTTGGCACCATAAAAAGCCAGACCCAAGGGACGGCCTTTCATTAAAGTGGACAATGCGTTTCGAGATTCTTGCGTCAAAGGAGCGCGGCCTTCCGGCGCAAAGATATTGGCTAAACGCAATTTCAAGCCAGATTTCAAAACCACGCTATCGCCGTCAATCACACGGGCGAGTTCGCCGAAGTCTTCAAAACTCTCCGGCTTCGCCCATACAGCGTGAGGGCATAGAGACAAAGCCATGCCCCCTGATAAGGCGGCTCGGCGAGAGAAAAGAGTTGTCTGACAAAGGCCCTTCATACCCCTTTATGCGCTTTGAAGCGCTATGAGTCGAATCGACAAAAATAATGAGGTCTTTCTCTTACTTTCGAAGTTTCACCCACGGCGCCATGCGGGCCAAAACATTATCTTTATTGACAAAGTGATGTTTGAAGGCCGCCCCGACATGCAGCAATATTAGTGCTATCGTCAATTTTCCGATATTTTCATGCAAGCCTTTAAACACACCTTCCAACTCCCGACTTTCGGGAATGAAGGGAAGATCAGGCCATGGAATGATCCAGAACAGCTTGGTCGGTATCGGCAAAGGGGACGCGCTGACCATAGCCCAACCTAAAAGCGGCATACCGATCATGACGAGGTAAAAGGCAATATGCGTAAATTTCGCCGCCGCAATCTCCCATGACTTCATCCCCTCGGGCAGTGGCGGCGGTTTATGTCCTAATCGCCAAAGCAAACGCATGACGGATAAAATCAGGACTATAATACCAAAGCTTTTATGAAGCTGATAAATCATGAACCGATTGGGTGTATCGGGGTTAGTCATCAAAATCCCGAAAATAATCAGGCTGATAATCATGAGTGCAATCGTCCAATGAAAGACGATTGCGACTTTAGAATAGGTCTGCGTTTGAGTTTTCATATCACCGCTATAGCTGTGAAATCGCCTTTATTCTACCTTTTGAAATTCGACTTCAATCATGATTTCGACATTATCGCCGACATTGGGCGCATATTTATCAACATTGAAATCGGAGCGTTTCACACCGGCCGTGGCGGATACACCGAACATATCAACACCGGAACGGAAGTTTTTGCCGACCTTATTGATTTGCCCTGTAAAGGTCACAGGTTTGGTAATGCCTTTAATCGTCATCTCTCCGGTGACGGAACCCTTGCCTTGTAGGACTTGCTTCACATTTGTGCTTGTGAATGTAATCGTCGGATAATTCTCCGCATCGAAAAAGTCAGCGCTGACCAAATGCTCATCAAATTTCGGTACACCGCTATCAATTGAGCTGACCGGAATGGTCACTTCCAAAGTGGAGTTCTCGGGATTTTCATTGTCGAAAACAATCGTCGCATTGGTTTCACCCCAGCGCAGGATCGGTTTTGTGTAACCCTGATGCCAATAGGTAAAAGCAACATAAGCGTGACCCTGTTCGGACTTATAGGTACCGGAGGGCAGTTCTGATAGGTCAGCCGCAGGTTTTTGCATTTTTGCAGATTTGGAATCTGTGAGTTGCGTCGTCATTTTTTCGGCTTTTTCCGTCGCCGAAGCCACAGCTGTCTTTGTGGCTTCTTGCGCGGTTTCCGCGGATGTCTTCACTGTATCAGCCGCTTGCGAACAGGCCATAAGAAGCGCCGCCGCGCTGGTGCCAAGAATTAATTTCGTGAAATTTCCAGATGTCATTTTAATCTCCATTTTTCTTTATACGCAGTAGAGAGGAATTGAGTGTTACCTGACACAAAAATTCAACGGCGTCTGTTCAAACATATGTTATAACCACTATTAAATTGCGCGTTCAAAACTGCTCAGCTTGGCCTCAAAATCTGACCAATCATCCTGTTCCGCAATGGGCTGCCACAAAGCGCCAATCTCCTCATAAATTAAACTCGCGGCTTCACCCTCAGGCTTCTCAGAAACAGTGTCATAGCCCGCATAAAGCTGTTTCCAGTCACTAAACGCCTCGCCATATTGTGTTATGTCCTTGGGTGAGCCACCGCACCAATCATGCCAGAATTGCGGCCAGCTGACTTGAGTATCCTCCAAAATTTTGAACGTCGATAAGACGAATTCCGTATCCGTTTTCAACTCCTTTGGCCGCAAGCCCAAACTCCGGAAAGCGTGATTTCGTAAAGCTGTTTGGTAGGCAGGGGCAAAGGCCTCTAAAGCCTTTAACAACGCCTGATCATCTATCACTATCGACAAGCTCTGCGCTAATTGCGCCAAGTTCCAATACATGATTTCGGGCTGACGCGCAAAACGGTACAGACCATTATGATCGAAATAAGCCGCCGTCAGATTGGGTTTCATTGTCGGAAGGAATCGATAGGGACCATAGTCAAAGCTCTCCCCTGTAATATTCATATTATCCGTATTCATCACCCCGTGAACAAAACCGGCAACCATCCATCCGGCCACCATATCTGCACTGGCAATACAAACCTGCTCTAATAAATCGGCGCCACCTTTCGCGTCCGGGTAAAAATATTTGAGGCAATATGAAATGAGCCGTTCCATCGCCTCCTTGTTTTCGAAAAAGGCCAGACGTTGAAATGTCCCGAACCGAATATGGCTGTGGTTCAGGCGCACCATGACAGCGGAACGGGTCGGTGAAGGCTCATCCCCACGCACCAATTCCTCACCCGTCTCAATCAGGCTCAGCGTGCGCGATGTATTCATTCCCAGATGCTCAAGATAGCGTGTGGCCAGAACCTCCCTCACGCCACCGAGCAATGTCAGCCGCCCATCACCCCGCCGTGAATAAGGCGTCTGCCCTGACCCTTTTGTGCCTAAATCCAGTAGCCGACCTTCACGGTCGAATAATTGCGCAAAAAGAAATCCCCGCCCGTCGCCAAGCTCATGATTATAATGGCGGAATTGATGACCGTGATACCGTTGCGCCAGGGGTGCCGCCAGGTTTTCACTCAAAGGCTCGAAACGCCCAAAATGTTCAACCCAGTCAGCCTCCCCAACTGGCAAACCCAAAGATTGCGCGAGCGCCCTATCCGCATAACGAATCTTCGTCTTTGGAAAATTTGCGGCTTCGACGACATCGTAAAACTCATCGCCAAGCTCATAAATTGCTGTCGATGGGCGGTAGGTTATGCGGAGGCCTCAATATCAGAAGCTCCGGCATCAGAGGTCGCATCATGACCCTCCGCAACCGAGACTGTTTTGCCCTCACTTTTTTGATGGGCGCGAATAAATTCCGCCACATCCAACGGAATGGTCCGACCCTTTGGGAAAGCGCGTGAGAAATTGAGGAAGCCGTGCGGCATGGCTTTTTCGTGGTGATATTTCACCTTCACACTCTGGCGCGCCATATTGTCGGCATATAACTTGCCCTCATCCCGCAAAGGATCCAATCCACATGTCAAAACAAAAGCCGGAGGCAAGCCTTTCAAGTCTTTTTCAAACAAAGGCGATAAACGCGTTTCTTTGGCGTCAGCATCGACCACATAATGTTCGTCTATGAATTTCAAAGCCATGAAGCCGAGTTGTAGCCAATCCTGCGGCCCCGGCTTAGGTGGCTTGAAATTGACAAGTTGCATGAGGGGGTAGAGTAAAATTTGAAGCTTCAAATCCCGACGGTATTTTTGCGCCAGATAAGCACTCATATTTCCGCCGGCACTGTCGCCCCCAATAGAGATTTGTTTCGGGTCAATACCATAAGCATCGGCCCCTTTTCCGGCCAAAGCCCATTTCAGGACTGTTTCACAATCTATTGGTCCGGCAGGATAAGGATGTTCAGGAGCCAAACGGTAATCCACGGACAGGACACGGATATTGGCGCCATTGGCAATCCGCAAAGCAATGCCTTCATGGCTTTCAATCGAGCAGGTTACAAACCCGCCACCATGAAGATAAATCAGGGTTGGCCCCGCCTCTTCACTCGCGCCGAAAGGGATATAAAGACGCACAGGGACATCACATTCTTCGCACTCACTTGCGGGTTCGCTTGGGATATTAAAATCCAGCGTATCACGCATTTTCGGCCCTGGATGGTCAAACTGATTGGTCAACCGACGAATATTATTGTGAATCGTGTAAATCCTATCTGGGTCGAATTTCAAACGATCCAGTTTTTCACGCAGGTTTTCGGCAAATTCTCGCGGAGTAATCATAACTCTAGTTTAGCCCGAAGCATACGTTTCGCCTAGCGGAAGTTGGGCGTAAAAACGCATCAATCTGTTATTTCTCTCAAGGTGTGACCAGGCATATCGGTTATGGCGTGTAGCCGCCCGAATCCAAATATTGCTGCTCGGCCTGCGTTGTGACTCGCCCCAAAATTTCATTGCGATGCGGAAAGCGACCGAATTTCTTTATCGTATCACGATGGGCTTTGGCATGAAAAAGCGTGCTTTCATCATCCAAACGGGAGTCACACAGTGCCACGCATTTTTCCTGCACGGCCAAATCTTCAGTATGCATAAAAGGCATATAAATAAAGGCTCGACGCGATTGCGGAATTTTCAAATCCCAAGCCTTCTCAACCATGCCCTGCGCCACGCCTAAAGCCAATGCGTCCCAAGCAAAGGCTCCCGGCGTGTTGCGGTACATGTTACGTGGAAATTGATCGAGCAGCAAAATCAGGGCCAGACTGTGTTCGGGCTCGCTCTCCCATTCATGCCGACCTTTGCGTTTCACGGTGGAGGCTGTCTTTATGGCGAGCGCTTCAAAACGATTTCGAATATCGGCGTCAAACGCATCCGTGGCGTTAAACCATAGCTTTTTTTCGGTCTCCTCAAACCAGAACGTCGAAATATCGGAGGGAGAGACCATATTCACGAGACCTAGAGGCGAATATCGCCGGTCTTAATCTTCTTAAACACGGCCTTGTCTATCGGCTTAAACTCCCCCGTCTTGGGGTCTGCATAAAAGAGAGGTTCAGATATATTGGCAGGATCAAACCCTGCTTTGACCAAATTGGTTTTCTTGAATTTAAAAGTGCTGGTCGTATCCGCTTCTTTGGACAATCGGAGGAAAACAGGCCGCGCATAAAATGGTAATTCCGAATTGATAATCTCTGACAATTCGCCGAGGTCAATTTCGCCTTCACTCACCAAGGACGCCATACCGGCCCGCCCGTCATAACCCGGAACAGATACACCATAGACATTGGCTTGGGTGATGCCCTCATATTTTGACAAAACGGCCGCGACCTCTCCGGTGGCCACATTTTCAGCCTTCCAACGATACGTATCGCCGACGCGGTCCATAAAGTAATAATAGCCGAGCTTATCCCGCTTCATCAAATCGCCGGTGCGAAACCACGCATCGCCTTTTTTGAAAACATTGCGCAAGATTTTTTTCTGCGTTGCGTTTTTATTCTCGTATCCGTCAAAACGGAAACGCGGGTCATCCGTGCGGATTTCACCAATCACTTCGCCAATTTCATTTGGATCGGTGCGGATGCAGAAACCATCTGCGCCGCGTGGGTTTTCCTCTGTGTCCACATCAAAGCGGACGATATCGATATTAAATTTGAACTTCAGATAATCCGGAACACGGCCGACCGCACCGATGGGGCCGTCCACATTAATCAGACTGACATTGCCTTCGGTCGCGCCGTAAAATTCAATGATATGCGGAATATTGAAACGGTTGACGAACCCTTCCCACACTTCGGGGCGGAGACCATTGCCCATCGCCCAGCGAATTTTATGCTCTCGTTCCAAAGGATGCGCAGGCGTGGAGAGGAGGAAACGGCAGAGCTCGCCCACATAAGTGAATTGGGTCGCCCCATGGCGCACGGCTTCGTCCCAAAATTTCGTTGCAGAGAATTTGGGTTGAACAATCACCGCACCGCCATAGGTAATCGCGCTACCCACACCGACTAACCCGCCCGTGGCGTGATAGAGCGGTAAGACCATCATCATACGATCATTGGGGCCTGATTTCGCCCCTGCGCCCAGCCCGCGTAGATAATTTTGCGCGCGGACATGAGTCACTTTCGCCGCTTTGGGCAGGCCCGTCGTGCCCGAGGTAAACATTTTCATCGCCATGCCCGAAGCTTTCAATCCTTTGCGCAAGGATTTTGTCGGACGATTAGGGACAATCTCACTCACTGCCCCGTCAAATCCGGCACAGCCGTCCAATTCGCCAAAAGCCGCCCAAACAGACACATCCGTAGTGAGGTCACCTTTCGCGGCGTCCCATTGCTCCGCCATTTCATAGTCAAGAATAACAATTTTAGCGTCTGAGATGTTCACGCAATGCGCTAAGGCCGACCCGGAGAGTTGAAAATTCAACAAGGCCGGAATGACGCCGATTTTCGAAAGACCGAACCACAGCGCAACATATTCCAATCGATTGCGGACAAAAATGGCGACAGTGTCTCCGGCCACCAGACCTTGGCCTTGCCCCCAGCCGGCCACCTTATTGGCGTAGCTTTCAAAGGCATCATAAGTCCACTGACGGTCATCTTCGATAAAGGCGATATTGGGGCCAAAGCTATCCACGCGCTTTTCCAGCTCATCCGCAATCAATCGGTCACTTTCAGCGTCCACATCTTTTACGGATCGCAGCATCCGTAACAGTCCGCCTATATATTTTGTTTCCCGCTTGAGCGTGGTCAGAAAGCCCATGAGCCTATCCAATGTTAGAGTGCGAGCGGACAATAGAGCCATGACATGAGGGGTCAAGATAGGCCAGCGCATGTTAGGGTCACAATTCTAATATCTCTTTATCTCTCTAGGCCAAACAGAACGGGCGCAAACCGGGCGAAGGATAGGCGAAGATTAGATAAAGAAAAACCCGATTACCGAGGTGGCAATCGGGTGAGGTTAACCTACTAGCAGAGGGTTTCGTGGGAGTGAAACTCTCAAGTGAGAAAGTCAGAGTTATGCGGCCCCGATATTCCCCTTCTATTTTGCAATAGCTGTGCCAGTTATTTTGAGGCAATCACTGGGAAAATCAGGCCTGAATGCCGTACAAATTCCAATTTGGAGCAAACAAGAAGCGACTAATGTTCCAATTCAGGACAATTAGGCGATAGATGAAGCCTAATACTATAATTTTATCTCCAAAGCAGACCTTAGCCGACGGCTCAGAACCAGTGTTTTTATAGCCTGCAATTATATAGCAAAGCGTCAGGGTAATTCCGGTTTATTTGCCTTTTGAATGGTCCGGAACCCAATATGATTTGTTGAAAATCCCGCTTCCTGCGGTTGTCTGGCTGAGGCTCGATAACGGCGACAGTAGTTTTCAGCGCAAAGAAAAGACCCTCCCTTGATCGTGTAGATTTTTTCCCCTTCGCTCTCTTGATAGATTGTATCAGTCCATTCCCAGACGTTTCCAATCATATCATACACCCCAAATTCATTGGGGCTATAGCACCCGACTGGAGCGCGATGAAAATAACCATCGGCGTTAGTGTTCTGGATAGGAAAGGCACCTTGCCACGTATTTGCTTGCTCAGTTCCATTAGGCGCACGTTCTTTGCCCCAAACATAGAGTTCATCTTTTCCGCCTTTTGCTGCTAACTCCCACAAGTTTTCTGAAGGTAATTCGCGCCCTGCCCAATTTGCATACGCTTTTGCATCGGCATGACTGACTTGGACGACTGGCTCGGTTTCTCTCCCTTCAATCGAACTTCCAGGGCCTTCGGGTTGTCTCCAGTTCGCGCCTTCAACAAAGGACCACCAGTTAGGAGAGCTTGCAGACGGTGTCTTAAATACGCTGCCGCCCTTCTTACCAAAACCGGGTTGGACTCTCTCGGCATCAGTCACATAGCCCGTCGCTTCGATAAAATCTGAAAACTGAACATTTGTAACTTCTGTCGCATCGATATAAAATTCACCGATAACTTTTTTCCGCCTTCGTTCTTCTCGGTAACCGATATCAGACCCGATAATTGTTTCACCGCTTACATAAACTTGATTTATAGGGAGCGTAAGGCATGGAGGACGCGAGTCTTCTTTATCAAGATTTCCACATGATGCGCTAGCAAAAGCAAAGCCTAAAAGCCCCCATCTCGTAATCAACATTCAAAGCTCATTAGGTTTCAGCCAATCGTAGTAGAGTAGCTTATTACGCTGTCTCTGTTTATCTTTACCACCACTTTAAGAAAAACAAACAGCTATCTCAAAGGCTGTTGCGAACAGGCTCAATCATCAACTTAATACCCATAGCTGAAACTAGTTTTATTTTGATTGAAATCGTTCAATCAAAATAAAACTACGCTGTTACGAAGGATTTTGTGGCTTTAGTCGTTTGTATAAGGAATGCACACATGTTTTAGATGAGTGCCTAATCTGCTCTGGGAAAGAAATGACTAAATTCTCTACGAACCTACTGCTTAGCACGGCCTTTATACTCTCTGCATGTGGAGGTGGAGGCGGAGGTTCTGCACAAGTCAGTACGCCCCCTCCACCACCGCCATCAAATTCGGCGCCCATCGTTGCAAGCGCGAATAATGACCAAAGCGCTACGGTTGGAGGAAGTTTTGACTATGATGCAACTCAGAACGGTATGACCTTTTCCGATGCTGATGGTGATACACTAAACTATAGCGTCACGTTCAGCCCAAGTAATAATGGATTGTCTGAAAGCGATGGTGTTATTTCTGGTACGCCAGCACAAACGGGCGTTTATACAATTACAATTACAGCCAATGACGGGAATGGTGGGCAGACGTCAGATAGTTTTGATATCACGGTTAACGCAGCAATGAGCTCTAATAAGCCTAATATTTTATTCGTCATTACAGATGATCAGGGAAAGGACGCCTCTGCCGAATATAGTTTGTCCACTGACTTGCCAAACACACCAAATTTTTCTGTGCTCGCCAATAATGGGGTGATTTTTGATAATTTGTGGGTCAGTCCGACTTGCTCTCCTACGCGCGCCGCTCTGATTTCTGGCAAATATGGCCACGAGACGAACGTGCTTTCACCCGGTGATGTGTTACCAGTCGGTGAGATAATCTTACAGAGTTTTTTAAAAAATGAACCTGCCACATCAGAGTATGCAAATGCCATTATTGGGAAATGGCATCTAGGCGGAGGCCGAACCGGGGCCAATGATTACGGCGTAGAACATTTTGCAGGCATTACGACAGGCGGAGTTCAAGATTATTTTGATTGGACACTGAACGTAAATGGAACAAATTCAAATTCTACAAATTATGTAACGAGTGAATTAACTGACCAAGCTATTGATTGGGTCTCTCAGCAAACTCAACCATGGTTTTTATGGCTGTCATATAATGCGCCGCATTCACCATTTCATTTACCACCAAATGATTTACATGAACGCTCCCTGTCCGGTACTCAGGTTGATATAAATGCAAATACAAGAGATTATTATCTCGCGGCCATTGAGGCAATGGACACTGAATTCGGTCGTTTCTGGAGTAACTTAACGCCAACGGAACAGGATAACACGCTCGTTATTTTCATTGGCGATAACGGCACGCCCGGCCAAGTGATTGATCCTGCTATAGCGCAAAATGGGACTAAGAGTTCCCTCTTACAAGGCGGTGTAAACACACCTATGTTCATCTCAGGTCCGGGTGTGACACGTAGTGGAGAGCGGGAGGATAGTCTTATTACTCACACAGATTTCTTTCCGACAATTTTTGAATTAGCAGGGGGAACTCTTTCTAATTACCAAGACGGTCAAAGTTTTGCGACGTTATTAACAAACGCAGCGAGTTCCCACAGAGATTATAGCTATACCAATAGTGCTGATGGGTGGACTATTAGAAACGCGACACATAAGTTGATTGAGTATTCAGATGGATCTCAAGATTTATTTGATCTTGTCAATGACCCCGAAGAATCAACAGACCTGCTAAACACTGGCGGCAATCACACCGCAATCCTTACGGAGTTGGAGGATGAGGCAAACCGTCTCCGTGGGGCAGCAAATATAACGGGCACAAAGTTTTCGAACCTTTCGGCAGCATGTTCCGATTATGTCGGTGAGTACCGATCTACGGCTAACGACATCGGACAAAACGTAAGTTTTACAGGAAGTGTATCTATTTCAGCCAATAATGGCCAATGCTCCATAAGCTCTAACTCAATTCCCAATCATGATTTTAACGATGGCGAGCGCTCATTTCCAAATAATGTTGGCGAAGTGAATGAAAGCTTCACTTTCACAGCGAACCCCATGCCTGCAGCAGCATCTACGCCCCTAACCATTAATAGAGATAATGCGATCTTACTTAATGGTGTAAAGGTCGATGTCCTCGCGGCGGCGTGTTTTGGCGTAGGCGATGAACGCACGGGTTGTAACGATATAAATCAGCCTTGGAGATTTGATCCAATGCATGGTCCGAACGGCTTTAATGTTGATATGAATAATGCACATGCACAACCAGACGGCGCTTATCACTATCATGGGCCACCTCCGATTTTCAACGGCGATAGTCAGACATCCTCTGGGGTCATTGGTTTTGCCGCCGATGGTTATCCTATTTTTGGTCCCTATTTCGATGCCAATGGTATAATCCGAGAGGCAACGCCCAGCTATCGCCTCAAAACGGGTAACCGACCCACAGGAGCCGGAAACCCGGGCGGAACCTATGATGGAACCTACAGAGACGATTATGAGTATGTTGCCGGGCTGGGTGACCTGAATGAATGCAATGGTATGACGGTAAATGGTCAATACGGATATTACGTCACTTCTGGGTTTCCCTATCTTGTCGGTTGTTACACTGGTACTCCCGATTCTTCATTCCTGAAATAATATCCGCTTTGCCCCCTGAATTCAAAACCGACGACCCAAAGAAAAACCCGATTGCTTTGGAAGCAATCGGGTAAAAAGTTTAACCTACATCCGTAAAAGTCTGTCAGAAGAGTTTTACGTCAAAATGGTCAGAGTAATGCGGCTCCGACCCTCACAGTTACAGTTGCAACCGACGTGCCAGTTATTTTGAGAGGGTCGCGGGGAAAATCTGGCCTGAATGACGCGCAAATACCACTTTGGAGCATACAGGAAGCGACTGATGTTCCAATTCGGGACAACTGGGGGATAGATAAAGCTGATAGGACAAACATCCCCATTGCTAACATTACCTGTGGATAATGTTTTCTTTTTGTTCTTTTCTCTTTCACTGCAGGTTCAAATCCATTATTTTATGAATAGCTGATTTTCCCTCGGTGATTCGGCTGCATGCAACATTCGGTGTCACGCATATTCTGTGGAACGCCATGCGTCTATTGCTTCACCTGTTGAGGTAGTTGGGCGTCAAAGTGTTTCCTCACCTAAAAGCGAGATACACCTTGGAGTGATGCAATCGGTGGCTTGCGCACATCACAAGTTGATGAAAAAGGAGCCCAGTATGATTAAAGTGTGGAACGAGGAAGCCAAGACGGAAATTTCGGCGAGCCAAATTCGCTTAAAAGCGCGTATAATATTGCACATTAGCAATTTAAAGTTGTATTGCGTGGTTGCGGCGTTTGTGGCGGTATGTAATGTTACTGTTACGTTTAGTGCGTTCGTTAATTCGGCTGCATGCAACATTCGGTGTCACGCATATTCTGTGGAACGCCATGCGTCTATTGCTTCACCTGTTGAGGTAGTTGGGCGTCAAAGTGTTTCCTCACCTCAGAGCCTTTATCTTGTCGGTGCGCGCACTTCTTTTGACAAGGGCATAGGATGAGACCTACAAAAATACTCTCATATGACAATTTATTTTCTGTATATCGTCATTCAAGAGATTATGGAAACAATCCAAGCAGTGTTGGCATTGATAAGTGCTCAGCAAAAACGTTTAAGGCAAACCATCAACATAACATTTCACAACTAGCCAAAGATATCCGATCTGGCTCCTATCATCAAAAATCATTACGCCTTGCATTAATACCCAAAGGTACAAACTCTCACCGACCAGTTTGCATTCCTACTATTCGAGACCGAATTGTCCAAAGGGCAATTAATCGGTATTTAATGGGCCCGACCGTCAAACTCGGTATGTCGCAGCAAGTAACTTATGGCTTTCTGAAGGGTTACGGGTCGGCAAATGATGCAATAAAAATGGCTATCACAAAGCGGACGAAAAAAGGGTTCATTGTTAAAACCGACATCAGTAAATTCTTCGATGAAATTGACAGGAATGAACTAGTTGAAAGGCTTAATTCAATTCGTATGTCCCCTAGCTTAATTCCCCCCCTGATCGAGGTAATTAGATCAGAGGTGAAAATAAAAAGTCCAACGGAAATAGAACGATTTAAAGAGTCCGGGTTGAAAAAAAATCGCGGACTCAGGCAAGGAATGCCCTTGTCTCCTTTACTTGCAAGTATCTTTTTACGCGACTTTGATAAAGCGATCGTGAAACAAAATTGTTCGTTTTTAAGGTATGCAGATGACTTAATTATTTTTGGGAAAGATAAGGCAGAAGCAACAAGAGGGTTTGAAGTCGTTCGTGATGAGCTGAATCAATTGGGGTTAGAAGTACCTGCGTTGGGCAATGAGAAATCCGAACTCCGCGAACCACGTCAATCAGTAGAGTATTTAGGTCAAGAGATCGTTTACAATCAAAAAACGGATTCTTATCATACTCGAATTCCACAAAACTCTATTGAAAGAATTTTAAATGTGGTTGCCGAAATGGACTTAGCTAAATCCATATATGAAAAAGAAACACTCGGCAGTGTATTCCGGAAGTTAGACTCAAGAAGCTCTTCCTATAATGCTTATTTCAGTGAAGCTTCAAACTTAGGTGTCTTCCAGAAACGTGTTTCCGATGAAGTGCGCAAAACTAAGAAGAAAATCTTTGTTGACCTGTTTGGACCAGCCGCGCTGAAACTTAAGCCAAATGAAAAGCGATTTTTGGGATGGGACTAATGTCCGCTTCGCCCCCTAGAAAGGCCAAAGAAAAACCCGATTGCTTTGGAAGCAATCGGGTAAAAAGTTTAACCTACATCCGTAAAAGTCTGTCAGAAGAGTTTTACGTCAAAATGGTCAGAGTAATGCGGCTCCGACCCTCACAGTTACAGTTGCAACCGACGTGCCAAGTCCAAAAGGGGAATTGAGAGGGTATTTTCGTTTCAAAAGATAGATTTGGCACAGAACGGGACGATTTATGTCCCGTTCTGGTACAGATTAGAGCTTGTCCTATTGCGGATAGCGGTTTGAGACGATCATACAGCTACCATCCGCCTGTTTGGACGTACCCGCCGGACAAGCCGCTGCGGTGACATTTGGCTGCACGGGTGCCGCATAGCGTGGCCCTGAACGCTGAGACGGGTCAGTGGAGGACAAAATACGCCCCGCAGATGGAGAAAACCCACCCTTAGCCGCCAATTGAAAGCCCTCAATATAATTTGGCGGAATAAAAATCGGATATTCCTGCCCACGACCATCCAAAGCCAAAAGCGTCAAGCCATCAAAACGCGCCGCACTTAAACGGTCATTCGGAATGAATACGCTCAGCATTTCCTCACGCGCGCAATCCACATCCACGCTTCTCACCACATCACGGCTATAGGTCGAGTAACCCGAGAAGAAATTCAAAACGCGAGAGCCCTTATCCGTGCGGCTAGGTCTATTGTTTTTCGGTTGAGACCGTTTGGGTTGTGACTTTGGTGCAGACCGCGCTTTCGGCGCAGGTGCAGACCGTCTTTTCGGTTCAGACCTCACCCGTGGCGTAGACCGCGCTGAGCCTTGCGGGTGTTTCGAGGTGGACACCGCCATATCAGGTCGAGCGCGGCTAACGCGCGGCGGGTCTTGCCTTGGCGGCGTTCGTGTTTGTGTCCGCGTATCTTGATTGCGATTATTTCTCGCCCGGTCCCGATCACGGTTACGGTTGGCGCGGTCTTCACGACGCTCATTGGAGCGCGCATTATTGCGGCGATCTCTTCTGTTGCGGTCTGTATTCACGGCGCGCGGGCGGCGCTCTCCCGTGCCCATCATGCGACCACGGTCATCAGCCCGAACAGCATTCACATTGGAGCGACGAGTGCGATCACGGTCTCTGCTTCGGTCTCTATCTCTATTTCTATCGCTGGCCTGATCTCTGTCACGAACACGATCACGACTTCTGTCCCGATCACGATTATCATTCCGACGGCTATCCCCACGGCGATCATAGCGGTTGTCATGACGATTATAGCCATATCCTCGGCGTGGGAAGGAACGCCCCCATCCGTCATAGCGGCCATTGCTGCGATTACGCCAATAAGGTCTGTTATGGCGCCCAAAGCCTCTATGCCCTGAGTAATGACGATAAGGTCTGTAATATCCAAAATTCAGGAAAATCGGTGTGCTGTAATATGTGTGGTCATAAACGATATCTTGCACATTGCGGGAGCATTCCAAAATCCGGTTATCCCGTTTTACGGCAGGGGCAATGGAACCCGATAAAAAGACTGCATCATTAAAGCCGCGCATATCAAACGGGTCATCACTCGGCGCACTATAAAAGAAGCTGATATCCAGCAAAGTTCCGCCCCGTAAGACCTGACCGTCAATGGCGGTCACCGCTCCATCCACATGGCGCAAATTAACAGAGCCGGCCATGGTTTGATCTTCTTCGAACGGGTCGAAAGTCGGGCCGACAAATTCTTCGGTGCGCGAGCGCTGATTAAATTCGCGTTTAACGTCCCGTGCAATGTCCTCGGGTCTTAAATCTGGGAGGGCCGGAGCGCTTGCTGCGGATGTCGATGCGTAAGAGCTTTGCGCGTGGGCCAGTCCGCCGAAAGCGGTACTAAGAAGAAGAGCGGAGGCCAGCAGGCTGGCACGAAGGGGAGATAAAGTTTTCATAAGCTTTTTATAGCATAGGGAGTCTGGGTGAGACCTGAAAGCAGAATTCACACTTCGTTCATCATTGAGAATTGATTTTATTAGCTTTTTTGACAGTCCTAACCGGATTTTTAGAAATTATCTTTCGCCTGACGAATCTCTCCAAGCCTTTGAGCCGTTTGAGCCCGCATAAATGGGTTAGTCGCCAATTCTGCCCCAATGGTCGTCGGAACTGTCGGTTGGTCTGCGGCACGACGAGCTTTAGCGGCCTCAATCGCGTGTTTCAAATCAGCATTTTCAGGTTCCGCCGTAATCGCAAAAGCGCCATTGGAAAGCGTATATTCATGCGCGCAATAGACGTTCGTCTCAGGCGGGAGGGCGGCCAATTTCGCCATGCTCATAAACATATCTTCGGGTGAGCCTTCAAACAGGCGGCCACACCCCATCACAAAGAGCGTATCCCCGACAAAGACGGCCCCGGCATCAGGCACGTAATAAATAATATGATCGGTCGTATGTCCGGGCGTGTGCCACACATGGACTTTGTGCGAACCGAACATCAACACATCATTCTCGCCTACGCCTTTATCCAAGCCCGGAATGCGCCCCTCAATCATATCCGGCCCGGTAATTGTAAGGCCGAACTGTTCTTTCAGGGCCAAATTTCCGCCCGTATGATCCCAATGGTGATGAGTGTTCCAGATATCGGTTAGCGCCCAACCTCTTGCCACGCATTGTCGCGCGATCTCCTCTGAGTCAGGTGTATCAATCGTGGCCGTGCGGCCACTTATTTTATCATGGATCAGAATGCCGTAATTATCGGATAGACAAGGGAAGAGTGCGATTTCAAGATTAGACATTTTGATAACTCTTTTATTCTACCCGGTTTGTCTTATCGGACGGCAACCCCTCTGCTGCGGCCTCGCCTTCATTAAACTTTGCAATAACGCCCATCAAAATCACGGCGGCAAAAGGCCAGACCATTTGTATCATGCTCAAGGCGATGTTGAGCGTCCCGTCGCGGGCCCCTTTTTGGTAATCGAGACCAGACCACGCAAATATGGCCCATATCAAACCTGTTAGAGCCGCAACACACCATAAAGCGATTGTCACGCGACGGCGGGGGCGCATCATGGAACCGATAAGAAGAAAAGGGAAAGCCGCAAAAACGCCATTCCCAATCAGGATCGCCGGAGCGCTCAAGGCTTTATCCATTTGTCCTGAACCGCCAAAAATCACCAAATCACTCAGGAAGGGCAAGAGAAAGACGAGAAATGTGGGGAGCAAAGCCTGTTTATTCATAACGGGCTTATGCGCAAAGAACGGGTTTGACACAAGCTCGATTGCGAAGGGTTGGAATTGATAAACAAAGCATCATTGAGGATGTCATGCGAGAAAGAAATGGCGCTCTGACCGATGCGTATTGGGAATTGACTTCACTGTCTCATCACGCAAATATAGTGATAGCTTAGACTTATTATTTCGTCTCCTTTCGAATGGGGTTTGAGCTTCGGCGGCAGGGTGGCACCCCTGTCGCCTTTTTCGTGGGATTTTCAACGAGCCTTGCGGGCTCAGCTAGGTATCCTGCTTTGCCTTTTCTTCTTTCTGCGCCAGTTTCACGTCAATTTGTCGTTTGAAGCTGTCGACCAAATCCGACACACATTCACGCCGATCGCTAAACGCTGAAACACCACGGCGTCCTTGAACCGTACAGGCTTCTGTTGCTTTGATTTTAAAAAGCTGAATGGCTTCTTTTCTATGGGCCTGAGAGGAAGATTTCGGCATGGGGGAAGTAATGGCGATTGCTTCCGTCTGTGCCGCATGGGCTTGGGCAGACGCGGTCATGAGAAAGCCTATAGTGCCCAAGCTGATGGCCGCGACTTTTACTGGCCTTGAAAAAATAAATGGGTTTCGTTCTGTCATGCTCATATCTCCTTTATTGTGAGCTTTGGGATGAAGTGTCCGGAAGACGGTGGCACCCGCCTTCCGGAGATAAGGGTACCAGTTCGAAGGAGTACGCCTTATTGTTTTTCAATAACACATGAGAGCGCCGAAAGATAGAATTTATTGATTATCAATAATTATACTTTGTTTATATTTCCGAAAGACAACTTATAAGTTTATTACTAGGAATATCTCGTTCACCCACAAAGATAAGTTTAAAGCGTCTCTTGGAAGGCTTTTCTGGCACCCCACATATCCACCTTGATAAAAATAAGCAGAGATCACCACCGTCAGGCATATGAGTTTGGCCTTGACGGTTTAAGGTAAGACCTTATGGGTCTTCCCTAAACTTTTTTGCTCTGAACTTTTTGCGACTGGACATAACTATGCAAAAATATCCGATGACCGTTAAAGGCCACGCTGCTCTGGAAACCGAGTTGAAACACCTCAAGACGGTTGAACGTCCAGAGATCATTCAAGCGATTGCTGTCGCCCGTGAGCATGGCGATCTGTCAGAGAATGCGGAATATCATGCGGCGAAAGAAAAGCAGGGATTTATCGAAGGCCGTATTCAAGAGTTGGAATCAAAACTGTCTCTGGCGCAAGTCATTGATCCGACAACCATGTCCGGTGACACGGTGCGATTTGGTGCAACCGTCAAAATCGTCAATGAAGACACGGATGAAGAAAGCACTTATCAAATCGTGGGTGAAGACGAAGCCAGTATTAAAAATGGCAAAGTGTCCATCACCTCCCCCATTGCGCGCGCCATGATTACAAAAGAAGTGGGTGACGTCTTTGAGGTCATCGCACCGGGCGGATCCAAAGGGTATGAAATTCTCGAAGTCAGTTTCGTATAGGGCCCTGAAACGCTCTCTCATAATGAGATGGGGTCAGGCAGTATCCGCCGACGATGTTGATTCATTTCTGCCCCTCGCCTGCTGATGACAAATGAAACAGCATTGCAGGCTTGGGTCATTAGTGACGGACGGCGCGGAATAGAGAATCAAGCTTGGGGTCTTGCCGAAGCTGCCTCCGTCCTGCGCTCGCTTGAGATCGAAAAACATGTTTTAGAGCCAAGACGGACCTTCCGCACCCTTCCCCCTCTGATGCAATATAGTTTGCAAAGCGCTCCTACAGATTACGGCTTGCCTACCATTCTGCCTGACATTGCTATAGGCTGTGGACGTCAGGCAATCGCCCCGCTTTTAGCGATAAAAAAAGCCGACCCACAGTGTTTTACAGTCTATGTGCAAGATCCGAAAATTGACCCGGCAAAGTTTGACTTGGTCATCGCTCCCGAACATGACGACCTGTCGGGGGATAATGTCGAACCCATGATAGGCTCGCCCCACCGCATCACCCGTGACCGCATCGTCAAAGAGACATTGGCGTTTGAAAAACGGCTTATTACCCTGCCTATGCCGCGTGCCGCCTTTCTCATTGGAGGGCCTTCTAAAACTTACCAGTTCACACAAGCCGATCATGAAAATCACATTGCCGCTATCAAAGACGTCGCGGCGCGAGGCTATAGCGTGCTTATAACATTATCACGACGCACACCGGATTGGGCCATAGAGACCTATCATAGCCTGTCAGACACACTGCCTCACCTCTGGCTTCATAAAGACGGGGACGATAATCCTTATTTTGCTTTTCTCGGCGGCGCAGACATCATTTTTGTCACCTCTGACAGTACGAATATGCTCACAGAGAGTTGCGCGACAGGAAAGCCTGTTTTCCGTTTACCCCTGTCAGGAAAACCCAGAAAATTTCGAAAACTTTATGACGCGCTTGAGGCGCATTGTGAACTGTCGCTCTATAATGGCAATCCAGACGCTCCGGATTACCCGCCCTTGAAGGAAACTGAGCGTGTGGCCGAAAAATTATGGGCTCATTTTGACCGCCGCCAAGCGGTGATAAATTAGGTGGCTCTCTTAGCTCAGTAAACTACACCTATTACGGGCAGAAACTCCCTTCGGGGTCAGTGTCTTGCTTTACCCATGCCATAGCCTGTCTTAGCATTGTTTGATGCCCGGCATTGGCGTAAGACTCTACAGTATGTCCCAAGGCGGAGTAGACGACACGTCCTGTGCCTTTGGTTTCCCCCAAACATTTGGCCCAGATGATGGGATGGTCAGAAGGTTCAGGCCCCATGCGAAGATCAGACACATCCCCATAAACCGTATTCACAGGCGAATAGGTACTTTCGTCCAAGCCGGATAAAACGGTCACCTTGCCTTTGACGGGGCCGTCAAAAGTGTACCATTCATCTACGTGGAAAAAGCCCTCGCTTAAGCCTTCCATCACGGGATGTTCAGGCGCCAAAGTCACGACATGCGCCTTTTGCAATTGTGGAGCCATTGGGTGACTGACAAATTTTGCACCCAAGAGATCACGCAACCAAGGCCAGTTTTCGGTGGCGCTCGAATCTCCGCTCCCATGATGCAAAATCATACCGCCGCCATTCGAGACAAATGTCTCAACCGCCGCTTTTTGCGAAGCGTTCAACACATCAGGACCTGTGACCGAATTGAAAACAATCACGGAAAACTTCTCAAGGTTCTCGGCCTTAAAAACACCGGGGTGTTCAGTGGTAAAGATTCCGGTTCCGTCTTTATCGGCCTCTCCCGTCCAAAAGCCCGTCGCACCGGCAATGCCTGAATCGTGCCGCCAATCTGTCGTCCCGGAAAAGACTAAAACAGCGTTCTCTGCCATATAGTCATAGCTTCTTGGCCATTTAAACTTATGGCCCTTTACCTTTTGCATTTTCGTGTCCGATTGAGACGCCGCACCTTCTACCGCCCCATGGCTATCAGAATGGGTGGGCCCTTCATCTTGTCCGCAGGCGCTAAGGGCAATGAGGGAGAAGCAAGACAGAGCGGAATATGTCAGAAAACGAGAAAATGAGGTCATGCGACAGAATTTGCAAAGACCACAGCATTTAGCAAGACACTTTTTAACGGCGAAACTCTTGCTTAGATGATGATTGAGGTGCTGCATTATCCCCGCCTATTCGGTGGCGCTTGGTTGCGAATCCATGGGGTCATGCCTATTTATCAGTGAGATAAAATTTATTTGCGAGTGCCTCATGAGCGACACAGTTCACCATAAAGTCTTGATTATCGGTTCCGGTCCGGCCGGCTATACGGCAGCGGTCTATGCGGCCCGTGCCATGTTGGAACCGGGGATTGTGGCAGGTTTACAACCCGGCGGACAATTGACCATCACCACGGACGTTGAGAACTATCCGGGCTTTCCTGAAATTATGGGCCCTGAGTTAATGGATAAATTCAAAGAGCATGCGCTGAAATTCGGTACGGCTTTCCATGAAGACACCATTATTGATGTCGACTTTTCCAAGCGGCCTTTCACAATGAACGGCGATAGCGGGACAGTCTATACGGCGGATGCAGTTATTATCGCGACAGGCGCGCAAGCCAAATGGTTGGGCTTGCCGTCCGAGGATAAATTTCAAGGTTTTGGCGTATCAGCCTGTGCCACTTGTGACGGATTTTTCTATCGGGGCAAAGAAGTTGTTGTTGTCGGCGGCGGCAATACAGCTGTGGAAGAGGCCCTTTTCCTTACGAATTTCGCCTCCAAAGTTACGCTCGTCCATCGCCGCGACAGCCTCCGCTCAGAGAAAATTCTGCAAGAGCGACTTTTCAACAATGAAAAGGTCGAAATCCTTTGGGATACGACGCTGGAAGAAATATTGGGCGATGAAGACCCACTTGGCGTGACGGGAGTCAGCCTGAAAAATGTCAAAACCGGTGAGGTTTTCACCCGTGAGACACATGGTGTATTTATCGCAATCGGACACAAACCTTCGACCTCCATTTTCAAAGGCCATGTCGATATGAATGAAGGTGGATATATTACCACCGCCCCTGACAGTACCGCGACGAATATCCCGGGTGTTTTCGCAACAGGCGATGTGTCGGATGAAGTTTATCGTCAGGCCGTTACGGCGGCGGGTCTAGGGTGTATGGGCGCATTAGAAGCTGAACGCTTTCTCGCAGAACACGCTGTCGCCGAGCCCGTCGTGGAAGCCGCCGAATAAATGCCCAACTCCCTCGATTGGGATAAGGTGAAAACCTTTCATGCGGCGGCGGAGCACGGCTCTTTAACCGCCGCAGCCGATACATTGCGTATCTCTCAATCTGCGGTCTCACGCCAAATCACGGCATTGGAACAGGATTTAGATATCAGCTTGTTCCATCGCCATGCACGTGGCCTGACCCTAACCGAGCAAGGGCACATCCTTTACAAAGCCGCGCAGGATATGGCGCATAAAGTCGCTTTGGCGCGATCATCTTTATTAGATAGCCGACAAAAACCACAGGGCTTGCTCCGTGTTTCCTCGCCGATCTCACTCGGATCGAACTGGCTGACATCGGTTTTGCCGGAATTTATGGAAATGTATCCGGATATCGATGTTCAACTCTTCCTCGAAGATGAAGAGCATGATCTGTCGGCTTTTGATGTGGATTGCGCGCTTCGCCCTTGGCCGACGACCCAAGGGGATGTAATTGAACGCAAGCTTGGGATCATCACGCAAAGTATTTATGCCAGTCACAGCTATCTGGCGAATCACGGCGCACCGACATCACCCGAAGATTTGGATAATCACGCGATTGTTGCATTTGGCGACCTTATTCCCAAAAACCTCAATAGCGCGAATTGGGTTTTATCGGCAGGAACCGATACGCCGCGCAAGCCTGTGCTGAGTGTCAATAACCTACACGGCATTATGCGCGCAGCCGAGGCCGGTATCGGTCTGGCAGGCCTTCCAGACTATATGACTGTGCTATCCCGGCGACTTGTCAAAATCCTGCCTAAAGTCTCAGGCGAACCATATGAGCTGTTCTTTGTCTATCCCACGGAATTACGAGGGTCGGTACGCGCAAAGGTATTTCGTGAATTTTTACAAAGAGTTACGCGACAATGGGCTGTTCCCAAAGACAATTAAGCTCCTCCCATTTGCAATGTCTGGTGTAATATATGGGCTCACGTCTTTTGAATAGTTGCATTTTCAACCAGTTATGCGTTTTTGCATAGGTCCTTTGCGGCACTGTCGGTTCTCAAAAAAGAATTAGTGATTAGATATAGTCCACGAAACACGGCGACGTCCTCCCCCTTTGTGGCCCTGTTTTTATACCGCTTACAGTTCTCCCCGATTTGTAATGCGAAGACTTCCGCCGGGTTGCATCTTTTTGCAAACCCGGCTTTTTTTTGGGCTTTGTTAACCTAAATCGCCCAAAAGGAAGTCGGATTTGGTTTAGGATAATAGATAATGATGTTTAGGCGGTAAAATGACCGACAATTCTCCCCTGTCTATCGCAGATATGCAAAATGATATCGAACGACAGATCGCGCCTGAATATAGAGACCAATTCCTTGATATTTTATGCCGCCATTTGGATGTCGGCGTTGCTATTATGGATGAAAATCTTGTCTATCAATTCATGTCTGACGAAGCTTATCGGCAACTTAATATTACCCCTAGTGAATTAGGCGTGGG
Organism: uncultured Algimonas sp.; assembly: GCA_964511495.1. Lineage (GTDB taxonomy): Bacteria > Pseudomonadota > Alphaproteobacteria > Caulobacterales > Maricaulaceae > Litorimonas. Next base: position 19,663 of record CAZEFT010000019.1, on the reverse strand, counting down.
CGACCACCTTTCTCGCTGTCATGAATTGATGTTCGAAAATGGAATGTTGACGCAGGAAATTGTCGAGAAGAACAAATTATCGTCCGAAGACCAAGCGAAGGCAGAAACATCTGAAGGCATGATCAAGCGCCGATTGGTTCAATTAGGCGACGGCACAACCCATCACCATGTCCGTAAAAACCTGCCCGGTAATTTTACTATATCAATTTCTGAAGATGTATCAGACCTCGTCGAAAAAGAACAAATTCTTGAACGCTCTCTCGCGATCGGTAATGCGGGTTATTGGACCTATAGTTTCAAAACAAAGAAATACCAATTTAGTCGCTCCCTGAAAGTCTATTTCGGAAAAGAGAAAATCAACCAAATCCGTAAACATGGTATTCTTTCAATCGTCGAAGACGCCGACAAAGAAACGTTTAAAGAGCAAATGACCAATCTGGTCAAAAATGGCGGCAAATTTGATGTGATTGGACGCTCCCGTACCCATAAAGGCAATTTGCGGTGGCACCAAACTACAGCGGAATTGATTTGTGATCCGTCGGGACGACCTTTGCAAATTTGGGCCTTTGTCAAAGACAATACGCGCTATAAGCGACAGGAAATGGCTTTGGAGAAAGCCAAAGACAATGCCATCGCAGCCAGCAAAGCCAAATCTGAATTCCTTGCCAATATGAGCCATGAAATCAGGACGCCAATGAATGGCATTTTGGGTATGGCTGAATTATTAGCCAATACAGACATTAATCCGCGCCAAAAAGAATTTGTTAATGTCATTAACAACAGCGCCTCGGCTCTTCTAACGATTATCAATGACATTCTGGATTTCTCGAAAATCGAAGCCGGGGCTTTGGAATTAGACCCTGTGCCCTTTGATTTAAAAGACGCGATTAGTGATGTCACATCCTTACTGGTTGCAAATGCTCAGAACAAAGGGCTTGAGCTCATCATTGATTATGCACCCAATCTACCACGCCATTTCATCGGGGATGGCGGTCGTATCCGCCAAGTTCTGACGAATTTGGTCGGCAATGCCATCAAATTCACGAGTGAAGGTCACGTGGCCATCAGAGCCAAGATTTCTGATCCGCGCGACGGACATTGCATCATAAAATTAAGTGTTGAAGACACCGGGATTGGTATCCCCGAAGACAAACTTGAACATATCTTTGATAAATTCACTCAAGCAGATGGGTCCACCACCCGTGTTTACGGCGGAACAGGTTTAGGACTGGCCATCACGAAAAGCATTACTGAAATGATGGGCGGTCGTGTAGGAATCACATCAGAATTTGGGCAAGGCTCAGTCTTCTCTGTGCAAATCCCTCTACCGATCAACACAGAAGTGAAGCAGAAACCACTCAATACCGCCTCTTTGGCGGGAAAGAGAGCCCTAATCATTGATGACATCAAAATCAATCGGCAGATTTTCTCCGAACAATTGGCCAGTTGGGGTATCGAGTCTGTAAGCGCAGAAGACGGCGTCGAAGCCTTGAAGAAATTGAAACAAAGCCAAGCCTCCGGTCAGACTTTTGACTTTGTCATGTTGGATTACCTGATGCCCGGCGTTAACGGGATTGAATGGGCGCAGATGGTCTCGCAAAATGACACCGTCAATGTTCCGCCGATTATTATGGTTTCCTCCTGTGATCCGACCGTTTCAACAAGCGATTTGAATGATTTGGGCATTTTCGGGCATCAGATTAAGCCTGTCAGGGAGTCACGCCTGCATCAAAGCTTAGTCGAGCTTGTGTCCCTCTCAGAACAACAACTTCTGGACACCACATCGGTAAAACAAAGTGTAGAACTATTGCCCAGCAGTCGCGGCCGCAGAGATACCTTTGATATCGAGTTGGCCTTCCGCGAAGACAATGAGACAGTCAAAACCCAAGAGACAAATAACACAGTCCAAGACACGTCTGACTCGGCAGAAGATGCAACTTTGGAAAACTTACTCAACGTCGATGCTGTTCAAGATGAGGCCAAGCAGGAGGGTGAGCCCACGTCACAAACAACTGATGACCAAGACAGCGCGCAGACTCCCGCCAGAACCGGCCCGCGCACATTGGACAACGGAAAAACGGAAATTCTATTTGCCGAAGACTTCCCGCTGAACCAAGACGTGGTGCGCCTCATGCTCGCAGACTCACCCTATCAGCCGCTTTTTGTCAATAATGGCAAAGAAGCCGTCGATATATATGAAGCAGATCCTGATCGTTTCCCGGTTATTGTCATGGATGTGTCCATGCCCGTGATGGACGGCTATGAAGCCTCCCGAACCATCAAGAAATATCAAGCCGACAATAAGCTGCACCACACACCCATCATTGCTTTGACGGGTCATGCCCTCAAGAATGACCGCCAAGCCTGTCTGGATGCGGGTATGGATGACTTCCTGACAAAACCGGTCAAACAAACCGAATTATTTGATCGGATCGGTTATCATCTCAGCGCGGTACAAGGCGGTACAAAAGCAATGTCAGCTTAGGAAGCGCTGCACCGGTCTTTCAGAGTTAATTAATTTGAGAACCCGTTAATAGATTTGAGAAAAGCTCAAACAGACTGACGAAGACAAAAATCATGTAAACGCGCGCAGGCTTCGTCCAGAACCACCGGATCTGCCGCATATGACAGACGCACAAATCCTGGCGCATAGAAGGCCGAACCCGGAACCAGTGCCACACCTGCTTCTTGCAAGAGGGCTTTGACGAAATCGTTATCCTGATCGAAACCACCTTCTCCTAAATAAGCGCGGCAATCGAAAAACGCGTAGAAAGCCCCTTCCGGCATTCGACACGATAAGCCAGGCACCGCGTTAATCGCCGCGACGACATCATGGCGGCGAGCGTCATAGGCTTGACGCGCTGTTTCGATAAAATTCTGTGGTCCTCTTAAGGCTGCCAAAGCGGCCCATTGCGAAATGGACGTTGGGTTGGACGTGGTTTGCCCCATATATTTTGCCATGGCTTTGATCAACCAGGTTGGCCCTCCGGCATAACCAATCCGCCACCCGGTCATGGCATAGCCTTTTGAAACACCATTCATCGTCACAGTGCGGGGTTTCAAGTCAGGCGCGACCGAAACCAGCGTCGCAAATTCAAAATCATCATAGATAAGGTGCTCATAAATATCGTCACACAAAACGAGAATATGAGGATTTTCCCGCAAAACCTCGGCTAGCGCGCGCAACTCATCCGCCTTGTAGGCCGAACCCGTAGGGTTGGACGGGGAGTTGAGCATAAGCCACTTTGTTTGGGGTGTAATAGCGGCGGCCAGAGCCTCGGCCGTTAAGCGGAAATTGACTTTACTATCGCAAGCCACGCGCACAGGCGTCCCGCCCAAAAGCTGCACCATGCCGGGGTAGGACACCCAACAGGGCGTCGGGATAATGACCTCATCCCCCTTATTCAGGGTCACGGCGAGAGCATTGTAAATGACAGCTTTACCGCCCGGAGAGACATTAATTTCAGCAGGAGAATAATCGATGTGATTATTCCTCTGGAATTTCTCGACAATCGCCTCTTTTAGTTCAGGGATGCCGTCAACAGCCGTATAGCGCGTCTCCCCGTCCTTAATGGCTTTCATCGCGGCTTCGCCGATATGGCGGGGTGTGTCAAAATCGGATTCGCCCGATGACAAACCGATAATGTCACGCCCCTGCGCCCTTAAGTCTCGCGCAAGTTGGGTGATAGCCATCGTCGCAGACGGCGCGATGGATTCAATAGACTTAGAGAGAGACGTCATATCGGTCATTCATCCACATTAAAAACACCGGGCCGAAATTAGAACCGATTTTCACATTCACAAACTCCCTATTCCTATTTACAGACAAAATCTACGCAGAAGGCGAATTGAGTTAAAGTCAGCGTCTGAAAGTCATTCGTAAAAGAAAAGAGAGCGCGAAATGAGTCTGAAAGAATTTTGCGCTCTCTTGATTGTTTGTACGATTTGGGGATTCCATTTTGTAGTCATAAAACTCGCTTTGGGTGAAGCCATCGACCCGCTTTTCTATGCCGCCGTCCGTATCACCCTCGTTGCCTGCCTGACCTTACCTTGGATGCGTTGGCACACAGGGCAGATGAAATGGATTTTACTGGGCGGGCTTGGCTTTGGCGCATTTAATTATCTTTTTCTCTTTACAGGGCTGGATCTTACCACTGCTTCCGCCGCTGCCATCACCATCGAAATGTATGTTCCGTTTTCCATTCTTCTCTCCGTGATTATCTTTAAGGAGAAAGTTGGATTATGGCGCAGTTTGGGTATTGCGATGGCTTTTGGTGGGGTTCTTGTGATTGCCTCAGCCAAGCCCGCGGAAACCGCGGGGCCTTATTATTTTCTGGGTATTCTCTGCCTGATTGGGGCGGCATTCTCCGAAGCTGTCGGCGCCATTATTGTGAAGAAAGTCAAAGAGGTCGGCCCTCTCGGATTACTGTTTTGGTTTGCCACCGTCGGCAGTCTCGTACTTTGGCCAGCCACTTTAATTTTGGAAGATGGCCAAAGTCGGGCTCTCGCCCCTGACACACGTCTCGCTTTTCTCGGCGCGGTTTTATATTCCGCAGTCCTGGCCTCCATCGTCGCGCATGGCGCTTATTACTGGCTGCTTAAACGCCTGCCCATGCATACAGTAGCCCCGTCCGGATTAATGATGAGCGTCATAGGTGTCGGTGCGGCGGCATGGATTTTGGATGAACCTCTGACCCCAAAACTAGTGGCCGGAGGCCTTTTGGCACTGTCCGGAATTGCGATCATTTTGATACGTAATCGCAAGCGCGACGATGTTCAGACCCCGCCACTTATGCCACAAACAAATGATCCAAACTGACTGATTTGTAAGAATATCATCAAGGATTGACCCCGTTTCCGCCCTATTCCCGTCTCAATTCCTGCTTAGTGAGACCCTGTCCGAACAAAGGAGCGTGTCATGTATCACTATAGTTTTGAAAAGTCCGTTTTGGGTTTGGTGTGCTTGTTCTCAGCCTTGGTTATACTGGTCGCCTAAGCCGTTTTGGCCCTTTGGGAGTTTGTTATCTGACCAAGATTTAACCTCCAAATCCCCTGTCATCTGCTTGCGCCCCCTTGGCGACTCTTTGACTTCCGCCTAAGGCTTTTTAAGAAGCCGCTTTTTTGCGGTGTGGGTTAAGGGTTGTCTTACGCGTGAACGGGTCAGTGACATATTATACCGACCCGGATTATGCTGATGCGGTTGACGCCCATCCCGGCGTGCGATTCTCTCCCTATTTAGATGATGACCTGATAGCCGATTTTTTTCAGGATGATGCTCAACGCGTCACCTCAATCATCGCATCGGTTTTTGCCGTTCATCTTGGATTGTTTTTCATCCTTTCCACCAATTTTATTGTACCGGACTTAAAACCTGATGAGCCGGAAATTTTACCGGTGCAGATCGTGACCTTTGACCCGACAGCACCAGAAGAACCGGCCCCGGCACCAGAACCCGAAGTTATGCGCCCGGCCACTCCGGCCCCGCTTGTAAACCCCAGACCCAAGCCGAGACCTCAACCCGAACCGGAGCCAACACCGACCCCTATCCCGCCGCCTCAAGTTGAACCCGAGCCAGAGCCTGAACCTGTGATCCCACCGCCGGTTGAAGAACCGGAAATTATTCCTGACCCTGAACCCGTTATAGAGCCGGAGCCTATTCCTGAGCCAGAGCCAGAGCCAGAACCTGAACCTGAACCTGAACCGGTTGAAACCCCGCCGGAGATTATCTCTCAGCCGCTCATCGAACCTGACCCTGTTATAGAGCCTGAACCAATCATTGAACCCGAACCCATTATTGAGCCGGAACCCGTCGTCGAACCGGAACCTCTTCCGGATCCCGAGCCCGAGAGTCCTCCTGCCCCCGTGATAGAACCGGAGCCTATCATTGAGCCCGAACCTGAGCCCGTTATTGAACCCAGCCCTGAACCCGTTGTCGAAAATCCTATTCCTAATGCGCCGGTGATAGAAAACCCCATTCCCGATGCCCCTATCATAGACAATTCTGTGCCTGATGCGCCCGTCGCTGAGGAACCGCTACTGCCCGATCCTATCAAACCAGAAATTATTGAGCCTGAAATACAAGACGCTCCGCTCGTCACGCCTCAACCCGTGGAAGAGCCGCCCACGCCCGGACCCGTTATCGCGCCTGAACCTTTACCCGAAGAAATACCTGAAACACCTTTACCTTTAGCCCCTGCCCCCGTCATTGAGCCTGAGGTCATACCGCCTAGCCCACAGACGATTGATCCTCCTGATGTCTCAGAACCTATACCGACAGAACCGGAAACGATCACGACAGCACCCACCATATTGGCCTCCCCCGATGCGCCGACCACTCCTGAGGAAACGGAAACCGCGATACCGCAATCACAATCCAATCCGATGGAACAATTATTGCGCCAGCCTTCTGGCCTAAACCCGCCTAATCCGGGCCGGGGCGGCCCGACGATTGCTGGGCCACGGTCAGGCGGCGGCAATGAAGCCATTCCCGGTGGTGGGACACGCCGTACAGCCCCCGGTGCCAAAGGTTGGACGTTGACCCCCAGCACGACACCGGGCGAAGGCTATGATGGCCTTATCATTGATATGCGGTGTCGTGAAAATACGCGCTCTCATGAAGACTGTCCCGAATATGTCCGCAAACATCGCGGGCGCGATAGCACGGGGTTTGAGAGCTTTGATGGCATGGCGGGAACCGGAACAGACCGTGGCCCGAAACCGCGGACGATGGGCAATGCCCGTGCAGAGGGCGGCGTGATTGGTGGCGGGCAGAATATTTGGGTCGTCCCATTAGGGGATAATTCGTTTAACAATGGCGGGCCCTCCACCACAATTCTGGATGATGGCCCCGAAGTCAGCTTTGACCGAGAATTCCTCAACAAACCGGTTATTGTCCAAGAAGATCAAAACCGTCTGCGTGATGTCTTTAAAGAACCCGAGGACAGAACGGTTCCAAATTGGATGTTACGCGAAAACTTTCCCGAACCTTTACCGGAAGAGGAAACGGAAGACCCTGAACCTTAGCTCACCTTGGCTTTGGTTTAGCCTATGGACTTGATTTTAGCCTTGGCTCTCACGCGTCACACTAGCTTCGACTTGCGTCTTTAACCGCTCCAAGGCCTCATCCATTTCTGCCTCATAAGATGACTTCACCAAATAGCGACGCAACCGCCCGACAAAAGGAAAACCCGGTTGTGGAATTTCATGCAGGCTTAACACTGTAACCGTGCCGTCTGTATTGGCCGTCATAGCATGGGTCATGAGGCTGTCTTGACCAGCAATATTGAGGTTGATCTGTACAAACTCTCCGGATTGGGATTGAACGATTTCACGACTGCCAAATTCATAGCCCTTTGGCCCATTTTTCCACGCCTGGCTCTGACCGGTTCCGTCATCCGCTCCACCTGTGATAAGCGCCGTATTGCCTAATTTATGATTGAGAGCAGACCAATCTTTGTAATTTTCCAAATTCCCTAAATATGGAAACACATCATCACTATAGGCCTCCATCACGGTTGAGCGTTCAACAGAAAAAGAGGCGGGCATGAGAAAGCCCGCAATCGCTGCACCAATAAATATCAAAAAAACGGACAAAACCGTGATGAAAAAAATCTTCATATTCAATACCCCTCCCCGTTCATAGCGGGCCAAAGCATAACAATCCATAAACCACGACAGCTCTTTTTTATCGCAAAAAGCTTAGGCGTCATCACGGTCAAACAGTAATTTTGGCTCACAACGCGAAACGTTCTAGCCCGAAGTCCCCAAATCACAGGTCACAGCGAAAAAGAATGTCACGCATTTATTTCGACCGACCCTTTCTATGTAGCAGATCATCACGGATAGACATCACCAAAACAGCCATTACGAGAAACGGTATCAATATAATTTTCAATGTCATATCCAGAATACCGTAATACTTCTCAAGCGCAGGGGATGTTCGGTTTTCTTCAAAGTCTACGCGTTTAAACTGTCCATATAGGCGCGCTAAATCGGTTGGTTTCAGGGTGTGTTGAGGGGGCTTAGGTTGGCCAAAAGAGGAGAGATCCGGCGCAGGCTTTCCAAAGTAAGATAAAAACTCTCTTTGATATAAGCTATCATAACCCTGAAAAGTGTTCTGTTCTAACTCTAATCGTGGCATTTCGCCCTGCCTATATATGATTTCAAAATAATCAGCTTCGCTCTCAGACTCATCGCTTGAGGCTGCGGAGAAACATAATTTTTCTAAAAATCCTTTATTACACAACGCAACACAATCCGTATCTTCATCGTCATGATAGGCACAAAATACACGAGTCTGAAATGTATCACTTAAAAACAGAGCATCTTGTACAATGTCAGTATCGAATTGATATTTGTAAAGAGCGCCGGCTTTAATCTGTTGCCGCACAAATTGCTTTAGGATGTCGAGATCGTAAGAGGCTTTATATTTCAAAACGGTTTCGTAACCGGCTGGACTCCCAAAATTTGGACGCTTTGGGTGATCGCCATCAGAAGCGTTTAAATAATAAAGGTTCGTCTGCCTTTCATAAAAAACACAGAACCCCGTTTTGGGCATATACGCCCTCAGTAAATCACCATCCGGCTGTGTTTCTAAAACTGTTATTTGCTGCCTAATCACTTGAAACCACTCTTCCCTCCTCTTGGAAGACTTAAAACATAATTTCTCAGACTTCACAAACCGACAGGCTTGACCTTTGAGACTATGTCAATGCCATGCTAGTCGTTCGAATATAGGGAGATATCTGGATTCCTTAACAGTGTTGATAAATCGATTTAATTTTTAATATTGCCGCCCCTCTGTCTTCCGCGCATAGTTGCGGCCTATGAGGGAGGCATTATGACTTTGATGACTTTTTGGGTTTCACGCCCGCTTTTGGCGGAAGGTGTGCTTTCCGAACCAACCATGATGGAGAATGCGACGAGCTTTGCCATGCGCGGGCTCAATCTTTTGGGCTCGCTCTTTCTTTTTGCGATTGGCCTTTGTGTTGTTATTGCTGCTGTTTTATTTGTGATCGATATCACACAAACCAAAAGTACAATCAGACGCAATTACCCTGTTATTGGTCGCTTCCGAACATTATTTTCGAAACTCGGCGAATTTTTCCGCCAATATTTCTTTGCCCTTGATCGGGAGGAGATGCCGTTTAACCGCGCGGAACGCGAATGGGTGAACGAAGTCTCAGAGCATGGGGCGGATGTTGTGCCTTTCGGTTCGACGAAAGTCCTCTCGCCCGGCACACCGATTTTCGCGAATGGTCTATTTCCGAAATTAGACGAAGAAGATGAAAATAAGCAGCCTTTCATCATTGGTCGTGACACCGCACATCCATATACCCCGAAGAGCTTTTTCAATATTTCCGCCATGAGTTATGGCAGTCTGTCCAAACCCGCAATTCAAGCTCTTTCACATGGGGCCTGTATGTCAGGCTGTTATTTGAACACAGGAGAAGGTGGCGTGTCCCCGTTTCACCTCGAAGGTCAATGCGATTTGGTCTATCAACTTGGCACGGCGAAGTTTGGCGCGCGGAACGACGATGCCACACTCAACGAAGAGAAATTACGCAGAATATGTGAAAATCCACGTATTCGCATGATTGAAATAAAACTGTCCCAAGGGGCCAAGCCCGGCAAAGGTGGCATTTTACCGGCTGAAAAGGTCAACGCAGAAATTGCCGATATTCGGGGCATCCCCGAAGGACAAGCCGCCATTTCGCCCAATCGCCATGTAGATGCGGGAACACCCGACGAATTGCTAGATTTGATTGCGCAGGTTCGCCGAGTCTCTGGACGTCCAACCGGTATTAAATTCTGCCTTGGCAATCCCATCCCTATTATTGACCTGCTCAAAACCATTCAGAAGCGCGGCAAGGACAGTGCCCCGGATTATATCGTCGTGGATGGCGGTGACGGCGGTACAGGAGCCGCGCCGCTCTCTTTGATTGACAATACCGGCTTGACCGTACGCGAGAGCTTACCGCTGATGGATGATCTCTTACGGGAATATGACTTACGTGACCGAGTCACGCTCATTGCGAGCGGGAAACTCATTACGCCTGCAGATGTGGCTTGGGCCTTTTGTGCGGGTGCTGATCTCGTCAATGCCGCACGCGGATTCATGTTTGCGCTCGGCTGTATTCAAGCCCTGAAATGCGATAAAAACACCTGCCCGACCGGCATCACCACCCATAATCCGCGCCTTCAACGTGGCCTTGATCCTTCCAATAAAGCCGTTCGGGTTCGCAATTATGTTAAAAGCATCCGCAAGGAAGTCGAAATTATCGCCCATGCCTGTGGGGTGAACGGCCCGCGCGAGTTGTCTCGCGAACATCTCATGGTGGTTCAATCTTCGGGGCGGAGCCTGCCCTTTAATCAAATTTGGGATCGTTCGCGTTATGACAATGAATAGCATTCACCTTTTCGTGACGCGAGCCGGGCTTGAACCGTCCTATCCCTCTCTTACATCCTGTGTTCAAACTTAGGTTTCTCAAACAAAGAGACATATTATGACTGATAGCTACACACCTCCCAAGATTTGGACATGGGACAAATCCTCCGGCGGAAAATTTGCCAATATTAATCGCCCCATTGCTGGCCCGACATCCGAGAAAGGCCTGCCCGTAGGCGAACATCCATTACAACTTTATTCTCTCGCCACGCCTAATGGGGTGAAGGTCACGATCATGCTCGAAGAGCTCTTGGCTGCAGGCCATAAAGGCGCGGAATATGATGCGTGGATTATCAATATCCAAGAAGGTGACCAATTCACCAGCGGCTTTGTTGACGTCAATCCCAATTCAAAAATTCCTGCTTTGATGGATCACAGCACGAACCCGCCTCAACGCGTTTTTGAAAGCGGCTCTATTCTGCATTACCTTGCCACTAAATTTAATGCCTTCTTGCCCGAAGATGTCTCTGCCCGCACCGAAGCCATGTCATGGTTGATGTGGCAAATGGGCAGCGGCCCTTATTTGGGCGGCGGGTTCGGACATTTTTACGCTTATGCACCTGAGAAATGGGAATATCCCATTAATCGCTTTGCTATGGAAGTGAAACGCCAAATGGATGTTTTGGATCGTCATCTGGCCGAGAATGAGTATTTCGCAGGCGATGAGTATTCCATCGCTGATATGGCAATCTGGCCTTGGTACGGCCAACTCGCCCTCGGCAATCTATATGAAGCAGGAGAGTTCCTCCAAGTTCAAGACTATAAACATGTCCTACGTTGGACAGAGCAAGTCGGGAACCGTGAAGCAGTGAAGCGAGGGCGGCGCGTCAACCGTGCCTGGGGCCCCGAAGAAGAGCGGGTTTTGGAACGCCATTCCGCATCCGACTTGGATTAAAACAACAGGTAAAAATAAAAGGCGGCTCAAAGGCCGCCTTTTTTATCTCATACCATCAGATGGAGAGTTACGCGTCGTCATCTTCCAATGTCGCGAGCGCTTCATCCGTCATGGCAAAACTGTGGAAGACGTTGGAGACATCATCGACATCTTCTAGGGCATCATTGAGGCGCATAACCGCAGCGGCATTATCAGGGTTGTCGATTTCGTTCTGAGCTTTCCAGACAAGGTTCACAGATTTGGCTTCACCGAATTTCTTTTCTAATTCCGCCGCAACCGCGCCCAAATCATCACGCGCTGTCCAAACTGTGTGCACAGGCTCATACTCATCCCATTGATCTTCGGCTTCTTCGTCACTTTCGCAATCCTCGGCTCCGGCTTCGATGGCCGCTTCCATCATACTGTCTTCATCTGTGACGGCGAGTGGATATTCAATTTTGCCTAATTGGTCGAACATGAATGCCACAGAGCCTGTCTCGCCCAGATTGCCACCATTTTTAGAAAAGGCCGTGCGCACTTCCATCGCGGCGCGGTTTTTATTATCCGTACTGGCTTCAACGATGAACCCGATACCGCCCGGCCCAAAGCCCTCATAACGGATTTCCTCGTAATCATCGCCTTCACCACCTGCGCCTTTATCGACTGCACGCTGAATATTGTCCTTCGGCATGGATTGGCCTTTGGCGTTGGCGATAGCCAAACGCAGGCGCGGGTTCATGTCCGGATCGGGGCCGCCAATCTTAGAGGCAATCGCAATATCTTTGGCGAGTTTGGAGAATAATTTGGAGCGAAGCTTATCCTGACGCCCTTTACGGTGCTGGATATTCGCCCATTTTGAATGGCCTGCCATGGCTGTTCCTTCATCGTGAAAATCAAATCTCCCGCGTCATAGCAGATGCGGCGCAAGGGGCAAGCCATGCTGCGGAGAGTTTTCAGCCTGACGATAAAAGCAAGCCTTAGCGCAAACGCACTTTCAAACTGGAAATGGCGTGAACAAAACTATTGGGTGCTATGCTTTGCTCACCTGTCCAATGGATGTTCGGGAAGCGATCCAGTATTTTCCGATAGGCCAGTTCTAACTGCATCAGCGCTATACGACTGCCGAGACATTTATGCGGGCCGTGACCGAAAGCGAAATGTTTGGCGGCGTTGTCGCGCAAAATATCAAATCGGTCGGGATCAGGAAACACATCCGGATCACGATTGGCGGCCCCGAACCAGAGTATGACTTTTTCATCTTTGGCGATTTTCTGTCCGTTCAGCACAGTATCAGAGAGCGCCGTTCGGCGCATGTGGATTACCGGAGAGACAAGGCGTAACGCTTCTTGTAACATTTTTGGAATAAGGTTCGGGTCGTCTAATAGGGACTGCTGCTGTTCGGGGTTTTCCGTCAATAAACGCAGGGTTCCAGATAGCGAATTTCGTGTTGTATCATTACCGGCAAAAATAATCAGCAACCAAGACCCGTCGAGATAATCCTGTGGCAGAGCCTCACCACCTAATGTGCTTTGAGCAATCACGGTCAATAAATCATCACGTGGATTGGCGCGCCTATCGGCCATGACCCGCTCGCCATATTCAAACATAGCGTTTACATTTTTGATATAGCGCGGGATGAAAAGCGGGTCTTTGACGAAAGTCCCCCACGGCGAAGCGACCACTTGCTGCGCCATTTCCAGGTAATGCATCCATTGCGTAATTTTGGGGCGATCCGCCTCATCTACACCGAGCATTTCGCAAAGCGTAAAGAGCGGTAATTTCTCGGAAAATATTTTTGCAAAATCGGCGACGCCGTCATGCGCTTTGGCCTCTGCTTCCAGATTATCCAGCAAACCATCAATATGCGCGCCGACCCGTTCTTTCAAAGTGGCGACATAGCGCGGAATGAAAAAATCTTTTTGTTGCAGACGCAATTCCATATGGCGCGGTGCATCCAAATTGATCAGGCTGTTCATCGCGGCAGGCATGAGCTTCTTCGGGAACCGCAAATGTTTTGGCGGCAAAGCCATATTAATCGAGCCGCGTTCAGAGGAATAAATATCAGGATTTAATTCCACCGTTTTAATATCTTCATAGCGCGTGACGGCCCAAAATCCCCGCATCTTTCCGCGCAGTGCCGTCCAAGCAACAGGCGCCTCCTCCCGCAATTGGCGGTAATGGGCAAAAGGATGTCCGGCCATAAAATCAGAAGGACGGCTAAGCGGTTCTGACGCCATACGGGGATAAATTTCCACATATTTAGGCGTGTTGTAACGCGTCTCTTCCAAAATATGATCGCTGACGAGTTGCATGAAAATAGACTAATGAATCGCGGTGATGAGATAAACAACCGAAGCTGTTATCAGGCCATTCAATTTTGGGGTTGCATATGTCGCACCCCGAACGGGTATAATATTTATAATAAAAGCGCTCATCCATAGACGAAACATGATTTTGAGCCTAAGGTAGAACTCGTGAAGAGAATTGGATGTGATGGGTTATCAATCCGGACAGATGGGCAATCTTCTTGAAGTCATTGATGAAATCGAGGCTCAAGAGACGGCAAAAAAGGCTTTTGAGGCCTTTCGCACACTCACACATAAATTTGGCGGCACGTCCCTGTTGATCGGACGCATTGTTAATCCTGTATTGGAAGGACAAAACATTACCGCTTTCGGTTTTGCTGATTGGCCCGAAGAATGGCAAAAACGCTGGATTGACGGCAATTATATTCTCCATGATCCAATTTCGAAATACGCTCTACAACATAATCGGACCTTTGATTGGGACGCGGCTTATGAAGAGGCCACAGAATTTGGTAAACGCATATTAGATGAAGGGCGCAAATATAGTTCGCCCGTCGGCATTGCCATTCCCATTAAAGCCGGAGATTTACCCGAAGGTATTATCTCTATCGGGTTTGAAAAAGACATCCCGTCAGAGGACGATATTGCCCGCCTCGAAATGGTGTCCATTCATTGTTACACACATATTTTGCGACTTTTGGACATTCTGGATGATCCGTCTCCGGAGATGTTGACCAAACGCGAGACCGATGTCCTGACCTTTGTTGCTGCGGGGAAAACAAATTGGGAAGTCGCAACGATTTTCGGCATTAGCGAGCATTCCGTCGCCCAACATATGAAAAATATCGCGCGCAAAATGAATGCAGCCAATCGCGCTCATGCCGTCACGCTGGCTATCAAATCAGGGCAGATTTTCACCTAAAAATAGACTGGCCCGCTTCCCGCATTAGAATACACGACAATCGACCTGAGAAAACATTATGCCTGTCTATACCCAATTCTGGGTATAGGCGCGAAAATTGCACGCCTGTATCACTATCTTAGATGGAGGCAGATATGATTCATGTAGTCACAAAACAGAACCGCGAACTATATTCCGATGCGCTCGAAGACATGTTCAAAATGCGTTACAGAGCCGCGGTCGAAGAAATGGGATGGCGCATTGATATCGACGAAAACGGACGTGATATAGACGAATTTGATTACCCTGACACGGTCTATATGCTCTATTTCAATGATGACGGCAGTGTCGGAGCCTGCGGCCGGTTAAATCCCTCAACCCGTCCGCATTTACTGAGCGAAGTCTTTCCCGATATGTGCGAGGGCGGAGCACCGCAATCCGAGACGATTTACGAATATTCGCGTTACCTCGTGGAGCGCAAAGGTAAGTCGCAAAAAGAATTCATGAAGGCATGGATGTTAATCACCCAAGCCGTAAATGAATATTGCATTGAACAAGGCATTCACAGCGTCAGCTGGCTCGCCAGAAAGCGCCTCTACGGCTTGTCCACATATCTTTGGAAAACACGCCCTTTGGGTCTCCCGAAATATTACGAGGATGATCAGAAAGAATATATCGCCGCGATTTCAAAAATGGATCAGGACGGATTGGAGCGTGTGCGCAAATATTCGAAAACCTTTGAACCGGTGGCGAGCTATGTCCTACCCTTGCGTTTTGCTGAAAAGCCCGACCCGTTAAAAATAGCGTCATAGGAAAAACTACCCTTAGAGGGCGAGCTATATCGACGCGTTTTGCATATACAATTCATGAAGAGACTCCAAAGAGTCTAAATCGAGAGACACATCATGGGATTACAACTGCCCACATCAAAACCCAAAAACTCACAGGCGGTGAGCCGCAAAACGACATTAAGCGAGGCTGACAAACGCACCTATGACCAAGATGGCGTTGTCTGCCTGCGCGGTGTTTTAACACCCGAGGAGATAGACAATTTGCGATATGGTGTCGGCCAGCAAATGCGCGGTCAGCATGGTCGCTACTCATCCTATGACTTCGAAGATATCCAAGAGCAGGTCTGGTCAGATAAAGACCGAATTGAAGTTGAAGGCGCAGACCGATTTGATATTGAACTCCTCGAACTCATCATGAAAACCGATCCTGATGCGCGGCCCATCCGTGATAAGGTTCAAGGTGAAGTAAAGGGTAAAGATAAAGGCCGCTTTTTCTATGACGCAGCAGGCTGGCGTTTCTATGATGAAATCCGTGACGTCGCCACAGACTCGGCCCTGCCCGAAATCGTGACAGGGTTAATGGACACAAGCTATACGAATTTCTGGGAAGACACGACGTTTGTCAAAACGCCCGGTACGGGGCAACGGACAACATTCCATCAGGATTGGAGTTATTTCCAAATCGACGGAGAGAAATGCTGTATCGTTTGGGTCGCCCTTGACCCTGTGAGCCGTGAAAATGGTGCGATGGAATATATTCGCGGATCGCATAAATGGGGCAAAACATACGCGCCCAACGTATTAATTGCGCAATCCATTGACCCGACATCGCCTTATGAAAAGACACCAGACATTGAAGGTCATCGTGATGAGTATGACATTCTGTCTTTCGACGTGCAGCCCGGCGATGTGATTATTCACCATGTCATGACCGTCCATGGCTCCGGCGGCAATACCACAATGGATAAGCCACGCCGCGCCATCTCATTCCGTTATTGCGGAGACGATATTCGTTATTTCGACAAACCCGGCGCGATTGAACAGCCCTATATCGAACACCCCTTAAATAATGGCGACCGATTGACCGGCGAAGATTACCCGCTGGTATGGGGATCCCTACCAACCGCCTGATAATACGACCTTTCACCCACTTATGTCTGTAAAACCATGTTAAAATCGAAAGCTTCCATAAAAGAGATGATCCAAGCATTCACAGCACTATCGTCATTTGATGAACTTTGTGATGTCTTTGGACACATTGCAAAAGAGAGAGGCTATGATGAATGGTGCTATCTCGTTGACCAGCGTATCATACAGGATAAGAACGCCAAGAAATTTTCAGGCTTGGATGTGCTGGCTCACAGCGCGAAGAATGAAATATCCTTTAAAGATGGGCCCCAAATCTCTCGAGCTAGAAAAGCGCGCATTGCAGATATTTTTCGTCAGATTGAAACCCCCTGCTTTTTGGAAGATATTTCCGACTATATGACCGTTTCCACAGATAGACTCCAAAGCCTGTGCGAATTTTTGAAAATTGATGGCCGGAAGCGTCTTCTCATTGTGCCCTGTTTCAACCCTGGAATAGGCGCAGGATATGTAGCTTTAACGCAACAAAAAGGGGCCCCTCGTCCCTCCCATACGGATTTGACTGAACTCGCTCTGCAATGCCAGTTAGCACACATGCATTTTCGGCGAATAATGAAAAATATGCAACAGGACGGGCATCTGGAAAAAGCTAAGCTATCTGATCGTGAACAAAAAATATTGAGCTTGATAGCAGAAGGCTTTTCTAACATCGAAATCGCTTTGGCCCTCGATATCTCCCCCCATATCATCAATGTCTATTTGAAGGCCATTATGAAGAAAACAAACAGCCAGACCCGTGTGACCGCCGTCATAAACGCGATGGCTCTCGGCTATATCAAATAAGCACCATTTAAATGGTGACCTGTAGGTCACCAAAGCTTGTTTTTTTACATCTTTCGCTTTTTGAACTATGCATGGATGATGACTTTCTTAAACTGCACTGGGTGAGCCTTTCTGCCTATCGGCTCGTCGCGGAGCTTGAAATTCAGCCATGGATAAATTTTGCTCGCCTTAGACGCGAAACTGACTTGTAAAGCAGTACAAAAAGGACACTTTTTACTATTATTTTACCAATAACAACTCATGGTTGGCATGGCCCTATTGACAAAATTATGTTTAGGTGAAAGGGGACATCACCTGAAATTGACGGAGTGAAAATATTAGCAAGATGGACTTGTCAGTAGCCATCGCAGAGGCACGGAAGACATTCCGTATCCTTTTCGCTTACATCGAGAAAAACGATGATAAGCACGTCGATAATCTTATGGCAGATTATGACGCTATCATCCGCTCTATCCTGACACACACACCCCGCGACTTGGCTGAGTTTAAAATCAAATCCAATTTCATCCTGAGCGAATTAATAGACGAATTCGAAGACCCCCATCAAATCGTCCAATATTGCAACATCATCAAGGACGATATCGCGGCTTTGTGATCGGGGTTTCACTTCGTTCGGGGTAATGCAGACAATTCATCCTGCCGCTATTTCCGCTCAAATCTAAGAGCGAATAATAAACCTATTACTCTCCTAACGGCCCATCGGCCTGCGCTTACAAAATTCCCTCATTTTTCTCACCTCTCCCCCTTGCACTCCCTCCTTCCCTCCCCCACATGGCTTGCATTGGCAGTCCCATGCGGGGAGTGCTAACGGGAAAAGAAACTCAATTTACAAAGAGAGAGTGAGACTATGAAATTTCGTCCCCTCCACGACCGCGTTGTCGTAGAACGTGTCAAAGAAGACACAAAATCCTCCGGTGGCATCATTATTCCTGATACCGCCACTGAAAAACCTTCCGAAGGTAAAGTTTTGGCTGTTGGCCCGGGTGCCCGTGGCGAAGACGGTAAAGTTGTTGCTCTGGATGTCAAAAAAGGCGACCGCGTCTTGTTTGGCAAATGGGGCGGTACGGAAGTCAAGATTGACGGCAAAGACCTGCTGATCATGAAAGAGTCCGACATTATGGGCGTGATCGGTTAATCCAACGCCTTTTGGCCTGCCGCTTGTGCAGGCTTTTTGAATTCAATCTATACCTCTCTTAAGGAGATTTTATTATGGCGGCTAAAGACGTCAAATTCGGCTCAGAAGCACGAGCCAAAATGTTAGAAGGCGTGGACATCCTCGCCAATGCAGTCAAAGTCACACTCGGCCCGAAAGGCCGCAATGTCGTGATCGAAAAATCTTTCGGTGCCCCGCGCACAACCAAGGACGGCGTGTCCGTGGCGAAAGAAATCGAGTTGGAAGATAAGTATCAAAATCTCGGCGCGATGATGCTCCGCGAAGTCTCTTCCAAAACCAATGACAAAGCCGGTGACGGAACAACAACGGCGACAGTTCTCGCCCAAGCCATCGTCCGCGAAGGCCTGAAGCGCGTCGCCGCCGGTATGAATCCGATGGATCTGAAGCGCGGTATCGACAAAGCGTCCTCAGAAATCGCGAATGACTTGCTCAACAAAGCCAAGAAAATCACGAAATCCTCCGAGATTGCACAGGTCGGTACGATCTCTGCGAACGGCGAAGCCTCTATCGGTGAGATGATCTCCGAAGCGATGGGCAAAGTCGGCAATGAAGGCGTCATCACGGTCGAAGAAGGCAAAACAGCCGAAACAGAACTCGACGTTGTTGAGGGCATGCAGTTTGACCGCGGTTACCTGTCACCCTACTTCATCACCGATGCCGAGAAGATGAAATGTGAGTTGGACGATCCTTACATCTTGCTGAACGAAGGCAAGTTGACATCGCTCCAGCCTATGCTGCCAATCCTCGAAGCCGTTGTGCAGACAGGCAAGCCGCTCCTCATCATCGCGGAAGACATTGAAGGCGAAGCTTTGGCCACATTGGTCGTGAACAAGCTCCGCGGTGGTCTGAAAATCGCGGCTGTGAAAGCCCCCGGTTTCGGTGACCGTCGCAAAGCCATGTTGCAGGATATCGCCATCCTGACAGGTGGCACAGTCATTTCCGAAGACCTCGGCATTAAGCTCGAAAACGTCTCTCTGAAAGACCTCGGCACAGCGAAACACGTCCACATCTCCAAAGACGACACTGTCGTTGTGGATGGGGCCGGCAAGAAGAAAGACATCAAAGCCCGCGTAGAGCAAATCCGCGCTCAGGCCGAAGCAACCTCTTCTGATTATGACCGTGAAAAGCTGCAAGAACGTCTGGCGAAACTCGCCGGTGGTGTAGCCGTTATCAAGGTCGGCGGTTCGACTGAGATTGAAGTGAAAGAGCGTAAAGACCGCGTCGATGACGCGCTGAACGCG